>NZ_CP123229.1:1843125-2457500 GCF_029855125.1 Methylocapsa sp. D3K7
CTCGCGGAGCGAGGCAGAGGCAGCGATCGCCGAGGTCGAAGCCCTGCAAAAGTCGCTTGCCGGGGTCATCGTCATCGACCATGTCATCCCGGATTATCACGCACGCTATCCGAAGGCCTGCATGGGTGGCTGGGGCAAGCGCGGGCTCAACATCACACCCACGGGAAAAGCGCTGCCGTGCCACGCGGCGGAGACGATTCCAGGCCTTGAATTTTGGAATGTGCGCGATCATTCAATCGAGGACATCTGGACCTATTCGGCTGCCTTCAACGCCTTCCGCGGCGAGGATTGGATGCGCGAGCCGTGCCGCTCCTGTCCGCGCAAGACGGTCGATTATGGCGGCTGCCGCTGCCAGGCCCTCGCGCTCACGTGCGATGCCCGGGAGGCCGACCCGGTGTGTTACCTCTCGCCGCATCACGGCAAAATCGCCGCGATCACGGCGCAAAGCGAAGACGCGGCGGCCCCAATAGTCTATAGCTACAGGCGCAGCAAACTGCGCGAGCCGACGGAATAGGCTCTTTCGCTTGCGCAACAGCCACTTCCCCGGTGGAAAAGCCCGCCAATCCTTGGAAAATATGGCGGTCCCGCCTATATTCCAGGCATTGTGGCAAGGAATGCCGCAGGGCCGGGCGGCGGCTGTCCGGCAGGAGAGTTGAGCGATGGCGGACGCGGTGAAAGGCCCGGTCGACCTGCCCCAAGACTTATCTCAAGAATTCCCTCAGGATCTTCGATCGACCTCGCTCGACGACAAATATGATCTGACGAAGCGGCGAATCTTCGTGTCGGGTCCGCAGGCGATTGTCAGGCTCTTGCTCATGCAAAAGGAGCTTGACCGACGCAATCATCTCGCCACAGCGGGTTTTGTCTCCGGCTATCGCGGCTCGCCACTCGGCGGTCTCGATTTGGCTTTCTTGCGCGCCAAGCACCCGCTGGACGCGGCTTCCATCCAGTTTTTGCCGGGCCTCAACGAGGATCTGGCGGCGACCGCCATTTGGGGCGCCCAACAGGCCGAGATGCGCGGGGAAGGCAAGTACGACGGCGTCTTCTCGCTCTGGTATGGCAAGGGTCCGGGCGTCGATCGCAGCGGCGATGTCCTCCGCCACGCCAATCTCGCTGGCACCTCCAAACATGGCGGCGTGCTGGCCCTGATGGGCGATGATCACACTGCCGAATCCTCAACGACCGCGCATCAATCGGAATTCAATTTCGTCAATGTGATGATGCCCGTACTGTCTCCGGCGGGCGTGCAGGAGATTGTCGATTACGGGCTCTATGGCTTTGCGATGAGCCGTTTCACAGGTGCTTGGGTCGGCCTCAAATGCCTGAAGGATACGGTCGAATCGACCGGCTCGATCGATGTCTCGCTCGATCGCGTGCGGCCCATCGTTCCCGCCTCTTTCGTCATGCCGCAGGGCGGTCTCAACATTCGCGCGCATGACACGGTTCTCGATCAGGAAAAGCGCCTACAGAATTACAAACGCGACGCGATGGTGGCGTGGCTGCGGGCCAACCAGCTCAACAAAATCATCACCTCCGGCGGTCCCAACGCAAAAATTGGGGTGATCACGGCGGGCAAATCCTATCTCGACGTGCGCCAGGCAATGGACGATCTCGGCATCGACGAGATCGGTGCGAACAGGCTTGGTTTGCGGCTCATGAAGCTCGCCTGCACCTGGCCGGTCGAGCCCGAAGGATTGCGCGAGTTCGCGCGCGGGCTCGAATTGATTATCGTCGTCGAGGAAAAACGCTCGCTGATCGAAGTGCAGCTGCGCGAGGAGCTTTACGGCTCGCCAAGCCAGCCCATTTGCGTTGGCAAAAAGGATGAAGAGGGGAACTGGCTGTTTCCGGTCACCGGCGCTCTGGACGCCAATGACATCGCGATCGCGATCGGCCGCCGCCTGTTGCGGTTCGCTGGCGGCGATGACCTTGAGCAGCGGATACGCAAGCTGGAGCGCATGCAGGCCGCGCTCGCGAGCGCGGGTGATTTGGGTGTCCGCACCCCCTATTTCTGCTCCGGCTGCCCGCACAATACCTCGACAAAAGTGCCTGACGGCATGCGCGCCTATGCCGGGATCGGTTGCCACTACATGGTGCAGTGGATGGACCGCGCGACCGAGGGCTTCACCCAGATGGGTGGCGAAGGCGTCAACTGGATCGGCGAGGCGCCCTTCTCCAAACGGGCGCATGTTTTCCAAAATCTTGGTGATGGCACTTACGATCATTCCGGGACGCTCGCGATCCGCTTCGCGGTCGCCGCTGGCGTCAACATCACCTACAAGATCCTTTTCAATGACGCCGTGGCGATGACCGGCGGTCAGCCCCTTGAGGGCAATCTCACCGTTGACATGATCGCTCGCCAGGTCGCCGCCGAAAATGTAAAGCGTATCGTCGTTCTGTCCGATGAGCCCAAGAAATATCCGGCCGCCATCCATTGGCCAAAAGGGCTCACCATCAAGGACCGTCACGAGCTCGAGAGCGTGCAGCGCGAACTTGCCGCCATTTCAGGCGTCACTGTGCTGATCTATGATCAGACGTGCGCGGCCGAAAAGCGTCGGCGCCGCAAAAAGAAAGAGATGCCCGATCCCCCCCGGCGCGTCTTCATCAACGAGCTCGTCTGTGAAGGCTGCGGCGATTGCGGCGTCAAATCGAATTGCGTTTCGGTGCAGCCTCTCGAAACCGAATTCGGCCGCAAGCGGGTCATCGACCAATCGAGCTGCAACAAGGATTTTTCCTGCCTCGACGGGTTCTGCCCGGCCTTGGTCACGGTGCATGGCGGCAAGCTTCGAAAGGCAAAGGTCAAACACGAGCAGGACTTTCCCGAGCCTGCGCGGCCGGCTATTCCGGCAATCGGCAGCAAGCCCTATGGCATCCTCGTGACCGGAGTCGGCGGCACGGGCGTTGTCACCATCGGCGCCATATTGGGCATGGCGGCGCATCTCGAAGGAAAGGGCTGCGGCTCGATCGATATGGCAGGGCTCGCGCAGAAAGGCGGCGCGGTCTACAGCCATGTGAAGATTGGCGCGAGGCCAGAGGATATCCATGCCATAAGGGTCGCCGCCGGCGAAGCCGATCTGGTGCTCGGTTGCGACCTTGTCGTCTCCGGCACTAAGAAAGTGCTTGCCGCCGTCCGCCGGAACGAGACGGGATTTGTGGTCAACACGGCGGAAATTTTCCCAGGCGACTTCACCCACGATCCGGATTTTTCGCTCCACCCCGGACGCATCAAACGGGCGATCTTGGAGACCGCCGGGGACCGAGTGAGCTTCATCGACGCGACCGGTATCGCCACTGCCTTGCTGGGAAATTCCATCGCCGCGAATATGTTCATGCTCGGCTACGCCTGGCAGAAAGGCCTCGTGCCGCTAGACGATACCTCGATCCTGCATGCGATCGCCCTCAACGGCGAAGCCGTCGAGATGAATCAGGCGGCGTTTTTATGGGGCCGGCGGGAAGCCGCCAATTCCGCCGCGGTGGAAGCCGCCGCATCGCCGCTGCGCCGGAGCGCCGCGACGCAAGCGCCATCCCGGCCGCTCGACGAAACGATCCAAAGACGCGCCGCATTTCTCGGGGCCTATCAAAACGAAGCCTATGCCAAGCGCTATTTGGCTTTGGTGAAGCATGCCGATGAGATTGAGCGGGCGCGGGTGCCGGGCAGGCATGACCTCGCGGACGCATGCGCACGCTATTACTTCAAACTGCTCGCGATCAAGGATGAATATGAAGTCGCCCGGCTTTATAGCGACGGGTCTTTTGCAAAGCAGATCGCGGCAACATTCGAAGGCGGCCCGCGCATTGAATTCCATCTCGCGCCGCCGCTGGTTGGCCGGAAAACCGCGCAAGGAGAAGCGGTCAAATCCAGCTTTGGATCTTGGGTCATGCCGCTGTTCCGTGGTCTTGCTGCTCTAAAAGGGCTGCGTGGAACGGCTTTCGATATTTTCGGTTACACAAAAGAGCGCCGCGCCGAGCGGCAATTGATCAAAGACTATGAGGTTTTGATAGCGGAGATTTTGGCTAACCTTTGCCTGGCCAATCATGACGTCGCCGTCGCCCTCGCCGCAATTCCAGAAAAAATCCGCGGCTACGGCCATGTCAAAATGCGGCACTTGAAAGCCGCGAAGGCCGAGGAGCAAAATCTCTTGGAACAGTTTCGCGCGGGTCCTGCACCCGTGAAACTGGCGGCGGAATAGCAAGACAGTTTTCGCCGAAGATTGAAAGCGCTCTTTCCTGAGGAAGGTACTTGGAGTCGAATAGCTTCAACAACGCCTTATCGGTCTGCTTGAAACCTTCATCCGCACGTTGTTCGATGGTGCCAGGTGAAAAATCACTGCCGCCAAAGCCCAAAACCTGTTCCGGGCGGGTGATCTCGACAATGCGCGGATGCCGGACGTATTGACGTTTTGCCACCGCCTGATAGGCCGGATTATCCTTGAGTGGGTTGCCTTCGGGAAGATTTTCTAGCGCCTCCATTAGATCGGCGACCTCATTGATCCTCTCCAGCATCCTCACATCGGCACGGCTCCTGTTGTCGAAATGGAGATTGTGCGTTCGTACTCTGACCTCATGCAAGTTGGTGGGAAGGGGCACCTCGTTGGGGAATAGATTGATGACAAAAATTGTCCGGTCGGCGTCCTTGGCAGTATCGAGCCTCTCGAGCACGGCGCCAAGCGGTGTATTGTCGAACAAACCTCCGTCCCAGTAATATTTCTCACCGATCCGTGTCATCGGAAACGATGGCGGAAAGCTGCTACTTGCCATGATGTGGTCCAAGGACAGTCCGCCCTCCCGGCTGAAGAAATACTCGATCTCTCCAGCCTCGACGTCGGTCGCGCTGACCAAGAGGCCAGGCATGGCCTCCGGGTCCGCGAGGGCCTTGAGATCAATCAATTGCGAGAGGGTCTCGCGTAATGGCGCCGTGTCGTAGATGTGCGTCCACATCGGCAACGCGTAGTAATCTAGCCTCGGTGTGAAGAAGTTCGGATTTCCCAGCGCCGATGCATATGGCCGCAATGGCGGCGGCAGAAAAAGTCCGGTGACGGTGACTTTTTGCCAGAAGGCTTCCAGCGCTTCGAGCGGTTTCAAACCTTGCGCGGGACGGGCCAGAAGCACTGCGGTGATCGCACCGATTGAGACGCCGGCGATCAAATCTGGCGCGAAATCTGGATCCTTGTAGAGCCGCCGCGCGGCACCAAGCTCATAGGCGCCAAGCGCGCCGCCTCCTTGGAGGACCAATGCCGTGCTCTCTGGGTTCGGCATGAAATACTTCCATAATTACAACAACCCCTCGAAAGGTCCCCAGCCAATGGTTTTGGGCGGGCCGTCATCGGGATCATAACGAGGCTTTGACGCCTCGCCGCTGTCATCGCCCGAATAAAAATCAAACGCCGTGACGGAAAGCACACCGCCACGCTCCGACAACACAACCCTGACCGGCAACGTGAACGAGACCTCTTGCATCGCTTGCCCCGGCCGCAATGCGCCGGGCGCCTTGAGCAGCAATTCGCCCCGGCCGAGCCAAGTGTCTTCTGTTGTGTTTTTCTCGAAAGACCGGGGATCAACATCCGTCGTAAAAAAGGACACGCCCGGGACAGCGTTGGAGAGCGCAAGCCATTGCTCGCCATCCTCGACCGGAAAGGCGGTCACGGCATCGATGATTTGATCCAACACCAATGGATCTTCAGACATCCGCGCGATCCTTCTCCACTCTTACCGCTGACGGTAGCGCCACGCCAGCATCTTACTGAGCGCGTCCATATCCACATAGATCCGTTGCGTATCATAGCCAAATATATGCAGCAGCCGCCGGAACTCCGCCTTTTCCGAAGCAGGGACCTTGAAAGTCACAAAGTCGTAAGCTGGCGGCGACGGCTGCCAGGCCGATTGCGGATCGGCATGCAGGGAGAAACATCCTTGCTGCGCCGTGATCCGCGCGACGCGCGGGGAGACTTGCACGATGACTGGCGCGCCGGACGACCCAAAGAGGGGCGCTGCCTGTAAGCGCCGCACGAAAGGAACACGCAGCGCCAAAATTTGTGCGTCGGCCGAAACGCTCTCGTCTTCCGTGGCAAACCAAGCCGCAACCATGGGATTGGCCGACCAATCGAGCAACCGCGTCGGCAGCCCATGATGCTGGGCCACCGCCATCCATTCAAGCTCCGTAAATCCATCCGCATCGAGATAGCGCTTCGCCTCCCGCACGAAATCCTCGAACAGGATTTTTTCATCGGCCAGCCGGTACGCTGTCGCTGACGGCTGCCTGCCGATCGCCGGGACGAGAGTCCAGGCCGTGTCGGCGTGACCCCGGAAGAGCCAAGTACCGTCAGCCTTCACCGAAGCGAAGTCGAGGAAATCGAGCCACGTCTGAGAGACGACGGGCGAAGTTGGCCAGAATGCAAAAGGCATTGCCCCGCCCCTTCTACCGCACGATCACATTCTTGAACTGCCACGGATCCGCCGTATCGATGTCCTCCGGAAACAGAACCGCGCGGCCCTCCAGCGGGGTCCAATCCGTATAATGCCCTGTCACCGGCCCGAGGTAGGGCAGCTGGATTTCGAGGCAGCGGCGAAAGTCGAGTTCATCCGCCTCGACGATCCCGGCATTGGGATTTTCCAACGCCCAGACCATGCCGGCGAGCACGGCGGAGGTCACTTGCAGGCCCGTTGCATTCTGATACGGGGCAATCCGCCGTGTCTCCTCGATGGACAGCTGCGAACCATACCAATAGGCATTTTTGGCATGACCATAGAGCAGGACCCCGAGTTCGTCGATGCCATCGACAATCTCGTTCTCGTCCAAAATATGCGACTTTTCCTGACGCTGCCATTGGGCGCCTGCCATTTCGTCGAGCGAAAGCACCGCATCGTCGGCGGGGCGGTAGGCGTAATGGCAGGTCGGCCGGTAGACGACGTTGTCTCCCTCACGCACGGTCAGATAATCGGCGATCGAGATCGCTTCATTGTGCGTGATGAGCCAGCCGTGCTGCGCTTTGGCGGTCGGCGTCCAGGACCGCACCCGCGTGCCGGCGCCCGGCCGCATCAGATAGATCGCGCAATCGGGCCCAAAGGCATGCCGCTTTCCTTCCGGGGGGATATGTTTTTCATGGGTTCCCCAGCCGAGTTCGGCAGGCTGCAAACCTTCCGAAACGAAACCCTCGACCGACCAGGTGTTGACGAACACCCCGCGCGGCTTGGCCGCCGTCGCCCTCTGCGTATCGCATTCAGCGATATGGATGCCTTTGACTCCCACGCGCTGCGCGAGCCGCGCCCAATCCTCGCGGGACGACGGCTGCCCGGCATCGATGCCGCAATCAGCCGCGACATTCAAAAGCGCCTGCTTGACGAACCAGGACACCATGCCCGGATTGGCGCCACAGCATGAAATCGCGGTTGGACCCGTCTTGAGAGCGCGGCGAAGATCGAGGATTGCCTCGCGCAGCGCATAATTGGATCGTTCCGAGGCCGTCAGCCGCGTGTCGGTATAGAACCCAAGCCAAGGCTCGGCGACGGTATCGACATAAAGGGCGCCAACTTCGTGACAGAGCCGCATGATCGCGGCGGATGAGACATCGACCGACAGATTGACGACAAAAGCCTGGCCATCGCCCTTTGTCAGGAGCGGCTTCAAGAGATCGACAAAATCATCGCGCGTGACCGCGTTCTTGATGAAGGCGATGCCGCGCTCGTCGAGCAGATGGCGATCCTTATCCTCCGGATCGATGACGGTGAAGCGCGATTTGTCGAATTTGAAATGCCGTTCAATGAGCGGCAGCACGCCACGCCCGATCGAGCCAAAGCCGATCAAGACAATCGGACCTGTAATCGAGCCGTGCACGGGCCATTGCGACATTTTTTTCTCCAGAAAAGTCTAGGGGATGCGGGCCGCGATAAGCGGTACAAGAAGGAGCCGCCAGCTTCAAGCCAGCGGCTCCTCCAGATAAGAACGTTGGATATGAACTTTTTTTAACGATGTTAAGCCGCGTGGCGGAATTCGAGAGTGCCGCGCCGCGCCGGAACATCAAAGCCCCGGCCCGCCGTCACCAGGCCCTTCGCGCCGCATAAAGCGCCGTCTTCGAGTTCAAGCCCGAGAAACCGCGCTTCATTGACCGGACCCGGCAGCGACAGCCCGAGCGTATGACGCGGGGAAAAACCAAAGGGCTCGTAATAGGGCGCGTCCCCAACAAGCAATATCGCGCGATGCCCCGCGGTGATCGCCCGGAACAAAGCCTCCCCCATCAATCTACGGCCAAGCCCTTGTGAGCGATGGGTCTTGGCGACGGCCAGGGGTCCGAGCAGAAGCGCCGGCACGCGGCCCGCGCGAATCGGCCACAGCCGTAAGCTGCCCACAAGATCGCCGCCATCCTTCGCCACCAGCGCAAGACCCAGCGCCGGCACGCGGCCCTTGCGCAGACGTTCGACGGTTTTCTCAAACCGCGCCGCGCCGAACGCCTCATCGAGCAAGCGCTCCCGCCCCCCGACATCGGCTGGCGATTCATCGGCGATAAAAAGATAGGGTGCTGCGACAGCACCAATGAATGCGGGTGCCTGCACGATTTCATTTGCGATCAAGGTCATCTGAGCCTCCCCCACAGCATGGGATTGCACGGACGACCCTCGCGGCGTGCACGAGCTCGACCTTCGAGCCCATGCCCGCCGTCCGGGACAAGGTTTTGGGAGAATGCGGCGGAGATTTCTCCGCCGCCAAGGGCTTCGGCTGCGCCGTTCAGATCACATAGGATCGAAGCGGCGGAAAGCCGTTGAATCCGACCGAGGAATAGGTCGTCGTATAGGCGCCAGTTCCTTCGATCAACACTTTCGAGCCGATTTCGAGGCCAACGGGAAGGAGATAGGGGTCCTTCTCATACAGCACATCGACGGAATCGCAGCTCGGCCCTGCCAGCACGCAAGGCTCGGTCGCCCCTCCATCGAACGGCGTTTTGATCGGATAGCGGATCATCTCATCCATCGTCTCGGCGAGGCCGTTGAACTTGCCGATGTCGAGATAGACCCATTTCACCTTGTCATCATCCGACTTCTTCGAGATCAGCACGACTTCCGCTTCGATCACGCCGGCATTGCCGACCATCCCGCGTCCCGGTTCGATAATCGTCTCGGGAATATGGTTGCCGAAATGACGCCGCAACGAATGAAAGATCGCCTGCGCATAGGTCTTCACCGCCGGCACATTCTTCAGATATTTTGTCGGAAAGCCGCCGCCGAGATTGACCATTTGCAAATTGATCCCGCGCTCTGCCAAGTCACGGAAGATCGTTGAGGCCGCCTTCAAGGCGCTGTCCCACATGCGCGGATTGCGCTGCTGCGAACCGACGTGAAACGACAGACCGAAGGCAACGAGCCCCAGCCGGTGTGCATGTTCGAGGACGCGCGGTGCCATCTCGGGCGCGCAGCCAAATTTGCGCGAGAGCGGCCATTCGGCGCCGGCACCGTCGCAGAGCATGCGGCAAAACACCTTGGACCCCGGCGCAACGCGTGCGATCTTTTCGACCTCAGCCTCGCAATCGACCGCGAACAGGCGCACGCCAAGCTCGAAGGCGCGCTTGATGTCGCGCTCCTTCTTGATCGTATTGCCATAGCTGATGCGGTCGGCGCTCGCGCCCGTTGCCAAGACCTGCTCGATCTCGACGACAGAAGCGGTGTCGAAACACGAACCAAGACGCGCCAGCAAGTCGAGCACTTGCGGATCGGGATTGGCCTTGACGGCGTAGAACACCCGCGTGTCCGGCAGCGCCTTGGCGAAAGCTGTATAATTGTCGCGCACGACATCAAGGTCGAGCACAAGGCACGGCCCGTCCTCGCGGCGGTTGCGGAGAAATTCCAAGATACGATCGGTCATCGCGGCATCCCTTCGAGCGGCGCGGATTCCCACGCCGGAACGAAAAAGTTACGGGTGAATGGCGATGCGAAATCAGCGTCCGCGCGTTGGAAACGCGGCCGCTAAGAACCATGCCATTCGCGACCGGCGGCTTTGAGCGAAGCAGATGCCTCGCGGGCCACGCGGTCAGATGCTGCGCCGTTGGACATATCCACCGTGGACACCGCAAATCACGCTGTCCGGAGTGTTTATGGCCATCGCTTGGATTGGGATGAGAACCCGCTCCGCACGCCCGGCAAGATAGACTAGCCTCTTCGGTAAGCCAGCTTTGGAGGCTGGCAGAGACGAAAAAGCCCGGTCCGTCGTTGCTTTAAGTCGCGTCCCCCGTTTGGCGGGGTTCGCCGGTTCGCCTCCGGCTGCTGGTCCTTATTCGGCGGTTAACCGGCCTCTTGTCCGGATCCCCGCCAACCAGCACACGACCACAGGCACGTGCGAAATTGGGCAAAGGCAGAAATATGCGATTCTTCCCGCAACACAAGAGTTTTTTTAAAAAAAAATACGGGCAAGGCGCCGGCGAATGGTTAAACCTTACTTAACCTTGCATCTGCTGGACGCCCCAATCGGACCTGCAATGAGCTGAAGCTTGCTCTTCGCACCCAGCAGCCGAAACCGCTACTTCAAAGTCTGCAGCTCTTCAGGTCTTTCCAAGGGCAGCGGTGAACCCACCAAGCGCGGCGTAAAAAGGCGCCGAAAAAGTCCGCGGACACCCTTGATGAGCTGGCGCTCAACGAAAACATGAATGAGGACGCCGAAGCCCGCGCACAGCACGACGAAAAATGGAATGACCGGCCATTGCGGGAAATTCGTCAGGCTGCCTTTGAGGAGCCATGCGTAAGAAATCAAGGTCAAGGGATGGGTGAGGTAGATAGCGTAGGAAGCATCCCCGAGTAAAACCATCTGCCGTCTCAAAGGAGTGCCATTGGTTTTCAGCGAGAGAAACGACGCCACGATGAGAAACGCGGGAATGCCCCAAAGGACTCGGGCTGGGCTCGGAGGAAAATGGGTGCTTGCATAAGGTGCGATCATGGGCGCGGCCACAAGAAGGGCGAGGCCCGGGATCCAAAGGGGACGGGCTGCAGAAGCAAAGTTTGGCCATTCCCGGAACAGGTAAGCCAAAAAAAGCCCGAAGCAAAACTCGACCGCGATCGGATTGCCTAGGAAGGCGCGCAGCGCGGGGTCCGGCGCCCAATTGCTGAGTGCGTATAAAACGAGGATTGTGATGCTGGTGCCATATAAGGAAACGAGCGGTCTGGAAAAATACAGCGTCGCAGCGAAGATGAGATAAAAATACATTTCGTAGACAAGCGTCCACGCTACCCCGATAACAAAATAATTGCTTGGAAACAGCAAAACGGACCGGATCAAAATACTCCTATCCGGCTGTATTGAAGGGACAAGGCCCAGACTCCAGAAGCCGAGAGTCAGCGCCACACAGAACCAATAGAACGGGTAAATCCGGGTCAACCGCTTCAGCAGGAAAGAGGCCGGCGCAACGCTCGGCCGATGAGCGGGGAAGCTCACGTAGAACATGATGAACCCGCTGATCACAAAAAATATGTCGACTCCGACAGAGCCAAAAGCCGTGAGCCAGGCTGGGCTCTTCGGCGGCGCAACGGCCGCTAAGGATTCCAAGAGCGTGTGAGACATCACGACAAGAAGAGCCGCCGCAGCGCGAAGAATCTGTATCCCCTCAAGGGAACTACTGTGGCGTGCTGCAGCCTGCCCGTCTCCGTCAAGTCCCATGAATGTCCGCCCTGCCATCCCATCGTATCAAGCCGCGGCGATCCCGCCGGGAGACGCAGGGCGGCCCGCTATTTGCCTCATGCCTGCGTTTCAGGCAAGCTTGCCATGCTGACGTGGGATGTTGATGGGGAGGCTCTTGTGCCATGCGGGGCGGCGAATCAACTCTCTAGCGCCCCGCTTGGCTTAGTCCGTTTGCCCGCCAGTCTCAGGTAGAAACGCCTTTCGATGAAAGAGGCCATGAAGATCCATCCCAACAGCACGCTGCTCATGATCGGTGATTCGATTACAGATTGCGGCCGCGCCCGGCCGGTCGCCGAAGCTGTGGGCTCGGACCTTGGCAATGGCTACGTCTCCCTCATCCACGCCTTGCTCGGCGCGACCTGCCCCGAAAGGCACATCCGCATCCGGAACATGGGGATCTCCGGCAACACCGTGCGCGATTTGGCGGCCCGTTGGCAATCCGATGTCTTGGAATTGGCGCCCGATTGGCTTTCCATCATGATCGGCATCAACGACGTCTGGCGTCAGTTCGATGCCCCCCTGCAAACGGAATGGCACGTCTCTCTTGACGAATATGCCTCCATTTTGGAGCAACTTGTCCGCACGACCCGCCCGCAACTCAAGGGATTGGTTCTGATGACGCCCTATTTCATCGAAACGAACCAGGCCGATCCCATGCGGGCGGCCATGGACCTTTATGGGGACGTGGTGCGCCAGTTGGCTGGGCGTTACCGAGCCGTCTTAGTGGATACACAAGCAGCGTTCGATGATCTCTTGACCGCGGTTCATCCGATGGCGCTGGCGTCCGACCGGGTTCATGCAAACTTGACAGGCCACATGGTTATCGCACGGGCTTTTTTAAAGGCCCTGAACTACACCTGGTGAGCCTGTATAGAAGGCTTTTTCGGGCAGGCCAACAAACAATTGCCTAGATTGCCTAACCCTTATGGGCTTTCCTGCCAAACTCGCTCTAGGAGGGGCCGCCTTGCCGCTGGCGCAAAAGGTGAGTAACCCGTGAGCACGCCTCCCGCCTGACCAAATTTGCGTACAAACCTTCTTTTCTGGACACCCATGGTCAAACTCAGCCGCCGTACAATCGTCAAATATCTCGTTCTCTCGAGCGCCGGCTTCTCGTCGCCCATCTTGTCCGCCCCAGCGCAACCCGCCAAGGCCCCGCAGGCGCCGCTAAAATTCGATTTCGAAGATGTCATACGCCGCGCCCGCGATCTCTCCGCGGTGGCTTTCGATACCGCCTCCCCGGGGCTCCCCGACGCGCTCAACAAACTGGATTTCGATGCCTGGCGCGATATAAGGTTTCGCCCCGACAAGGCCTTCCTTGGCGCCGCTGGCAGTCAATTCCGGCTGCAATTGTTCCATCTCGGCCATCTTTACCAGCGCCCCGTCACGATCAACTTGATTAGAGACGGGATACCAGCCCCCATTCCCTATTCCGCCAACCTTTTTGATTACGGCCGCACAAAAATTGAGAAGCCCTTGCCGGTCAATCTGGGCTTCGCCGGGTTCCGGTTGCATTATCCGTTAAACAGCCCAAAGGTTTATGATGAACTGATCGCTTTCCTCGGCGCGAGTTACTTCCGTTTTCTCGGCCGCGGCCAGCGCTACGGCATGTCGGCACGGGCCCTCGCCGTCGAGGCTGGCACCACCAGCGAAGAGTTTCCTTTTTTCCGCGAATTTTGGATCGAGACGCCCGAGCCCGGCGCCGATCAGGCAACGATCTATGCGCTGCTCGATAGTCCTTCGGCGACTGGCGCTTATCGCTTCGACCTTTTTCCCGGAGTCGAGACGGCGATCGAAGTTTATGCGCAGCTTTTTCCGCGCAAGCCGAATGTCAAGTTTGGACTCGCCCCATTGACTTCGATGTTTTTCATCGGCGAGGACGATCACCGGTTCAACGACGACTTCCGTCCCGAGCTGCACGATTCGGATGGGCTTTTGATCCATTCGGGAACCGGCGAATGGATTTGGCGTCCGTTGCGCAATCCGGTGAAGCCGGAGGTCTCGGCCTTTCTCGATAAGGATCTTCGCGGCTTTGGCCTGTTGCAACGGGACCGCGACTTCGATCACTATCAGGATCTCGACCTCAACTACGAAATGCGTCCGAGCCTTTGGGTCGAGCCGAGGGGGAATTGGGGCGAAGGCCGGGTCGAGCTCGTCGAACTGCCGACCGGACATGAAACGAACGACAACATCGTCGCTTCCTTTGTCCCGAAGGATTCGCCCGAGCCAGGCAAGCCTTTCATTTATGCCTATCGCATGGCCGCCGGTCTCGAGCTGGCTCAACTCTCGCCGAACGGGCGCGTCCTGAACACCTATCAGACGGTAGCCGCGGCGCTTGGCTCGATCGAGCCGCCAGCACCGGGCTCGCGCCGGTTCATCATCGATTTTAGCGGCGGCGAGCTGCCTTATTACGCCACCGATCCGCAACTTGTCGAAGTTGTTCCATCAACAAGCCAAGGCACGATCACTCGCTCCTTCATCGTGCCAAACGAGCACACCAAGGGTTTTCGGGCGATCATCGACGTGCAGCTGGAGCCCGGCCAAGCCACCGATTTGCGGGCCTTTTTGCGCACTGGCGCGCGGGCGCTCACCGAGACTTGGACGTTTCCGTGGCGTGCCGATTGAGGAGAAATCCGCTCACAAACCCTCGGACAACGGCCCTTCTTTCAAGCGTGTCAGATCGAAGCCATCGATATCTTGCAGCAACTCGATGAAGGCGGTGGCGCCGTAGTCGGCACAGGCCACGCCCTTGCGCGCATTGGCCGCCGCCGCATCTCCCATGGCGCCCGAGATCGAGAGATCCTGGGCCATCCAGCCAAAGCCTGTTGGACGGCCGGCGCGCAGCCAGTTGAAATCGCGTTCGAGTGCGAGGCTTCGCGACGGAAAATCGGCGGCCTCGTCCTCGCGCACAAGGTCCGGCCGGAAGTTCATCATTAAAGACGTTTCGATCTCTCCCGCATGGATTCCATGCGTTTGCTCCTGCGCGGAAAAAAGCCCATCGGGTGCGCCGAAACGCCGCCAGGAGGCGAGCACGACGAGCATGTCGAGTCGGGCGCGCAGATCATGCGCGACGATGTCGAGAATCGCACTGTTCCCCCCATGCGAATTCAAGAGCACCAGCTTGCGGCAGCCCGCGCGATGCACGCATTCGCCAAGCGCAGTCCAAGCACTGATGAGGGTTACGGCCGGGATGCTGAGCGTGCCGGGAAAATCCATGTGTTCGATCGAAAGCCCGCAATTTTGCACGGGCAGGAACAAGACGGAAAGTTCGCGCGGCAAGCGTTCAATGACCTGCTCAATGTAGCCTTCCATGATGAAGCTATCCGTGCCGAGCGGCAGATGCGGCCCATGCTGCTCGGTCGCGGCAAGCGGCAAAACGGCGATCACGCGCGCCATGTCGGCTTCGGCAAAATCAGTCCAGGTCAGCTCAACCCAAAAACTTGTTTCCGGCATCTCCAAGTCCTTCGCGAAGGCTAACTGCGAAAGCTTACATATTTGCTGCCGGTGCGCAAAGCCTGTTCGTCAACACATGCCGATACGATCAAGCGCCCCTTGGATTCGACTTAGCGATCAAGCCCCTTGATATACGCCACGATGTCGGCGATCTCGTCACGCGTCAGACTCATATCCGGCATTTTGGGATGCGGATCGGTCAGGAAGGCCGAAAGCGCTTTCGAGGTCGGTTTCTTATGCGCGATGGAGGCAAAGCTCGGTGCATCCGAATTGGCCTTCGTCTGATCGGGCGCGACCAGATGACACGCGGCGCACCAGCGCTTGGCGATGATCCCGCCCTTCGCCACATCGGCGGCGGCGGCCGGCGGCACCGCCATCAGCACCGGCAATGCGGCGCAAAGGAAGAGGCATCGCATATATGAGATCATGACCATCGTCCTTCGACTCCGTCCGCACCGCGCAATAAGGGCGATTCGCTCTATAACCACTTCCGCGCCATCGTGAAACCACCCGCGAAGGCCTATTTGAAAAATCATTCGTGCGATTGATATGCGTCAAGCCTCCGGGCACCAAAAGGCTTGAATGTAAATCTCACGGCACTTGACATCACAAATCCTCGGTCCATTTGGAAGCGAGGGATCGTCTCGCCGGCGAATCGTCCCGCGCTGGCATCAAGCCTACATCGAAAAGGAAAACTCATGAACCTACGCGCCATTCTCTGCGCGGCGTCTCTTGCCATTTTGACCGCGACAACGCAAACTGCGGTTGCGCAGCAAGGATTGAAACTCGGCAGGTTGCGCTGCAATGTGTCTGGAGGGCTCGGTCTTATTGTGACTTCCACCAAGGAGATGGCGTGCGTTTTCACGTCGGTGCATGGATATCACGAGCGTTATTACGGCACGATTCGCAAATTCGGTCTTGATATCGGCGCCACCGACCGGGGCGTTTTGAGCTGGGCCGTTTTTGCACCCTCGGAAGGACCCAAGCATGGCGCGCTCGCCGGTGAGTATATCGGCGTCGATGCCTCGGCGACAGTCGGTGTCGGGCTCGGCGCGAATGCGCTTGTCGGCGGCTCGAATCGCTCGATCGCCTTACAGCCCCTGTCGGTTCAGGCGCAAACCGGCCTCTCTCTCGCGGGTGGCGTCGCGGCGCTGACGCTTCGCCCCGGAAGCTGAAATCTCGCGGAACGGGAGACTTTGTTCCTGGCGCCGATCAAAATAGGACCGGGCTATCCCGGTCCGAATTTCGGGTTCGGCGCATAGGCGAGGCTACCAAAATTTTGGGGGATGGATTCCGGCCGGCGAGACAACGCTGACCACGAGAACAACCGCCGACACCACGAGCACGCCGCTCGACATGATCCAGAGCGCAATGCCGTAAACATCCGCCCGCGTACCGCGGGGCGGGATGCTGTAGTAGATGGCCCCGGCACACAACGCGCAGAGCCAAAGAGCCAAAAGCGCCGTCATGATTCGTGTCCCGTGTACGCAAATATACACCCGGCGGGTTTGCCCAGCAACAGTCTCCCCCTCACCGCGTTTATGCCAGCGCTTGCGCTTATTGTGACGTGCGGCAAGAGCCTGGCGTAGTCTTGCGTGGCGGAATAGTAAGCTGACTGGCGCGGCGAAAATTATATTTGCCGGTCTTATTTTTCCCAATTGTTTGTATCATGCGTTGTGCCCCGCCGCATCGCACACGGACGATCGAGGATTCCCCTTGCCCCTTTTCGCTCTTCTCCGCACGGCATGTTTCCTTGCGTCTCTTGCCACGCTCGCCTCTCTTGCCACGCCCGCCGCCGCCCTCGACAAAGTGACATTCGCAACGAATTGGCTTGCCGAGGCCGAACATGGCGGCTTCTACCAGGCCAAGGCCGACGGTACCTATGAGAAATACGGCCTCGATGTCACGATCCTGCAAGGCGGCCCCAACGCCAACAACAGGCTGTTGCTCGCGGCCGGAAAAGTCGAATTCGCCCTAGGCGCCAATTTGATTCAGGCGTTCGATGCGGCGGCCGGAGAAATTCCCATCGTCGCGGTCGCCGCGCTGTTTCAAAAAGATCCCTTTATCCTGATGTCGCACCCGAACGCGGGGTTCGACCAATTCAAGGACTTGCCCCGCGCGACCGCCTTTATCGGCAAGGACGGCTTTGTTTCCGTATATCAGTGGTTGAAACTCGCCTACGGATTCCGGGACGAAAACGTCAAGCCCTACACATTCAACTCCGCACCCTTCATCGCGGATAAAAATTCTATCCAGCAAGGATATGCGACCTCTGAGCCTTTCGAGATCGAACGGCAAGGCAAGTTCAAGCCGAATGTGTTTCTGATCGCGGACTATGGTTACGATTCCTATTCGACCACAATCGAGACCACGCGCGGCCTCATCGATAAGAACCCGGATCTCGTCCAGCGCTTCGTCGATGCCTCGATCGTCGGCTGGTACAATTATATCTATGGCGACAATCACGCGGCCAATGAGCTGATCAAACGCGACAATCCGGACATCCGCGACGAGCAGCTTGCCTATTCGGTTGCGAAGATGAAAGACTATGGCATCGTTGATTCGGGAGATTCCTTGACCCTCGGCATCGGCGCCATGCGGGACGCCCGGGTCAAAAGCTTTTTTACCAAAATGGTGGATGCTGGGCTTTTTAAACCTTACCTCGAATACAAACGCGCCTATACGTTGCGGTTCATTGGCCACGGCGTTGGTCTTGAACTGCGGCCGCGCCAATGATGCTGGATAATCGCGCGCGTGACACAGACGCTCATCTCCCTGCGCAACGCGGGGAAGATTTACAAAAATGGAACGGTCGCCCTCGCGGGCCTTAATTTCGAAGTGCGCGAAGGTGAATTTCTCACTTTGCTCGGCCCCTCGGGCTGCGGCAAATCGACGATTTTGCGGCTGATCGCGGGGCTTGAGACAGTCTCTTCCGGCACCCTCACGAGGGCGTTGGCGCCGGAGCGCGCGAGCATCGGATTCGTGTTCCAGGACCCGACTTTGATGCCCTGGGCCAATATCTTCGACAATGTGTTTCTGGGCCTGCGCTTGCAGGGATCAACGCGGCAAGATGCGGCCGGAACTGTCCATGAGGCTCTGGCTCTTGTCGGCCTTGCCGCCGAAGCGAAGATGTTCCCTCTTGAGCTTTCCGGCGGCATGCGCATGCGTGTTTCGATTGCCCGCGCGCTTGTCCTGCGGCCGCCCTTACTCTTGATGGATGAGCCCTTCGCGGCGCTCGATGAGATTTCGCGGTTCAAGCTCAATGACGATCTTTTGGCATTGCAACGCGCGCTCGGCACAACGATCGTCTTCGTCACCCATTCGGTTTATGAGAGTGTTTATCTGTCAAGCCGGATCGCGGTCATGGCGGCCCGGCCCGGCCGCATCATCGATGAAATTGAAGTTGACGCGCTCGCGACACGCGGCGAAAATTTTCGCGTGAGTCCGGCCTATGCGCGCTCTTGCGCGCTCGCCTCGCGCGCGTTGCAGAGCGCGATGGATGAGCATTCGCAATGACCTTGGCAAGGGCAAGACGTCTCCCCCGATGGGTTGTGCGGAACGGGCCGCCGGCCCTGGTCTTCACGGCGATGCTGACGGCGTGGGAAGCCTATGTCAGGCTGCGCGATGTGCCGCCCTACATCCTGCCATCGCCTTCGCTCGTGCTTCAAACACTCGTGACCGACCGCGGCATTTTGTTTCCGGCCTTGCTCGTGACCTTGCAGACGACCTTTGGCGCGCTCGCGGCGGCGGTCTTGGGCGGCGTTGGCCTCGCTGTTCTTTTCGCGCAATGGAAATGGGTTGAGCGCTCCTTGCTGCCGCTTGCCATCGTGCTGCAAGTCACTCCGATCGTCGCCATCGCACCTTTGCTCTTGATCTATCTGGAGGCCCCGGCGGCAGTCCTCGTCTGCGCGTTTCTCGTGGCGTTTTTTCCAATTTTGGCGAATACCACACTCGGCCTCACCTCGGCCGACCGCAATCTCATCGATCTCTTCACACTTTACCGCGCGACACGCTGGCAGACGTTGATCTATTTGCGCCTGCCCACCGCATTGCCGTATTTCCTCGGGGGATTGCGGATCGGCGGTGGTCTTGCGCTCATTGGCGCCATCGTCGCTGAACTCGCGGCGGGCAACGCCGGAAAAGGCGCTGGTCTTGCATTCCGAATCGCGGAAGCAGGCTACCGGTTGAACATCCCGCGCATGTTCGCGGCGCTGACATTGATCTCTTTGACCGGCATCGCCATTTTCGCGGTGTTGTCCGTGTTCTCTTTCTCACTGCTTGCCCGTTGGCACGACAGCGCCGCTGGCCGGGAGCGTTAAAGCGTCGCAGGCCTCTTTTGATTGAATTTTGGGCGGTTGACTTTTGTTTGCATCGCAGCAATCTCCCCTTGGTGCACGGCACAAGTTAGGGAGAAGAGTGTATGATTCTCAAGGTTACGGTTTTAAAAGACGGGGCCGATATTTTTTCCGTCAACATTGACGTCCGGCAACCGTCTGAACTGTCAACCGGCGTAAAGGCAGCCCTCGATGAGTTTCATCGGGTGCAGCCAAAAACCCCGCTCTTGGACGGCAATTTGCAGATCAAGCTCGACAAAGCATAAACATCCACCGAGGCCTAAGGCCTTACCGGATCAAACTTAAATATGATTAATTTTCGAGGCGTGTTCTCAAGGACACGCCTCTTTCTATCTCGTGACGAGACCCAACAATTCGCGTATGGCTTGCCCGATCCACTTCCCCGCCCTATAGTTGTCAGTTCGCCATGGGGTGCTGCCGGAAACGGCGGCTGAGATTACACCCGTAGAACCTGAATCTGGGTAATGCCAGCGAAGGGATAAGGCAACGCGAGGACGAGTCAGGCTCTTTCCTCTTCGCATCCGCCCCAAGCCTCGCTGCCTCGACCCGAGCGGAGGATCGCGATGAATATTTTGGACAAGCCGCAAAACATCGTTCCGCAAAGCGTGACATGCGGGCCCTTGCCTGGCTCGAAAAAAATTTATCACCATCCAACCGGGCGGCCCGGCATTGCCGTGCCCTTCCGCGAGATCGCCCTCGATCCGTCCGCCAACGAGCCGCCGGTGCGTGTGTACGACCCCTCGGGGCCCTATACGCAAGACGCCGTTTCGATCGATTTGTCGGCTGGCCTCGCCCCTATTCGCCAGCCTTGGCTCGCCGCCCGGCAGGGATTTGAAACCTATCAGGGCCGCGCCGTCCGTCCGGAAGACAATGGCGGCGTGACATTGGGCCGCCTCGTGCCGCCCTGCCCCGCCAACAGTTCGCCGCGCAAAGGGCGCGCTGGCTCGCTCGTCACCCAATATGAATTTGCCCGCGCCGGGATCATTACGGAGGAAATGATTTTTGCCGCCGCGCGGGAAAATCTCGGCCGCGAACAGAGGGTTGAAGGCGCGGAGACTCGACTCAAGGATGGCGAGAGTTTTGGCGCGTCGATCCCGGCTTTCGTCACGCCGGAGTTCGTCCGCGACGAGATCGCGCGCGGCCGTGCGATCATCCCGGCCAACATCAATCATCCCGAACTTGAGCCGATGATCATCGGCCGCAATTTCCTCGTCAAGGTCAATGCCAATATCGGCAATTCGGCGGTGACCTCTTCCGTCGCCGAGGAAGTCGAGAAAATGGTTTGGGCGATTCGCTGGGGTGCCGACACCGTGATGGATCTCTCCACCGGGCGCAATATTCACAACATCCGCGACTGGATCCTGCGCAACGCACCGGTGCCCATCGGCACCGTCCCGATCTATCAGGCGCTCGAAAAGGTTGATGGCGATCCCATCAGACTCACCTGGGAGATTTTCCGCGACACGCTGATCGAGCAGGCCGAGCAGGGCGTCGATTATTTCACCATTCACGCGGGCGTACGGCTCGCCTATGTGCCGCTCACCGCCAAGCGCACCACCGGCATCGTTTCGCGCGGCGGCTCGATCATGGCACGCTGGTGCCTCGCCCATCACAAGGAGAGTTTCCTCTACGAGCGCTTCGATGAGATTTGCGACATCATGCGCGCCTATGATGTGTCCTTCTCGCTCGGCGATGGCCTCCGGCCGGGCTCGATCGCCGATGCCAATGACCGCGCCCAATTCGCCGAGCTTGAGACGCTGGGTGAATTGACAAAGATTGCTTGGGCCAAAGGCTGCCAGGTGATGATCGAAGGCCCCGGCCATGTGCCGATGCACAAGATCAAGATCAATATGGAGAAGCAGCTCGAGGAATGCGGCGAGGCGCCCTTCTATACTCTCGGACCGCTGACGACGGATATCGCGCCCGGCTACGACCACATTACGTCAGGCATCGGGGCCGCGATGATCGGCTGGTTCGGTTGTGCCATGCTTTGCTATGTGACGCCGAAGGAACATCTTGGTCTGCCGGATCGCGATGACGTGAAGGTGGGAGTCATCACTTATCGGATCGCGGCGCATGCCGGCGATCTCGCCAAGGGGCATCCGGCGGCGCAGATTCGCGACGATGCGGTGTCGCGTGCGCGATTTGATTTCCGCTGGCAGGATCAATTCAACCTGGGGCTCGATCCCGAGACGGCAAAACTCTTCCACGACGAAACCCTGCCCAAGGACGCGCATAAAACCGCGCATTTCTGCTCGATGTGCGGGCCGCAATTTTGTTCGATGAAGATCACCCAGGATATTCGCGAGGAAGTCGCCGCGATGGAAGAACGCGAAAAAGGCATGGCCGACAAAAGCGCCGAGTTTTTGGAGAAGGGCGGCAAGCTTTATGTCTAGGCACATAAATTGCTCATCTAAGCATTAGGCGTTTCATCTCGAAGTTCTGGAAGCTTCAATGAAGCGGCGTCACCAAAGAAGGACCCCGATCCTCCCTGTCGATCTCGCCAAATTGCGCGCTCGATACAAAGGGAGTGCGCGGATTGCTCCAATCGTTGGCGGCTTCACGACATTGAGGATCACAAATGACAGCCATTACCGACACGCCTTTCGCCAAATTGGAGGCGGCAGGCCGGCTCCTTAAGCCAATCTTGAAGGCGGACACGCATGTCGCAGGCCAGTTCGGCTTTCGCGGCGATATTTCCTACGATCTTCCAGAAACCGTCCTGAAAGATGTTTTTACTGTCTCCGAAAGCGGCAAGCCCGCGATCGGTTTCCTGGCCGGATCCATCAAGGAATATGAGACCCTGCCCAAGCTCGTCGAGACTTTTGGCGATGCTCTCGATGGCGACGGCAAATATCTCGTCTATGTCGCCAACATTCCGCTCGGCTGCCGTTGGTATGTGCCGATCGGAGACGCTAAAATCTTCGTCGTCTCTATCGACGATGAGAGCGTCTACAATTGCCTCATCGACATTTTTTACGTCGACAAGATTAAGCTCAAGAAATTCGACACCTCCGCCAAGCTCGATGCCCTTGCCGACGTCGGGCTGAAATATAGCTCGCTTTCGGACTACGAGGCGATTTCCTACGAGGAAGGGTTGAAGCGCAAGAGCGCCTCCTGAGCAAAAACGCTTCTCTGGCCGTTCAACCTTACTATCCCCGGTCCATCCCCGGCGGTGTCAATCGTACCAAAGTGTTTCACGTGAAACACTTTGGTACGATTTGGACAAAAAACCTTACAAGCCCGAAGACAGCAGGCTCTCGTTCAATCAGTAAGATTGGTTGATTTTTCTGTATAATTGCAATGACGGTGGCGGCGCTAACTGTGGCAGCGGCCGTTACCGGCCTAGCATTCGAGATGTAAGGTTGGCTAACTCGGTATTTAATCAAAATGGAAAACCATTTAATATATTCTTAGCAGCTTTATCCACAAAGAAAGCCTTAAAAATCACGGTCCATGTGGGACAAAAGCGATCTCATCCATGAAACAACCGAAGCTGACTTATTGCGCTATAGTGGCATCAGTTATTGCAGCGATTTATCATCCCATTCGTGCCAAGGCAGCCAATCCGGGATGGAAGAAATATCAAAATGGTAGATTCGGCTACTCCGTTAACTACCCAGCCGACAAACTTCGCGCCCTTCGCGAAGCCGACAATGGAGATGGCCGGAGCTTTCAAGCTCTGCAAGGTCATGCAAAGGTTGCCGTTTGGGCCAGTTACAATTTGGATCAGTCACTAGGTGATCTCGCCAACGAAGCCGAACACGGCTGCGCTGGTGACAGGGCAAAGTATAGGGTGATAAGGGACCAAAAGATCCCATTTTTCATGGCGCTTTCTTGCTTGAAGGAAGGCAATAAAATTTTCTACACAAAGGCGCTCAAATGCAAGGATGTGATCACCCAGATTGAGTTTACCTATCCCACGGAGGAAGAGCCGATTTGGGATTCTGTTGTGAGAGGGATGTCATCATCACTCGGAGCCGGTTGTGGATTCGATTAGATGCTGTCCAAAATGAGTGCCTTTGTTTTCGTGACAGCTTAGTTGCAGGCCGATAACTTGGATTTATATTCCGCTCGCGCACGGAGCCTTGCTGCAAAATCGCTGCCTCTCGTATCAGTTGGGGGGGAGTCGCGAATGTTCGCGGTTTAAAGGGTCATTGCGACGTCTTCTTGGGAGATTACTCGCGCATAAATAACTGCCTTACGCCTTCTGCTCGCGAGCGCCCGGATGCACACCCGCCCGTTGCGGGAGGATCAGGATGAGAGCGACAATGATCGCTGCGAGAATGCCTGAGGCGACATAGCGGCTGATCTCCAGCCCGCCGTGATCGTGCGGTTTGTCCAGAAGGTCCCCGAGCGTTGCGCCAAGCGGCCGCGTGAGAATGAACGCCGCCCAAAATAGCAAGGTGTGCGAGATTTTCGTATAAAAATATGCGGCGGCGACAGCCGCCAGACCGGCTGCGAAGACGACCGCACCGCCCTCGTAGCCGAGCCCGTTCGTGTCGGCCATCCAGTCGCCCAGCGCCGTGCCGAGCGTTTGCGAGAACAGGATCGCGACCCAATAAAACATCTCGACCCGGGGCGTCACGACGGTGTTGACGGAGATGGAGCCCTCTGACCAGCGCCATACGGCCAGGGAAGCAATAAGCCCCGCCAACAGAAGCGACGATCCGCCAAAATAACCGATGCCAAGCGAACGATCGGCGAAATCCGCCAGCGTTGTCCCCAAGGTTGTCGTCGCGACGATCGTGACCCAATACAGAAAGGAATGGAATACCTTCGCGGAAATTTGCGCGACGACGGCGGCGGCGAAAATTCCGATAAAAATGAAGCTGCCAACCGCGTAGCCCAGATCCATCGACATTGTTACGGCATCGCCGCCGGTCTCTCCCAACGTCGTCGCAAGCACCTTGATAACCCAAAACCCAAGAGTGACTTCGGGTACTTTGCTCAGAGTGCCAGCCGGCAGCTTCTCCATGCGGGGCTCCTTATCGTGGCGAAAGTGGAAGCCGGCCCTGGTGTAGGAACGGAGCCGATTCCTCTTTTCGTTCAATCAATCAAATTCATTAGTCGGGATTCTCACCTTCCGTGGCGTTCTCCAATATGTCACCCGTTCGAGCGTCAACACCAACCTCCTGCGTGGAGCTTCCATTTTTAATGTCGAATGAATAATGCAGGCCGGTTCCTCCCGCTTCACGTTCCAATTCCTCGTCCGTGATCTTGCCCGGATGCGCCTTCAGCGCGATGGTGCGCGCCTCGGCCATGCTAATCTTCGCGTCCTTTGCGAGCTTTTCACCTTTGTAGGCCAAGGCAGGACAGGCAAAGAGCAAAGCCAGAATCAATGCTCCATACCTGATGCCGCAATCGCGCGGGACGCTCATCTTCATGTGCTTCATGGATAGGCTCCTGATGCCCCCCGCGGTGACATATCTTTTCTGGGCATCATGAACATGAGCTGAATGCGATACCGGCTTGGTTCTGCTTGGTAAGGCGAGTAACAAACTCATGAATTCGTGGCGCCCGGAAACTGCCAACTGGCCTTCCTCACAACAAGCCCATTGAAATTTGCCCCAATTTGGCGCATCTTAGAGAGCGCCCGGCCAGTTGGCGGGGCCCTAGGAGGATCGATACACTGAACCCCGCGATTGTTGCGGAAGCGGCGCA
Source organism: Methylocapsa sp. D3K7 (assembly GCF_029855125.1). GTDB lineage: Bacteria > Pseudomonadota > Alphaproteobacteria > Rhizobiales > Beijerinckiaceae > Methylocapsa. The sequence goes on from NZ_CP123229.1 coordinate 1,868,245, forward strand.
ACCGCCGCTCACACCGGCCAAGGGACCGTCAGGGCCTGGAGCCGGCCAACTCGTGCAGACTGTCTTGACCTGCCTCGATGACGCCAAAGCCGAGGACATCGTCTCCATCGACCTGCACGGCAAAACCTCTCTCGCCGACGCCATGATTATCGCGACCGGCCGCTCCAACACTCATGTCGGAGCGATCGCCGAGCGCCTGATCGGCGCGCTCAAGGGAACCTTGCGCGCGCCGCGCGTCGAGGGATTGCAGACCTGCGATTGGGTTCTGGTCGATGCGGCCGATATCATCGTCCACATCTTCCGGCCCGAGGTGCGGCAGTTCTACAATCTCGAAAAAATGTGGGGCTCCGGACGGCCCGGCGAGCGCCGCTTGGGTTAAGCTCTTAACCTGGCGGTGCGATGCGTCTCCTGCTTGTTTGCGTCGGGCGGCCGAAAGCCGGACCCGAGCGGGATCTGGCGGCGCATTATATCGCGCGGGCCGCAGCCGCTGGCCGCGCGATCGGTTTTCCCTGGGTTGAACTGCGCGAAACGGCGGAAAGCCGCGCGGGCCGCGCGGACGATCGCAAGCGGGAAGAGGCAAAAGCCCTGCGCTCCCTTCTCCCGCCGGGCTTTGCGGTTGTCGCGCTCGATGAAACCGGCAAACAGATGACAAGCCGTGGCTTGGCCGCCGAGCTCGGCCGGCAGAGGGACGCAGCGAGTGCCGGCGCCGCCTTTGTCATTGGCGGCCCGGACGGATTGGACCCGACATTTTTGGCCTCGGCTTCGCTCACGCTTGCGTTTGGAACGATGACGTGGCCGCACCAATTGGCGCGAATCATGGCCGCCGAACAGATTTACCGGGCCATGACGATTCTTTCCGGCCATCCCTATCACCGGGACTAAAATAATCCGCGCCTTTTTGTGTCCTTGCCGCGACGGCGCCACTTTTTGCTGTCCTTTTTGGTCTTCACAGGATTTACACCCGCGCGGCCACTTCCATTTGCCGCAGCCAAAAGAGCCACTGTGACGTTTCAAACGCGGTCCAGCAAAAATGCTTTCGCAGGGGCAGTCAGCCTCGCCGCGCTGGAACTCTGTCTCGTGGGCTTCCCCGCGGTTTGCGCCGCCGCCCCGCCCGCGCCCCCCACGGCGCCGGATTTGGACAAAAAAGACGCGGAGCTGAGCGGCCACCGGCTTGAGCTGCGCGGCATGGAGGACACGATCGAGGCGTCGCAGGAGCAGCGGCGGCAAATCGAAACGGAGATTGCCTCCATCAGAGCCGACCGGGCGAAGCTCACGGCCGCGCTCCTCGACGCGGCCCAAAACGCCACCGCGAGTGAACGCAAGATCGGCGAGACCGAGTCGCGGCTCGACACATTGACGGGCGCCGAGGATGCGATCAAACGTTCGCTGGCAAGCCGCCGCTCGGTGATCGCCGAGGTCCTCGCCTCCTTGCAGCGAATGGGGCGGAAACCGCCGCCGGCGCTTCTCGTGGCACCGGAAGACATGCTCGCCGCGATCCGAACCTCGATGCTGCTCGGTGCGGTGCTGCCGCAACTGCGCGGCGAAACAGAAGCCCTCGCCTCGGATCTCTCGGATCTTGTGCAGCTGCGGCAATCGATCGCCACGGAGCGCGAGACGCTTTCATCAGGTGTTGCGAAACTTCGCGCCGAGCGTCAGCGTCTCGCGGCGCTCGTGGACGCGCGCCAATCGGCGCTGGCCGCCGCCGAACAGGCGCTCGGCGCCGAGCGCGAGCGAGCCATCGAGCTTTCCAAGCAGGCGGCGAATCTCAAGGACCTGATCGCCCGGATGGAAACCGAGGTTGCGGCGGCCGCCCGCGGCGCCGAGGCTGCTCGCAAGGCCGATGAAAGCCGCAACCGCGCCGCGCAAGCTGCGCCGCCAGCCGCCGGCATGAAAACCGCGATGGCACCGTTCAAGGATCCGGCAAGGCTCGCGCCTGCGACATCGTTTATTGAAACGAAGGGTCTTTTGCCGCTCCCGGTGAATGGCTCGCTTCAGCGCGGCTTTGGCAGTCAAGATGGGTTTGGCGGCACCGAGAAGGGAATACTTATCTCGACAAGGGCGGAAGCGATTGTCGCCTCTCCCTGCGACGGATGGGTGTCCTTCGCAGGGCCTTACCGTAGCTATGGACAACTCTTGATCGTAAATGCTGGGCAGGGTTATTATATAATTCTTGCTGGAATGGACAAAATCAACGTAAACGTAGGTCAATTCATTCTTGCGGGGGAGCCGGTCGCCATGATGGGCGATGGTTCCGTGAAGACGGCAGCGGCCATCGCGATTGGCGCGGTCCAGCCGATTCTATATGTCGAATTTCGTAAAGACGGGGTGGCGATTGATCCGGGCCCATGGTGGGTAAAGCCGGAATTGCAAAAGGTTCGCGGATGATGCGCAAGGCTTTACCTTTACTGCTAGGCACCGTGCTGGGCGCGGGGCTCGTCACGCTGGCGACAAAGACAACGGTGTTTCCGGAAGGTACGGCGCGTGCCGCCGCCTCGGATACCTACCGTAATCTCAATCTCTTCGGCGATGTGTTCGAGAAAATCCGCTCGGATTATGTCGAGAAGCCGGACGAGCAAAAGCTCGTCGAGTCGGCGATCAACGGCATGCTCAGTTCGCTCGATCCGCATTCGAGCTATATGGATGCCAAAAGCTTCCGCGACATGCAGGTGCAGACCCGTGGCGAATTCGGCGGTCTTGGCATTGAGGTCACCCAGGAAGACGGGGCGATCAAGGTTGTGACGCCCATCGACGATACACCGGCTTCGCGGGCGGGAATATTGTCCGGCGATATCATCACCGCCATCGACAATGAGAATGTTCAAGGCTTGAGCCTCAATCAGGCGGTGGACAAGATGCGCGGCGCCCCGGACACGCCGGTGGTTCTCAAGATTTTGCGCGGCACCAGCAAAGACCCGATCGATATCAAGCTGACCCGCGCGGTGATTCAGATCAAGTCCGTGCGCGAGCATCAAGAAGGCGACGATATCGGCTATATCCGGATCACCCAGTTCAACGAACAGACCTTTGAGGGAGTCCGGGCAGCGATCCAGAAATTCGAAAACGATATCCCGGCGGCCAAGCTCAAGGGCTTTATTCTGGACTTGCGCAACAATCCCGGCGGTTTGCTCGATCAGTCGATCGCCGTCGTCAATTGTTTCCTCGACCGGGGAGAAATCGTGTCCACCCGCGGCCGCAACGCCGAGGAGACGATGCGCTACAATGCGCATCCCGGCGATTTGTCGAAGGGCAAGCCGGTGATCATCCTGATCAATGGCGGCTCGGCGTCGGCGTCGGAAATCGTCGCTGGTGCCTTGCAGGACCACAAGCGGGCGACCGTTCTGGGGACGCGCTCGTTCGGCAAGGGCTCCGTGCAGACGATCATTCCGCTGGGCCAGAACAATGGCGCCGTGCGGCTCACCACCGCCCGCTACTACACACCCTCTGGCCGCTCGATTCAGGCGAAGGGGATCGACCCGGACGTGACCGTGCTGCAGGATGTCCCCGACGACCTCAAGGGCAAGGACGACACCAAGGGCGAGGCGTCCTTGAAGGGCCACCTCAAGAATGGCGACGACGAAAAAGGCGGTTCGCAGGCGTTTGTTCCGCCAGATCCGAAGAATGACAAGCAGTTGATCGCCGCCGTGGATATTTTGCGCGGCGTCAACAAAGCGATGAACAAGGCCGGCAACGAACCCGCGAAAGTTCCCAATTGAACGGCGGGCCGGTAACCGGAAAAAAATAATCCCGCCGAAAGGCGGCCGGACCTGACGCCAATATCATGCTGAAGACAACTCATGCTGAGACGAGGTGATGGCCTCGCGCAAGCATGACGGGCGAAGCTGAGGCGGCGGCTGATACCGCCGCCCGGAATGGCGCAAAGGGATATGCCGGACGTGCCGGTGGTGAGGCGGCCGGAGGAAGCGCTTTTGGGCCTTCGCGGTTTCACCCATGAGAAGGCCCAGCAACACCGGAAGGCACCATACTCAGGCTCCGGCTGGGCGGGTGCGCGGCGCGGGTGCCGGGAGGCATTCTGGCGAGGGGCGAATGCTCAACCTGGCTTGTGGCAGTCGATGCAGGCGCCAGGCAGGGAAGCGATGGGCATGATCGACGATGATATGAATAAGCCCCTGGGCCAATTCCCAACTCGAAAGCGCCGGCTGCTTGGCAACGCATCCAACAGCAAAACTGCCTTGACTGCGCTCAGCCTGTTTGGCGTGCTCGGATTTCTTGCCGGGGTCGGCGGCTTTTCCCCAGGCTCGGGCGGCCAGCCTCCGGTTGATCTGAATCCGGGAACCGGCGTTGCCGCTGATAGACTAGCGCTGGCGCCGCGCAAGACACTGCCTTTCGACGGCAGTGCAGCCACGGCTTTAACGGACCTTGCCTTTCGTCCGGCGGCCGTGAGATCCGGCGAAGCAATCGCCCCGCTCCCCTTTGGCACCCCGGAGCCGGTCTTGGGACATGCGGATATGCTGGAGCGGCAAAGCGGTGTCAGAATCATTCGTCCGGGCGGCGGCAACGCGCCTGGCGCCCTCATCATCGATGTGGCCAAGGCCCTGAATGAGGGGCTCGCCGCCGCGCCCGATCCGCGCCTTATCGAACACACACGCTATGGCCCGATTCCGCGGATTGGCGCGGATGGAACCCGACCCGCTGAGGTTTACGCCCGCCCCGCCGTGGTTTTGCCGGGCTTGCCGCGAATCGCCTTGCTGGTCGGCGGCATGGGTCTTTCGGCACGCGCGACCGAAGACGCGATCGCGGCCTTGCCGGGCGCCGTCACTTTGGGATTTGCGCCCTATGGACCTTGTCTTGCCCGGCAAACAGCTCTCGCGCGGGAAGCCGGACATGAGCTTGTCTTACAAATTCCGATGGAACCTTTCGATTTCCCGCGCGATGATCCAGGTCCGCATACACTCGTGGCGGATCCCGGAAAAACCGGCAATAATGACGATTTGGCTTGGCTCATGAGCCGTTTCACGGGATATGCGGGCGTCGCCAATTTTCTTGGCGGCAAGTTCACGGCGGATGAAACGGCCCTGCGGCCGGTGTTGCGCGCGTTCGCGACGCGGGGATTGTTCTATGTCGATGACGGGACCTCCTCGAGGAGTTTGGCGATGACCCTCGCGCCTGGACAATCTCTTGCGGCCGCGCGGGCGGACATCGTCCTCGATTCGGCGGCAGGGCCAAGCGCCATTGAAGCAGCCCTCGCCCGGCTCGAAGCGATCGCCCGCGACAAGGGCCTGGCGATCGGCGTTGCCAGCGCGCTTCCAGATTCGATTGAAGCGATCGGCAGTTTTGCACGCGGACTGGAGACGCGAGGGATTGCGCTTGTGCCGCTCAGCGCCGCCGTGGCAAGACCGCAACCCGGCTTGGCCGAACATCAATTGTGAGGTGTGGTGCTGATGAACTTCGTGAACTACCGCCCTTGTGTCGGGATCATGCTTCTCAATCGCGACGGGCTTGTCTTCGTCGGCCGCCGCCGTGGCAAGAGCGCGTCTAACCGTCTTCAAGTTGGTTATGAATGGCAAATGCCACAAGGAGGTATCGATCCCGGCGAAGATCCCTATCAAGCCGCCCTGCGCGAACTTCAGGAGGAAACCAACGTCTCTTCCACCGCATTTCTTGCCGAATCCGCGGACTGGTACAGTTATGATCTCCCCCAAGGTGTTTTGAAGAAATCCTGGAATGGTCGCTTTCAGGGACAGCGTCAGAAATGGTTTGCTCTCCATTTTCAAGGCCAGGATTCCGAGATCGACATCGAGTCTCCCGCAGGAGGTCACCGGCCTGAATTCGATGCCTGGCGATGGGAAGAGGTGGGCCGTCTCGCCGAACTGATCGTTCCATTCAAGCGGCCCGTTTACGAAAAAGTGGTCGAAGATTTCGCGCATCTTGCCCTGCCGCGATGACGCGCTAGTTGAGCTATCGCGGAAGGGCTGCACGGCTCCTATCAGATCACTTAGTCCCGTCCGGAGGGCTGGTGTTTGCGGAGGAATGCGCTTGACACCGGCAAATTCTAATAACAGCATAAAGCTGATTTAGTCTATGGTTTTAGGAGGAATTAATGTCGGTTTTGCCTGAGGTTTTGAAGGCCAATGAGGCCTATGCCGCGAGTTTTGGCGCCAAATCGCAATTGGCCCTGCCGCCCGCGCGGCGATTCGCCATCCTGACCTGCATGGACGCGCGTCTTGATCCTGCCAAATATGCCGGTCTCGCCGAGGGTGACGCACATGTAATCCGCAACGCGGGCGGGCGGGCCAGCGACGACGCGATCCGCTCACTGGTGATTTCCTACAAACTTCTCGGCACCCGCGAATGGTTTGTCGTTCATCACTCGGATTGCGGCATGCAGCTGTTCGACGACAACATCATGAGCGATCTGCTCGACAAGAGTTTGGAAACGGCTTCGATCGACGAAAAGGGCTGGCACGATCACGGGCATGGACCCGGCAGCGGGCACGGCCATTACATCAAATGGCTGACGTTCAAGGACCTCCCAAAGAGCGTGACGGACGATGTCAAACGGATCCGGTCGCATCCGCTGGTGCCGCGCAATATTCCAATTTACGGCTACTATTACGACGTGAAGAGCGGCCGTCTGGTCGAGGTGCCGGAAGCAACGGCCGCCGGCAAGGCCACGGCCTGAGCAAAATCACGGGCCGGCGGCGCCCAGCCGCCGGACACGCATGGGGCGTGGAGCAAAGCCCTGGCGTAAGCTAAAGACCAGGAAGCATTCCGTTCTCGAGCAAAGTCGTCCAGCCAAAACTGCCCACAGGCAACAGAAGGGCTCGAACGAGCGGCTGCTGCGAAAACGGACTAAAGGCGCCTTCCCGCAGTCCCTCAATACGCACCAGCAATGTTTCCAACTGTCCGGCGCTGTCAGCCCCATCATCCGAATCCTTGGCGCGCGGACCTTTGGCGCAAATGATCCCATCCATCAGCCTTTGCGTAGCGGCTTTTCGCATCGACTGCGCCGCCCAGCAGAGCGCGATCGCGCAGCCGAACACGATAGCAAGACAGGTCCCCTGAAACACGAGAATTTTCGGGTTGGGCGTGTAATTGGCGAATACCGTGCTGCGTGTCACGATCACCAGCGCAATCAGCAGGAACGGATAATAGATGAGCGTGCCGATGCAGCGGGTTCGCTTCGCCACGAAGTCGAGATCAATCCACTTATCGATAAATCGCGGCTCCAGACCAAGGCGGTCCTCGAATTGCGTCCGCGTTTGGGCAGGCCACTCGGTGGTGCTGCGGCATAGGTCCCTGACAAAGCGCAAACAAAGCCATGTTGCATCGAAGACCACATATATCACCGCCATCGTACAGATGATTTCGGCTTTGGACGTGTACCGCAAGACGTGTCTGGCAAATTCCCCTCGCCTGGGCGAGACAGCGTGGCCCAGCAAAGGGGAGAGGACAAGGAACCAAAGACAATACATGACGGTGGTGTAGACAACGACGCGGACCAGCCGCGCTGCCCATCGGCTTTGGTAAACATATTCGCACCAAGCGATGTTGATCCTATAGGGCTTGCTGGGGTCCGGCTGATGCTCCCGGAGGCTGTAGGAAAAGAGGCTCGCGAGCTTCTTCCATACGGTCTGCCTCTCGGCCCCCTTACGAGCCGCGGTGATCGCCAAACTGGGGTTAGGCAAATTCAATTCCTGCGCAATCTCACACAAATTTTCGTCCAGTTTGCGCCACGCTCTCCAAAGGAGATAAACTGACAGCACAACACCGAGCGCGCGCAGCAGGACCGTCGGCCAGACGCTGACGCCTTGCAGCAAGGCCATCGGCTCGCCATCGCCATATTCCGTCAGCCTATTGGCGATCCAACCCCAATTGTAGCAGGCGGCGGCGGCGGCGGCGGCAATCAAGCCGACAAGGCCGACTTCGACGAGGGCGTGCTCGCGCACCCGGCGGCTGCAAAGCGTCAGCAAAATGAAAATCGAAGCGGCTGCCAAAGTCACAGAAATCGAATCGAGATTTTCCGGTTCTGAAAAGAGGCTCTCGATAGGCGGCTGAACACCACCGCAAGCCCATAGGTCAGTTCCGCAAGCGCCGGGGCTGGCGGAAGAGCGTCCTTCGATTGGAGCGGTGTTCTTCGCCACATAGGCTGGACTTTTGTGGTCGCGGTTCTGCGGTGTCCCGGCAAGGAAGTCCGCCGGTTTACCCTCATACTGAATAATCTCGCCGGTCCGGCCGATCTCAAATATCCGGGATGGCGATAGCCAAGCAGATATTTTCTCTTGATCGAAAGAAGGCTCGCGTCCGTCTCTGGGAGCGCCGACAGCCAGACTTGTGGCGAGGAATGCGGCGGTTTGGTAGCTGCTGCGGAATGGCGGGATTTCACCCTGAATTTCTGGCCGTAGCTCAGGACCGAAGCTCGACGAAATGATGAGATTGCGGGTGAAGTCGAGTTCGCTCGGCAATGTGAGCGAGGCGTCGAAATCGGTCGTAAAAAAGACCGCCTCTGGAAATTGAGGCGCAAGCGCACGCAGCACCAGCAATTTGTCGAAAACGTCACTGCCGAGAATCCCGATGGCACTTATGCCGCCTTCCTTCTTCTGGCGCAGGCTATCGTCTAAGTTGCGCAGACGATCGGCGAGCCTTCGCAGATAATCTTGTTGTCCCTGCCCATTCGGGCGCTCCCCATCTTTGGCATCCGGCTGGGTTTTGAAGACGTCCGCAAGGCTTGCTTGCTTGCTGGCGTCCGAAGTTCCTTTTCCAGCTTTCCGGTCCGCCGTCTCCTGAGCTCCCGGGAGCTGGCCATCGAGCCCGCGCATATAGGTCAGCCTGTGGACCAAACTCTTCTTGGCAGTTTCTTCCGGCAGGCGAGTTTTATCCTCGAAGCCACGCGCCATCGTTTTTGGCAGCGTTTGGCCATAAAAACTGTCCCATTCCGAGATCAGGGCAATATGATGGACGTCCTGGGGAGTGTTCGCTTTGGGTCGCTTTTCGCCAAGCACGATCTTCCGGAGCTTCAGCTCTTCGACAATACCGCGCGCCAGCACCTCATCCGTCGCGGTCGTTCTGTATAGGCTGATTCCCAGATTGCTAAAAAACTCGTGGACTGTGAGTTCAGGAGAAATGTTGCAGCCTGGAACTTGCTTGTACAACTCTTTCTCGTCCACCGTCGCGCCATATGCGTAAAAGCTGAGGGGCTTGACGCGGGCCACATCTTCAGCGAACTGCGGCATGCATGCCTCCTTCGCCATGTCGAGAAGGAGGCTCGAAGAATAAGGACCGGCAATCGTAACCGGCGCACCGCGCATGTTTCCTGGGCGCAGAGCGTCGGTGAGGCCGGCGAGCTTTCGCAACGGGGTTCCATGCAGCGCATCCTCATTGACCCAAAGGACGAGGATGTGCCGCGCTTGCGACTGATCAGAACCGGTCCGGGCAAACCATTCGTAGGGCACCACGTCCGGCAAAGTCAGATCTGAGACGCGGGGCTGAAAATAGCCCAAATGATGCTCGTCCTCCGGGACAAAGCCGGCCCGCTCGAGACCGCTCGACACGGCATAACGCGTCCGCCGCCGGACCTCGCCGTCCTCCATGTAGGGAGCCCCCGGCAATGTCACGGCGATGACCTGGGTCGTTTCCAGTTTCGCTTTATCGGTTTCCTTCGCCAGCGGCGAGAGACAGTGCGACGCCGGTGAGACGGCAGCCGTACCGCCCAAATTTACGCCACACCGTTCGGCTGTGCCAGGTGCGTCAATCGTCTTGGCGATGGCGGCAAATGGGTCCTGCCACAGACGCGCTTCAATGTCCTGGCTAGTCGACGATTGGTGGAATTGCGATTCGGTCATCGCCGGACGCAAGCCGTGAAGCGGCACCTCGTGATTGACGAAGAAACTGGTGCCCGCCGCCACAAGCGCTGCGACGACCACACTGCTGCTTGCAAAATTCGTCCCCGCCGGCTTTTCGTCGCTGGCCATGAGCAACCCCCTGTCACTCCTTGCCGCTACAATCGCAAAGGTTGGGCGTTTTTCCCGCCTCGCCGTGCTCCGTCAATGCTGGGCGGACGGCCCCTTCATTATCTTTACAATTGAGCAAAATGGCATCGAGATAAGTTTATGCGCTTTTTATCGATCCAATTCGGGAACCGTACTGTGATACAGCTCACACAAGGCTTGCGTATCCACGGTTTCCTAAACTTTTCAATAATTTCTCTGTTTAATTTGAGTGTCACAAACGTGTTTCCGGCGCGCCCCCTAAACAGGGGGGATCACCAGGATTCAAGGTCGAGGACCGGCAGTCCCGTCGCGGCGCAGATCGCCTCCATCAGGTTCACGCCCGCCGTAACGCTGACGATCCCGTTTTGCGGACTGAGCAACAACCGGTTTTGCGGCTTCTTCAATTCGAGATAAGGCGCGCAGTGGCCAATGCCAAAGTCTTTATTCAGGGCGATGCCCGCGATGTCCTCGAAAGCGTAGCGTTCGATTTTGGGCGGACGGTTCCAGGTGCGAATGCTGTAGACAATTTGGCGGGACCGCGAATCGAAAATGGTGGTGTAGACCTGGGGCAGCAGCAAGAATATGCCGCAGCCGAGCAAGAACACCGCGCAAAAGAGAACGAGCCAGATCCGAGAGACTGTATGCGGATTGGCGGCGGCGATCATCAAGCCAAGCCCCGCAGCTACAAACAGCGCCCCGAGCCATCTGGTGATGCCGTTTTTCGCGCGAACGGTCAGCGTGTCCCCGTCTGTTTCGATCCGCAAAGCACCATGATCACTCCGCCTCATAAACAACGTCCCCCGCGACCAGCGTAAGTTTCACCTTGCCCTCCATGCGGGCCTCGTCGAAGGGCGTGTTCTTGCAGCGGGAATGAAGTTTTGCGGGATCGACGACAAAAGGTTCGTCCGGGTCGAAACGGATCAGATCGGCGGGCGCGCCAGCCGTGAGTCTTCCCTGCGGCAGACGCAAAATCTCTGCCGGGCGTATGGTCATCGCGGCAATCAGGCGCGGGAGCGGAATTTCGCCCTGATGCACGAGACGCAGGCCCGCCGCGAGCATGGTCTCCAAACCGATGGCGCCAACCTCCGCCTCGGCGAATGGCAAGCGCTTCGTTTCGACGTCCTGGGGATCGTGATCGGACACGATGACGTCGATGACCCCGGACGCCAGACCGGCCACGAGGGCGCGGCGTTCGTCTTCCCCGCGCAGCGGCGGAGCGAGTTTCAAGAACGTCCGGTAATCGCCGATGTCATTTTCGTTGAGGGTCAGATGATTGATCGAGGTGGCGCAGGTGACGGGCAAACCATCGGCCTTTGCCCTTGCGACAATGTCCAAGGAGAGAGCCGTGGTGACGAGCGCGGCGTGGTAGCGCACGCCTGTCAAGTTCACGAGCCGGATGTCGCGATCGAGCATGATCGCCTCCGCTTCACGCGGGATTCCCGCAAGGCCAAGGCGCGTGGCGAATTCGCCTTCGTTCATCACTCCTTCGGCGGCAAGATCGGGGTCCTCGGGATAATGCATCACGAGGGCATCGAAATCGCGCGCATATTGCATGACCCTGCGGAAGACCCGGGCGCTGCAAATCGAGCGGGCTCCATCGCTGAAGGCCACCGCGCCCGCCTGTTGCAGCAAACCGATCTCGGCGATTTCCGTGCCCTTGAGACCCGCCGTTAAGGCTGCCGAGGGCAGCACCCGCACGCGGCCGGTATCGCGCGCCCGGCGCAGCAGAAAATCGACGACCGCCGGCTCGTCGACGGGCGGATTGGTATCGGGCCGGGCCAGAATCGTCGTGACGCCGCCTGCCGCCGCCGCCAGGGTCGCGGTCGCGATCGTCTCGCGGTGTTCGGCACCAGGCTCGCCAATGAAGGCCCGCATGTCGATGAGGCCCGGCGCCACGCAATCACCGCCGCAATCGATGATCTGCGCGTGAGCGGGGAGATTTGCCAGAACGACCCCTGCACCCGCTTCGCGGATCAAGCCATCGACAACCAGAACGCCGCCGGCAATTTCGCTGAGCGCGGCGGGATCAATCAATCGCGCATTGATCAGCGCCAGCGGCCGGTGGGCGATGGAAGAGGTGGTGGCGCTATGTTTCACCCGCAACTGCCTCTCATCCATTGGGAAGGTGCTGCGCCAGGGCTTCCAAAACGGCGATCCGCATAGCAACGCCCATTTCAACCTGCTCGCGGATGAGACTGCTCGACCCATCGGCGACGTTCGAATCGATTTCGACCCCACGATTGATCGGGCCTGGATGCATGACAAGCGCATCGGGCTTGGCATGCTTTAACTTTGCCTCGTCGAGCCCAAAAAACCGGAAATATTCCTTGGCCGAGGGAATGTAGCCGCCCTGCATCCGCTCGCGCTGCAAGCGCAGCATCATGACGATATCGGCGCCTTCGAGCCCCGGGCGCATGTCGCGAAAAACCTTGACGCCAAGGCGCTCGATACCGGGAGGCAGCAGGGTCGATGGTCCCACAATGTGCACCCGCGCGCCGAGCGCCGAGAGCAGCAGAATATTGGAGCGGGCAACCCGCGAGTGCAAAATGTCGCCGCAAATCGCGACCGTGAGGCCTTCGATTTTGCCTTTGTTTCGCCGGATCGTCAGCGCATCAAGAAGCGCTTGGGTTGGATGTTCATGGGCGCCGTCCCCCGCATTGACGACGGAACAATCGACTTTTTTCGCGAGCAGATGCACGGCGCCCGCCTGGGCATGCCGCACCACGATGATGTCGGGGCGCATGGCGTTTAGCGTCATCGCCGTATCGAGCAACGTCTCGCCTTTTTTGACGCTCGAGGTCGCCACGGACATGTTCATGACGTCGGCGCCAAGCCGCTTGCCGGCAAGCTCGAAGGACGATTGGGTACGGGTGGAGGTCTCGAAAAACAGATTGATGAGTGTCCGTCCGCGCAAGGTCGAGCGCTTTTTCTCAATCTGGCGCGACACTTCCACGGCGGCCTCGGCGAGGTCGAGAAGACTTGTGATGTCTTGGGCGGAAAGCCCCTCGATCCCGAGCAGGTGCCGGTGCGGAAAGAGGGGTGTTTGCGGTGGGCTGATCATTGGACCCGTTCTATAGGACCGGGATTGTCCCTGTCACCTGTGTTCACCTAACCACCCTGCTTGCGCAGATCTTTTTATCGGTCACCTCCCTCGCGAGTGCAGATTTTGCTGCACAACAGCATTTCATGCGCCGAGACGGGCGTTGCATTTTCCAGCGAGAACGCGTTTAAGCGGTGCCGGAAAAAGATCCTTTCAACATGGGCACCCAATGAAAATCAGTTTGAAAATCTTGACCTCCGTAGCGGTTTTGACGTCTGCCGGGCAAGCCCTTGCGGAAAATCAGCCGCTCACCTGCTGGTACAATGATCATGCCGATTTTACCTCAGCCGATAGTGCCGCGTCGGATGCGACGGTCGGCGCCGTCACGAAATACGGCAGCGGAGACAAGACATATAATTACACAATATCCGCGCGAGACGGCAACGCCTGCCCGATCCAACTCCCCCTCTCGTCGCTGACGGCGGTCACGGTCGCCCTTGTCAGTCAGGACGAAGGCAGCTGTGGAAATGAAACGGTCGCCGACGCCGGTTCGGGGCCGGTCAGCGGCTCGGTGACGGTTGCCCGGGCGACGGAAGAGTCTTCCACTGCCGGCATTCGTATTGTCGGCCTTTCGCCAAACACCAGCTACCGTGTTCTCTTGAAATGCGGCCGCCAGCTCGGGACCCTGCGCACGGATGATAAGGGCAATGGGGGGAGGACGTTCGATTTCCCGAACAGTGCCGCCGCCAATGTCTATGCTTTTGAGATCGCCCCGGAAGGCGATAAGCCGGGAACCAAGCTGCAAAGCCTGTCATTTCGAAAGTAGCCCCGGCCAAGCTGGGCGGGCCGCTGGCTGGCTGGCGGCGCGTCCTGCAAATTTCCCTTGCCGCCATAAATTCATGCGGTGCGCCGGATTGCCCTATTGTTTCGGTCCCGGCGTCCCTATTTGACTATGGGAGCGCGCTCCCTCATCCTCCCATCATCGATATAGGCCAAGCTTCGGCTTAAGGCTGGCGGACGTGAGCGCTGCCATTTGGTCCCGAAGTCTCGCGGCCAGCACGCGTTACAGACATTGAAAACGAGGGTTTTGCATGAATGTCGTCATCGTCGAATCGCCGGCGAAGGCCAAGACGATCACCAAATATCTCGGCAAGGGTTATGAAGTTTACGCTTCCTATGGCCATGTCCGCGATCTGCCGGCGAAGGATGGCTCCGTCGATCCCGACGATGATTTTGCCATGCTTTGGGATGTCGATTCCAAATCCTCCAAACGGCTGGCGGAAATCGCCAAGGCGGTCAAGGACTCGGACGGGATTATCCTGGCGACCGACCCGGACCGGGAGGGCGAAGCGATTTCCTGGCATGTCCTAGAATATCTGAAAACGAAAAAAGTCCTTGGCGCGAAACCGGTCCAGAGGGTCGTTTTCAACGCGATCACCAAAGCCGCGATCCTTGAGGCGATGAAGAACCCCCGGGATATCGATGCCGCCCTCGTCGACGCTTATCTGGCCCGCCGCGCGCTCGATTACCTCGTGGGCTTCAACCTCTCCCCGGTACTGTGGCGCAAGCTGCCGGGCGCCCGTTCTGCCGGGCGGGTGCAGTCCGTCGCCCTGCGCCTCGTCTGCGACCGTGAGCTTGAGATCGAAAAATTCGTCTCGCGCGAATATTGGTCGATCGCCGCGCATCTCAAAACATCCGCGGGGGCGCCCTTTATCGCAAGACTGACGGGGGCCGATGGTGCCCGCATCAGCCGTCTCGACATTGGCTCGGGGGCCGAAGCGGAAGCGTTCAAAGCGGCTCTCGAAGCCGCAAAATTCTCGGTGGCCAGCGTTGAGGCGCGGCCCGCGAAACGGCATCCGTCGCCGCCGTTCACCACCTCGACCCTGCAACAGGAAGCATCGCGCAAGCTGGGCTTCGCGCCCGCCCGCACCATGCAACTTGCCCAGCGGCTCTATGAGGGCGCGGAAATCGGCGGCGAGACGGTCGGTCTCATCACCTATATGCGCACCGACGGCGTCGATCTCGCCCCCGAGGCGATCAGCAGCGCGCGCAGCGTCATCGGCAAGGAATTCGGCGCCAAATATGTGCCGAAAGTGCCACGCAAATATACCGTGAAGGCGAAGAACGCCCAAGAAGCGCATGAAGCGATTCGCCCGACTGACCTCGCCCGCCTGCCAAAACATGTCGCGGCGAGCCTCGATCCAGATCAGCGGCGGCTCTATGATCTCATTTGGACGCGCACCATCGCCAGCCAAATGGAATCGGCCGAACTCGAACGCACGACTGTCGATATTTTGGCGCAGGCGGGCGAGCGGAAGCTCGATCTCCGCGCGACCGGCCAAGTCATCCGCTTCGATGGATTTCTGAAACTCTATCAGGAAGGCCGCGATGACGAAGACGATGAAGAAAGCGGCCGTCTGCCCGAAATGCACAAGGGCGAAGCCCTTAACAAGGATAAGATCGAAGCGGACCAGCATTTTACCGAGCCGCCGCCCCGCTTTACCGAGGCGACCCTCGTCAAACGTATGGAGGAGCTCGGCATTGGCCGTCCTTCCACTTACGCCTCGACTCTCGCGGTTCTTCGCGAACGCGACTATGTCAGGCTCGACAAGAAGCGCCTCATCCCGGAAGACAAGGGCCGCCTCGTCACGGCATTTCTGGAGAGCTTTTTTGCCCGTTACGTCGGCTATGATTTCACCGCCGGCCTCGAAGAGCAACTTGACCTCGTATCGAACCATGAACTCGACTGGAAGCAGGTGCTGCGCGATTTTTGGTCGGATTTCTCCGGCGCGCTTGCAGACATCAAGGATTTGCGCACCACGGAAGTCCTCGACAGTTTGAACGAGCTGCTCGGTCCGCATATTTTCCCTGCTAAGGAAGACGGCTCCAATCCACGTGCCTGCCCCTCCTGCGGGGCTGGTCAGCTCTCCCTAAAACTCGGAAAATTCGGCGCGTTCATCGGCTGCTCGAATTATCCCGAGTGCAAATTTACCCGCACTCTGGCCGACACCAACGCGGAAGCCAGTGCCAACGGCGAGCGACCAGGTGTTCGGGTTCTTGGCAATGATCCTGTGACAGGCGACGAGATTTCCCTGCGCGATGGCCGGTTCGGCAATTATGTGCAGCAGGGCGACGGTGAAAAGCCGAAGCGGGTCTCGGTGCCAAAATCCATTGATGTCAGCGATATCACCCTCGAACAAGCGATTGGCCTGCTGTCGCTGCCGCGCGAGATTGCCAAACATCCCGAGACCAAGGAGCCGATCCTCGCCGGGATCGGCCGTTTCGGCCCTTATGTTCAGCACGGCAAGACCTATGCGAACATCGGCAAGGACGAGGATATTTTGGCCCTGGGTGGCAACCGGGCAATCGATCTCATCTGCGCCAAGGAAAGCGGCTTGAGCGGGCGCCGGTTTGGCGACAGCGCCAGTGCGCCGTCGCGCGAACTCGGCGAACACCCAGCCGGCGGCAAGGTCGTCGTCAAGGCCGGGCGCTATGGACCCTATGTCAACCACGGCAAGATCAATGCGACCCTGCCGAGCGATGCCGACCCCACGACATTGACGCTGGATGATGCCGTCGCACTGTTGGCCGCGAAAGCCAGCGGCCAAGGCGGCGCATCGGGGTCTTCGCAGGGCCGCCCACTTGGCGAGCATCCCGACGGCGGGATTATCAGCGTAAGGAGCGGCCGCTTCGGTCCCTATGTCAATCATGGGAAGATCAACGCGACCTTAAAATCGGGCATGTCTTCCGAGACGATCACGCTCGAAGAGGCGATCCGTTTGATCGAAGACAAGGCCGGAGCGGGGCCGCGAACGCCCAAAAAGGGACGTGCCGCGCCCAAACGAGAAGCCCCCAAGCGCAGCGCCCCGAAGAGAGCCGCCAAGCCAGTGGCGGCAAAGCCTTCCGCCATGGCGCTGTCAAAGCCAGCGGCCAAATCGAAAAAGGCCAGCAAAGCGTGAAAAAAACCGCCAGGGGCGGCATACAACTCGGCCCATCGAGCGCCAGACTCGCGCCAGCGGCAACGGCGGCGGAGGGTGCCGCTTTGCCCTCGCGGGCGGACATCTTGGCCTTCATTGCCCGCGAGCGCGAGGCTTTGGGCGGCAAGGCACACGGAAAAATCGGCAAACGCGAAATCGCCCGCGCCTTCAACATCAGGGGCGCGGACAAGATTGCCTTGAAGCGCCTCTTGAAAGATCTCGAGTCCGAAGGTGCCATCGAGCGCCGGCGCAAGACTCTGCACAAACAAGGTCTCCTTCCGGCCATCGTTCTCGCCGATGTGACCGCCCGCGACCGCGACGGAGATCTTCTCGCCGCCCCCGCCGAATGGGACATCGCGCAGGGGCCGGCGCCAAAAATCCTGCTCACGATCCGAGCCAGAACCAACTCGCGCTCAGGAGCGCCCGCCCCGGCGCCTGGAGACCGCGCCCTGATCCGGGTGGAGCCGTTGCCCGGCGCGGAGCCCGGTGAGCCTACCTATGCCGGGCGTGTCGTAAAACTTTTGCCGCGTTCCAAAGCCCAGCTCCTGGGGATTTTTCGCGCCAGCATGGGCGGCGGCGGCCGCATCGTGCCCATCGATAAGAAAAACGTCAATCGCGGCGAATTGAGCGTTGGCCCCGGTGACGAAGGCGCAGCAGGTGATGGCGATCTCGTCTCCGTCGAGATTTTGCGCACCGGCCGCCTCGGGCTTCCAGCGGCAAAGGTGCGGGAGCGGCTTGGCGCCCTCGACAATGAAAAAGCGATCAGCCTCATCGCCCTTCATTCGCACCGTATTCCGCATGTCTTCCGCCCCGATGCCCTTGTCGAAGCGGAGCGGGCGCGCCCCGACAGCATGGCGCATCGAGAGGATTGGCGCGCTATTCAACTGCTGACCATCGATCCAGCGGATGCCAAGGATCACGACGACGCGGTCCATGCCGAGCGCGATCCAGATCCCGCCAATCCCGGCGGATATATTCTGCGCGTGGCAATCGCCGATGTCGCCGCCTATGTCACCCCTGGCGGGGCACTCGACAGCGAGGCGCGGGAGCGAGGCAATTCGGTCTATTTCCCCGACCGCGTCGTGCCGATGCTGCCGGAACGGATTTCCAACGATCTTTGTTCGTTGCGCCCGAACGAGGACCGTCCGGCGCTCGCCGCCAAGCTCATCATTGCCGCAGATGGCCACAAACTCAGTCATGGGTTCCATCGGGTCATGATGCGCTCGGCGGCGAAACTCTCCTACACGCAAGCGCAGACTTTGATCGATGCGGCACCCGGCGCGGCCACCGAAAGCCTTATGTCTGTCCTCGTTCCGCTTTATGAGGCCTATGCCGCCCTTAAAACCGCGCGGGACAAACGCGGACCGCTCGATCTCGACCTCCCCGAACGCAAAATTTTGCTGGACGACAAAGGCGCCGTGAAGGCCGTTGTGACGCCGCCAAGGCTCGATTCGCATCGCCTCATCGAGGAGTTCATGATCCTCGCGAATGTCGCCGCCGCCGAAACGCTTGAAGCGAAACAGCAGGCGTTCATCTACCGGGTGCATGACGAGCCATCGATCGAAAAGATCAACAACCTTGCGGAATTTCTGGCCTCAATCGGGCTCAAATTCAACAAGGGGCAAGTTCTCCGGGCCGCGCAATTCAACGGCATCCTCGGCCGCGTCAAAGGCACGGACAACGAGCATCTCGTCAATGAAGTGGTGCTGCGGACTCAGGCGCAAGCAGAGTATGCCGTCGACAATTACGGCCATTTCGGTCTCAACCTGCGCCGCTATGCGCATTTCACCTCGCCGATCCGCCGTTATGCGGATCTCATCGTCCATCGCGCCTTGATCCTCGCCCTAAATCTCGGGCCGGATGGTTTGCCGGTGAGCGCCAACAAGGAACTCGCCGAAATCGCGGCGGCGATTTCCGCCGCCGAACGGCGTGCCATGGCGGCCGAACGCGAGACCTCCGACCGGCTGATCGCTGCCCATCTTGCAGATCAGATCGGAGCCACATTCGAAGGCCGCATTTCGGGAGCCTCTAGCGCCGGGCTGTTCGTCAAACTCGATGGGACCGGCGCCGATGGCTTTATCCCGGCCGCCATGCTCGGCGACGATTATTTCCGGCATGATGCGGCCCGCCATGCGCTGATCGGCTCGCGCACTGGGCAAATGCACCGCCTAGGCGATGTCGTGACCGTGCGACTGGTGGAGGCTGCGCCACTCGCTGGTGCGCTGCGCTTTGAACTGCTGAAAGAAAGCACTCCGCGCCACACGAGGTCAAAGGCGGCTAAAGGCCAACGCTCGGCGCGCCGCGGAAAGCTTGGAGTCTCCGACACTCTGCCATCGAGAGCGAAGGCATCGAAGCGGTGAAGTGGGTTCGCCTAAGTCGAGAAAAGGCTAGGGACACCGCTCAGAAATAAGCCCAACGAGGCAGAAATTCCGGCCAGAAGCGAACGTCCTCCGTCTTGCCGGCGTCGCAGCTTGAAGTATATATTTCCCCTGGACGGACAAGACGTCGTTCGTTCGACAACAATCAAGGGAGGTATCGATGCGCCGCGTTTTGGCTTCGCTGCTCGCCGTTATGGCGTTGTCGTTAGGGGCTTGCAACATGCCGTCAGAGGAAAATCCGACTGACCAAAAAAATGCAGGTAAATCATCGTCAAGTCTCGTGCTACCGGAATAAGCTAAACATATTAGCTTTGACGGCAGGTTCAGATAAGATCTGAGCTTCCAAAGATTGTCCATCCGGTCGGACTGAGGGAAGCTGATGTTGCAAGGCTTCAGTTTTCCAAAAGGAGGGCCGGGTGCGGCTGTTGGAGTTTTCCAATAATATTTTCCCAACCCGTCCCTATGGTTGCGGACTGAGTTTGATCGAGACTGAGGGCGGATAGGACCGTGGCAGGAGTGAGAGAAATCCCAAAAACCGTACAGAATAAACGGGACGTATGGAATTCAATCGGCAGAGGATTGCGCGGTCTCTGTCCCAACTGCGTCACCGGCCGCATATTTCATGCCTATCTCAAGGTTAACAATACCTGCCCGCATTGCTCCGAGGAATTTTTCCACCAGCGGGCCGACGATGCCCCTCCTTATCTGACGATCCTCATCGTCGGCCATATTGTTGGGACCCTGATGTTGCTGGCTGAAGAATTCTGGCCCGACGCGCCAATTTGGTTGCATGCGATGATTTGGCCGACACTGGCGCTCATCCTGTCGCTTTGGCTTTTGCCGGCAATGAAGGGTGGACTCATTGCCTATCAGTGGGCCTT
The DNA here is from genome assembly GCF_029855125.1 of Methylocapsa sp. D3K7. Lineage (GTDB taxonomy): Bacteria > Pseudomonadota > Alphaproteobacteria > Rhizobiales > Beijerinckiaceae > Methylocapsa. The sequence continues at coordinate 1,888,468 of NZ_CP123229.1, forward strand.
GCGCATGCATGGCTTTGGCGAAGCCCCTGTTGAACCCGGGCCTCGCCCAGCGCCGCCGCGCGCCGCTTAATCGCCGGAACCATTCAGCTGTTCTTGATAAAATCAAGAAAAAAATCAAAGGGATAGACAGAACAGGGCGCTTCAATTTGAAGCATTTTGTTTTGCAAAAAAAAGCTAGGTCAAAGACCTGCGGTATGAGACAAGCAGCGGCGGTTCACGCAACGGCGCCGGAACCGCCTTCAGTCCCGGGAGCGTGATCCGCGCTCCCTTCCCCGCCAACCCCCTGCGTTTTGCCGCCGCACGGAATAATCCCTTACGATTGTGGTGTGTAACTCGATCTCAGCCGTATTCTCGCCATGAAGAATCGGTTAACCTTAACCTCGATTGCTTAATTGCAACGCTTTCTGGTTAGCTCGGATCAAGGTTGATGGAACATTCCTTTAACCAAAGGCAGGTAGGGCTTAAGGCCTGCCCCGCGATTACAGAAGGAGTGTGGGATGAGCTTTCTCCATCGGACCGTCGAATGGAAATTCGCGGCCGCGCTGGGCGCCGCCCTTGCGATCTCCGCCTGCGCCAAGAACCCGGCCGAAAATGGTGCCGCGCTCGCCGGCCTGAACGGCGGTCCCGCAGCGCCCGGAAGTCCCCAGGATTTTGCCGTCAATGTCGGTGATAGAGTGTTTTTCGAGAGCGATTCCAGCGACTTGAGCCAAACTGCGCAGGCGACCCTCGCCAAGCAGGCAAGCTGGTTGCAACAATATGGCCGGTACAATGTGACCATCGAAGGAAACGCCGACGAGCGAGGCACCCGCGAGTATAATTTCGCGCTTGGAGCGCGCCGGGCGGAAACCACTAAGGATTACCTCGTCGCCCGCGGCATTCCCGCCGCGAAAATTCGGACCATCAGCTATGGCAAGGAGCGTCCCGTCGCAAGCTGCAATGAAAATTCCTGCTGGTCACAAAACCGCCGCGCGGTCACCGTGCTGACCGGCGGCCAGTCCTAACGAAGATTTCGGCGAGCGGTTCCTCCCCTGCCGCCGATAGGTCCGGACGATCGAAACGATCCCAATCCGGCGCCGGCGCCTTCTTTGTGAAGCGCCGGTTTTTCTTTGTGCTTCCCGCCTAGGCCAATGGTATAGCCGGGAATATTTAGTTCCTGCTTTGCCAATCGCGGCCGCGACAAGCTTCAGGGGAGATTTTAAGATCCGGCGCATGTTCCAGGAGGCCGCCACACGAAAAATGGCTGCCTTCTTTGTGAAAGGCAGCCATTTGATCTCTCCCCTGGGCGGTCTAAATACCGCGCCGTACTAGGCCTGCGGCTGCGGCTCCAACCCGCCAGCCTCGGGACCCGGTTTCGGCCGGACGACACCGGTCGTCGGAACCGGGGAGCCGCGCAAGGGCGGTTCGGCATCATTGCCGGCATCGCGCACCGGCGGTTGTCCCTTCAAGAGCCCGACGATCTCTTCGCCGGTCAGCGTCTCATATTCGAGGAGGCCCTTGGCGAGAGTCTCAAGATCCGTGCGCTTCTCGGTAATGATTTTCGTTGCTTCGGCGAGACCTGCCTCGACCAAGCGGCGCACTTCAGCGTCGATCTTCTGAGCGGTCGCCTCGGAGATGGTTTGCTGGCGCCCCATCGAATAGCCGAGGAAAACCTCCTGCTGGTTATCTCCATACATGACCGTGCCGAGTTCGTCGGAGAACCCCCAGCGGGTCACCATCGCGCGGGCGAGATTTGTCGCTTGCTCGATGTCGGATTGGGCACCGGAGGTGATCTTCTCCTTGCCGAAGACGATCTCTTCCGAAACCCGGCCGCCCATGCAGATGGCAAGCCGCGAGGTCATCTGCTCGTAGCTCATCGAAAGCTTGTCGCGTTCAGGAAGCTGCATGACCATGCCCAGCGCCCTGCCGCGAGGGATGATCGTCGCCTTATGCACCGGATCGGTGGCGACGACATTGAGAGCGACAATCGCATGGCCGCCCTCATGATAAGCGGTCAGCATTTTCTCCTGTTCGGTCATGACCATGGTACGCCGCTCGGCGCCCATCATGATCTTGTCTTTCGAATCCTCGAACTCGGACATGGTGACGACCCGCTTGCCGCGCCTTGCCGCAAGCAACGCAGCCTCATTGACGAGATTCATCAGGTCGGCACCGGAAAAACCCGGTGTGCCGCGCGCCACCGTCTTCAACTCGACGTCCGGGGCGAGCGGAACCTTGCGGACATGCACCTTGAGAATACGCTCGCGACCGACGATGTCGGGGTTCGACACGACAATCTGGCGGTCGAAACGGCCGGGACGCAGCAACGCGGGATCAAGCACATCGGGGCGATTGGTCGCTGCGATCAGGATGATGCTTTCATTGGCTTCGAAGCCGTCCATCTCGACGAGGAGTTGGTTCAAGGTCTGTTCGCGCTCGTCATTGCCGCCGCCAAGCCCAGCACCGCGATGCCGGCCGACGGCGTCGATTTCATCGATGAAAATGATGCAAGGCGAATTCTTCTTGGCCTGTTCGAACATGTCTCGGACACGGCTGGCGCCGACGCCAACGAACATCTCCACAAAATCCGAGCCGGAAATCGTGAAGAAGGGGACGTTGGCTTCGCCGGCGATGGCACGCGCAAGCAAGGTCTTGCCGGTACCGGGCGGGCCAACGAGCAAGACACCGCGCGGAATCCGCCCGCCAAGCTTTTGGAAGCGCTGCGGATCCCGCAGGAACTCGACAATCTCCTGGAGATCTTCCTTGGCCTCATCGACACCGGCGACATCCTCGAATGTCACCCGCCCATGCGCCTCCGTTAGGAGTTTCGCCTTGGACTTGCCAAAGCCCATGGCCTTGCCGCCCGCCCCCTGCATTTGCCTCGACAAAAAGATCCAGACGCCAATGATCGCGATCAGGGGCAACCCATTGACAAGCAGCGTCATGAGCCAATTGGTGTTTTCCGTCGGCGGCTTGGCGGTGATCGAAACATTCTTTTTATAGAGACTTTGGACCAGCGACGGGTCATTTGGAGAATAGGTGGCGAAGGCCCGATTGTCGGTGAAATGCCCGGTAATCTCATTGCCGGCGATCGTCACCTCGCGGACGTGACCCTGGTCAACTTCATTAAGAAGCTGGCTGAAGGCAATATCCTGAGACGGAACCCGCTGTCCAGGATTTTGGAACAGCATAACGAGCGCGACGACAAGCAGGATAATGATTACCCAAAGCGCAAAATTCCGGAAATTCGGATTCATCTTCGTTCCCGCCACACATCGGTCCAGCCGCAAAGGCCGGAACCGGTTAAGCCAACGCCCGCTAAGAGATGGGCATCGTCCAATGTAAGCCGCGTTTCTTCAATTGCCAAGGGAGTCTAGCATTTTAGGTCGCACCCGGCTCCCCCTCGCACGGGTAGGTTTTCAGTTGCGCGGCGCCTTAGCGCTTCGCGGCGGATGACAAAAGAGCCGCCGCTGTACAGCCGGAGCACCGCTCCTCCCAAGGTTGCCCTTAGAGGGACGCCGCTCCGCAGCGACCGATGGACGCCATGCGCCAAAGATTCGAGACGATCCAAACGGATAGGTTTGCCGCCGTTTATCAATTTTAGTTCATCGGCAAGAAACCGTAAGATAATCTCCTCGGGCTCGCCGGCGAGTGACGAAATATCCGCGCGGAAAACACCCAGTTCCCGCCTCGCTTCGAGCGCTGCTGTGACCGCCAAGGTCCGCTGGGTGAGCGCAGCGTCGGCCCTCGCGGCGCGCCGCCCAAGCCGGATCAAGGCTTTCCGGTCGAGCCCTTTTTCGGCGAAAAATCCGTTCAAGTGGCGCAGCCTTGTCCGGGCAAAAGTCAGATCGTGGTTCGTCGGATCGCAGACGAAGGGGTGCGCCTTCGACTCACACACGGCCAGAAGCTCTGCCTTGGTAAATTTCAATAATGGACGAGCAAGGATAATGCTATTTCTCTCGCTTGAACTTTGCATCCCGGCCAATCCTGAAATTCCACTTCCCCGCAGCAGCCGGAACAAAATCGTTTCAGCTTGATCGTCCGCATGATGTGCAGTCATGATATGGCAAGCGCCAACCCGGCCCGCATATTGTGCCAGAAGGCTGTAGCGGGCCTCGCGCGCGCGTTCCTGGAGCCTGGATTCCGGCTTTGTTCCCTCCCAGTTGAGAATTGCATGCGGCAAGCCCAGCGCAGCGGCCCAGCTTGCAACCTTTTCGGCCTCACCGCGCGACTCGTTCCGCAATCCATGATCTACGGTGGCTACATAAAGCGGTGGCGGCATGGCACAGCCGCGCACCCATTCCGCCGCGAGCAGCATCAAGGCGACCGAATCCGGACCGCCGGAAACGCAGAGAAGGATTCCGCGTGCTTGCTCCCAAGGCCTGAACACAGCCGCGAGACTGGCCGCCGGAAAAACTGTGTTGCTTGCGGCGCGCGGCAATTTCTTGGCGGTTTTCGACAAATTGTCCCGCCCGCCATGCAGTTCGAGGAGATCAGTTTGCATCGGCGGGCGCCCTCAACATTGCGCGCGTTTGGCCTCCCGCTCGGCGCCAGCCTTGACCATGGCCGGAGCATTGGGATATTTCCGGTCGATTTCCCCGTAGGTCGCGCAGGCTTGCTCCTTTGCGCCGAGGGCGCTGAGGGACTGACCAAGGCGAAGAAGAGCCGCCGGAGCGCGGGGAGACTCGGGATAATGGGTCGATAATTTTAAATATTGTTCCGCCGCCTCCCGCTGTCGGCCGCGCAGATAGTAGCTTTCGCCGAGATAATACACCGCGTCGGACGCCAGCTTGTTTTTCGGGTTCTTTTCCAAAAACCCCGTGAAACCTTTTTCGGCGTCTTCATAAGACTTTTGTTTGAGAAAAGCCAAAGCGGTATCGAACTCCAGTCTGGCAGAATTGGGCGCTCCCGCGATCACCGTGCCACCCGGGGTTGTGACGACAGCCGTGGACGGCGCGCCTGGTTTGGCCGCAGTCTCTGCCGCAACTCGTCCGGCCGTGCGAGACCGCCCGTTGGAGAGGTCCAGGGGCGCGCCGGGATCATTTTGTTCCGTGTCGGATGCCGCGGTCTCGTCGCGCCGCATGCTGCTTGCGGCCGGCCTCGACGCCGATGCCGGGCTGCCCAGGGGACGCGGGGCCCCCGGCGCGGCAGGATTTTGTGATGGATCGAATGCATCCCCCCGGCCGGCCGGTCGCGATGGCGCGGAGGCGCCAGGCGCCCCGAGCACGTCATCTGCAAAGGGCTGGGCTTCCGGGGCCTCGCTGCGCTTCTGCGGAGGCTTGGCGGCCGGGGCCGCTGGCGCACTGTCGTGGAAGCGGAAGTCGACATCCTCTTGAAATTTCTTGAGTTGCTCTTCGAGCCTGCGATTCTCGAACTGCATTTGTTCAAGCTGGCCGGTGATCTGCCGCATCTGGCTTTCAAGGCGCCCAATCCGGACGAGGAGTTGCGCGCCATCGGACGGCTCTCCGGCGAAAGGGGCATCGCCCGGCTCCCCAATATCTCCCGGCGGCCGCCCATAGCCTTGCGCAACGGCGATCTCCACGACGCCAAGTCTTAGCGGCGCGCCCACGATGCACGCCACCCCAGCAAGGATGGCCATCACCGAAATTCGCGGCAACCCGCACAAAGCCGACTTCTTTCCGACGATCATGAGCGAGAACCTGAAAATCGCGAGCCGCCAAATCAGCGGTATCAATCAAGCTACCAAAAATTCGTGCAAAATATGAAGAATTTGACTCGCCATGCGCAATTTTGGACTGCTTGAGCGGCCGTTGAAATGAGCAATCTTGCCCTCATGCTACCTCGGTGCAAGCCGCGAGACAATCACATCAGGGACAAACCTGAACCGGCTGTACAACCCATTGGTAGCCATTCCAAGCGCTGCGATTCTCGACCCAGCAATTTGGACCGCCATAGTAAGGTTGCGCTCCGGCGGCGGCACCCGCGGCCACGGCTCCCGCGACGAGCCCCCCGACGATACCGGCGGCAGCGGCCGCGCCAGCACCGCCTCCATAACCGTAGCCGCCACCGTAGTAGCCATATGCCCGGCCTCCGTGCCAGCCATGATGATGCCCCGCATAGTGGCGGCCGGCATGCCGCGGAGCCGCCGACGCTGTATCAGGTGCTCCGAAGGGGAGGGCAATGAATATTCCCAGCGCGAATACTGCCGTTTGCCGTTTTCCCAATCCCGCCATAAGTTTTCCCAATCCTGTCATAATTCACTCCCTGAATTTCAATAGAAAATTTTCTCTTGGAAATTAGAGTTCACTTGGAATTTAAATAGGTCCGCGAACAGCAATGCCTCGCTGAGAGCCCGGTTTCTTAGCAGAATTCGCGGTGCCTGTCATAACCTCTTGAGAAACAGCGTTTGGAGCTGAGGCGTCGATGGCACAGAAACGATTTGGAACCGACGGTATACGGGGGCTTGCCAATGCCGCGATCACGCCCGAACTTGCGATGAAAGTCGCCCAAGCGACAGGCATCGTTTTTCAACGCGGCGAGCACCGCCATCGCGCCGTGATTGGCAAGGACACTCGCCTCTCCGGCTATATGATCGAAAACGCTCTCGTCTCTGGCTTCACCTCAGTCGGGGTCGATGTGTTGCTGCTCGGGCCGATGCCGACGCCAGCCGTCGCCATGCTGACCCATTCGATGCGCGCTGATGTCGGTGTCATGATTTCCGCCTCGCACAACCCTTACGAGGACAATGGCATCAAACTGTTTGGGCCGGACGGATACAAGCTGTCCGATGCGGTCGAAGCAAAGATCGAAGCGTTGCTTGACCAGCCATCCGCCCTCAAACTCTCAAAGCCAGCCGATCTCGGTCGTGCCATGCGGGTGGAGGGCGACCGCGCCCGTTACATCGAATTCGCCAAACGCACGCTTTTGCGCAACCTTTCGCTTGATGGCATACGCATCGTCGTCGATTGCGCCAATGGCGCGGCCTACAAGGTTGCTCCAGAAGCCTTGTGGGAATTGGGTGCCGAAGTCATTTCGATTGGTGTCGAACCAGATGGTTTCAATATCAACCGGGACGTTGGATCCACCGCGCCAGCGGCCCTCATCAAGAAAGTCCGGGAAGTGCGCGCCGATATTGGCATCGCGCTCGATGGCGACGCCGACCGGCTGATCGTTGTCGATGAAACTGGAAGGCTCGTCGATGGCGACCAGCTGATGGCAGCGATCGCACAGAGCTGGAAAGACGACGGGCGCTTGGCGCGGCCAGGCATCGTCGCGACAGTGATGTCGAACCTCGGCCTCGAACGCTATCTCGAAGGAATTGGACTTAGCCTCGCGCGCACCGCCGTCGGCGACCGCTATGTCCTCGAACATATGCGGGAACATGGGTTCAATCTCGGCGGCGAGCAATCCGGCCATATTATTCTTCTCGATCATGGCACGACCGGCGATGGCCTGGTCGCGGCTTTGCAGATCTTGGCAATCAAAAAACGGAGCGGCAAGCCGATCAGCCTTGTGTGCCGCTGCTTCGAACCCGTACCTCAGATCTTAAAAAATGTGCGATCGAAGGCCGAACGGCCTCTCGCCGACGCCCATGTCACCCGGGTGATCGAGGATGGACGTGAGAAACTCGGCAAAAACGGCCGCCTCGTCGTCCGGGCGTCAGGCACGGAACCGCTCATCCGCGTCATGGGCGAAGGTGACAACCGCGATCTAGTCGAGCAAATCGTTGATGACGTCTGCGCGGCGCTTTCGGCCTCGGCGCAGGCCGCGTAAGGCTCTCATGTTCCGAAAAAGTTGCGCGACTTTTTCGATCAGAACAGGCTCCAACTCTTTGAATTGGAGCGATTCCTTATCGATCAGATGAGTCCATCTGATCGGAAAGCGCTCTAGCGGCGGCGGGCAGGCGGTGGCGCGAACATCGCGCGGCATGCCGGGCTGAGCTTGGCTTTTAGGCGCGTCATGCAATTATACACCTGAGTCTCGTCTGGGATTTGGTCGGGGCAAAGGCGGAAGGCATCATCCTGACATGCTTGCTCTTCCTGCGCGCGTGTTTGGCCGAGGGCTGCAGCCGGCACGGACAGAGACGCGGCAAGGACAAAGAACGCGGATTTCATTTTCATTCCGTGAGGCCCTTATTTCAAAGGATTGGAAAAGCGATGTTGAGGCGGAGCTGTCTTGAACACGATCCTGCCAGATAAATCCAGCCCAGACGTCGCTGCCCACTAAAAAAATGCCCAATCATGCCTTCGGCGATTGCTTAAGCACTCAATCCGGTTCTTGGGGATAATTTTCGCTCATCGGAGAGTTGGCTTATTCCCCGGAGACTTGGGTGGCGTCACCGGTACCGCCGGTTTTTGAACCATCAATGTTCTTCGCTGGCCCGTCGAGCACGCGCCGCACCTTCCTGGCGAGCCTTTCCCGATCATAGGGCTTGCTCAAAAACTCCACGCCCGGATCAAGACGGCTGTTATGGACGATCGCATTCTCGGTATAACCCGAGGTGAACAAGACTTTGATTGCGGGATTGATGTCAGCAGCCCGTTCGGCAAGTTTGCGGCCATTGATCTGTCCCGGCATCACGATGTCCGTAAACAGCAGCGAGATTGCCGTGTTCTTTTCAAGAACAGAGATGGCCTCGATCCCGCTTGATGCCTCAATCACCTCATAGCCGAGACTCTCCAGCATGGATGCGACAGTCGTCCGGACAATTTCGTCGTCATCGACCAAAAGAATGGTTTCAGTTCCTGTGAGCGAGAGTGCCGCAGTTTGACGCGGCTGCGAAAAGACTTCCTCGAATTCGCGGGGAAGATAAAGCTTAACGGTCGTGCCCTCGCCGATCTCGCTATAGATTTTCAGATGCCCGCCGGATTGTTTGACAAAGCCATAGACCTGAGGAAGCCCGAGTCCCGTGCCCTCGCCGACAGGCTTCGTCGTGAAAAACGGATCGAGGGCGCGCATGGCTGTCGCCGCATCCATTCCCTTGCCGGTGTCGGTGATCGCGAACATCACATATTGACCGGGGACCACCTCCGGGTGGCCGGCCGCGTAATCTTCGTCGAGCGTCGCATTGGCCACTTCGATTGTGAGCTTGCCGCCCTCAGGCATCGCGTCGCGCCCATTGATCGCAAGGTTTAGGACGGCCGTCTGAAACTGAGTCGGATCAATGCTGGTGTTCCAGAGACCGCCGCTTGTGACATATTCCACGGTGATTTTGTCACTGACCGCCCGCCGCACCATCGGCAGCACCTCCGACATGAGGGCACTGAGGTTGGCGATCTGCGGCTCTAGCGGTTGCCGCCGCGCGAAGGCAAGAAGCTGCTGGATCAGCCGCGCGCCACGTTCTGCGGCCATGGTCACCATATCGATGCGCTGGAGCGCCTGCGCGTCTTGCCCTACGGAACGCTGCAGAAGACGCGTCCCGCCAATAATGACTGTCAGGAGATTGTTGAAGTCATGCGCGATCCCTCCTGTCATCTGGCCAAGCGCTTCGAGTTTCTGGGCCTGGCGCAACGCATCCTCGGCTTGTCTCTGCTCGGTCCTGTCGAGTAAGGTCGTGACAGAGCCGCCATCCTCCGTGGGACTATGAAAAATCTCAATCGATTTTCCATCTTCCTTGCGCTCGACAAGGGCTGGTTTGCCGGTTCGCTGGACCTCGCCATCGAGGACGCCGAAATGACTTTCAAATTTATCGATATTAGGGTTCTGATGAGATTTTAGCGTGTGGCCGTACCGCATTGTGCCTTTTGGCAGCTTAAGCATTCGCTTGAACGTCTGATTCCAGGCGACGACGCGACGGTCGGCATCAAGTGCCACAATGCCTTCCCGCACGCTTTCCAGAGTTGCTTGCAGCATAGTTTTGGAAGCGGCTGCCCTGCGATAGGCCCCGGCAAGAAGAACGGCGCTGGCGATGAGCGCCACCGCCGCGATCGCGCTTCCGATGACAAAGCCCCACGCCACCTCTTGGTCCAAATCTTCCGCCGAATCTAATCTTTGCTGAAGCCTCACATGCGCCGCGTCCAGGATTTCCGTCGTATCGGCTTCGATCTCCGCCATCGATTTTTGCCCGACATCGGTGTTCACGACGGCGAGTGCCGCGGCAAAACCTTTGTCTCGGCGAATCGTGATCGTCTCCGCCAATTCATTCAATTTGGTCGTTAAATCGGCCTGGAGTTTCAGCAGACGGTGCTGCTGATCTGGCCGGTCAAAAGTGGCTTGCTGCAAATCGCTCAGCAATTGCGGAATGCGGGTCTTTGCTTTTTCATAAGGAGCAAGATAGTCGTCGCGGCCGGTGATCATATAACCTCGCTGGCCGCGTTCCGCGCTTTGGATTTCCCCGCAAAGATCACTCGCGGTACGCACGACAAAGAATGAGTTGAGAATTTTTTCGTGCACCGAACGCGCAGCGGGAACGTTACCGAAAACCTGGTACAACGAGATCGCCGCGAGAAAAACGAGGGGCACGGCGGCGATGAGAATGGCGGGAAGGATGTCGGCGCGAGGGGTCGAAATCCGTTCCATCTTCGCCGGCTCCATTTTATCGCGCATTCTCTTCGGCTGGCGTTCGCCAGCAACTTTGCTGCAGCGTCAAAGCTCCTTGCCGCTCCTTGCTGTTGGACGAGACACGGCGTGAACCTGGTCTTATATATTATGTCGTAGCGCCGGGCACGCGCCCATTTCCATAAAATTTCCTGGATGACCCCAACAGAGCCGTGGCCATGTTCTCTTCAGAAGAAATCGAACGCTATGCGCGCCATATCGTGCTGCATGGGGTCGGCGGGCCTGGCCAGCAGAAGCTGAAGGCGGCGCGAGTGCTTGTCATTGGCGCGGGCGGTCTTGGATCCTCCCTCATTCAATATCTTGCGGCGGCCGGCATTGGCGAGATCGGAATTGCCGATGACGACGTCGTCTCGCTGTCTAACCTGCAGCGCCAGGTTCTGCATGGCACGTCCGACATCGGCCGTGCCAAGGTCGACAGCGCGAGCGCCGCGATCGCAAGATTGAACCCGCACGTCAAGGTCACCGCGCTGCGCGCCCGGCTCACGGCAGATAACGCCCGTGCCGTGATCAGGGCCTTCGACGTCATCGCCGATGGGTCGGATAATTTTGCAACGCGGTACACAGTGTCCGACGCATGTTTTTATGAAAAGCGCCCGCTGGTGACCGCAGCGGTGGGCGCGTTCGATGGCTCGCTGACGGTTTTGCGGCCTTATCAAAAAAGCCCGTCGGGGGAAGCCAATCCGACCTACCAATGCCTCTATCCTGAACCGCCGCCGGAGGGCTCGGTCGCCGCATGTTCCGAGGCTGGCGTACTCGGCGCACTCACCGGCATTCTGGGCGCGATGATGGCACTTGAAGTCATTCGCGAAATCGTTGGTTTCGGCGAAGGTCTCGTCGGCAAGCTTCTGCTCGTTGACGCTCTCAATATGCGTTTCGAAACCGTGCGTTACTGCTGGGATCCGGCCAATCCTTTGAACGGCACCGCCGCCACGTCCGCGCGCTTACCGGATTAACCCGGCGCGGCCTAACGTTGACAGTCCGCGAACCACCAACTAGACCACGCTCCCATCGGCCGCTTCTCCGTTCGGCGCGCCTCGAGCGAAGGGCTTTTTGCATCCTTTCGCCAGTCAACGGTGGGGGATAGTTCAACGGTAGAACAGCGGACTCTGACTCCGTCAATCTTGGTTCGAATCCAGGTCCCCCAGCCACGTAACTAGCTGATATTACTTGATTTTGTGGCTTTTCGTTTGCGTCGAAATTCATCCGACATGTCGGCCGGTTACGGGTCCTCCATCACCATCGTCCGGTTCCAGAGACGCAAAACCGCGGCCTGAGGCGCGCGAAGGGGCTTTGTGTCTCTGTGGCCCTTTTTCGCCCGTCAGATGTCGAGCATTGGAGTGGGAGTGGCGCGGCGTCAGGCAGGCGCAAATCCGAGAAGCCGCCGCTGCTCCTGCCAATCGTGCGGCAGATTTCTGGAGAGCATCACGAGTCGCGTCGGCGTCAGCTCGATGGGCTGTTGGCCGACCAGGATCGCGCGAACGATTTCGGGAGAGAGATACGAGAGACGAACGAGCACCGCCAGATAATCGCGCCTGACGCCGAGCCGCGCCGCCATGGCGTCAATGCTGTCATCACGGCCCGCAAGGAGCATGTTGCGCGTTGCCATCGCTCGGGCGATCAGGGAGGTAAGGCCGCTGTCGATCGCCATCGCGGCGCCGTTGCCGATCACCATACGGACGCCCTTTCCTGCTCGGCGAAGACTTGCGGTGATGGACAGGACGAAAGGTTCAATGCTAGGCATGTAATCCGAATCCGTTGTCTTGGCAGACGCGCCGGGCATTACGCTCAATACGAGCGTGGTTCGATTGAGCCATACCAAAATTTGCGCCTCGCCAATCTGGATCTGCTGGACCAGGGAATGCACGAGTGCGCGGAGCTCGAGGGATGCAAGCGTGGTCCAGCGCTCCGCTAGCTTTGCTGATCGCTCGATCACCGCTCGTTGGGTCGCGGCATCAAGGCCGAGCGGCGCGATGGCGTCGCTGATTTCCGCGTCGGACGCGAAGAGCGCGCGCAGGCGGTCGAGCACCAGCCCTTCGATGTCGCCCGCCGGAATGCGCCGGCCTTTGGGATGCTCAGAGCGGCTACCCGTGATGAGTGCGGTCGAGACATAGTATCGATACCGCCTGCCCTTCTTGACCGCATGCGTCGGAGATAGGCGAGCGCCGTCGGCATCGACAATCAGACCCGACAACAGACTTGGCGCCTCGGCGCCAACGGCCATCGACCGCTCGCGCCGACCGGCAGCGAGTCTGTCCTGAACAGAGTGCCAAAGCTCTGGCTCGATGATCGCCTCATGCTGGCCGGGGTAGATTTTCTCATTATGCGCGACCTCGCCGCGGTAAAGTCGGTTCTGTAGCATCAGGTAAAGCGCGCCGCGGGAGAAGCGCTTGCCACCGGAAAGCTGTCCGCTGGCTCCTTCCCGTCGCTTGCTTACGATGCCGGCCCGCTCGAGCTCTGCCTTCAACAGCGCGACCGAGCCAAGCTCGGCGTAGCGCTGGAAAATCATCCTGACAGTCGACGCCTCTGCTTGGTTGACGACCAGCTTCCGTTCCTTAACGTCGTAGCCAAGCGGCACATTGCCGCCCATCCACATGCCCTTGGCCTTCGACGCCGCGATCTTGTCGCGAATGCGCTCACCGGCGATCTCGCGCTCGAATTGTGCGAAGGAGAGCAGCATGTTAAGCGTCAGACGCCCCATCGAGGTCGTCGTGTTGAACTGCTGCGTCACGGAGACGAACGAGGCGTCCTGGGCATCCAGCACATCGACGATCTTGGCGAAATCGGCGAGCGATCGAGTCAGGCGGTCGACCTTGTAAACGACAATGATCTGAACCTTGCCAGCCGTGATGTCCCCCAGAAGCCGCTGCAGCGCCGGCCGCTCCATCGTGCCACCGGAAAGGCCCCCGTCGTCATACATGTCTGGGAGTGCAACCCAGCCGGCATGGCGCTGGCTCACGATATAAGCCTCGCAGGCTTCCCGCTGTGCATCGAGAGAGTTGAACTCCTGCTCGAGCCCATCGTCGGACGATTTTCGGGTGTAGATCGCGCAACGAACAATCTGGCCGGACTTCGGGCGATCAGGCTTCCGCATGGTCGCCCTCCGCGCTCTCGACTGAGCGGCCTGCGGCCTTCCTCAAACCGAAAAATCGAGGACCCGACCAATGGGCCCCCGTGATCTCGCGGGCGACAAGTGTGAGGGACCGATAGCGCCGGCCGTTCCATTCAAAGCCGTCGGCATGGACAAGCACGGCATGAGTGACGCCGCGCCATTCGCGCACAAGCCGCGTGCCGGGCTTTAATGAAATTGGGGGTGGGGGCTTTTGCGTGTCGCTTGCCTCCGAGGCGAGGTCAAGGCGTTCCAGCTTGCGCAGGATCGATTCGGAAAGGCCGCCGAGCGGCCTTTCCTGGAGCTTGTAGGTGATGCCGCGTATCAAGAGATCACGGGACAACCGCATGGGCGGCGGCGTCCGATGCAGCCGCCGCCATTCGCCACGCAGTTCGAAGATCGTCGAGGCGGAAAGCCGCGCCAGCACCTCCGCGACATCAATCGACGACTTGGCCATGTCAGCGGCCGCGGCGCGTTTCGATGCGGTAACGGCGAAAACCATCATCGGGCTTCACTGATGTAAGCGAAAATCCGAGCTTTTTCTTCACCGTACCCGCCAAAAACCCACGCACGCTATGCTGCTGCCAGCCTGTCGCCTGCATCATCTCTGCAATGCTCGTCCCCTCCGGCCGGCTAAGCAAAGTGAGCATGCGTTCCTGCTTGGTGGCACGCTCGAAGTTTGCTTCATCAGTCTTCGGTAAGATCTTCGCGGCGGCGACTCGCTCGGACTTCGAGACAACAGTCCGCGGTGATTTCTTGGCGGTGGACGAGACCTTGCGTCGGGACGGCGTATTTGATTTGGCGGCCCCCTTTTTGGGTGCGGCGTGCATGGGGTTCTGGGGCTTCTCGATGGAAAGGGTCGACATGGTCTTGGGCTCCTTTGGATCACGGCGCCGGAACTGGCGCTCGCACGACCCAAAGCCCCGCAAATCGCGGGGGAACCCTCAGTGTGCCAGCTGTTGGCCAAGTCCACCGGCAGGCACCCTAGCAATGCGTCCTTTGCGGCAGAAGTCCAGACGAATTCGGAGGCCAGAGTGCGATTGAGGCGTCGTAGTTGGGAAGCCCTGGCCGGTCGATTGACCGGGCCACCGCCAACACAACCCCACGGTGTTAGCCCCCCAAGTGCACCTGTTAATCTCAGGGCGCATAAGCGGGAGAGCACTCCCTTGGTAAGGGAGAGGCCGAGAGTTCAATCCTCTCTCGCAGCACCATTCAAACCCTCTTAAAATGTGGGTCTTTTCGACGTCATATAAGACGTTTGGGCGCAGGTAACGGCCGTTTCAGTCTGGGGAAAATCCGGGGACATGTGTTTCTAGCTTCCTGCCACCCTGTGCCGCAGAGACAGAAACGTTCTTGGCGCTATTGGCGCGGTGCGGCAAAATCCGAACCGTGTGGCACCTCCATCTCCAGCACCATGATGGCGATGATCCCATCGGTGAAAGCTTCAAGCCGCCCTTTGTGCATCAGCGGCCTTTCTCAAAATGGGAGAGCGCCCGCCGGGTAGTGGAACGTCCGGCCCAGATGACTGAGTTTATCTTCGGCTATCGTCCCTTCGTGATAATGCAGCGAGCGCACATATAACCCGCTCATTCGTGCCCCGGGAAAATATCGGTACAGTGGAGGTCTGGCCCCCCTAAGCGAAAGGCTCCTGCGCTGCGTAACGCGTCGAGATCCACGCGGCTTCCGCAGGTCCGCCCATATTGCCACAGGTATGTGTCCATCAAGACCCGTTTGCTTAACCAGATCGAGTCACAAGTGCTCATCGATCCATTGTAACAGGCGATCAGGTCTCCATTGAAGTCCGCGGCCCAGTCACCCGGCTCGGCCTGCTCTGGGTAAACAGACGGGGGTAGGTCGTCATCGGCGCGGGCCCACGTGTCACACCCCGAGAGGATAATAACCACTGCGGCGAACCGGACGGCGAAAATTATTGCGACGCGCTTGCTCATAATATTTCTCCGGAGTTCAGGTCCTTCCCCATCGCGGCTGCATTTTAAATTTTTTGCGGCTGAAAGGTTATCGAGATGCAAAAACCTATCGACACTAAGATCGAAGAACCAGCAGTAACCCTCCCAGAGACAGTGCCGACATCTGAAGACGATTTTGCTAAACTGATTTTCGAGTTCGTAGATTTTTCTCGAAAGTCTATCGCTTGCTTGATTCAGACCGGCAAGCACTTGATCGCGGGCTATGGCAACTGGACGCCCTTCGTAGAAAACGTCCTATACCCTCAGCGCACAGACATGCGGAAGGCACTGCGTCTGATGGCGATAGCCAGGATCACATAAGCTCAAAAGCGGCGATTTTGCCGTTTTTTCCGACGAGATATTTCCATGACCAAGATGTTATCTTGTCCGGGCCATTTTGCCGAAAAATCCCAGTGTCGAGAAAAGTAAAAATATGAATAGGAAGAGGTAAATAAAGAAAAACTAAATAAAATAGCGGCAGCATTTAGTTAATAATCTAGAGAAATTATATTGGGCAATATGCGCAACTGCCCGGCCCAAAAACCCTCGCCAGCGCCGATGTACCTTTACCGAAGGCCGGTCGGTTCTACGACCCTACGGTAAAGATGCCAGGTAGAATGCGCGAGAACGGGCACCACGACCGCGAGACCGGCAAAAAACAACAGGAAACCGATGGCTAAGGACCCGGCGACGATTAATCCCCAAAGCGCCATAGTGAACGGGTTCACGAGCACGGCCTTGATGGACGTTTGAATGGCGATGGGAACGTCGATTGTTGGCGTTACGACTGGGTGCTCGATCCCGACATCAAGGGCTTCAGGATCGATTGGGCGGTCGAGAAGCATCGGGAAGGAAACGACGCTCACGCTCAAGGCCAGCACAGCAAAGACGAAACCGATTCCGGTGCCAAATCCGATCAGCTTCCAGCCTTGCGGCGTGTCGAAGATAGTCGTGATGAATTGGGTGAACGACTGAGGCGGCGCGGGTCCAAGGAGCGACACGTAAAGAGCCTGGGCCGCAAAGAGCCAGCACCCGAATATCACCAGCATTAAGAGGCCGAGCGAGAGGATGGGGAATATCGCATGCGAGCGCACCACGGCGAATGCATGTTTCCACGAGGTGTCGAGGCCAAGCTCCCGCGCTTGGCTTATCTCATATAAGCCAATTCCCGCAAAGGGGCCAATGAGAGCGAACCCTGATAGAAGGGGGAAGATCAACTGCGGAGACGCGCCGACAACAAGCCCGATCCCGACGAGAGGATAGATGAGACCCAAAAAAACGAGGTGCGAAGGTTTCGCCGAGAAATCAGCGAGACCTTTGGCTAAAGCGTCCTTGAGGTCCCCTGGGCCGATCTTGCGCACACGATAGACCGGGGCCGAATCCGAACCGGTGATCACATTAGACTGTGACATTGGCGTTCCTCCCAAACCGAGTAACAAGCGGTCACGAGGTCGCAAAGCTCTGCATCGCTGCTGGTCATGCGGAACCGCGAGCTGTATTTTTAGACACCATACGCTCTCGTGCGGAAGTTGTCGCCCCTGAGGTGGAGAGAACGTGAAGCCGTCACAATTCGAAGGTCGGCGTTGGGAGGTCGGAATGGGCGCAGTGATCGCGTACGTGGTATCCGGCACAGTTGCTGCCAGCGTGGTGACGCCGGTGGATACGGTCGGCAATACCGTCGGTTCACCCGTCGTAATCGGGGGCGGAGCGCAGTCGATCGCGGTGACGCCCAATGGCAAGATGGTCTATGTCCCCAACGGTGTGCTTAACACTGTGACCCCGATCCGCACGGCAACCAACACGGCCCTTCCGCCGATACCGGTTGGCAGCGAACCGTTCGCGATGGTCGTGACACCCAACGGTAGGACCGTCTACGTCGGGAACACCAGTTCGGCCTCGGTGACGCCGATCCGCGTCTCGACCAACAGCCCACTGGCCGACATCCCGGTTGGCAACGTACCGGCCCGCGTGGTGATCACACCCAATGGCAGGACCGTCTACACGGTAAATGCCACGGACAACACCGTCACACCGATCCAGGTATCGACCCATACCGCCGGGCCGGCCATCCCGGTCGGGGGGTTCCCGAACTCCGCCGCCATCACCCCCGACGGCAAAACGCTCTACGTCGGCAACCTCAACGATTCCACTGTGACTCCGATCCACGTGCCGACCAACACGGCAGGACCGCCGATTCCGGTCGGCAATCAACCCGTCGCCATCGTCGTCACTCCGAATGGCAAGACGGCTTACGTCTCCAACCAAGGCGACGACACCGTGACTCCGATCCACGTCCGGACCAACACAGTCCTGCCCGCCATCCCAGTAGGCCACCAGCCCTTTGACATGGCCGTCACACCCAACGGACGGACGCTCTACGTCCTCAACTCTGGTGGCGACACCGTGACACCGATCCGGGTGGCCACCAACACGGCAGGCGCCCCCATTCCGGTCCCGCATCAGCCGTTCACGCTCGCCATCACTCCGGACGGCAAGACGCTCTACGTGACCGGCGGCGCCAATTTGCTCATTCCAATCCATACCTCGACCAACCATCCTGGGACGCCCGTCGTCGTCGGGGTGTCGCCCAGCGCCATCGCCTTCGCCATTCTGGGATGGCAGTTCCCTTGGTAGGGGAGAGGCGAGTTCAATCCTCTCTCGCAGTACCAGCAACTCCCTCTAAAAATGTTGGTCTTTTCGAGTCATATAAGACGTTTAGCGCAGGTAACGGCCGTTTCAGTCCGGGGAAAATCCGGGGACAGGCGTTACTAGGAGCGCTGTTGTAACGTTCCAGCGCGGGATGCCACTTCCATCATTCCAACAACGTTCCGGGCGGTGGTGGTCCCATTTGCGAAGGCGAATCCGATTGTGGCGGCGGAGTCCTGGCCTCTAAGCCCTTCCGGTAGCCTTCTTCATAGCCCCTTTCATAGCCCCTTTCATAGCCGGCCTCATTGCCTGCTTCCCGACCGGCTTCGTACCCCTCTGTGTGGCCGGCCTCATGTCCAAACTTTCGGCCCGCCTCAAATCCCTCCGCGTGGCCGGCTTCGTGTCCCGCTTGCCGGCCAGCTTCGTACCCCTTTGCGTAGCCGGTCTCATGGCCCGCCTCTTGGCCGGCCTCACAGCCCTCTGTGTAGCCGGCCTCGTGTCCAACTTTCCGGCCCGCCTCAAATCCCTCCGCGTGGCCGGCCTCATGTCCCGCATCTCTGCCGCCTTTATAACCCTCGTTATGGCCCGCCTCATATCCGGCCTTCCGGCCGGCTTCATGCGCTGCGCTGACCTCCGCAACGGCGTCGGGGGATGAAAGACGTGAGCCGGGGGTGTTACTAAACCGGGCGATCAGGTCGGCGATAAGATTTTTGATGCCCATGGTCATGCCCTCCAAATCAGTGAGCCATGAAACTCCAGATACATATAGATTGGAAGCGCGAGGTATTTTGACGAGAATTCGTAAACTAGCTGGAATGAGCTTTGCGAGCACGGAGGCCCGCGAAATCCCAAACTCCATGTTCTAGTCACGCTTTAGTTGGTCTATTTTCCCGCTATCAATATATCCCCATTTGTTCTTAACGGGGCACAGTGCTAGGCAGCAATTTAAGCCAGTTTTGACGTGCAGCCTTGCAATTAAAAAAATTGAGGAAAGCGACTGCCGCAGCCAATGAGCGGGACCAGACCTCATGCAACATGTGCACGCCGCAACGGCTCGGCGTAGAGCAGTCTATCCGGCAGCTGATCTGGAACTAGGAACGGTCGACCCTTCCTGGTGAAAGCGGCCTTGCTGCCAAGACAAACCCGTTGTTGTTTCCAGCAGCTGTTGGCAGTGCAGTACCTTCAACTTACACCAATAGCCATAACGTTCTTGCGCGATTCTGCCAATTGATCGGCCGACAACAAGGCGCCGGACTTGAATGCGCCAACGGCCCTGGCGCCGGTAGTCACATCGAGTGCCTCGACTTTTAGGATACCATCAAGGTCGAGGGTATAGGTGACATCTATCTGGGAGTTTGCCGGCAGCGGGTTTTTGAAAACGACCTCCGCTGAGCCAATTTCCTCGCACTCGTCTGTAGGCACGACATGCTGTTCCCCAGTCACTCTGTGCTTATTCTGCACGACATTTATAATGACGCGAGTTTGTCGATCAACAACGGTGTAAACCGCACGAGTGACATTGATTGGCAGAGGATCATCCGCTTGAATGAGATTCATTACCTCGTCCCTGTTTTTCTCCTTATTAAATATCTCCACGCCAAAGCTTTTGGCTGAAACCGTGCTGAGGACAGCTTTGTTCAATAGGGTGACGGCCTTGGGCGTCATCCCGGTGGCGTTCGCAACTGTCTCGATGGCTTGATCCCGGCTCACTCCGGGCGTCATTAGTCTCTCGATTTCTTCATCAATTTGATATTTGTAACCGATGAGCGCGGCCCCTTTGGCAACGATTTGATTCGGGTCCCTGCGGAGCAACTTGCACGATGGAAATTCCTGCTTCAATCGTGCTTCTATCTGGGGCATAAACGTCGAACCACCCACCAATAAGATGGTTTCGATCAAAACCCCTTGCTCGCGGCCTCGTTCAAATAAGATCTGAGTCTCTTCAATCGTGCGGTCGAGCCGGTGACGTGTGATTTGTTCAAAGTCGGCTCGGGTCACTTCAAGGGCCACATTATGAAGGCCGTATTTGACTCTCAGTTTATAAGAATTACAGGACGAGAGAGCCATTTTGCATTTCTCGGCCTCATTCGTTAGCTCCTGCCAGATCTGCAGATCGGCGAGGAGGTCGTCAGGCGAGACGCCGGTAATCACTTGGAATTTCTGAGTGAAAAATGTCAGGAGATCGTCGTCCCAGTCCTTCCCGCCGAGATTGAGGTCGCCGACGGTCGATAGAATTGTGCCAGGTACCCGAAGCAAGGTTCCATCAAACGTGCCTCCCCCGAGATCGTAGACCATAATCGTCTGGCCTTCCAAGGCATCCATTCCATAGGCAAAGGCGGCGGCCATAGGTTCGGGCACGACAAAGCGGACGTTCAGTCCCGCAATCGTCCCGGCTTGCCGTGTCGCCTCTTTTTCTACATTGCCGAAATAGGCCGGACAGGTGATCACGACATCTTCGATCTTTTGACCAAGCACCTGCTCTGTATCGCCAACAACCTTTCTCAAAATCAGAGCGGAGATATCCTGCGGTCGGTAGTCCCTTCCATGAAGGCAACGCAACCAATTAGGTTCGCCCATGTGGCGCTTCACCGTCTGCACGACCAGATCTGGATAGACCTCGGAGGTGTCTTTGGCGATCTGACCGACGACAATGTTGTCTGCAGACTCAAAATAGACGACAGAGGGGGTGGTGAGGGCGTTTTCGGAGTTTGGGGCGACGACTGGTCGGCCATGTTCGTCGACGTAGGCAATGCACGAGTATGTCGTTCCAAGATCTATCCCGAAGACTAGTTTCGATTCCATCAGAGACTCCATTCGGGTGTCTAACCTGGTCAGGACTTCGGTTCGTCAGCACCGGAGCAAGTGGCTGAGTAAATCTTGACCTTCTCCTTGCTCAGCACGGTCGAGCCCAGCTCAAATCCGGGTTGCGCGGTCTCGGCAACGCGACCTGCTAACGCTAAATTCGATGTTTCCACAGTCCCGACAGAAGACTGTCGCCGCACATCGAATTGCTCACCGACAGCAGTCAGGAACATCTCGACCCCCCGCGCTGCGAGGATATCGGCAATCTCGTCGCGAAAATTATCAAAGAAGCCGATAATCCGTTCAGCTGTTAGCTTGGTTGGATCCTCCTGCGAGATTCCGATGATTAGACGGCCGGCACCAGCGTGCAGCTTGATCATGGCGGCGATTAAGGGCTGCGCGGCTTTCAGGAGCAAGTCGCTTTTATAGCCTTGAAGCTCTTCATGTAGACGATCGATCTGTTTTTCTTTGAAGTTGTCAAACGCGAGCTTTTGATTGAAGGCATCGAGCAACCGCGCTTCCAAATGCGACAGCAGCGCGGACAAATCATCCTGAGAATTCGGTGCGCTATCTGCCTCACTGTCGCTCTCCTCGTCGATTACGACAGACGATGACGGGTTAGAAAAGATGGCGGCGTCATTTACGACCTCCTTAGAACCTGTTTCCGTACTATCCAGATCTGGACGCTTCATAGCGGGCAAGGAAAAGTTCCCTCATGAGGCATGAGAACGCAATGTTAGAGGCTCGTGGTAAGCTTGGGTCTGCCGCTCGTGTGACGCCGAGACCGGCCATAGGTAAACCGCACGATCGGCCTCAGGTCTGCAGGCGCGAACGAGCCTGCTTGCGCACAAGACTTACCTATTTGTTGCCGCCCTGATCGCGGTTTCAATCGGCTCGAAAAACGTTTTGACGAGGCCGGCTCGGAATTCGGCCATTTTCATCGAAAAGGCCATGAAGCTCGCGTAAGACGCCTTGGCATGTTCCGACTGAACCTGAATGGCGTTTTCGAATGTCGTCGCACCCAACAGTTTTGTAACGAAAGAAGAATGGTTCTCCAGCGACTGTCTCGAATAATCGCTCGCTTCGGCGGCGATCGCTTGGAGCGTATCGAGATAAGACGAGGTGGCAGAGGGATTTGACTCGAGTTGCTCCGTGCCAATTTTTTGGACGGCCACGGCATCAACGTTGCTCTCAGTTCTTACATCTTGTCTTACGAGTTGCTCGGTCTCAGTCCCGGCATATTCCCTCATCTCCACCGCTTCCGTTTCGTTGGTTTTGGCAACGGTTTCTTTCACAGCCGAATCATCTATCGCGGCCACAGTCACTTCGCCCTCATTGGGTTTAGCCCTCGCCTCGCTCGTCTTAGACCTGGGAATTGCTCTGGCCCGGGGCCTGGGATTGTCTTTGGCCTCAGCCTGTTTGTCGACCTCTGCCTTGGCCATAGCATTTTTCCCTATTCATTGCTGAAGTCTGCGAGCCGAATCAGCTCGCAGAACATATTCGTTTGGCACACGAGTCATATGACCAGCCAAGAAATGGACAGGTGCCCAGCAGAGTGCTGCCAAAAGAGACAACTATCCGGGCAGCAAGTTCCCCCCAATGTGGCCGGAGAAGTCTAAGCCCCTCAGTTTGCCGATACGGGTCAACTCCGGTCTGAGACTTTTGTGTTCGAGATTGGGCTCCGCCCTACTTCGGTAGCCGCAGCCTACTCTTTGACGGCTTGCACCTTGGTGATCGCCGTTTCGATGGGTTTGAATGCCTCTTTGGCCAAGTTGGAATAGAGTTCACCCGTTTTCGTTACATACCCAACGAGCCCCTCGAAAAACGTCTTGGCATACTCGGACTGAATCTGAATGGCGCTTTCGAAAGACTTTGCGCCGAGCAACTTTTCAAAGAAAGCGGAACCGTTCTCGATCGACTTTTTCGAGTAGTCGCTCGATTCTGCGGCGATCGTCTGCCAGCTATTGGCAAGGGAAGAGGTCGACTTGGCCACGGCCTCAAGGTGCTCTTTGCCGAATTTCTGGAAACCATCAAACAAGTAGGCCATTTAAACTCCGTTGATCTGTGGATGCGGCGGCCGTCTCTGGCTCGACGCGGCTCATCTAGGAACGTGATTTTGGGTCACTCTTTGGCTTATCCTGCAGTGCACAATCACGTCAACCGGACATTGCGTCGCAACAAAAAATCCGCGGCACAAAAGTTCTGTGACATTGCCAAATAGTGACGCGTATCGTTGAATTCTTGCACGTAAACGTAAGCACCAGCCCGAGCCGTGGGCGACACGCAAACAGGCGGACCGTAGCGCTTCATCTAAGAATTCGAAATGCGCGCTCAAGTCTCTGTCTCAGTGCCACCTGAGCACGTAACAAAGTCCGGCTTACGCAGCAGTGACGCAGCGCCAATGCCCGGAAGGCTCGGTGGATTCTCGCTGAGGGGAGAAAGTGTACGACGTTGAAAGAGCTTTTTCATGTCTCGGCCGGTTTGCATCACGCCATAATGGAAGAACTCTTCCATCCTCTGGGAGGTCCCATCCGCGCCGACGTACGAGAACGTGGCGCGCTTCGTCGCTAGTCTTGATGCGGCGTGGCTGGTAAAACCCGAGTCAAACGCGCAAGGCCGATGTGGACCCGATCTGAGTCCACACGTCGTGTGAACAGCCGCATCATGAGGCCGAACACACGAAAGCGCCTGATCACATGTCCGAACCCGAAGAAAAAACTTGCATCCAAAGGGGGCCACACAGGATTGACACGCCCTTGCAGCTACTGCATGTGTTGGCCGCCGTTGATCGCGATATTGGCACCGGTCACGAACGCCGCCTCGTCCGAGCATAGGTAGATGATAAGACCTGCAATTTCTTCGGGCTTGCCGAGGCGTCCAAGCGGGATCTGTGGCAGAATCTTCGTATCGAGCACATCCTTCGGGATCGCCATGACCATCTTGGTGCCGATGTACCCAGGCGAGATGGTGTTGACGGTAACCCCTTTGCGCGCAACCTCGAGCGCCAACGCCTTGGTGAAGCCGTGCATTCCGGCCTTCGCGGCTGAATAGTTGGTTTGTCCGAATGCCCCCTTTGAGCCATTTACCGAGGATACGTTGACGACACGCCCCCAGCCGCGGTCGACCATGCCATCCATGACCTGTTTGGTCATGTTGAAGACCGAGTCGAGATTGGTGCGTATGACCAAATCCCAGTCGCCCTTACTCATTTTCTTGAACGTGGTGTCGCGGGTTATACCCGCGTTGTTGACCAGAATATCAACGGGTCCGACTTCTTCGGCAATCCGTGCGACGCACTCCTTGCAGGAATCGAAATCCGCTACGTCGACCGGGTAAGCACTGAATTCGCGACCGCTGGCCTTGTGTTCGGAGATCCAGTCCTTTGCTTTCGTATTGCTCGGCGAATGGGTGACCACAACCCGGTAGCCGGCCGCGTGCATTTTCGCGCTGATCGAATCGCCAAGCCCGCCCATTCCACCCGTGATTACTGCAACGCGCATGAATATCCTCCCTGTCTTATTGCCGAAGCCAATTAGTCATGAACTTGCGGTCAGGGCATTGTCATGTCTGGATGGGGACCGCTGATCAAGGGTTATTTTGTGGCGTTGCGTTTGATCGTGGGGAAGGTCATGTCGATGAGGGGCTTGACGCCATTGCTGAAAATATCGGTCTTTTCGGCGTCACATAAGACGTTTGGGCGCAGGTAAGCGCCGTTTAAGTCCGGGGAAAATCCGGGGACAGGTTTTTCTAGTTCTCCGCCGCCCTGTGCCGGAAAAGCCGAAAGTTATCGCCTCGCTTTCGGGGCCAGGCACCAAAGTCGGAATTGCAAGCAAAAACGCGTTGACGTAGCTCAAATCCAAGGAATGTTGTCCGGGGTCATCGTGAGCCAGAGGCGGGGTGCATTTAGCTCTGCCTCGCTTGGAGAGACGGCGTCGGGGTCGCATCCAACTCCCCACTTTTCGCGTTTATGGGCGCTGTCGTCTGCAGTGGCGTCGTAAGTCATTCTGCCGGTTGTGGGGTCTGGTGTCCAAATAGTGTTAATAGCTGCACGCCTTTTGCGAATCGCTCGCTCGATGCGAATACACAGGTCGAGATCAATCAGGCCCGCCATCCAAAGTTCAAATACATCCTTAGCCAATATCCTATCTTTTTCGTCCAACCGGCGGTGCCATTCTGCTCTGTCGTACAAATTTCGCGCTTTTCGCTTCGTCGGCCTCATAACTCATACTCCAGTGCGCGTGCGGCCTAACCCCCCAACTCCGCGCGCAAAAAGCCAATTGAGCAAGACGCAGGGCCGATTCAGTTAAGGATTTGATCTGACTCGGCGCGGGTTTTTCGGTAGTTGCGCTCGGGCGGCTGGGTTTGAATGTAACGAACCACTACGGCGAAGAGCACGTGAACCGGGTCCCAGCCCGATAAGCGGCATTGACGATTTACGATTCTGTTTCAAATGAAACCACTGTAGCAGCTAGCAGCCGCGTCAATGCCACATTCAACGGCTTGATATCTTCCGCCAATGCTTATGGCAGTTCGTGATTTCACCGGCGGTCCGGATTTGGCAGACCGGAATTGGCTACCAAATCACATGACCTCGTCGCGGTCGTCGGCAAAAGTGTTGAGGATCGGTGAGCGCCAATCTGTGATTCAGTTATCTTTTCACGTTCTTCAACATCGGCATCGCAGCAGGCGGTGTCAGCCATCGCGATCTTCCGAATAGGCATTCGGCCATCATGGTAAAGTCCGGTCAATAAATTGCTGTCGCGCTACGCGACAGCTAGTTCTGGTGATCGGAGAAGGCTCTTTGCGGGATTGAACATTATCAACTTTCGCGGCTTAACCAGTCCGATCCGCATGGTTTGGCGCTGCTCAATCTGCGAGCACCCACCGACCGAAAAAATAGAGGCTCGCAGCAGCGCCAATCGCTAAAACAGCTCCAAGAGGCGTGCCAACGAAACTGGCGATTTCAAGAATCTCACCCAATACTGTTACTCCCGAAGTTGTCTCGATAGCCGTCGCGGACGATTTTCCTCGGGCTAGACGGCGAAGCAACGAGGCCACCGTTAAAATGTGGTAAATTGCTGCACTGCGCAAGAAAAAAAGGAAAGCAACAACTTCGAGTAACCAGAAAATACCCAAGAATCACTAAGCTAAGATCAAGCAATTTTCGCTCTAAACCTAGGAAAACACGCGCCTTGTGCATTGCGGCATCACGCCACAGCCGGCCGGTGTAGATGGAGGCGGCCTGAGGAATAAACTTCGATCTCGAAAAAGCTGGACCGCTTCGCGCCAGACGCGGCCCTCTCGCATCAATCCGCTTCAGCGTCCTGGCACAATCCCCATCCCTAATTTTTGACTCAACGAATTGTCTTTCGGCATCCCATTTTTGCCCGATCGTGGATCACTCGATTATTGAGGAAAAGCGAGTCGGTCTCGCGTCGAAGCTAGGGCGCAACAAAGTTACATAGCCCTCAAATCTGATCGTTCTCCGCTACCGGCTTAGCTGTTTTCCATGCGTCACCGATCCGCAACCTCGCTTGGCCAACCGAAGGCGGGGACACAGGCATCGACGATTGTGGTTACTTCTGTTTGATAATGATTTCGACGGAGACATTTGGCCCGAGATCAACACCCTCAGGAGCATGATGTTCCGCAAACCAATGCCCAACACCCCGCTCAACCTCGCTGACAAAATCGATGTCGCGCTCCTCAGCCAAGTGTCCGAGATCGCAAACGAGGTCCGCAAGGGCGTGTTCGTCAACGGTGCCGCAGCGCTGCTGAAAAACGGCAAGCGCCTCGGCGGCAGAGGCGATGTGTTTGGTTTTGTCGAGCATGGCGTCCTCCTGATTACACAACCGCTCACGCGACAGGGGGTTTCACCTTCCATAATTTTGGAGCGTTGAGACCAGAGCGCCAAGAGCGCCGCCCCAAACACGCTAAGGACCGCCTTTAATGTTTTGGGCGGCGCGGGGCGGGGTTGACGTTTAGGCCTCTAGGGCGGTGTCCGCGCGCATGTCGCTGGCTTCATCTTCCCATTACGGGGCATTGCTTTTCTCCCGGGGTTGATAGGGTCGTCTATGCCGCGATAGGGGCGATCATACTACTTCTTGTCGTATCCTGGTTCAGGCGAGCTTGATCGCACCGCAGCGCATTGGGCGTGAAGTATTTAGCTCGAAGGTTAGAGCTGGCCTGACAAATTTGGACAGAGGGATTGTGTGTCGATGTTGCCCAAATTCCGTTCCAACCTTCGCGGTGCATCATGAGCAATCGCCTGAATGAAATCAAAATGCGCGCCGGAGAGGATACACTGGTATTGGCGCAACCAGGATCGCGCCCTATAATGATATCAGGAATACGCCGGGTTCGCTTCGGGACTCTCTAAAGTTGGGCAAGAAGTTATTCCGTTTCCACGTTCTCTCTGCTTCGATTTTGCGAGATAGCGATGAACTCACCATCCATCTCACCAAAGAATACTCGGAGCACCAAGGGCTTAGAGCCGATCAGTATGGCTGCAGTCTGTTTACTTTTCCTTGGTTTCTTAGGCTATATGGGATTTAAGAACTTGCCTGCGGACTATAGAGCGGGCGGCTATGCGACCATGAATGCGGTCGTAGGGGAATGGCAGGCGGCCGGACGCCCATGGCACATCTCATTTCGAACGGACAAGACGATGGGCATGAGCTCCAAGTCAGGGAACATGGAACCAGGTACGTTTCAGCTTTGGACCGAAGGAAATGTCATAATCAAGATGAAGAACGGCAGGGAATATTCGGCGACGTTTCGCGAGCTCACGCCAAACCAATTTGACCTCATTGACTCGGAGAACGGGGCCGTGACGGTCTTTAAGAGAGTGCCCTAGCGCCATTCGGCCGGAGACACGTCAGTTCGGAAAATTGTTGAATTGCAGCAATCTCCAACCCGGAGACTTTCTGCTGTCTCAAACGCTCGACAAGGACGCAATTTCATCACTGATCGAAAAGGTGCAAAGGGATGGGGGCTATGCTGCCGATGATGGCAAGTGGAGCCACGCTATGTATCTCGGTGATCAGGAAAACGTTGTCGAGGCGACATTCGACGATATTCATTCCGGGGTAAGTGTTCGAATTACCAGCATCGATGAGTATAGCGACGGACGTTATGCGCTCAGATTCCGACGGCCGCGCAAAGTAACATCCGAATCCGACGGCTGGAAATTGTGCGTTCGCGCCCTCAGTCGCCTGTGCCAGCCTTACGCCTTCGCACAAGCGGCGAAATTGTGGTGGGATGTTGTCATTCGAAAAAGTGGATTTTATTCAGGAAGAAATCAGCGCACGACATCCGAAGCCGTCATATGTTCGACGCTCTACGCCGACTCATATAACGAGGCCTTTCGTTCGTCCAGCATGCTTGCCTATGTGTTCGATCGGAGATCCTTCATGCCGCGCATATTGGTTCTGACAGCAAACAGCAAGACGACGCCAATGCGTTTGGCTGCTGAAATTCAGGAAATGAGGACCTCCCTGGCACTTCGCCAAGCACCATGACCTCATTGCCCTAAAAACCTTGGCGGCTGGCGGACGCTTTCCATGGTCACGCGCTATGCGCACGCCAACGCGGCCGCAGAAGCCGGGAAGTTGAACCGATATAAGCGAGAAGTATTATATAATCAATAAGTTACGCGCGAAAATCGCTCCCTTCACACGGGATAGGTCGCAGGTTCAATCCCTGCCGCGCCCACCATCTAACGCCCTTGAAATTCAAGGCTCTTTCGACTCTGATCAAGCCATTTCAGCGCAGGTAAGCGCCGTTTCAGTCTGGGGAAAATCCGGGGACATGATTTTTATCGCGTCCGAGATGACAGGCCGGACGGCGTCTCTTGAAACTTTGTAGCAGCCCAAAGTTCGTCATCTGCTCCGCGTCGCGATTCAGCTGCGGAGAAACTTTTCAAAACGAAATAGCCAATCGAGATTAAGGTAGAAGAGCCCGAAGTCGTTGCGGCAGCAATTGGGAGAGCAGCATTACCCTGACATCAGAAACATTGTCTCGACGTGAGTTCCTGGCTGAGTCAGCGGCAGCCGGTGCAACCCTTCTCCTGCCCGCAGGCAGGGCCGCGGCTGCGGGCAAGAAGAAGACCTTCATCATTCTGCACACCAACGACCTTCATTCGAACCTGATTGGGATGGCCCCAGCTCTGGACTATACCCCGTTCACGCTCAACGACGATGCAACGCGGGGTGGGTTCGCGCGCCTGGCCACTTTGATCGCAAAGCGGAAGGCGGCGCGCAAGGACCTTGGCCCTGTTCTCGTGCTTGACGCGGGTGACTACAGCATGGGGACCGCGTTCGCGGCTGCTACCCGTGAGACCGGCTGCGAGCTTCAGCTGCTGTCCCGGATGGGTTGCGACGTCACTACATTTGGCAACCATGATTTCGACCTCGGGCCTGACGGCACGGCCCAGGCCATCACGGTGGCCGCCAAGGCTGGCCGGGTTCCGGCGGTGGTCGCATCGAATATCGACTTCACGGCGAATGACGTAACACTGGCCGGTCTCCAACGCTTGGCCAAGGATACGGTCGTCCGCCACTACTTTGTGATCGAGCGCGGTGGCATGCGTTTTGGCATCTTCGGTCTGCTCGGCAAAGAAGCGCAATTCTATACCGGCGGCGCCGGTGCGGTGAAGTTCGCCGATCCCATTGAGACCGCCCGGGAGATAGTGAAGCTCCTCCGCGAGACAGAGAAGGTGGATGTGGTCATCGCGCTCAGCCATGGCGGCGTAGAGAAAGGCAAGGACGGCCGCTTTACTGACGGTGAGGACGTGCGCCTGTCTATCGCCGTGCCGGGCATCGACGTGGTTATCGGCGCCCGCAGCCACACAGAACTGCGCGAGGCGATCATCGTCAACGGCCGCACGCCCGTGGTCCAGACGGGGAAGTACGGCGAAAACCTCGGCGAACTGGTGATCACGTTGGCCAATGGCAAACTGACGGTCGAGTCCTACCGGCTTTACCCGATCGACGACACCATCGCCGGTGACCGGACCATTGCCAAGGAAATCGACAAGTTCAAGAAGACGGTCTCCGAGGTTGCGTTCGCGTCGCGCGGCTACAGCATCGATCAGCCACTGGCGGTGGCGCCGCAGGACATTCCCAATACGTTTACGGACATCGAAGCCAGCACCCTTCTTGCCAACCTTTGCACCGACGCCTTCAGAAACGCCACGAGGGCGGACATCGGGTTCACCGCCAACGGAATGATGCGCGCCGGCTTCACCCGGGGAAAGTCGGGCGTGCAAACGGTCTACGATGTGTTCGCCGTCGCCCCGCTTGGCGCTGGTGTCGTGGACCCCACGGCCGGCAGCACGCTCGTGACCGGCTATTTCACCGGCGAGGAGCTGAAAGATCTGCTGGAGTTTTTTCTCGTGGATAACCCAGCCCATCCCGGCGAGTATTTCCCCCGGGCATCCGGGATGAGGTTCCGCTACGACCCGTCACGCCCACAATTCGACGTCGTGACGTCCATCGAGGTGGGAAACCTCGATCGCGGCTACCGAGCGATCGACATCACTGGGAAGGACGAGCGGTTGTATAGCCTCACGTGCCCGCTGATGCTCGGCCAGATTGTCGTGGCTATCCCCAAATATACCAAGGGCAAACTCGCTCTTGTACCCAAGAACAAGGAGGGCCAGCCCCTCAAATCGAAGGTCGAGGCACTCAACGACCCTCGCACTGACACGCCCGACCTGCTGCCCCCGACAGGTACTGTGGATCACAGCAGTGTCGACACTGTGACGCAGAAAGGCGCGATCCGGGAGATCAAGGAATGGCAGGCGATCATGGATCACCTACGCAGTCTCCCGGTCAAAAACCCGAGCGAACTGCCAGTGATTCCCGTGGATGAGCGCGCCGCAGAAGTTCGGGCGAACAAAGTTGGCTGATCCGTTGGGCGGCATCGAAAGCACTCACTGCGAACGCGCCTCAA
This sequence comes from Methylocapsa sp. D3K7, assembly GCF_029855125.1. Lineage (GTDB taxonomy): Bacteria > Pseudomonadota > Alphaproteobacteria > Rhizobiales > Beijerinckiaceae > Methylocapsa. The sequence continues at coordinate 1,919,437 of NZ_CP123229.1, forward strand.
TGGAATCGGCCATTTACTGCGTGCAGAAATCAGGGGCGAATGGTCGGATACCACCCAAAGCGGAAGTCCGGCTCACAATTCTCGATGACGGGAGTTGGCCCGTTGTGAACTCGCCGACAAGGCATGCGTGCTGCCAATAAGTAGACAGCTCAATCCAGTTTCTCGGTGATATTCTTGACCGTCTCACCCTTCAGCAATGTGATGTCGGCGATCGGATGCCCGCCCCTCGTTTCCGGCGTGATGCTGACAGCTTGGTATTCGGCGTTGGCCGCGACCGCCTTCTGGGTCACGGCGAGCAGAGAAATCGTGGCTTTTTCCATTGCGGCTTTCTGCGTCGTTGCCGCTTCAAGATCTTCGGCGTCAGTGATATTCTCAGCCTTTGCTATCGCGCCGGTCTTCGGGTCTATGACGACCTCGGTGAAACCGTCGGCCATCATCGTGTAGACCGAAAGCTGAAGTTTCCCGTCGTCGGTCTCGAATTTAGCCGAGACCGGCGTTCCTTCGCGCTCGCTTGCCTTGAGCCCGTCCTCTAACCTCAGTTTCGCGCCTTTGAGGCCAGCCGCTAGCGCAGGAAGATCCGTTTCGCCGTCTTCAGCACGAACAGACATAACCCCGCTACTGGAGAATGCAATCGCAACCGCTAGCCAAGTCGATCGGGCTATTTGTAAGGTCATTGTAACTTCCTCCCATGATTTATGTAAATGCTTCGTCCGGCATCCCGCGTCTCGTACAGGTGCATTTTTCAATCCGTGCCGTGCTTTTCATCAGCCGCACGCCCGAGACGGACGAATGTGGGAGGGCGGCGGCGTCAGGAATAAACTTCGATCTCGAAAAATGGACAATCTCACGCCGGCTGACGTCTACTTCGGCCGAGGACAAACCATTCTGCTGCAACGAGAAAGGATCAAACGAGTCACTATCCAAAATCGTCGCTTGCAACACCAATTGAACGCCGCATAAAATCAAACATCAGATGAGCCGCGTCCTCCATTAAATCACGCCGCCATCTGTCTCAAATTATCTGACGACGGACAGACATCTATCCAATATTCAGTCTTGTTCTATCGGGCGCAGCCTTCAGCCTCAATGGGTTCCGGACAGCCAACCGAGCTTCAGAGACCAATGTTGGCCCAAAAGATTCCAGACTGGCCAATTAGGATTGATGTAGCCACTCAACGCGAGTGCAGGCCCCTGATCCAAGACAGCAGACCAGGGACCGTGTATTGCAGATATCAACCAACAGCCGAAGGTGGGATTGTAGCCGTCAGCTATGCCAGGGCAGCACGCTGAAATCTTAGTTGAAGTATTGCAATAAATCATCACCCTCGAGTAGAGAGCGACGGAATTGACCTCCGGAGCCAGGAAGGGCCAGGAAGTCCCGGTGCGTCTGTTGCTGATTAGGCTGCAATGGCCTGTAACACGCTTTTAATTTGTGCCGCATAAAAAGGCTTTGGAATAAAGGGCGCGCGGCGCAGCTCAAGAGGCAACTGATCTTGGCGTGAGGCAGAAATAAAAGCATACGGCACATGCTTGCCTTCGAGAATTTCTGCAATCTCGAACGTCTTTCCCTTCGTCACATCAACATCCAAAAAAGCAAAGTCCAGGTCTTCAGGCAGAACCTTCATGGCGGCCCCAACGGAGGCTTCGGTTACGAAGGTAGCTGAAGCAATCTCTTGGATCATCATTTCGAGATCCATTGCCCATGACATTTCGCTTTCGACAATGAGAATACGCAAAGTTTTCATAAAGGGGGAGCCTTGGCAGTCGCAGGAAATGAATCTTGACCGGTATCACCAACCAACTGCGATCAAAAAGGTTTCTTCCACAAAGTTTGATATCTGACAGACGCTGCCTTATTCGATGACTATGTGGGCTGAGCGATCCCCGTGGAAGCGCTTATCGGCGCGCCAGCCTTTCCATCCCTGCGGTCATTGGCCCACCGGTCGGGCAGGGAACAGCTATGGCTTCGGAACACTCCGCCCAAGGTAGACGGAACCGTCTGCTTGCGGCGCTCGCGCCTGAAGAACATTCTCTTTTAGCTCCCCACTTGAAGGAAATGTCCTTCGAATTGGGGTTGCTGTTGCAAGAGCCGGATAAACCGATTGAGTATGTCTATTTCCCTCATCAGGGAATGATTTCCCTTCTGGCTGTGATGTCGGACGGGCAAGGGATCGAGACCGCCACGGTTGGCAGCGAAGGCGTGGTCGGAGCCATGTCCGGATTTGGCATCCGCCGGGGTTTTACCCGGGCGGTGGTCCAGGCCCCCCTGGTGGCCTCGCGCATTTCCTGTACGCATTTTCAGGCAGCCGTTCAGAAAAGCGAGGCCCTCAAAAATTTAATAGTGAATTACAACGAACTGCTCCTGGCGCAGATTCGGCAGACGGCGGCGTGCAATGCTCTCCATGCGACGGAATCCCGCCTAGCCCGTTGGCTGCTCCAGACTCGGGATTGGATCGACACTGACGTCCTTCCGCTGACCCAGGAATTCCTGTCGCAAATGCTCGGGGTCCGGCGAACGACGGTGACTCTCGTCGCCCGCCAGCTCGAGCAGGCGGGCGTCGTTAAAAATCGTCGGGCCGGATTATTGTAATGAACCGCGAAGGGCTCGAAGACGTTGCATGCGAGTGCTATGGCATTGTCCGCGACCAGATGAAAATCGCACTGTCCTAAAATCGGACACTTATTGCGAATTGTGTCAGGCATCGAACAGACCGGTTGAGGCATTGGCGGGACATGAGATTTAACAGCTTAATGACAGTTGTGTCGGGGAAGGCGCGTTCCATGCCGACGACGTCACCGGATCAAGCTGCGCTCAGCCCCGCAAACGACCATGGTTTTCCCGTTGCCGGAAAGTCTGTGCTCATTATCGAGGATGAAGCTCTGATCGCTTTCAGCGTCGAATCCTGTCTTCTGGATGCCGGGGCTACGATTGTCAAAATCACCAATTCGATAGCTGCGGCACAGAGCATTCTCGCAGACGGCATACCCTTCGATGCGGCAATCGTCGATCTACACATGGTAGATGGAAACGCCAGCCCCTTAATTCAGATTTTGTCGGAGCGTAAAATCCCTGTCGTCATCTCGACCGGCGACGAGATCGATCTGGGCCACCCTGCTCTCAGCAACGCGGTCGCCATCCTTCAAAAGCCTCATACCAACACCGATCTCATTGAGGCCATTGTAGAATGGTCGGTTCCTCCTCATCATCGAGGTCCGCTCCAGCCGCCAGAAAGCAGTAGCGGCTAATGACCTGCCGGGGTCGAGACAGGTCAACGATTTTCCTGCAATAAGGCGACTCGATTATGCACCTCGATACAAGATTCCTTCTAAAGGTATTATCGAAACTCTTAACGATCAGATCACGGAGCTTGAAAGCCTAGAGGCGACTGGTGTGGCGAACTTTGATACCTGCGAGATGCTCGTCGATCTCCACAATCTGTTGGATAGAATTTACGCGATGATGCTGGGGAATGCCCGTAAGACGTTACAGTAAAACGACGCAGCGTTGCGTCCGTGCGTCAGAAATAAGCTTCGATCTCGAAAAGGTGGTGGCAGCCAGACAATCCCATCGCGCTGACTCCAGATTCAAAGAGCAACAATGCAGCGACATGTCCGCTAATGCTCCAGGAGCAGTGGGACACGGACGTCAATTGAGGTCGCATATGCGCCAAGAGCCGACATCAGCGAAATTGCTTCCAAATTTCCGTCCGCTTGCGCTCAGCGGCAACAGCCAGCTTCGGCCTAGATTTCAACTTGGCTTCCAAGCTCGACCACTTTGTTCACGGGCAGCTTGAAATAGGACATCGGACTTTGTGAGTTGCGCATCATGGCTGCGAACAAGTGCTCGCGCCACAGCGCCATACCGGGCCTGCGGGAAGGTACAAGGGTTTGCCGGCTCAGGAAGTAACTTGCCTTCATTGGATCGAATCCGTCCCTCAACGCGGACAAGGCGCCAGGTACGTTGGGGGCCTCACTGAAGCCATAGCGGATCACGACGCGTGTTATGCCTCCGCCCAAATCTTCTTCCGACAGACGCGCCCCCGACTCGACGCGCGGCGTAAGTGCCGTTTCGACCGTTACAAGCAAAATGCGCGCGTGCAGGACATGATTGGCCTTCATGTTGTGCAGGAGTGCAGGCGGCACGCCTGCTCGGTTTGAGGTGAGATAGACCGCGGTCGCCGGAATGCGCTGCACGTCCGCCGTCGACTTCAAGAGCAGATCGACCGACATTGCGTCTGCGGCCAAGCATTCCGCCAGCAGACTGCGCCCTCGGCGCCAGGTGGTGAAGAGGAGGACAAGAATTGCAGCGATGGTGACAGGGAGCCAGCCACCATCGAGGAATTTGGTGGCCGAAGCCGCGAACAAGCCCAAGTCTAACGACAGCAGCACTGCATAGAGCGGAACTGAAAGGACTGCGTTCCAGCGCCAAATGCGGAACACAACGAAACCGATCATGAGCGTCGTGAGCACCATCGTCGCCGTCACGGCGAGTCCAAACGCGGCCGCGAGTGCGGTGGAGGATCGGAAAGTGAGCACGAGGGCAATCACGGCCAGAGACAGCAACAGGTTCACTGAGGGGGCGAACACCTGCCCGCGCGTCTCGTCGGAGGTGTGGACGATACTGACGCGGGGCAAATAGCCTAGCTGCACCGCCTGTTGCGTCACCGAGAATGCGCCGCTGATGATCGATTGGCTGGCGATGATCGTGGCGGCGGTCGCAAGGAGGAGAAGCGGGATGAGCAGCGCCGGTGGCGCCATGAGATAGAAGGGCGAGCGGATCGTCGCCGGATCCTCAAGGACGAGCGCCGACTGGCCCGCATAGCACAGCAAGAGGGCGGGAAGGGCGAGCCAAAGCCACGCCCGTGCGATCGCGGGTCGACCGAAATGGCCCATGTCCGCGTAAAGCGCCTCTGCGCCCGTTACGGCGAGCACGACTGTGCCGAGCGTAAAGAAGGCGCGCACCGGATCGGCCATGAGAAATTGCAGCGCATGGCGCGGGTCGAATGCGGCGAGCACATGCGGGTTAGTGGCGACATGAAACATTCCGAGCAAGCCGATCACGATGAACCACGTGGCCATGATCGGTCCGAACAGGCTCCCGATGGTTCCCGCGCCGTGGCGCTGGACAGCAAAAAGCGCGACGACAAGCCCAAGCGTCAACGGCAGTACGACGGCAGTAAAACCATCGTCGAGCAGCGATAGGCCTTCCACCGCCGAAAGGATCGAGATAGCCGGCGTTATGACGGCGTCACCATAGAAGAGTGCCGTCGCCGTGAGGGCGGCGGCGGCGATGGCGGGCAGAAGGGGCGACTTGGCGGCGACACGCTCAATCAATGCGAGGAGTGCGAAGCTTCCGCCTTCTCCTCGATTGTCCGCGCGCATGGTGACGAACACATATTTGACGGTGACGACGAGGACCAAAGCCCAGATGAGCGTCGACAGCACGCCGAGCACGTGGAACTCGTCAATCGGCAGTCGATGATGCCCTATAAAGCTCTCGCGAAATGCGTAAAGGGGGCTTGTTCCGATATCTCCGAACACGACGCCTGTCGCGCCGAGCATCAATTTCCATGAGGTCCGCAGCCTGTCCGAATGCATCGGCGCCCCTGTGCCTCCAATCGATAGCCGAGAATGTCCCCCCATAACCGCTTCGGGCCATGGAGAGAAGAACTCGCGGCGAGCATATCCCGTCAGGATCACCTGAAAAAGCTGAATTCCTAAGTGTGGCCTAATAGATCGGGACTGCAGAAGGAGACCTTACATCCGTTTCAGCCGACACGAGATCATCGAGGCTTTCGAGGCGTATCATCATAGATTAAAAAGGTTTTGGTCGAAGCAGGAATCCCCACTTCAGCACCACGAAAAAAATATTTTCAACCGAGGCATAAAGATTAGCGAGCTCTAAAGCCCGTTTGAAAGGGCGCTTAACATGATACTTGTATCCAGCGTGTGCCCTGTGCCCAGACTTTTTAGACGGCTCTAACGGGCTCCGTCTCATCGACAATTCAGTCATGGTCCGGAGCCGATCGAGGATTTGAAGCATCGGGGCGCAACCACGGGCAACGAAATTTGACGGCGTGGCGTACTGCTAGGCTAAAGCCAGGCCGGTCCGGTTGCAGGGGCAAAAAACTTTGACGTGGAAGCGAGTCGGGCGCGATCTGTCATAACATTCCTTTTGCATAGTTAGTCAGCCATGATAGCTTTTTGAAATACGATTTAATATCAATATAAAAGTCAAAATACCAGTTTCACGCGTGTTTATGAATTTTTTACATGACCAATATTTGGAGGAATATACGTGTCCTTTGAGTTTGTAGACCCAGAAATCGGATTTACTTCCAATGTGATTACAGATCCGCATCGCTTCGTCGGACGAGCGGACTTAATTCAGGAGAGCATTAATGCCTTGAATTCATCGCTTGGTTTGATTGCGATCTATGGAAAACGAGGCGTAGGAAAATCCTCTTTAATGAGGCAGATTCAAGCACTTGCAAACGGTAATTATGAACTGGTCCGCAAGGCTGGTCTAAACCATCTGCTACCGACGAAACCGCGCAAGTATTATACGGTATACTATGCGTGCGACTCAATAATATCTGGGGCACAAGACCTTGTGGCTCGACTATGCAATGATACCAATGAAGAAGACGGCCTTTTGCGTCTTGTGCCTGACGGCGGGAAACGTTTAACAGAATTCTCGCGAACCGCTGAAAACTCCGTCGGATTGGATCTAAAGGTCGTGAATTGGGGCGCAAAGGGTCAAGAAGGATCGAAATATACGAGTGCTGTTCCAGGTGATATCATACAAACATTTAGAAACTTCACCTCCGCGGTTGTCGAATCAAATAATCGGGTGTTCGGCAGGCGTGATTCGGTGCTTATACTGTTGGACGAGTTCGATGTAATTAGAGACAAACAAGGGCTTGGTTCCCTGATGAAGTCTCTCTCGAGCGATAAGGTAAAGTTCGGTATCTGCGGCATTGGTCAAGACCTGAGTAGCCTGATAGCTGACCATGCCTCGGTGGGAAGGCTCATTGAGCAAGGATCGATCTTTGTCAAACCCATGTCAGAGAACGAGTCGATAGAAATATTTAAAACGGCGGAACGTCTGTTTAATGGTCAGGTGAGATTCGAAGAAAATGTCGTGAGGCAGATCGCTGCGCTATCCGAAGGGTATCCGTATTTCGCGCAACTCATAGGAAAGGCCTGCGTAAGCAATGCGAACAATAGAGGTACGAACTACGTTGACCAATCTATATTAACCCTTGTCACCGAAAGTATGAGATCGGGTCGTGCATTTCCGAACCTGGAAAAAGCATATCAGCTGGCAATCGGTCAATCTGAAGAGCGTGCTTTGCTTCTCACGCTACTTGCAGAGCAAGCGGACGATCGAGCGGAATATGACGCATCGCTTGGGCAAGTCTTTTTATCGCGAAGTCGTTCATCCGCGCAGGAACTTGGCGTCGATTATATGGACCAGCTTCTCCCTCGTTTGATTGAAGAGCGCTATGGGCCGGTTCTAGTGAAAGTGCCGGTAACAAGAGGTTCCTACGAATTTACTGACCCCGTGTTTCGCGCTTACGTGAAGCTAAGGCACATAGGACGAAGTCCAAGATAATTTTTGTGACGGCTTTGTGCGATCCCTCTAGGCTATAGGGGATCTGAAGGGGAAATCGGGTTTGCGCCCGATATTCGGCGGTAATGTCCGAGCATAGGTTTTTTTGCCTCCTGCGAGGTCAGTGGGGGGACGTCGGCGTAACCATTCGCTCAAATGTAAATCGGTGGATTTCATTGTGAAATCCCTCAAAAGTAAAAAGGAATAATAGCAAAATTGAATGAGATGCCGACCCGTTCTTTGCACGGCGCATGGTTTTCTCGGATGCGGTTGACGCTTTCGATGTCGCGCGTCCTGCAGAAAAACGGTTTATTCGCCCCGGTCAATTCCGCCGGCTACGAAAATTGAAACAGCCGCTCATCGCCATCTCGTATTTGATTGGTTTAGGCGCAGGTAACGGCCGTTTCAGTCTGGGGAAAATCCGGGGACAGGTTTTTCAAGCTTCTCCGCCGCCCTGTGCCGGAAAGTCAAAGGCGCGGTTCTTAGCACTGTCCCGTAAGGCACCCAAAGCGGCACCCCAGCCATAAACTTCAGGCTCTAACACGGTGGCGACCGTCGCGATCTCCCCTCAACTCGCATAATGAGTGGGGCGCTGACCGGAATGAGTCCCGCGTCAGGCGCCGCAGCACAGCTGCAGTTCGTTTTGTAGATAAGTAGATAAGTAGATAATGAGAGACATGATCGATCGCGGTTTTTTCCAGTTCAATCCCCGCTACCTTCAGCTTAAGCAGCTTTGGCAGAGAGCGCGCGGCAACCATGAACAGCGCCGCACCGAAGGTCAGCGCATCGTATTCCGCAGCTCCTCCAACGTTTGGATCATGCGAGGGGTAGCCAGAGCCCATGGCGAACCGTTGTTTCCTGGAATAATGAAAGAAGATGTCCAGTTGCGGGAATATGAACACAAAGGCACCGGAACCGAAAATAACGGCTGGCCTGATCACATCCGCCCACTTCTGCGGCGGCGTAATGCTTGGTGATCTTCTCAATCGCGCTCGGCGCTTTGCTATCGCCGGGGAGCGTGGTGAAGTCTGCACCGTCCTCGCAGGCCTTCGTCCGCGTATAGCCGCGCATATGGTGTTTTTTTCGGGTGGAGGCGCGTTTCGGGCGGGAGCGCCGAGCGGCTTGGGAAGAGGGCAGGCGGCGCTCGCTGCAAACGAAACGCGAGTGGACGCGCAAGTAGCAACTATGGCGGCGTTCCACTCCGCCGCTTGATTCCGCAACGGCTGGCGAGTGTGACGCGTCAGTGCATTGACGGAAAAAGGAATGCCAAAAAAAAAGCCCCGCGGGAGCGGGGCCAGTCTCTACTTAGAGTGGGAGATAATCGCTTCACCAAATAAGGCTGAGCTAATCACCCCTACGCCTTATTCACTGGTCATGCCTGTATAATTTTGCTCATGACCATAACCCAATTCACATTGGGCGGCCGTCTTCAGTTCACGCCGCGAATCGAACCGCCGATAATGTCGGAGTCCGGACATGATTCTCCCACAGCAAAAACCACAAGCACGCGGGAGCGGCCTCACACGTTTACGGCCCCGAAGGCTTACCGCTGCGGGGCCGCCGTTTCTGAAAATCAGCGCAACTTGAATGCGGTTAAAGCTGAATCAAATCGGAAGAACCGCGACGATTTCAAGCGTTTCCGGATCGACGATGACGAGTTCATTTTCGGCAACAATGTATTTGAAGCCCCGGTATTGCGGGACGATATCCACAACGGTTTCCGGAAGGCCATAAACCTCAACGGTGTCCGGAATACGTGTTCCGACCGAGAGTGCGAAATCGACGCGGTCCGCACGGTGTAGGTTCCCGCCGATGATGCTTTCGTGGAGTCTGCTCCTCTGATCGCGCGATAATGGTTCAGATCCGACTGACCGCCCTTGAGTCGGACTCTGCATCATGTCGCGCTCACCGGACCGGCGCTCTTGTTCCTCAACCGCGCCAGATCGCCCTTGAGTTGGACCCTGCATCATGTCGTGCTCAGGACGCCCTCTTTCCTCGACTGCACCAGAGCGCCCTTGATTTGGAGTTTGCATCGTGCCGCGCTCAGACGGATTCTGCGCCATGCCGGGCGGGCGTTGAAGAGTACTTTGAGGTGCGCCAGTTGCGCCGCCCCGCGAGTTGTCCATGCTTTGGGCCGCAGCCACGCCACCGCCTGTGATCAAAGCCACCGCCGCAACCGCGGTCAACAAGCTTGCTCTCATCTGGAACTCTCCTTCGTTGAAGGCGATTTGCCGGACGGCGTAACGCGCCCCCCGGACCAATGTTCCATATTATTTGAGCCGCAAATTGCATGGCCTAAGACGAGATTTTCTTCTGAAAGGTCAGTGGTTAGTATCCGCATCAAATCAAAGACTTCAAGCGATACCGCTAATGCCACGGTCTAGAAGTCAAGGAATAGGCATCGTCAAAACACGAGCATGGCCATGACGACATTTTTGTTGCCGTTCCATCGCCCAAAAAGGACCTTCCAACGGCCTTTCATCCTCCAATCCATCGCCCTTCCATTGTGTTTCCCTTGGGGTGATCCCTATCCCCCTTGCCCCTAGCGTTGGAAGTCGCTCAACGCTCGGACTACAGGGCCTCGCGAGCCCGCCAACACTTAGGCTAGCAGGCATGACCCCGCGCGGTTCAAACGATAGAAAATGGTTTCGTGCTCACCCCGAGCGCTCCCATCGGTGCCGTCTCGCCACCCCAACCGAGCTCGCAGATTTGCGGGAGCGAGCCTGTTTCGACGGCGGCGCGAGGCTCGCGGATGATTATTTCATCCATGCGTTGTGTCGCATCGATCGGTTGAGTGAGGATCTATATCGCTTGTTTGTAGTCTTGAGGGGGGGAATGGAAATCGATGAAGCTCAATGCTTAGCAGCATGGTTTCGATCGGAGATCATCTCTGGGCAGATTGAAAGGCTTGAACAATGACGACGCGAACGCGCTCATTCCTGGATTCGTTGATTGCGGTTGTGATAATTGGCTTGTTGGTTGGCCTCTATTTCGCTGCAAGCCATAAGATTGACCTCCATGTGAAGGCGGCCGTCGACGCCGTCCAATAGCAACGGCAATGTCCAAAGCATGGTGCGAGCCGCTTTGGGAGGGCGTCCCGGTCCTCTTGGGTTGGCCGCGAGGCTGCTGAGACGGAGGACTGACGATGCGGTCGCATTCGTGGCCGATCAGGTAGTGTGCAACCCCGTAACCGTGCGTCGAGGATATTTAATCAATTGTGAGTGATATACCGTGCGGCGAGATCGGCGGGGCATGTTCCGCCTGCCGGCCGAGCGGAGCATTTTCCCCCTAAAATAGAGAAATGATACGCCTCAGTTCCGGGGGGCTGAGATATTCTGTTCCAACCGCATAGCTGGTCCATACATTCTGGATCCCGAGAAGATCGGCCGTGATGCATGCTTCTACTCCGATGCATGCTGGCCCAACCTCAATGGCTACGAGAACGCTGAGGCGGCCGAGTGAGAATAACCGGCATGTTTCTCTATTGTGCGAGTTACAATCCCAAGTACAGGTGAACTCATTCAACATTGCGCGACTTGATGGGAACAATCAGTCCTTCCGAAAGTTGCAGCCGATATTTCGATCGATCAGCATGTCGGAGGACTTCATCATGGCCCGAAGTGGTGGACGCTCTGCCGTAAAAGCGAACACTCTCAAGACTCAGGGCGATGCGGTATCTTGGCTTTTTATTTCCTGCACGCTTTTTATGGCCGCAGGTGTCGTTCACATGTGGAGTCACTGGATCGAGATTTCTGCCTCACTTGGTTTCTATCCGGCGGCCTGCACCATTGCTGCAACAACTGGTGCCGGACTTATCGTTTCATTGTGGGTGAACACTGGAAACGACTAGGTTTCCCGAACCTAAAGCAGCATTGTTGATTTTGTAATAGGTTAGATTTTTGGAAGAATCTCGATGATCAACATTGACGAAATCCTCGCCGCCGCGATTCGAACCATATGGCTACAGATCAACGGTCCGTCGACGCCAACTCATCGAATTGAAGTCGAGACTGCCAGGCGCGTCCGCGCAGTTCTCGAACGCGAGGGATTTATCATCACTCCGTGCTCAACGCCTGAAGTGTGGCAATCTTCGAATTGTTCGTTTCCGATCGATGAGCTTAACGCATCGAACGATGATTAGGAAAAATTGCGCCAAATTCGATCCTGGCATCTCGACTCTTGGTGGCAATGTCGTGACCCGAACTCACGCCGCAGCAGCGTGGAGCTTTTGAGGCGCATTGCATTCCGTCCGACGATATACCCGTTGGAACCATTGACCGCGCCGGAGATTTCCTCCTGAGAGAAAGTAATGGCCGAATTCATCCGATGGTTTGGAACCCGACGAAAGTTCAGCTTGAGGTCATCGCCGAAATGACCATGGCCCGCATGCCACTGGATCGCATTGTGAAGGTCCTGGGGATAGCGCCTGCCGATTTCCTGGCATGGCGGATCAGAGTAGTAGCTGCGACCGTGGCCGAAGAACTGTCCGTGAGTGAAACGCCTCGGCCAATACAACGGTCACGGGAACAGCGATTGCCGCGTGTGAGAGCAGAGCAGATCTTCGGAAAGCAAGCCGAAACCGTGTGAAAGAGTCTGCCCGGAACGAAGGGTTAGAGCCATCAATGACGAAAGTCGTGTGTATCCTTGCCTGGATTGTCTGTGGAATTGTGGCCGCCGGCATTTCGAACGCATTCATGGAAGGCAAGGCTCAGAGGATCAAGCATACTTCTTGATTAAGGGAATTTTGGGGGGCCAATATTTCTCATCATAGCTTTGCACGATACTAACTTTGCGCGGAATGGCTGGTCGTTCAGCACCCACGAACGTGCCGAGCCCGTGCGGCGCTTCCCGGGATAAATGAACACTCTGCGCGACACTGCGATGGGAGCCTCCGGAACGCCAGGCATGAATGACGGCGGCTAGGCAGTTCGAGAAAGAGCCGGAGCGTTTTTTATGATCATTGTCGAGAAACGTATTATCGCTATGTTTGATGGAGCGAACTTTCATCGCTAGGGGGCTCGAGCTGACATTTATATTTCTGACGAGGCCGGAATGGGTATTATAATCGTTGGGGGCGTCCCCCTTGGGATGATGCTCGGACTATATTTCACGTGGCATGTGCTTTTTCCGGCTTGCGGCCTTATAACCCTTTTGGTTCTGCTCTATCCAGCGGGTGTAGAGCACAGTCTTCTGAGCGGATTTCTTTATGTTTACCTTGTGACCGCGAGCGTCCAAATCGGCTACGTTATTGGCTTGTTGGCGCGTTGCCTTAATGGAGACTGCAATCGTTTAGCAGCGGCTGCGATAGCGACGACTCCGCTATTCCTTCAATTTCCCCATTAATCACTGTAGCCCACGCAGGTACCTACTGACTTGGCGATAAGGACGAAAGCCAGAATTAGGGCGAGCATCAAAATGGCCGATGAATGCCAAGCAGATCCCTCCGGCCCCACATCGCCATGATAGCTGCATAGGCCTTTGCTTCGGCCGTGGCTCTGGACATGGGTTCATTCCATAATTCGCAAACTTCCAGAATTTGGGCGACAATTTGCTCACGTGTCCCCTTGACGCGGAAGGTCAGTGTGCCATCGGAATCAAGCGTGCCGCTGGCCAGGGCGCGGTCGATGATAGAGTCCGCTTGCTTTTGGGTTATAGGCTCGCCGTCGGGAGCAATTTTTTCCTGCAATTGGGTGCGCAGTTCCGAGCGCAACCAATCCGGCAGACGGGGCCTACCGTCTTGGGAGCCGATGCTTTTGCCGGAGAGAACAACGTCGTCGAGGACTTGTGGATCGGAAAACCAAAATCTCAATCGATCCCCCCTCTCGATGCCTCTGTTCGTTGGCGCTGCAGATGCCGGCTGCGCTGAACTCGTATGAAGAGACATAGTTCCAAAATACGCCGGCCACGCGAACTGATAAACACCTCCGTCTCATTGCGGGAGCGTAAGAGGTGCAGACGATTTGCCGGAATTCTTTTGGTCGGATGGCGATTCTTCCGAAGGTATACTGCACGCCCCCAAAGCCAATACCGCGAACAGCAACGCTAACAACCGGTGCATGATTATCTCCTTTTGTCGGCGAGCGAACCGACACGCCAGCATAAGCGACGGACGGCATCCCGGCTCGGATGAATTCAATCAATTGCGTGAGCCCGATGGGCCACCGTGACGGCGAAAGCGCGAGCACTGCCGGAAAAGAACTCTGGCGTATGGGCAGCGCCTTCTTTGGCAACAACCTCGACCGAGTCAGATAAGACTTTCTTGCCATGCGCATTCGTGATTACAAAAAACTTGAAGCGGTGACCCTCTGCCGCGTGGCACACCACAATTTCATTGTGGGCTCGTGAGAGCACCTCGAATGTGTGAGCTGACATAGTCGCCTCATAAAACAAGAGAGGCCGTCTTTAGGGCTCCCTCAACTCCGGCCGGTCTAGTTTAGCGGTAAGAACCGCAGCCCCCGGCAGTTCCAACCTCTTACTGAATGGCAGAGAAGGGTCATGGTGAGAAGAACTCGCAGCTAGCATATCTCATCAGGATCGCCTCAAAAAGCGGAATTCCGTAATGTTCATAATCAGGTCTGGGTCGCGCCAAAAGCCGGATACACGTGGCATCGAATCAAACCAATAATGACAGAGCAACGCGGCTCTCGGCCCGGGCGGCGACTTCCTTGGGTACTCAGTTCGCGCTCAGGAGGCCGATCTTCGTGTTGGCCTGACTAAGGCGCTGTGCGAATTTCGAGCATAATGTTTCTGCTCGTACCCCAATGACGGACATGTTGTCCAGATGACATCGGCATGGTGCTGGAAGATAGAACATTTCTCCGGCTGGACAGCATGACGTTTCAAAATGCCTGGCATACCGGACGCAGTATGATGACGCGCCTCAAATGGCCGCACATCCAATCCCAGACCCCGGCCATTCGCCATTTACAATTTTAGGCTAATACCTTTCCAAATTTGCTGATTTGCCTCATTTAATCCGTGCAAAAGGAAGCCCAAGAATCATTACCAAATGGGACGAGCCACATCATGGTTAGGCTAAGCATAGTCGTAGCAATTGGTGTTCTCTCCGCGATAGGGCTGTCCCCTACAGTGGCTAGTTCCGAACCAACCGGACACAGGCATGAAATAGAGATTTTCTCTGCTGGGGAGCCTGGCGATCCCGAAAAGCCCTCGCGCGTAATCAAAGTGACCATGCAAGAGAGTGACGGCAAAATGCTCTTCGTCCCCGACCACGTCGAAGTGCGCAAGGGAGAGCAAATCAAATTTGAACTCTACAATAGTGGAGAGTTCGACCACGAATTTGTGCTTGCGACGACCCAAGAGAACCAGAAACATGCGGAAGCGATGAAAATGAACCCACAGATGGAGCATGACGATCCAAATGCGACGCGTATAGCGCCGAAGAAAAGGGACGAGATTGTCTGGAACTTCACAAAGTTAGGCGAGTTCGAGTTCGCTTGTCTGATTCCGGGTCATCGCGATGCCGGTATGTTCGGCACTGTGAGGGTTAAGTAGCTGAATAAAATTTGGGAGCAGGGTCAATGAAATTGTCCCTTGATCGACGTTAATGCCATCTCAAAAATTCCAAGGACGAACTGTCCGGCGTCAGCACCTGTGAGACAGATTTAGCGGGTTGAATAACGGAGGATTTCTGGCTCATCGTAACCATCGAGGAGTGGAGATGAGCCAGAAATCCGGAACTGCCAAGTCGTCCTCCGAGCGGATCGTGAAGGACATTCGCCGAGCAACGCGCAAGCAATATTCGGCGGAGGAGAAGATCCGCATCGTGCTGGACGGCCTGCGCGGCGAGCATAGCATCGCGGAACTCTGCCGGCGCGAGGGCATCGCCGAGAGCCTGTATTACACCTGGTCGAAGGAGTTCCTGGAGGCTGGCAAGCGGCGCTTGGCGGGCGACACGGCGCGTGCGGCGACCAGCGGCGAGGTCAAGGACCTGCGCCGGGAAGCTCAGGCACTGAAGGAGGTCGTCGCCGAGCAGGCGCTGGAATTGCGCCTGCTCAAAAAAAGCATGATCGCGGATGGGGAAAGCGAGGAATGAGATATCCGGCTTCCGAGAAACTGGAGATCATCCGGCTGGTCGAGCAATCCCATCTGCCGGCGCGCCGGACGCTGGAGAAACTCGGCGTCTCTCGCGCCACCTTTTATCGATGGTGCGACCTTTGCCAGACTGGCGGGCCAGAGGCCCTGGAAGACCGATCTCCCAGGCCCGACCGCGTCTGGAACCGAATTCCTGACAATGTGCGGGGCCAGATCGTGCAACTGGCCCTGGACGAGCCGGAGCTGTCGCCACGGGAACTGGCGACACGCTTCACCGACACAAAAAGCTATTTTGTTTCGGAAGCTTCGGTTTATCGCCTGCTGAAGGAGCACGACCTAATCGCCAGTCCCGCCTACATCGTCATGAAGGCCGCCGATGAGTTCAAGGACAAGACGACGGCGCCCAACCAGCTCTGGCAGACCGACTTCACTTATCTCAAGGTGATTGGTTGGGGTTGGTTCTACCTCAGCACGATATTGGACGACTTCTCGCGCTACATCATCGCCTGGAAGCTCTGTACGACGATGAAGGTCGGGGACGTCACGGAAACACTCGACCTGGCGTTGCAAGCCGCGGGGCTTGATCACGCCAAGGTCGTCCATCGTCCGCGATTGCTCTCGGACAATGGCCCTTCCTACATCTCGGCCAATCTGGCCGAATGGCTGGACAAACGCAACATGGATCACGTGCGCGGCGCGCCCTGCCACCCGCAAACACAGGGCAAAATCGAGCGCTGGCATCAGACGCTCAAGAATCGCGTCTTGCTTGAGAACTATTATCTGCCCGGCGACCTGGAAGCCAGGATCGACACCTTCGTCGATCACTACAATCATCGCCGCTATCACGAGAGCCTGGACAATCTCACGCCGGCTGACGTCTACTTCGGCCGAGGACAAACCATTCTGCTGCAACGAGAAAGGATCAAACGAGCCACCATCCAAAATCGTCGCTTGCAACACCAATTGAACGCCGCATAAAATCAAACATCAGATGAGCCGCGTCCTCCATTAAATCACGCCGCCATCTGTCTCAAATTATCTGACGACGGACAGGACGAACGACGTGAGGCGCATTTTTCTCGCAGTATATGGAATTGCGATCTTTTCATCGCCGTCAATCGCAGATAGCCCCTATGAAAATGCGGCAAAGTTGGACATGGAACATCTGGCGTCTAGCATACTTGCTGCTAGCGTTTGCAAGGGCGTACGATTTAACGGAGATGCCCTCGTCACGAGCCTCACGGCTGCGTTCGTTTTACTAGGCCGGAAACACACCGAAGATGCCTTCTTTTCGGCCATGAGCGCGAACATCGATGAGATGTCTGCTAAAGGCAAGGAAGCTTGGTGTGCGGCAACTATCAAGGCTGCAAAAGAACGAAACTCCGAGATGCTTACCGAAGACTGATGCCGAACCCGATTGTCATCTCGTGCCAGTCGATCGACGTGTGTTCTCTGTTCCGACGTCACGGGTCTAAGCAATCGAGCTTAAACGGAGCGTGAAACCACCAACCGGAAAGCAATGCCACCGCACCAAACCGTGCTATGGCTATCTCTCCAGGACGATTCTACTTCGTGGCGCGAGGCATTAACCATGACTGGCGATACAAAGCTTCGGACCCTGAAAGACCAGCTTGAATCCGAAACCGCCGACTTGGAGCGGAGCGCCGCTGAAGACTCGGAGCGGTACAACGGTGGCGACTGGTGGCAATTGACCGATGAGGAGGAATCCATTTTCGAAATCGACCGGGAGCGGTTCCAGCGTATGATGACTGTCTGGTCATGCTACGAGGCTTTCAAGAATATTGCCTTCAGCCTGTCATGGGATGAAGGCCTACTCGAACAGGCCGAGCGGCAGCATCCCGAATGGTGCAATGCGGGCATATCCGGGAACGAATTTTCTGACTTCGCTAAGGCATTCGGCGGACTGACCCACCGGGAAGCCCATGCGTTCTATGCCAAGCATGATTCCTGGTGCATCCGCGCTGGCATAAGCCAATATCCCGACGGGTCATAACTGGTGCAAATCTGCGCCCCGGGGTCCAAAGATTGCCCCGGCCGCCAATCGCGGACGCTGCATTTTAAGGCTCACGTCTGCGAATGGCTGACGAATAACACGCTCTGTTTTGCGCGTGATTATTGCACGGAGAAACCAACGTTTTCAATTGGAGAATTTGTAGTGCAGATCCCATGTTATCCCGCGAAATCCGCAACCTCAAACTCCGGACGAATTTCAATGTCCGAATCCACTAGCATGGGATTCGGGCACCGCTTCAGCCATTCGACGGCTTCGTCCATCGACTTGACCTCCCAAAGCCAATAACCGGCGATTTGCTCCTCCGTCGGTGGGGCTGGATATAGTGGCGGATATTGCAGGAGATTTTCGGGGTCGTCGCCGGGGTCTTCGATCGTGGCTTCGTCGGGGCCGAGTTCAAGATGTTGACGCTCCCGTCTTGCCGACAGAGACTTGAACCTGGTTGATCGCCCTTCCGTCGCCATCCCTGGTGAAGAAAGGGCTCGGAGGCAATTCACCCAACTTCAGGTGTCGTGACGAAATGCCGATCAACAATCTACGCCGCCGGACGGATGTCCGCTTCCAAGGACCAAATCAAAGGCCCGGTAATGACGCATTTCTGATGAGGATGATCAGATTTCTCAAAGCTATTGCACTTGCTGGGCTACTGTCTCTGACGCCAGCTCACGCGGATTCTGCCCTGAGTTTATTAGCCGATTTGGCCGGTCATTGGGCTGGTGGTGGCACAGTCACGATGGCCAATGGCTTGAAAGAGCGTCTCCACTGTCGGGCAACTTATGCGGTTAATTTCCTGGCACTTTCGGTGCGACAATCATTGCGTTGCGCAAGTAATAGTTCCACCGTTAATCTCACGGCTAACCTCGAAGGCTCTTTGGATGGGTCTGTAGCAGGGTCGTGGCAAGAGTCTTCCCATGGCAAAGCGGGCTCATTGTCGGGTCAGGTAAGGGGTTCTCGTATTAGCATGACGGCGATAGGCCCCGGTGTGTCGGCTCGCATGGCTATTCAAACGCAAGGGCGGACACAGTCAATATCTATCCGATTCCAAGGTGTTTCCAATCTCACGGCCGTGACGTTGGCTTTGCATAAAGGTTGAGTGAAGAAGTTCAAGCCGGGCGAATTGCAGTTTCTCAATTTGCTCAGGCTCTGCTTGATCGTCTGAAGGAATTGCTGAAGACGTTGGCGGATAAGAAGCAGGTTCGGCAGGCGAACGTGAAACAATCGCGGATCAATCAGGGGCAACGCTGACCTGTTTCCTCGGCTTTGACACGTTAACGGTTATTGCGTGTCAATAGTGGCGGCCAGCCCTCAACTGCCGTGAGCAAAATCAATCGCTTGCAAAAGTTCGAATCTTTCCGTTCTAGCCAGGCAGTCCAGTCTTGCTGGTGTCATTTCCGGGTGAAGGCGATTCGCCGACATTTTCCTCGGTTAGGCTGGCGGGCGCCGGTCTTTGCTTGCTATATTCCAATTCGTTGCGGCGTGGAAAAGACTGGTTCAATTTCTCACGGAGACCGGTTCTGGTGGCGCCCATCGGGGTGCCGGTTTAAGCCCATATCCGGATCCTTGCCCCAATCACGTTATCGCGCTTGACGGCGCAGTCAACGTCACGGGTTTTGGGATCAAGCCGCGCTCTTCGCATCACCTCTTGGTCACCCTCGATTCTTGTGCAGCGCTTGGCCGCTGACGATGTCGGCGGTCGTTACGCCGGAGCTGCGCTATAGGTCGTCATGGCGCGCATGATCGCGAAGGCGATGCGCGCCATTTTATTGGCCAGCGCGATGGCGACAGGCTTGAAGGGCTTGGTCTGCATGAGCTTCTTCGCCCAGGACCGCAGCGCTCTTCGTGTGGCTTGCGATGATGATTTTCGTGAAAGGACACGAATTGGCGTAATCGGGTGCTCATGCGATTTCAAGACGCTCGCGCGCCGTGACCTTCATCGATGCCTTGCCGCGCAACAGGAATGGGAAGTTGGTCGGGACGTCTTAGCAGTTAGGCGCTTCCCTCTTCCCCTAAGGGGCGCATTTGCGCCCGCGCTTTAGAGCAAGAATAGTGATGGTGTAATCCGCCGAGAATTGGAGTCGGAAGAATACGCCCGATGGCCTGGACGGCCCGTGGCGCATCCTTGTCTAAAGATAGGTGTGTTCTCGCGCCGTTGTAATAGGCCATATAAGAATGGAGGAGGTGACGCAGATGCTGCTCGCTGAAGACGACGATATGGTCGAGACAGTCCCGCCGGATCGAGCCAATCAATCGTTCCGTATGTCCATGCTGCCATGGCGATTGCGGCGCCGTGGGCCGGTCTCGAATGCCCATGGCGCGAAGCCGCCGGGTAAAAACTTCGTCATAGACAGAGTCGCGATCGCGGACGATGTTCTTCGGCGTCCATTCCCAGCCACAGGCTTCGATGAGTTGCTGGGCCATCCAATCAGCGGTCGGATGTATTGTTACGCCCAGCCATAAGATTTGGCGTCGGCTGTGATTGAGAATCAGCAAGCCATAGAGCAGCCGAAATGAGAGTGTCGGAACGACAAACAGATCAATCGATGCGATCCCATCGGCGTGGTTGCGGAGGAACGTCTTCCAGTTTTGGGATGGAGGTCCCCTATGCCTTGCCATGTATTTGGCGACCGAGGTTTGGCCAACGGCGATTCCAAGTTTGAGAAGATCGCCATGGATCCGAGGCGCGCCCAGAGGGGATTGGTCAAGCTCATGTCGCGGATCAGTTGGCGAATTACGAGCGAGACCTTTGGCCTGCCGCCGCGAGATCTCGACTTCCATCGCCAGAGCAAACGAAAACCAGCACGATACCACCGAATGATGGTCGCTGGTTCCACGATCTCCAGGGCGTTCATGATGCGTGGCGCAATCCGATAGAGGTTGGCGAAAATCAGACGATCGAAATTATTGAAGGCAAGCCGCTTCGGCGATTTTCTTCGCAACACATAGAGCTGGTGGCGTAGCGCCACGATCTCCGCCTCAAGAGAGGCTCGTGATCTGAAGTGCCCGATGACCACCCACCAGGTCAGTTTGAGCAAATCCACCATAAGTCGGAGCATCGCCCGATTCGCGGCATTGCGCCAGTGGAATAGAATTTACGGCAGGGACAGGCGGTTGCGGCAATGAGCTTGGCGAGGGATTTTCTCCAGCGGCTCAATTCAGCGGCCGTCTTGTTTGCGGCTGGTTGTTTTTGGGCTTCAGCAAAAAGCTTAGCGGTTTTCTCCAGCAATTTGATGTGCTCGTTCATATAGCCGTTGATCGCGGCGATTGCGGCAGTCCCCGCCTGCGGTGAGCTGTTGCCATGCCCCGCGTTTTCTATCATTTCGTTGGCCGCATGGCTTGGCAGGAGTACCCAGACGTCTAACCCGTAATCCCGGTGTGCCAGCTCGTAAAGAGTTTCTTCATCGAAAGAAATCATTGCGCCGTCCGCAAATCTGCCAAGCGGCGAGTCGTTGCCGAAAATCGCAAATATTGTGTCGTTAAATGCGGCGCCAACCTGCTCATGCTCGAACCATCGCGTCATGAGCGCAATGGCTACTCTTCCGTGGTGAGCTGGCATTTTCTAATGCCTTCCCTCGCAACCTTCAAAGCCGGTGCCGGTCACGGTTTTTCTGATAAGTGGTGAAATTTCGCGATAGTGATCAAACTTTGATTAAAGCTACGCCCCATCCAAGGACAAGACTGTGCAGAATTGCTCAGATTGAGAGATTTGCAGAGCGTGTCCGCATTCCCGCGCTCCGGGAAAGGGAACACACATCGAGCGGCTTTTCGCTTCCGGGAGAAGGTAGAGCGAAGCTTAAGAGCTAGTCAGACAAAAGAATCGGCGAGCGCTTCCGACCCGCAATCAGACTCAAAAGACCATAGCCCCACCGGCGCAATCGAACTTTGGAGGATTCCGAGGCCATGGGCGCCGAATGATCCATCCAGGCTCTAGCTACCTCATGCGCGTTTAAACGACGAGTAGAGCAAATAAGCGACCAATGCTGCAATCAGGCCTCCAGCGCCCATCATGATAAATAAGGTATTCGGACCCATTTCATTCTCCTTTTCAGTTTTTCTTATAAACTTAAGACCTCTGATAGCAAAAAACCGAGCGAGAATCTGATCAAAATTGCTCATGTCGCAAAAGGGAGACATGGGAGTCAGGTCCGACGCGTACGCGGACAGTCGTTCAGGATCGATGTATCGCCACCTCCAAAGAGGTCATGCCACCTATAGCGGCGCTGTCGAGCAGTGTATGAGCCTCACCCCAACGCCCAAGCAGCATTCGCGGTGAGGATAATGATCAGGAACCCATTCACCGAATTTTACAATTACGGCTTCCTGATTTTCCGTGTCGTACGAGCCACTGGACACTAAAAGTCGGAATCGAACGCGGCACCTTTTGATTGCGAACTTAAGTCTCGATGTGCGGCTCCTCATGCAGAACGAGATTCAACAATGAACTGTGGACTTCGATGCCGCCGTTGTAGTGGATGAAGCCCAGTTTACGAAATCTGTTCATGAAGAAACTCACACGGGATCGGGTCGTTCCGATCATCTCCGCAAGTGTTTCCTGGCTGATCTTCGCGATTATCGGCTCCGGCTTGCCTTCCTTGCCAAAGTTCGCCAGCAGCAGGAGCAGCCGGGCAAGACGTTTTTCGCTCGAATTGAACAGCTGATCGACAAGGTCGGCTTCGACACGGAGGTTTCGGCCAAGAAGATGCGCAATGAACACCTCGGAGAATGCCGGTTCCTGATGGATCACGCGAAGCATAGCCGCTTTTTCCAGCCGCACGATAACGGACTCCGTCATCGTCCTGACCGTGGCTATACGCTGAACCTGGCCGGCGAGGCATCCTTCGCCGAAGAATTCATTCGTTCCCTGTATTGCGACAACGGCTTCCTTGCCTTGCCGTGAAACGATGGTGGTCTTCACCTTGCCTTTCTGGATGTAGAAAACCGAATCCGCAGGGTCTCCCTGAGAAAAGACGATCTCGTCACTGCCGCACCTGCCAATGCTCCGGTCCTCGCCAACCTTAGAGAGAAACGTTTTCGGATTGAATGACGCTTTGCGCTTGATCGCCATGACAGGACCTTCGGTACCACGAATCTCAAAGGAGCGAAGCTTCAATTACCATAAAATTTGTCGAGTCTAAACGGCATGAGCAATATTGATCAGACCGCCGCTCAGTCGTCTGCTACTTGAGTTTTGAGACCAAAAGAAAAGCTGAGCTATGCCATAGCCATCTCTCCCGTTCAGAGGTCTTAGAGGAAGAAATCATGGACAAGGACCGGGTCGAGGGATCGGCGAAGGAGATTAAAGGTAAAACCAAGGAGATTGCCGGCAAGGTGCTTGGTGATGCTAAGCTGGAGTCCGAGGGCAAGGCCGACCAGGCAGCCGGAAAGATCCAAAATGCTATCGGCAGCGTCAAAGACACGCTCAAGGGGAAGTAACCGCTGCGACGAAGTTCTCGTTGCCCAAAACCCCATGCTTCGCACTGTTGCCAACGTGTGCCGAAAACAGCGCGAACAACTTGCTAAGAACAGAGATTGACGACGAGTCATCGACTACCTCCCGCGCTTTTAATTGCGAAGGGATTTAGCTCAGTGACGTTCAACAGCTGTCACCTGAATTTTCAAGGTCAAGTGTGACATGAGCACAAGTCTGATTATCCTCGCGCTGGTTGTTGCCGTCGCGTTCTGGTTGTTTGACGAGTTGCGTAGTGGCTGATCGGCCATTTGGCCGAGATATCATGGATGAGACGCGTGCATCTGAGGTCGCAATGTTGGGTGACAAAGAGGCTAGGAAAGATCGGCAATTCGTTGCGCGACCTGTGGGATGGCGAAGGCGGCCCAAATAATATGAGTTCCAAATCAAAAACAGAATGGGAGAGCATCATGGAAAAGGGCATCGTGTCCGGTTTCGCGACTATGGGTATTGCAGCGGCGATTATCGTTCCGTTGGCCTTTGGTGCACAGGGCCGGGAGACTCGCGCCGAAAGGTCTGCCTCCACGATCAGCCAAAGCACTGATCGCGCTGAAGCACGCATCGCCATTCTCAAGGCGGACCTACGCCTGTCGTCCGATCAGGCTCAGCATTGGGCCGGCCTTGAATCGGCCCTACGCGATATCGTGGCGAAGCGCGCCAAGACCTTGGCGGCGTCCCACGATCTGCAAACCGGGCGAGCCTCCAGCCGTGCTCCCGTAGCACCTGACACTTCGGTCACGGAAGACGGGCAAAGGCGAGACACTGACTCAGAGCGTGACGCGCGCAGGGCGCGGCTAGATGACATCGATGAGATGCGGCGCGAGGCCGACGCCTACACCGTGCAAGCCGCGTACCTGCGCCAGATCGCCGACGCAGCGCAGCCGCTCTACGACACACTTGATGACCGCCAACGCCACCGGCTCGTGCAATTCGTTCGCGAAGATCTGAGGGCCAACGTAATGGATGATCGGCACGACTGGCGCCGCTGATAGCGACGGCTCTGTCACATGGTTCGGGGCTTGCGGTCTCTCGATCCCGCCGGCAGCCATTGAATATCGGCCAGCGATCGATGACAACGTCGAAAAAATCGAACTGGAGCATACGCTGATGAAACCAGTTACAATGGCAATTATCGGGGCGCTTGTCGTTGCGGTGGCTGTGTTCGGATATCTTTATTATCAAAGGACGCGTAACGATATCACTATCCAAATGCCAAAAATCGAGCTGAAGCCGTAAGAACTCGGCCAAAATGAGTTGCTCATCGGCATCAATGATTTTTTGGCGTCGTTGCGAGATTATCGCTGCAAAGCGTATGGTTTTTGGCTGATCGTGTAATTCTATTCGCCGTGGAACTCGGGATGAAGTTTCATCAAAAACGTTTCAACTGAAATCGTTTTCAGCGCAACCAGAACGTAGATCTGCGCGTTGATTAGATAGAGTGCGGGACTACGCGCTGCAATCAATTCTTCAGGAGACCAATCATGAGCAGCACTACCGACAAGATCAAGGGCATGGCGAACGAGGCCGCCGGCGTGGTCAAGCAGGGCGCCGGCAAGGCCGTAGGCAACCCGAACCTTGAGGTCGAAGGCGTCTTGCAGAAGGGCAAGGGTGAAGCTCAGCAGGCCGTCGGCAAGGCCAAGGATGCCGTCAAGAAAGTCATCGACAAGGTCTGACCTAACCTTATCCTGAGCGTGAAAAAGCGACCTGAAGGGCCGCTTTTTACTACCCCGGCTCGTGCGGTCCTGTCTTGGCATGAGTTTGCTGATGGCACACCCGATCGCCTGAACTGGAAACGGTGTCGTCGTCAGAGTTTTTGAGACATCGGAGGGGCTTAGATTAAGTAAGGCGACGTGCTGAGTCATTGTCACAATTGGTGCGTCGCTTTCACCAGTGGTTGCTGGCGACTGCGAGCAGCTTTTTCGCGAGAGCGGGGCCGATGCGTACCCGGGTTGCTGTTCTTCTGAGTCTTGTGAGTCTTGTTGCTTTAGCGATTGGGTCGGTTTCGCCCTTGCTGGCGCAGAGTATGACCGGCCAACGGTTCGTGCTTCCGAGAACTCGAGATTGGACAGGCGATTTTTCCGCGATGCTGAAGCGAAGAACGCTTCGCATTCTCGTCCCTTACAGCAAGACGCTCTTTTTTGTGGATCGCGGCCGTCAGACAGGCGTTGTCGCGGAGTTCGGCCGTGCACTCGAGGACAGGATAAATGCGCGGTACAAATTCCAGACGCCCCGCTTCCATGTCACCTTCCTTCCCTCCGCCCGCGATCGCCTGTTACAAGCTTTGAACGAGGGCAAAGGCGATGCCGTCGCAGCCAATTTGACAATCACTTCCGAGCGTCTGGCCGTCATCGACTTCGTCGATCCATGGCTGAAAAACGTCAAGGAGATTGTCGTCACCGGTCCCATATCGCCCAAGCTCGGCTCGATCGCGGACCTCAGCGGTCGCGAGATTCGCGTGCGCCGTTCCAGCAGCTATGCAAGCCATCTCGCCAAGCTGAGCGACACGTTTGTGGCCAAGGGCCTGAAGCCGATTGCCATCAGGCCGATCGATGAGAATCTTGAGGACGAAGACCTGATCGAGATGGTGAACGCCGGCCTGCTTCCATATGCCGTCGTCGACGATCACAAGGCCACGATATGGTCCAGGATCTTTCCCAACGCAGTCCCACGGGACGATCTCGTCGTCAGCGAAGGTGGGGACATCGCCTGGGCGATTCGCAAGAACAGCCCGGAGCTGAAGTCCGAGCTCAACACATTCATCAACGACCATCGCGACATGACCAGCTTCGGCGCCACGATCCGGCGGCGCTATTTTGTGGACAAGCAGATTGTGAAGAATGCCCTCGACGAGAACGAGGCCAGAAAGTTTGTCGCTGTTATCGACCTCTTCCGCCGTTATGGCGCACAGTACAACTTCGATTATCTGATGATCGCCGCTCAGGCCTACCAGGAATCTCAGCTCGATCAGTCGCGGCATGGTGCGGCAGGAGGGGTTGGCCTCATGCAGATCAAGCCCTCGACCGCGGCTGCTAAACCGATCGGGATCACCGGGGTCGACCGTGACCCAGACCGCAATGTTCACGCCGGATGCGCCTATCTCCGGTATCTTGCCGATACTTACGTTTCGGATCCCGCGATCGATCCAGTGAACCGGACGTTGATGAGCTTCGCGGCCTACAATGCCGGCCCTCGCAATCTGCAAAAGTTCCGCGCTGTCGCGCAGCAGGCGGGACTCGATCCGAACATCTGGTTCAACAATGTTGAGCTGGGCGCAGCCAAAGTCGCGGGGCTCACCCCCGTCCAGTATGTCAGCAACATCTACAAGTATTACATTTCCTACCAGCTCGCCGACGAGCGCCTCGAAGCGGATAGGAAAGCTCGTGAGGACATGGACGCCGAGAAATGATGACGCGGAGGCGCGCAAATCCGATGAAGTGACTCCGAATTTTACTCTTGCGCAGAATTCAGCGCAGCACGCCAAGGAGCCAAAGGATCAGCAAGATGACGAGAACAGTCCCGAGCACGCCGCCGAGGCCCGACCCGCCATAGTTGGCATAGGCGTAATACCCGCCTCCGCCGCCGAACAATAATAATAATATAATGATGATAAGGAGCGTGCTCATTTTTTTTCTCCGGCTGGATTGCCTTGTGGCAGTTTGCGCCTATTCGCACTTTCGACGATATTGGCATTGCCAAGCTCTCGGTACTGGGGCTCCCAGGTGCCCGTGGGTGGTAAGTAAACCATTCCCCATAAATTGCTTCTGTGAAAGCTTCCACCATATCGTCGAGTTCTTTTTGCACAACTCGTTCTCATTGATCGACATCAGCTTCTAATCGGCATCGGTTTTGCGCGGCGGCATAGATCTGATATCCAAACTGAGCGCATCGATGCACGCATCGAAAGCGGCGCCCATTGCCTGCCGAAGATCAGCTCGCGCGAAATTAGCACTCCAAATACCAGTCTCGCCAACAGGAAGAGCTTTTAAAAACGCATCCGCCATTTTGTCGATTATCTTCTCCTGAGGCAGATGACGATCAATCATCAGCCAGCATCCTCGTCGTTGAGCACATTGTAAAGATATTCCGTTGTCAGGACCGGTCCATAGTTCTCACCATTCTATTGGGGCATTCCTTGGTCTTTATAGCATTCAACATCAGAAACAGATCGAAACCTGGGATTGAACACGCCCGAGGCTTTGTCAGAGCATCAAGCTCGTGGACGTGAATGGGATCAATCCGCGGATATCATCAAGGCTGGCGGCCATCCGCCATCCGCTTGCGGGTTATAAATCACAGTTTCCCGCTCTTAAAGTTGTAAGATGTCTTCGACGATGCTGTCGGCGAGCTTGCCTTCCGTGGAAGCGTATGACGCCTTCAACTTGAGCCCGACTACCGTCGTGGCACGAGTGCTAGCCAGCCAATCGACTTCTGCGTCGAGAATTTCCAGCGCGACTGCCTCGGCTGTTTTTGCCGCTTCGAACGCCACGTGCGTGATGATGCTTGGTTCGCGCAAATATGCAATTTGCGCCTCGTTGCGACGCGCGAGGGCATCGTGAAAAGCCTTCTCGGCGAAATCGACCTGCTCGGCTGCGGCAATAAGCTCGGCCTCTGGTTCGATTGCCCCAATCATTCCGAGCCCCGTGCTCTCATTTTTCCCGAGCCGCATGATCGCGCCTCTCCCGTTAATCTTCGATAGAGTGGCGCCGAACGCCTTCGTATTGTCCATGAACGTTTCTTCTACGAGACGGAGGTTTGCTCGGGTCATGGCTTCCTTTCTGGCATGAGCGTGGCCTCTGCGGAACTTGCCGCGATGGACGAATTGTACATGTTTAGTTCTAAGCACCACGTTCTTTAATTGTCTTAATGGCGCATAATGATAGATCGGAGTTTTTGGCGCGGGTCGCACTCTCCGTGAATCGACACGCGAGCATGATCCAGCCGATTTCCGGCGGGGTCATGCTATTCGTTCAAACTGGCGAGCTGGGTCACGCTAATCGGGCAAGCCGCTAGCGATGCATGTGGCGATAGCCAACACTGCGTCCGGTATGGAAACCGCCGCCGTAGGTAGCGTAATGTCCGCCACGTCCGTACCCATAGTGGCGATAGGACCCATAGTAGGGATAGCCGCCACCATAATATCCGTAATAGGGGCTGCCGTAGCCGTAGCCATAATAACCTCCCCCCGCCAGCGCGAAAGGAAGCGTAGCCAAGCCAAGGGCGGTGCCCGCGACCGCCGCACCAGGATTCCACCCATAATACCTATGATAGTATCTGTGATGGTAACCATAGTGCCGATAATGATGCCTATAGCGATAAGCGACCGGCTCTGCCTGGGTTTGCTGTGGCGCGATGAGCTTCGAACTCATAACGCTCATCGGAGCCGCGGAGGCGGTCGCGGTAAGCGCGAGCAGAACCGCCCCGGAGACCGTAGACATACTTTTGATATACATATCACACCTCCTGTGAGGTTAGGGAACGTCCCCGTAGCTCCATTTGTTCCTGTCCCTTCTCAAATCGTTGAAACCGTGTGATTTTCGTTGTGGGATTTTCTTACTCAGCAAGCAGCGTCTTTAGAAGGCGGCTCTTGCCTGCCGATCCCATGCGTCTGACTCGCGTCTGCGGCCTGAAACGACACAATGCAGGTATTTCTTGAAGTGGTTCCGGCTCGGCTTTCTCATATCTGGAGATCGGCGATGCTCTTAGCCCGGACTTGGCTTCCAAAATGGCATTGGCGTAATTCAAAACCGCGTTGATAGGATGCGCTGGCGTTGAAACGTTAACGACGGGCCAGCGCATGTGTTAATTTGGGTCATGAAGCCCCTCTCCTATGCCCGTCACCGATTTCCTCCCGACGTCATCCGACATGCTGTCAGGCTCTACCTCCGGCTCACCCTAAGCCACCGGGATGTCGAGGATCTCCTGGCTGAGCGCAGAGTGATGATCAGCAATGAGTCGATCCGTCGGTGGGTGTTCAAATTCGGGCCACTCATTGCCAAGAACTTGCGTGAGGGCCGGCCCAAAGCCTACTGCCGATGGCATCTCGACGAAATGGTGGTCTCAATCGCTGGACGCCAAATGTATAGCGCGTCGTCGATAGCGAAGGCGAGGTTCTCGAGATCCTAGTCCAGCCCCAACGCGATAAGGCCGCAGCGGTGCGGCTGCTGCGGAAACTGCTTCGACGCCAGAGCTTTGTTCCAACGGTGATCGTCACCGACAAACTGAGATCCTACGGCGCGGCGCTTCGCGAAATGGGTTTCTCGGGATTGCATGAGCAAGGGCTGCGCGCCAACAATCGCGCGGAGAACTCACATCAGCCTCTTCGACGACGCGAACGAAAAATGTAAGGCTAATCAGCCCACTCGGCGCAGCATTCGCTTCAGTCCACGCGGCAGTTTACAACACGTTCAATGTTCAACGGCATTTAATCAGCCGGCGGATCCATAGACAGTTTCGGAGTGCGGCGTATACGCGGCGTATACAAAGAGTGATGCGACAACTGCTGTCGCATAAATTTAGACCTCAGCGTCAGCTTCTTGTCGTCAGTCCATTAACGTGTCAGTGCCCACTTTGCCGATGCGTATCGGTCTTGGCAAACACGGATTTCAACTGATTGCGCGCCGTCTCCCGGGAAATCTTCAACTCCCTGGCGGCGATATCGGGGGGGCGCCGCGCGCTTCGCGAGTCCGGATCGCGAACGAACATCCGGCGGTCTTTGATCCTGATATTATCGTCGAAACAGCTTCGGCCACGGTGTTCGCGTCAACAACAAATCCATGCCGGTCGAGCGCGACCGCGGGACGGCGCATCGCATTGAGCCCGGCGGTGGGGAAGCCTCCGCTCCGGACGCTCCGGAGACCGCCGCGATCTCGATCAAGCGCCGGGTGAAGTAGCAAGAATAGGCTCTTTTTTTTTCGCCTACTTGGCGAACGTCTGAATTCATATCCAGCATGGTAATTGCACTACTGGGACAAATGCATGGAATATCGCACCGCGAAGGACGCGTGGGTGACCGATACGCTCGTACCTAGAGAATCCATCACGACATCCACCCGAGCATCAAGCTGCTTGGCGAGCGCTTCGATAATCGTCGTGCCTAGGCCGGGATTTGTCTTGTCAAAATGGCTCTCCGGCAGTCCAATGCCATTATCGGAAACCGTAAGTCTCCAGTTCGGTTCTGCGAGTTCATATGCCACGACCACAGTGCCATCGCTCCGGTCACCGGGAAATGCGTGCTTGAGCGCGTTGATTACGAGCTCGGTTACAATCAGACCCATGCTGACGGCGTGACTGGAAGTGACGGCGCCACTTTCGACATGCACCTTCAAGGAGACCGGCCGACGGTCGCCAACCATCGAGGCTGCCAAGGTCTCACACAGCTGGGATAAATAGGGGCCGAGGGCGATTGTCGTGCCAGGTTTCGAGCCGTGAAGATGCTGCTGTATGGCCGCAACCAACATGACTCGCTGATGGGCATCGTGAAGATGCAGCCGCGTCTCTTCCGAGCGCGCCGTTCTGGCCTTGATGCGGAGAATGCCCGCGATGATCTGGAGGCTGTTCGCGACGCGGTGCTGCATCTCCTGCAGCAATAATTCCTTATGTTGCAGGAGCTCCTGCAACTCGCGCTCCTTGGCGCGCTGCTCGGTGATGTCCTCGATGGCCAGAAGAATTGTGGCATCGTAATTTTCTTCATAAAAGACACTGCGCGCATTGAGCAGCATCGTGCGCCGCCCGATGCCGGAAAATTCCTGCTCGACTTCGTAAGCTTCCATCACGGCGTGCCGTGGCGCGATGCTCTCCAGCAGCAACCGAAGCTCGGCGATATTCCACTGGCCCTCACCTAGCGCAAATAGAGGACGTCCTTGAACATCCTGACGTTTCATCCCGAACATCAGATAGAAGGAGCGATTTGCGGTGACGACATGCAAGTCCTTGTCGAGGACGAGGAGGGGTTCGCGAATGGTATCCACGATCGCCTGGGCGAGCGCGCCCCTATGATCGATGTTCGTGAAATGCTGCCCCTTGGGCAACGCCAATATTTCTGCTGCAAAAGGGTGCCCTAACCAGTTTGGCGCTTCCATCTTTACCCTCCGAAAGCCCCTCACGCACGCGACGCACCAAGCGGCCGTCTACCAACGTCTTCCCCAACTCCCTCGCCATCCGCCTCCGCCACGAATGAGACGGATGATCAACAATAGGATCAGCGCGCCAAGGGTGGCGTTGATGATGGCTGCAACAATGCCCAAGCCAAGATGGATGCCGAGTTGAGGCAGCAGCCAACTGCCGATGAAGGCACCTATAATTCCTATGAGGAGATCACCGAGGAGCCCAAACCCGGTGCCTTGCACGATTTGGCCAGCCAACCATCCAGCAATGAGGCCGACCAGCAATATGATCAGGAGACTTTCATTCGACATGTGCATTTTCGTATCCTCCTTACGGGAGGAGGGGGACTTCCCCGTGCAGTAATAAGCCTACGCCCATGCGATGGTAGAGACTGTGCAAAATTGCTCACATCGCCGCAAATTGAGTGCAGATCGAGCATATTTTCGCCTTCAGGAAAAAGTCGTGACAGGGTGAGGGCGAGAGCCTTGAAGCCGGACAGCCACCAAAAAACGCTGGTCAAGAAGCGGTCGCCGGGGAAAGAATTGCGACGACGGCTTCCTTGCCTTGCTCTGAAACGACGGTGATTTTCACCTTACCTCTCTGGATATAGGAAACTGAATCCGCGGGATCTCCCTGTGAAAAAACGATCTGGTCACTTCATTGAGCGAAGGTGTCAAACCGTAGGAGTTCCGATGGATACCATTCGATTTCATGGCCCCGGGCACACGCGGCCTATGCATCAAAATGATCAAAATCAGCTCTACTCATTTCCTCGACCATTCTCGCCTTTTAGCTGATTGATTTGGATTGTTCGCTACCGCCCCGTTGCAATGCAGCATTTGGTACCCATGTGTTAAGTCTTGAGCGATTGCATTGGCGCGCCGAAGCTTACGCCGCCGACCGTAATCCAGATACATCGGACCAGCGCTCAGGGGTGTCGCGCCCGTCCTTAACAGGAAAGCCCCAAGGAAAAGCATCTCATGAACAAAAACACCGAGACCACAGCTACGAAGCCCGCCAGTTTCCCAAACGGCCCGGAAGCATTCCGCGATATGGCGGAAAAGGGCGCCACGCAAGCCAAAGAAACTTACGAGAACATGACCGCAGCCTCGACTGAAGCGGCCGATCTCATAAAAAATAGCTATTGGACGGCGGTTAAGGGTGTGGAGGACTACAACAGCAAGTTCATCGAATTCGCTCGCGCGAACACCAACGCCGCTTTTGACTTTGTCCAGAAGATGTCCGGCGTGAACTCGCCTGCGGCGTTCATAGAACTGTGGACAGAACATGCACGCAAGCAGGCCGAGACGCTGACCGAGCAGAGCAAGCAACTTGCGGCGCGCGCCCAGAAGGTGACGCGCGCAACCGAGCCCCTCAAGACGGGCGTCGTAAACCCGTTCAAACACGCCGCCTGAGCTGAGTTGTCCTAAACTTTAGCGTCGTTCGAGGCGCGCCAGGCACGTATGCCATCCTCGTCCTCGATCAGGCGGGGCGGCATTTCTTGACGAAGCTTCCCGTTCCGGACAACTCACGCTCTTCCTCTGCCGCCGAAATCGCTCGAGCTCCATCCGATGGAGAACATCTAGCAATTCATGCGCGGCAAGTGGCTCGGTATGCGCGATTGGGCTTAATCGGCCATAATCAA
The DNA here is from genome assembly GCF_029855125.1 of Methylocapsa sp. D3K7. Classification (GTDB taxonomy): domain Bacteria; phylum Pseudomonadota; class Alphaproteobacteria; order Rhizobiales; family Beijerinckiaceae; genus Methylocapsa. Next base: position 1,952,351 of record NZ_CP123229.1, read on the forward strand.
CAAGACTTGGTATTATCCGATTCGTGTTCCTCGAGCGCGATTGAGTTGAAAGCTCCCTTACGCGGACGGCGTCAGTTTCGATATCGGAACGAAGCGCGCCGTGGCTGGACCCGGCCCCGATGGACTATAATGCCTGGTTCGAGTGTTTCTCGATGGGCGCTGGTTCACTTTCGACGCGCGCCACAGTACGCCGCGCATCGGCCGCATCACCGTCGCCCGCGGGCGACGGTGATGCGGCCGATGTCCCGCTCATTTCGTCGTTTGGCCCTCACATTCTAAAGACGTTCCGGGCGTGGACGGAGGAAGTGGACGCTGCGGTTCTGCATGACCTCAATCGCCGCAGCGCCTGAATGCCCGGGCCTTGCCGCTCGGCAAAAGGCCGAATGCGCCTCCGGAAGGTAAAGTCGGCGCGGACACACGAAATGAGCAGAGCACCCTATTTTCAAGTTTGGAGTTAAAACGTGCCATGATGGAGGCAAAACTAGTCGGATCCGTCAATCGCAGACGCCGTCACTCCAAGTGCATCCGCGAATAATCTTACCCCTAAATACTGGAGAACACATATGGCGAGCATGGGGATGAGAGCGCCCCACGATATTGACAAGTAAAACCCGCCAACGTGACAAAGTCCGCTAACTTGTTTATAGGAATAGGGAGGATCGAAGTTATTCCTTCGAATCCACTTTGCTTTTGCTTTTCTTCCTTGGAATAACTATCGACAAGCTCCTTGATAGGATGAAGGGTGAACGTCCATGCTAATGGCATGGCCTATTATCTGCTGAATCCGGCTCGGAGTTTTGAGATTCTGATTCATATGCATGTCCTCCAATTGAGAGGACGCTCATTTATGTTTGTAAGTTCACCACGTCGCCGGATGCTATGGTGCCGCCATTCACACATTATTCGTGACCGTTGCGAAATCGTCGCCGGCTCCCAGCGCTATGCGGATGCGCGGCCATAGGAGCGGATGAAACTCGGCGCTGTATTGATCGCCTATGAATCAAGCGTTTGAGTAACAGTTGTCACGAGAGAGAGAGTTCCGATGGCCGTGATACTGATCGTCGAAGATGATGTGTTTACCCGTGAAATAGCGGAGCTCATGATTCAAGACTGGGGGCACCACACACTTTCGGCCAGCGACGTAGATGAGGCGCTGACACTCCTGCGTTCCTCTCAAACCATTGACGCACTTTTTACCGATATTTATCTCAAGACAGCGGTCCTTGGCGGGTGTGAACTTGCAAACCAGGCAATCAAGCTTAGGCCGAAATTGCGTGTGCTTTACACGACAGGAAATTGTATTACCGACAAAATGAAAGCTTTGTTTGCGGAAGGCACCCACTTCCTTCCTAAGCCGTACACTCAGCACCAGCTCCAAGACTCTGTCGAAGACCTGCTCGCAGCTTAATTTTGAAGTGGCGTAATCTATAAGGAACGACGGTTATGTCCGATATTGCCTTAGGAGAAAAAGCCGTGTCCGATATTGCTGCTAGCGATATTGTTGAGACCATACCCAGTGCACTCATCATTCTCGATAGAAACTTAAACATTACATCTGCTAATCGCGCGTTTTACCAGACGTTCCGCACGAGCAGCAGTGAGACCGAGGGATGTCATATTTATGAGCTTGGAAACCGGCAGTGGGACATCCCCGCACTTCGTACCCTGCTTGAGAGCGTGATCCCACATCGTGCATCGGTTGAAGGATTCGAGGTTGAGCATGATTTTCCGACCATTGGTCGCCGCACAATGCTGGTCAACGCCCGGAAGATTTTTCGTCCCGGCAACCATGAGGGTTCTATTCTGCTCGCTATCGAGGATGTCAGCGAGGAGCGCGCGGCCCGGGCGGAGAGCAAACGTAACTGGCAACTTACCCAAAGTATCGTTGATACGATTCGCGATCCCCTGGTTGTCCTCGAACAAGACATGACGATTGTGACGGCGAGCAAGGCGTTTTTCACGATATTCGGGATCACGGAGGAGGAGGCGCGGGGGCTGCGTTTTTCTGAATTAGGTCAGCATCAATGGGACGTACCTGCTCTGCGACATTTGATGGAGAAGGTGCTCCCGGAAAACAAGCCGATCGAAAGCTTCGAAATCGAGGATAATTTTCCGGGTCTCGGTCGCCGTGTCTTCAACTTGAATGCGAGAAAAATTTTTCAGGCGGGAAACCACGTTACTCGGATGCTCCTCGTGTTCGAGGACATCACCGACCGCAAACAGCGAGAGCGCGACGCCCTAAGCTTAACGAACGAAATCTCTCATCGGATCAAGAATAACTTGCAGGTCATCGTTGGCTTAATCGCCTACGAAGCGAGATCGACGGCATTGCCCTGCGTTCAAGGTTATAGTGCCATGCAGTCACGCATCGGAGCAATTGCCCAGCTTTACGACCTGATATCTCAATCCAGCCGCGGCGGGGCCATCGCAATGGACGCATATCTCAGGGAAATCGCCAAAACCATGTCAGCGAGCCTACTTGGACACACGTCGGGCATCAAAATAGAGGTCAAGGCCGAAGCATTGGATATCGACCCAGATCGTGCTGTGCCCTTCGGCCTTCTGGTCAATGAGTTGGCGACGAACGCCATTAAGCATGCTTTTCCTGGTGGGACAGGACGGGTCGTGCTGAGCGTGGGACAGGTTGGCGATCAAATTGAGCTGACCGTCGCCGACGACGGTGTAGGTATGAAGGATAATGATTCCGCGAAGATTCCTGAGAAACGTGGTTCCGACTACGTGGCTATCTTTGTGCGTCAGCTTGGCGGCACAATCGCTCCGTCGGAATTGGAAGAAACTGGAACGATCGTTAGAATACGATTTCCCTTCCGTCTGGTCCCACCAGGAGGTAGCGAGCGCATAGCTGCGTAGGGCCTTGTGGCTTTGACACGGTAACGATCGGGCTACAAGAAGCCAGGCCGCTGAGGCCTCGATTTATACGGCCACAGCTGTCGCATCGCTCCCGGATTATGTGCCGTGGTCCGAAATTGTCGGTGCGCGATTTAGTGCGTAAGCGTGGTCTGGAGCTTTCAATTACCCACAAAAGCAAGCGCTCCGAGCTCTCGTGCTCGGAACGCCACCGGCTCAACGTCGATTTGGCTATGCCGAGATCATTTGCAACCCGCTCGACGCCGCGTCCGCTGGTCAGCGTCAGCCGCACCGCCTCCCGTTTGAACTCGTTCGTAAATCGTCTTTGTTTGTTCCTGCTCATCGCCACCTCCGCTATCTTTCATAGGGGATAGCTCTCCACTTTTGCAGGGCAAGTCCAAACTCGCATCCATCGCGCCAGGGAATGAATACTGCGTGTCGCTTCCTCCTTTGCAATCTTCGCCACTTTGACAATGATCCACTATCAATTTAGCGGCGAACAGCATCGCTCGCTGCGCGTCTGTCTATCCCCCGAGATGACCGACGCTTGAGCCCGGTTAGCTGGTGCATTTGCTGTCGAGCAGTGCTTCCGCATTTATTGTGGCTCTTGGCGACGCTCCGGCGCCATTCGCTAAAAGATAAAAGCCGGTCTTGCCGTTAAAAAATGTCGCTCCGATCACAGCCAGCGTTTCGTTTCCCATGGAAGACGTGCCCGACGGAAGATCGCGCGCCAGCAACTTGAACGGATCCACGTTGGCCAAGCCATCAGTCTCGACTTTCATGACCGCAAATCTGTGCACGAGAAGTGGCACGCGAAGGAAAGACCAGGCTCTGCGAATTTCCCCTTGGTGGCGGCGCAAGAAATCAGCTACCAAGGGGGCGACGCAGGTGACATGAATGTGCAGCTGGTCCTGGCTGCGAGTGGATGTCGAATTAATTGCCATTCCGATTTTGTCACGTGGCAGTCGGCGGCCCGCCCGTTCCTCGACGAAACGCCGGGCGCCCCATGCTGCTTCCCAATAGTTAGGGGTACCTTCGCTGAGTAGCGCTGGGCTCTCAATGCCGGAAACGGGAATAGTTGGGACGACGATGACATGCGTGGCTCTCGAAGGCTTCTGGAGCACGGCAAAGCCTCGGTCGAGGCCGTTGGCAATGTTGACCTCGATGCAAGGAAGCGCAACGCCGATGCCCTGATAGGCTGGCAAACAGAGGTCGTGCACGACGGCCCATAATCCATTCCGGTTGGCTGCCACGCTGGCGGCAATGTCGTCGAAGTAGTCGGCATGTACGCTACAAGTCGGTCCAGCGGCCAACGCAGTGGCGCAGACAGCGAGGCGGAGTGCGGCGAACATGCTCCGCCGCGTAATGTCCATCCATATCTTCATTGCGTCGATGCCGTTGAAAAGCTGGCAATTGCTTCGCGTCACGGATTCGCAAACTATCAACTGAAAGAAAGTTGCGGGCAAGGCCTTTGCAAAGCCCGAATCGCCGTGACGATCCCACTTTAGTCAATCGATCCGAAAGCGATAAGATGCCGGTCGCTGACGACTTCAATCTGCAACGAATTCATGTTGATGGAGACGAGTTGCTCCATAATCTCGGCCGGACGGTACGCGGCAAGCAAGGATTTCAAGAAATCCCCTCTCAATACTTCCGTCTCTTTGCCAGCGTATTTCTCAACTATCCTTTCGGCCTCAATCCGAGATTGGGGTCGGATAAGATCCATTATAAGCACCGCGGCGCCAGGGGCGGTGCACGCACGAATGGCTTTCCATAAATCGAGCGGATCACGCAGGTGATGGAGCAAACTGTTACTTGCCACTGCGTCAAATACTTCCGTACCGAGTGGATTTTCTTCTCGGCCTATATGCCATCTTCGAACATCAACTCGATTGGCCAAAGCGGTATGCTGGAGGATGACCTCGCGAGCGATATCGAGCATGGCATCGGCACCATCCAGGCCGACGACTCTTGCTTGCGGGTAACGGGCTGCAAATCTAACCGTGATATCGGCGGGACCACATCCAAGATCTAGGATACGATCACCGCGAAACGCGGGAAACTTGTCCGCAAAGTGAGCGACGAAGTTCGAATTCGGTTCTGAGAAGTCCGCACCCGCATAAGCTTCAGCCTGGAGTGGTACATCCATTAGTTCTTCTTCGCGGATGCGCGTCACAACCTTTGTCGCCTTGTTTTGTCCGATCAACGATGATGTCAAGCCTATTCGTTTTACTTGTCAACGGCTCGGGGCGTTCGCGGCCTGCATACGAGTCGGGCAGAGGCGATCGAGTCTAACCCTCTCCTTGTTTAATCCTTGATTCTGGTGCGAGTCTAAGGTCGTTGCGCCGTCAGCATGGGCTGCCTCTTGATGACGGCGTCGTCTCAGGCATCGCAACGATAATCAGCAACAATCCGGCCGAGGCGACCATCGCAAGAGTCAGGAAGGCGGCACTGTAACCGGCCGTCGTGACGATATAGCCGGCCACGGCCTGGCTCGACGAGCCGCCGATCCCCTGAATGGTGCCAACGAGGCCGCGGGCGAGGCTATAATGGCCGGTCCCGACCATGATATCGGCGAGGACGAGAGGCAAAAGCGCTTCGAACAGTCCGCCGCCGACGCCATCCAGCACTTGAACGACGAGCAGCCAGGACGGGTCGTCAGACCACATGCAGAGCCCGCCGCGCAGCGGAACCGCGCCGAAAGCGAGAAGCAGAAGTGGCTTACGACCGAGCACGTTCGCGCGGGTAACGAGCAGCGCTATCAAGATCGAGGCGAATTGGGCGACGATAATGGCGGCGGAGGTAAGACCAGTTTCCCAGCCAGGATTGGCCAGAGCGAGCTTTTGCACGACAAGCGGCAGCATCGGCGCGTTGGCGAAGTGAAACAGCGCGGCGGCGGCCGCGAACACGAGAAGTTCTCGGTACCGGATGAGGACGCGCCAGCCGGTGGGAGATCCTGCATGGTGGGACGCGTCCGAATCGAGACCGCGGGCCTTGGCGTGATCGATGGCGCGCGCGGGGATCGAGAGCACTGCGATCGTCGTCAGCACCGCAAATAAGGGCGAGAGATAAAACGGCGCCTTTTGCGAGTACACCACTCCGACGATCCCGATGAAGACTGCGATGAAAACGTTGCCCGCGCGGTCGAATGCGGCGTTGCGGCCGAGACGTCCAGGTAGCGCCTCTTGTCCACACAGGCCGAGGGTTATCGCGGCGACGGTTGGCGCAAAGACACCACCGAGGGCAGCCATGATGATGTCCGCGACAAGCACAACGGGAAGGATAGGCCACCATATTATCGCGAGGCCGCAACCCGACAAGACGAAGGCGCCGGTGATGATCAGGGCCCGCTTTGCCCGAGTGTGGTCGATGAAGGCGCCGACCGCTGGGTGCGTTATGATGCCGATGAGGCCACTGGCCGAGAGCACGACGCCGATCGCGGCCTGACTCCACTGTGCCCTTGTGAGCAGGTAAACATTCACATAGATGCCGAGCCCACCACGCACATCGGCGAGGAAGAAATTGAGCCAGTCCAGAGCATTCAGCCGCATGCCAGAGACCAATCTATATCTCGCCACCGGTAGGTAGCACGCCTGAGACACTGCGGGCACAGTCGAGGTGTCGAGGCGTTTAAGACGTCAGGAGAAAAACCGAAAAGCCGGTGGTAAGAAGACTCTTCCGGAATTGGATGAAAAGCCGACGTGACGATGACCGGGTGGTTAGTCTCGGGAAAGGACATCATATTACATTAGTCGGCGTGAGAGATGTTATCCATCCAACTTTGCGTAAGAGATCCCCTTGTCATGTTTGCGACGAGCGGGGGAAGATCAGCTTTTGATACACAAGGCCAATGCCAATCAGGACGGCTCCCAGGCCGATGAAGGACAAAGCTCGCAGAATGCCTTGGAGTTGCGCGAGGTCATAGAGGAATACCTTTAGAACGGCCGCGACGACAAAGAGTCCCGAGGCGACGCGTAGCTCACGCGAGGCCCACCAGAGCCCAAAAGCCAAAAGCACAATGCCGAGAACGAGCCAGACTGCCGAATAGGCGTAATTCTCGGCTTCCGACGCGCGTTTCGCCCAGCCGATCAAATCGGTTTCGAAGAAACGCCGCGTTTCCAGCGTCGCAAGCAAGAAAACGAGAGCGAGCGCCGTGATCCGCGCACCGATGACGAACCATTTCGGCCGCACGCCATCCGCCATCCGCGCCAAAGCGACGGCGAGTACGGCCGGCAGACCGTAGCTGAGAAGGATCGCATTGAAGAACAGCCCACCCTCGATCACCTCGCCGCTGAAATAGGGGTTTTCGATGAGGCCCAATCCGACGAAACTGACCAGCGCAGAGATCACGCCGAAGGCAAGCGACGCGAAGCGAAACACCGGGCTAGCCCGCATCGTATCGAGGCGCGTCAGCGCCAAGGAGAAGCCGAGCGAGGTGGTGGCAAAAAGGCCCTGCTCGATGAGGCCAGAGCCTCTCGCATAAGGATTGCCGCCGTTCAGCGCATGCCTGATCTCAAAGAAAAACAGCAATGTCGAGAATATCACCGACAAAGCCTGCGCGATCTGCACGGGCAGGTCTTCGCCCGACGCGCGGCGCATCACGCGTGCAGCGAGCCCGAACGCCACCGCTGGAACGCCATAGCCGAACAACAGCCAGTTGAGGATCGGTGTCGCGCCGAGATCGGCACCCACGATGCGCGGTTCATAGGCCAGCCGGCCGGCGACCACGAGGCCAAGCCCCGCGACCGCCCAACGCAGGGCCGGGATGGAAAGGCGACTTTCGACAATAGTTGCACCAAACGCGGCGAGGGCTAGTGCCACCGTCAACATGCCGCGATCAAGCACAAAGACGATGCCAAGCGCCAGAGCAGCCAAAGCGGCCGATGCCATGGCCCCGAGGCCGAGAAGTAATGCCGGCTGCGTCGCTTCGGAAAGGCGTTGCCGGAAGGCGATGGCAGCAAGTAAAAAGGCCACCGCCAGCACGCCAGCGATCGCACCGAACGGCAGGCTCGCGTCGCTGTGGGTCAGTCGCAAATAGGCGAGAGCAAGCGCCGCAAGCGGTGTCAATGTCGACGCACCAGCATAGACCAGCGCGATCGGCATGGGCCGGTCCGGTCCGCGATAAAGCGTTATCCCACTGAGCCAAGCGACCAAGCCCGGGCCAAGCGTGGCAAAGATGTAAAAGCGCCTCGGTTCGAGCGGGGTGAACCAGACCCATAGAACGTCCTGGACGAGTTTGACGGCCTCGGACGCCTCCGCGTCGCCAGGCCAAATCCATAAAATTGCAAGAACCAGGATGCCCGCACCGGCGATGACGCCGGCTGCGGGGAGAGCAAGAACCCCCGTCACTGAGAAAATCGCGACCACGGCTGCGCCGCTCAGTATCCAGGCGAGATCGAAGGCACCGGACTGCGCACCACTCAACAGAACAACAACCGTCAACCACCCGAAGGCGAGGGGTCCAAGAGTCGGAACCAGATCGTGTTTCGCTTCTTGTTCAGGCCCGACGATTCGATGATCAAATGTGAAGACGAGGCACGCCAACGCAGTCTGGATGACAATGTAAACGTAATTGGCGTGGGCCGATTCCGTGCCGCCAAGGCTCAACGTGAAACCCCAGACGATCGCGCCTGCCGCTCCCGCGACCGCGAGCCACTGCCAGGTGCGCAGCCGTGCAAGGCCATAAGTTGCCGCAGTGACGATGGCGAGATAGATGACGGCCGGCCAAGCGTCATGCGTGTCGGATTGGACGAGAAGCGGGGTCGCCAGTGTGCCCGCGAGGCCAATGCCCGCCAACGCCGGCCCGTGTAGCGCGGCGGCGGACATGGCGGCTAAACCGGCCGTTCCAAGCGCGACGAAGGCAACGGCTGGCCCGATGAAATGATAGAGCGCATGGGCGGCGTAGATGGCGCCGAATCCCGCGATCGTGCCGGCCGCGGTGAGCACTGCGGGTGTAAGTGTTGAATTGACAGGCTCTCCGGCGGCAAGCGCCACACCTGCTGTTTTCTCGCGGCGGCGCAAAACCTCGCCGGCGACGACCAGGATGAAGGCGAACAGGAGGCCAAGTGCCACGCGCGCGCCCGGGCCGAACCAACCCTGTTCGATCGAATAGCGCACAAGCAGAAGGCCACCGAGGGCCAGCGCGACACCACCGACATAGACCGCCCAGTGGGCCCCAAGCGCCTCTTCGAGACTGCGCCGTGGCGGCTGTGCAAAAAACGGCGGCGGCTCGACGGGTTCGGTTTTTTGTCCATGCAACACCGGACTTTCGGCCATACCGATGCTATCGCTTGCCCCCGCGACCTTCCACCCACCCCAGGGCATGATGTCTTCAGGTTGCTCCGCGGAGGGAGCTTGGCCCGTTTGTGTAGCGGGTGCCGCGGTCGGCGGGCCTTGCACGGCAGGCAATCGCGCTTCGAGCGCGCGGATCTTGCGCTCTGCGACTTCGAGGCGCCGGCGTGCGCCAATGGTCAGGAACAATCCGATAGGTCCGAGAAACATAAAGGCGACGCCAGCCAGCGCCAAAAATATCCACAATCCATCATCCATCGATCGATTCCAAAGCAATTTCTCTCAAATAAGTGGTGTTCGTCTGGTGTTGGAAATCACCTGCGGAATCCCGTCGAAGCTCTCTCACCCCGATCATGGAGGTCAGGGCGATTTTTCATCAGCGTCCCTGCTAACTCTTGCATATTCTGTCATATTCATCACACTTGGCCAAACGCAGCATCGGGAATCGGATGGAGGTCCTGACCAGGAAGGTCGCCAGGATCGGCTTCGGCCGGCCGATCAATTTCGCCCGCACCGAACCGGTCGCGGTGGCTGAGCATGGGCGCCGAACCGACGGCCAAGGGCAAGAGTGACTATGGGCGGGGCATCTCGCGAGGCCAGAGGAGTTTCCATTGCCCCGACAAGCAGCGACTCAAACTGTTCCGGGCCGCCAGCCCCGCGTGGGCGAACTTGTGCAGGTCCGCTCGCGACGTTGGCTCGTCGACGAAGTCATCGAACCAAAGAGTCCCGGACAGACTCTCCCGTTCGTCTTTCCTGTGCGGATGACGACGCCCAAGGCAATCGCCTAGAAGTAATCTGGGACTACGAACTCGACCGCTTGATCCTCGAAGAAGAGGGCTGGGCCGACCTCGCATCCAAGGGCTTCGATCAGCCGCGCCAGTTTGCGGCGTTCTTGCACACGCTCCGGTGGAACTGCATCTCAGCCACAGAGCCTAACTTGTTTCAGGCGCCCTTCCGCGCCGGGATCAAGATTGACGTCTAGCAGATGGAGCGGCACCGAAAGGCGCTTCGTCTGCCGCGCGTCAACCTCTTCATCACCGACGACACGGGTCTCGGCAAGACGATCGAGGCCGGTCTCGGCCGTCGCTTCCCCGATACGGAAAAGTTTTTCGTGTCAGAGGTTTCGGTCTATCGCCTGCTGAAGGCGCACGACCTGATCGCCAGCCCGGCTTTCATCCTCGTCTCCCGGCTGGTGACGAGGAGAATCTCAGGCGTGCTGGATTTCGTGAAACGATAGGGCAAAGCATTATATTGCACCCGAACAGCGTGATTCGCTGAGACCCTGCCCCCGGTATGCGGTGATGTGTATTTCCTGATGCATTTGAAACTCGAGGCTATCATGCATTGGATGCGAGGCGCCGTTCCTGTTCTCGCCAGCAGAGACGCGGCGAGGATCGCTGAGTTGGCCAGAAATTTGAGCCTTCCCCCGAAGTTGCTCTCTCTCGACGCACCGCCCGATGTCGCGGCGGGCCTTGGAGGTATCGGTCTCGTTTTGTGCCGGGCCTTTTTCCAAGACCTCGAATGTGCTGATGTGGGCACGCCTGGCCATCAAGGTTTACTATCTCGACATAACCCTGCGGGATCGATGTTCTCGAGGGCGGCCATCGCTCTGATACGGAAGCGAAAACAGCCGGCGTTGTCCTGTGCGGGGGCGTCGGATTCGGCATCACACCGACCGATCGCATAGCACTGATGCTCAATGCCACATTGCCCGAAGCGTATGAGCTGGCACTGGGCTTTGAGCCGACCATCCAACGATGTCTGCGGGCACCGCCGAGACGCTTGTTGAAGCGTTGGGCAAGAGCGGGACAATTGGGCGCGGCGGCCGGATCGTCGACCTTCCCATCGGCCGTGTAATGGTCTCTGGATCAGGCAGGGGATCATCCATGAAATCGTCGTTACGCGCGCAGGACGGGGAAATTGACACCCCTGGAACGCGCTCGCATTATAACATATTTGACAGGAGACTTTTGGTCGCGCGTCGATGAAGGACAAAACCGTCGCCATTCTTGAAAGCCGGATGCGTGACCACATTGCCAGTCTGGTCCGCAAGTATGGAGGCACGCCATTTTCGGCGCCCGCACTGGCTGAAATTCCGGATGTCGATCCTGCACACATCGACGAGTTGATCCGTGCCTGGAATTCTGCGCCGCCCGATATATTCATTTTTCAGACGGGCGTCGGGACACGCGCCCTGTTTGCTGCAACAGATTCGCTAGGGCTAACCGATGTGTTGTTGCAGCGACTGGCCTCGGCGCAGGTGGTCGTAAGGGGCCCCAAGCCGGCCACGGTACTGCACTCGCGCAAGGTGCGCATCGACCGCGCTGCTAGAGACCCTTTTACGACGCATGAGGTGCTTGCCGAAATGCATAGGACCCTGTTACGCGGCAAACGCGTCGTAGTGCAACGTCACGGTGAGACCAATCGTGAGTTACAGGCCGCGCTCGAAAGCGAGAGCGCGGACGTAATCGAAATCGTAACTTATCGCTGGGGCTTGCCGGAGGACACGGCGCCGTTGCTACGACTGATCGGCGCGCTTGGCCGCGATGAGATCGATCTCGTGGCGTTTACCAGCGCGTCGCAGGCGAGCAAACTTTTCACCGTCGCGCAAAACGACGGCAAAGAGGCGTCGCTTAAACAAAGTATTGGTCGAACGCTTGTCGCTTCAATCGGCCCGGTATGCAGCGTCGCGCTCCGCAAGTTCGCCGTAAGGGTCGATATCGAAGCAAACCCGCCGAAGCTCGGGCCGTTTATTGAGGCAATCAACGCGGTATTGTCCGACGGGCGTCCGTTGGGCAAATCATAACACTTGGAGTTTCGGCGTAAAACTCCAGCTGAAGTTTTTGAGAATTACAGGCAACACAATTAGAAATCGGTATAATTAAAAGCGAGCAGAGAAAAACCACGCCTCGGAGACGTCAAAAATGTTCATCGCCATGAACCGTTTCAAGGTTATCAAGGAAGAATGCAAAGCCTTCGAGGATTTGTGGGTGACACGTCAGTCGCATCTCGACGAGGTCAAGGGCTTCCAGGTATTTCACTTGCTGCGGGGTCCAGAACGCGAGGACTATGTGCTCTATTCATCTCATACAATATGGGCTCGCAAGAGGATTTTATGGCATGGACCAAGTCTGAACAATTCCGCGTGGCCCATCAACACGCGGGCGATCGCAAGCCGCTCACACTCGGTCACCCGGAATTCGAAGGGTTCGAAGTCATCCAGACGATCGAGACTACGCATCCGCCCACATAGTTGATGTTCCACAATTGGAATTGCGGTAAGGGCAGGCCGCTGCGGTCCATACAGCTTCAGAGCTTCTCGCTTCGAGCCGGAGGCGGGGCGGCCGTCGCGCTGTCGGCGGCGTAATCTCTGAGAGGACTCTCCCATCCGAAAACGCTCCGGCCTCCATAGGAATGGGATAGCCTTCGTTCTTCGGTAATCAGCGCTTCCACAGGAGGGCTTGACGTATGGCGTTCGACGAACCGAGCCTGGTCGTCGAGCCGCTTCAGCGCGGCGAGCTCTTCCTCGCGTCCGAGCTTCGCGCTTTGGACTGCTGATTTAAGCACCTGGATCGTCTGATCATAGACCCGAAGGGGCACAGGAAAGGGATGCCTATCCTTGCCACCATGCGCAAAGGAGAAACGCGCCGGGTCCGTAAATCGGTACGGTGCTCCGTGCACGACCTCGGCAACCATCGCCAGTGCGCGCACGGTCCGCGCTCCTACGCCCGGAACGAGCAGCAGTTCGGCGAAGTCGATAGGTGCCCGATCCGCTGCTGCAGTCAGATTGGCGTAAAGACGCGGCGCCAGCAGGTCGCTTGGACGGACATCGTGATGAGCCGGCATGACCAAATGAGGCAGAGGGAGCTGCATCGAAACGGTCTGTGTGTCGTGCGTTTCAGCCCGACTCGCCAGGGCCGACAATTCGCGCGCGATCCCGTCTGGACCCAAGGATTGCAGAACGCCAAGCTGAGAGTGGCGCGAGGCTCTGGCACGCTGATCGGTGAGATTGATGATCTCACCCTGCCCGATTCCATCGATGGCGGAGTGGGGTTCCTCGACAAAACTTTTCAGGCCTTCAGAAAGCCAGTGATACCGGCGAGCCTGCTTGCGGTCGCCATTCATCCCCTGCTGGACGACAACCCACTGGCCATCGTTGGTCGCAATGAAGCCGTGCAGATAGAGATCAAAGCCATCCTGAACGGCGGCGCTGTCCACCTTGGCGACGAGCCGGCTCGTATTTGCGAGCGCCGACCCGTCAAAGCCTACCCGCTCCCCGATTGAGATGAGCTCCTGCGGTGTTTGCCGGGAATGTTTGCCGCGGCCGCCACAGACATGGATCCCAAGCTCATTCGAGAGCGGAGCCAAGCCCCGCTTCAAGGCGCCGATCACACTCGTTGTGATGCCAGAGGAGTGCCAATCCATGCCCATCACCGCCCCGAAGGACTGGAACTAGAATGGATGAGCGAGGCGACGCAGCAGCTCGTCGCAGCCGTAATGATGGACGATCGCTTCGCTCATCACCGTGCCGAGGCGGGTCATGCGATCTGCCAGCCACTTTGGCACCTGCCCGCCATGCAGCGGAAGATCGGCGCTTCCAGCTCGTTGTGCCATTAGTTCTCTTGCGAATCGTTTGCTTACTTTGAAATTATACTTATCACCAAACCGCTGCCGATGGGCATAGGTCTGCGCAAGCGCTAGAGCCGAATAGGCCGGATCGAGTCACTTGTTCTCGTTGACAAACCTCCCAAAACCGCTTCTGCGACCATTTCGACATCATGACGCGTAGAACTCAAGCGTTCGAACTCGCCCATGGCATTTTCATTCAAGCGCTATCGCGCCCTGTTGACGCGCTTGCGCTTGAAGTCGCGCAAGATTTCCCGAGCGGCATTGTGGCCTGGCGCACCGGTGACGCCACCTCCCGGATGGCCTCCCGCACCGCACAAATAAAGACCCGCGATCGGACCTCGATAATCCGCGTGGCCCAACATCGGACGTGCCGAGAAGATTTGCCGCAAATCGAGCGCTCCGTGAAAAATATCACCGTCGATAAGTCCGAATGTTCTTTCAAGGTCGAGAGGGGAAAAGATCTGGCGTGCCAAAATCGAGGGCCGGAAATTCGGTGCATAATCATTGACCGTTTCGACCATGAGATCGGCGACGGTTTCACGGTCGTCATCCCATGAAGAGCCATCGGAGAGTTTCGGCGCGACATGCTGGCAGAACAGACTTGCAACATGTTGGCCACGCGGCGCGAGCGTGCCATCGAGTGTCGATGGAATGACCAATTCAATGATAGGGCGGCGCGACCAGCCAAAAGTACGCGCGTCGAAATAGGCCCGCTCCATATAGGCGAGGCTCGGGGCAATGATAATGCCAGAGGCGTGGTGCTCCGCCAGCGCGTGCCCCGGCAAATCGGTAAAATCTGGCAATTCGGACAGCGCGACATTCATGCGAAACGTGCCAGACCCGCAACGCCAGTTTTCCATCCGCCGCCGGAATCCTTCGGGCAAGGCGTGCGCCTCGACGAGATGAAGGTAGAGAAGTTTGGGGTTGATCCCCGCGGCGACGGCCGCAGCACGGATGGTTTCTCCCTTGTCTGTCTCAACGCCAATCGCGTGTCCGTTCTCGATTAGGACTTGGTGCACTCGCGTCGAAAGCCTAATGTCCACGCCATGCGCGGTGGCAGCTTTCGCCATGGCTTGGGTGATGGCGCCCATGCCGCCGATCGCATGGCCCCAGACGCCTTTCCTACCGTTCACCTCGCCGAAGCCATGGTGCAAGAGAACATAGGCGGAGCCCGGCGTGTAGGGGCTTGCATAATTGCCGACTACACTGTCAAAGCCGAAGGCGGCCTTAATTGGCGCGCTTTCGAACCAACCGTCGAGGAAATCGCCAGCTGAAGCGGCGAAGAGATCGAGCAAATCGCGCTGCAGATCGAGTCCGAGGCCTCGAATTCTGTTGACTACCCGGCCGGCCTTGAGAAGTTCGGTGATCACGGCGAAAGGGCTGCCCTCGACGACATTTGGCGGCGTCTCGAGCACGCTGGCACGCAAGATATTCGCAATGGCCGCCAAGCGGCTTTGATAATCATCCAGACGCTCTGCATCCCGCGCCGAGAATTTCGCCACCTCTCGTTTCGTGTGGCTGCCGCCGACCTTCAAAAAGCTTCCGTCGCCCAAAGGCAGGAAGTTAGAGACCGGGCGCTCGACGATCCGCAGTCCATGCACGGCAAGATCGAGGTCACGAATGATTTTTGGGTTCAAAAGAGAAACAGCATACGACGCGACCGAATTACGAAAGCCTGGACTAAACTCTTCCGTAACCGCGGTGCCTCCAGCAACGGGGCGCTGATCGAGCACCAATACCTTGAGACCGGCCATTGCCAGATAGGCGGAGCAAACAAGACCATTGTGGCCACCGCCGATGATGACCACATCGTACATCATCCGCCCTTTCACAAACCATGAATGGCGAGGATCATACTGCAAAAGGCGCGTTTGGACAGAAGCGCCGCGTGCGAATAGAAGCATCAGCTCCCGGCTGGCGGCCCCTCAAATGGTCAACAAGGAGTGTCATTAGGGTTGGCTTTTGCTGGTTCAAGCTCTATGGGGGAAAGGCATAATATATGCCACTCACTTTCTCACAGCCCCACGACTCGAATGAACAGAGTGCGGCAAGCCTTTGAGCCAACGATCCGCCGGGCCTTTCACCTTTATTGGCGCTGGACAAGGGGGGTGACACTCGGTGTTCGCGGGTTCGTGATTGATAAAGACCAAAGGATCTTTCTTGTAACGCATACCTATGTCCCCGGCTGGCAATTGCCGGGTGGCGGGGTGGAACCCGGAGAGACGATGGCCGAGGCCCTGGCTCGCGAACTCGTGGAGGAGGGCAATATCGAAATTCTCGAGCCGCCGGTGTTGCACGGCCTGTTCTTCAACAGCCGGATATCACAGCGCGACCACGTTGCGGTATTTATTGTGCGCTCCTTCCGCCAGCAGCGCGTGCCAGTACCCAATTGGGAGATCGCCGCACACGGCTTTTTTTCTCACGACGCTCTTCCTGAGAATACGACCCCCGGAACACGTGCCCGCATCGCCGAGGTCATGTTGGGCGCACCTCTTTCAGAACGGTGGTGAAGTGACGAAATAGGTCCACGTTGCTGCGTGTCGGCAAGCTCCGCGGCACCACGGCCGAGAGCGCCATCGCTCGGCTGCGAGGCACGCCCTGGGATGTGAGACGACAATGGCAAGTGTTTGATTTTACAGCGAGCAGCTACGGGCCGGCCAGCGACATTGACAAGTAATAGTCGTTAACGTGTCAATGCCACTCGGATCACGGCCTATTTCCCCAATCGCCCGTCGGTAAGTTTCCTATGCCCGAATCCCGCCGCCTCCAGTCCGTCCAAACGCCGATCATCCCATTGATCGCCGACCTCATCAGGGCCCATCCGGGCACCATTTCACTTGGCCAAGGCGTTGTTAACTATGGGCCCCCGTCCGCAGCCGTCACGGAAATCGCGCGGTTCCTCGCCGAGCCGTCGAATCACAAGTATCAGGATGTATCCGGGGTCCTTCCGCTCCGGGAAGGCATTACCCAAAAACTCGCGGCTGAGAACTGTATCGAAGTCGGTGAGGTCCACGGGAACCGTCTCATGGTCACCGCAGGCGGAAACCAGGCCTTCCTCAATGTCGCCCTCGGGATCCTCGATCCGGGCGACGAGGTCATCCTTCCTGTCCCATATTATTTCAACCACGAGATGGCCATCACCATGGTCAACGCTCGTCCGGTTCTCGCGCCGACCGACAGCAACTACCAACTGGATCTCGGAGCTCTCCGCGCCGCGATCACGCCGCGCACCCGTGCTATCGTGACCGTTTCGCCCAACAACCCGTCGGGTGCAGTGTATCCAGAAACGACGCTACGGGCGGTCAATGCGCTCTGCGCGGAACATGGAATCTATCATATTAGCGACGAGGTCTACGAATACTTCACCTTCGACGACGCTCGCCACTTCTCGCCGGCGTCGATTCCTGGCGCATCCGCTCACACGATTTCGCTGTTTTCTATGTCGAAGGCTTACGGGTTTGCCAGCTGGCGCATCGGCTGGATGGTCTTTCCCACAGAGCTTGAGCCGGCGATGCAGAAGATTCAAGACACCGTTATTATATGCCCGCCGGTGATTGCCCAATATGCCGCTGCCGGCGCCCTCAGCCAAGGACGCACATTCGTAAAGGAGAAGGTCCGCGCGCTCGCGGAGACGCGCGCAATGGTGCATCGCCAACTTCGTATTCTGGAAAAAGCCGGTCTGACAGACGTCAATCCCGCGTCAGGTGCTCTGTACTTCATCCTACGCCTGCGGTCGCGACTGAAACCGCTGGCGTATGCGACGCGTCTAATCCGCGAACATGGAGTGGCGGTGATCCCCGGCGACGCTTTTGGCCTCGCGGAAGGGTGCCACCTCCGAGTCGCTTACGGCGCCCTGCAACCTGCCACGGCCTTGGAAGGCATCGGGCGTTTGGTCGCCGGCGTGCAAGCACTGCGGGACTGAGCCTCTTCATATCGCGTTACACGCGACGCGACGTAAAGGTACGCCTGCGCCGTTCTAGAATACTATAATCGCACGGACACACTTTTCTCTGAACAAGGATCCACCGGTGCCGCGGCGCTGCGGCCAGCATCTGCGCTAACAACGCTACACAGCTTTTGTATCGCAAGGCTATTGGATGACGAGGCGTTGTCACATCGCTGAAAAAAACGCGAGAAGTCTGCGTCTCGAATATTTTCAAACGACCGCGACTGCCTTCGCGCCACATGTTCATAGCCGGCGCACGAAATTCTCGGTGCGTCCTTGCAGAAATGCGATGACGTTGGACGTTGAAAGTGTGTAGGTGGCTGCGTAAGTTGAGAGAACTCTTTGTGCTGACCCAGGACACTTGAAAACCTGCATCTTGCATTCTTGTCGCCGGATCCGTTGTTGCGAATTCTCGGCTCGATTGTTTGCCACCGACCGCCATGATATTCCCGATACGAAGAGCGAGCGACAGTTAAACTTCGTGGTCACGGCGAATGCTATCGTGTTCGAGCGGGACAAAACCGGCAATCCTCAAGAGGTAAGAACGTCAGGATTAACATGCAATAGGGCATTGTCGCTCATTGCCCCGGCTTCGACATCCAATTCACAATATGCTCTATAAAGCTCTACACTTTCGTGATGGGGAGCTCGATTTCGATGTTAAAGAAAACCATGACCGGAGTGGCGTTGTCCGCTGCCGTTCTCCTGGGAGCCCCGCCGGCCAGGGCACAGTCGTTTCAGAGTGTCGTCGAGACCTTTTACAATGACGAATTTCGAGCTCACCCGATCGCTGCGACAGACATTGGCGTGCATGATTTCGACGCCGAGGTCGATGATCTGAGCCGAGATGCCAAGGCTAAAAACGCAGCGCGGCTGCACAAGGCGCTCGATACGCTCTCAGCAATCGATCCGGCGACGCTGTCAGCCGGCGACCGCGATGATCGGGAGATGCTGATCGGCAGCATCAAAGGAAAGCTTCTGGACCTTGAGACGATAAGGTACTGGCAGAAGGACCCGGACATTTACGTGAACATCGCAACCTCGGCAATCTTCAACCTCATTCATCGGGATTTCTCGCCGCTCGCGGATCGCTTGCGGTCGGTCATCGCCCGCGAGAAGCAGATTCCGGTATTGCTCGCGACCGGCAAGATCAATGTCGAGCATCCGCCGCTGGCGTTCGTCGACATCGCGATCCGCAATGTCGCGGGCTCAATCGATTTCCTGAAGTCAGGCGCGCCTGCGGCCTTTGCCCCCGTGGAGGACCAAGAGCTCAAACGTGAATTTACCGTGACGAATGAGTCCGCGATCGCCGCCTTTGACAATTATAAGACCTATCTCGAACAGGAGTTGAAATTTAAGGCGGATGGCGATTTCGCGCTCGGCTCCGACTTGTTCGCCAAGCGCCTGACCTATTACGAGATGGTTGATATTCCGCCGAACAGACTGCTCGGTATTGCTTATGCGAAGCTGCATACAGACCAAGACGCCTTGTTCGAGGCGGCCCAAGAGGTCGATCCAACAGCGCCAATCGAGACCGTGGTGAAGGAGATTCGCGCACAGCATCCAACATCCGATACACTGATCCAGACCGCGAGTGATGACCTCGCCGGCCTGCGTGCTTTTATTCTCAACCACCACATCGCGACCATTCCCAATGATCTCCTGCCTAAAGTCGAAGAAACCCCGGGTTTCCAACGCGCGATGGCCGCGGCGGCAATGGACCCACCCGGCCCCCTGGAATGGCGTGCGACGCAGGCCTTTTACTATGTCACGCCACCTGAAGCAGGGCTCGCAGCGGACAAGCTCGAACAATATCTCGAAGCCTACTACTTCGCCGGGCTTGAAATCATATCGACGCATGAGGTCTGGCCGGGCCATTTCATGCAATATTTGACAGCACGCGCTCATCCCGACTGGTCGCTGGCGCGGCGGATGGCCGAATCCTATTCCACCGCCGAGGGCTGGGCTCATTACACCGAGCACATGATGGTTGAGCAAGGCCTTGGCGACGGCAACCCGAAGCTGAAGGTTGCCCAATTGGAAATGGCATTGCTGCGCGATTGCCGCTTCATCGCGTCGATCGAAATGCACACCAAAGGCAAGAGCCTCGACGAAGCTACAAAGATCTTCACGAATGAATGCGGTTCGCCGGAGCCCGAGGCCCGGCGCGAAGCCTATCGAGGGACGAGGGATCCTGGGTACATCAACTACACGCTCGGAAAGCTTGAAATCTTGAAATTGCGCGACGATTACCGCGCGAAGATGGGCACTCAGTTTTCCCTGATTGACTTTCATGATCGCCTGCTCGCAGGCGGCTTGGTCCCCATCAAGATCATCCGCCGCGAGATGATGGGCGTGGACGGCTCGGTTCTCTGATGGTCCGAGGCAGCCGCGAGAGCTGCTGTCAAATCACTCTCGCCCTGCCGACGTTCCCGGATTGGTGGTGAGGATTAGAGCCGAAGCAGTTCGACGAGGGTCAAGAGCGCATGCCTGTCAGCCTTCCTCATTGCGAATGCCCGTCCAACAATCCAGCCCACGAAACGTCGCCGTTCTCGCAAACCACATCGCCATTCTTTTTAGTGATTTGAAGCAAAAGCTTGCAGGCGGCTTGTCGTCTGACATGTTTTCGTCCCCATCCACCGCGGTTTTGCTCCGTTGCTACAGACAAGACTTGCCGGCGCGCCTGCTTATTCCCGGTGTCTAGAAAACTCCTGGCGCGGTGGCCGCACCAGACAAGTCGGCGCGCTCGGTAGTTCCGGGGAATCACGAGTTGAACTCCAACGAGCGCTACATCGACGGCAAACTTGGCCATCTCCAATGCCCGGGCTCCCTCGCAGCTATCGATTTGGACCTTTGCAACCCATTTCGCAGATCGTTCGACGACTGCCCGAACCCACTGGCCGTAGTTGATCTCGTCTATCGGATTGTCGTTCAGATTGCCTATGCCCTTACGTATTAAAAAATCGGACAGATGGCAGAACACGACCGGCCATCATCCCACAATCCGATGCTATATCTCGTGACCCAACCAGAAAGAACGTTCGAGTCGCGCAGAGTCCCTTTATGTCTATTGTCCCGCGCTCCTCGAAGATGAAGTTGGGCGCAGTGAGCGAATGGAATGGCTCGCTGACTTGAATTCGCCCTGGTACTCCCTGCGACTCCATTCGAGAGGCCATGTTAACGGCTTCGCCCCACACATCATAGGCGATGCGCGTTTCCCCAATCACACCAGCAATCGCCGGGCCGCAGTGAATGCCGAGCCGCAATTTCAATCTGCGATTTCCAAGCGGAGGATATTCGTCGATCATCTCGAGCATGGCAAGCGCGAGCCGGGCGATCCTAATTGCTCCAGCAATGTCCGCTTCCTGCAGTCTAGCGACCGCCATGTAGCTGTCGCCTATGGTCTTGATCTTCTCTGCGCCATGGGTCTCGCAAAGTGCATCAAAGGCGCACACAAGGCTGTCGAGATAATCGACCACCTCGCCAGGAGGTAAGTTATGGGCTGCGCCCGTGAAGTCGACAAGGTCGGCGAAAAGGACGCTTAGGTTTTCGATACGGTCGGCAACTCTCTCTTCGCCCGACTTGAGGCGAGCCGCGATCGAGGACGGCATTACGGTTTCGATAAGTGCCTCTGAGCGCATGTGCTGCTGCTGCAGTTCAGATTCGGCCCGCCGCAACGCAGCTAAGGCGCAGAAAATCATTATTGCGTTGATAGCAATCGCGTTGATCATCGCCTGATCAGAAAGGGCCCGACGGAAACTGGCATCCGTAACCAACAAAAACCCCCGTTCGGGCGCGAATTGCATCACGAAGATGAGCGCCGCGCACGCTAAAATGAACCAGACCAGAAAAAGACGCCACTGCTCGATGCCAAACATGAACAGCATTGCCCCAGCAAGCGTGAAATAAATGTGGAGGCCACTGTCTCGACCAAGTATCCATACAATGAACAGTTGGCCCATCATAATCAACGACAGCAGCGTGATCGCTGCCGCGTTGTCGCCAAAACGATGCAGTCGAGGAATCATGAGGGCCACGACTATAATGAGCGCATTGTATACGTGAACAATCGCTAAAGCTTGGAACGCATGGACAATATTGATGACGAAATGCTGCCCGGCATTCGCCGCAGTCGCGTAGGCGGCAACATTGGTGAACCGCTGGCGTCTTCCGACTTGCGGGTCCGACGTGACTATCCCAACTGAGACCAGGCGGTCGAGCCAGGACGGGAATTCGAAACCGTGCTTCGGTTGACTACGAACAAGGTCGCGCAATCGATTCATCGAATTGTCCCTAATCCCTTGCAGAATGAAAGGTTTCCCTTCGTTTGTGCACGAAAATGGTGACGGGATAAGGTGAGATAGCGTATTGGGTGGATATTCGACACGTCAACTCCTCTCTCGAAGGAGTACACCGCGACCAACACTAACTATACGGTCTCCGAGCCAGAACCTTTTTCCAATCCACTGGCCGGGCGCTTCTGCTAGCTTCCAGATTCCATGGCCGAGTCCCCTCGTTGCACGCCCAGGATCTCGTATGGGTCTTTGTCCACCACTTCCTCTCGAAGGTATTGAAGGCGCCAGATTCGTGCCTCGTATCGGTTTACGATTTGGTTCCGATCTGCGTTGGTCGATGTCACATTATCGCTTGAAGTCCAATGTCTTTTCAAGACTAGTTTCTCGCGCGCGGTATCAACTTGCTGGATTTACAACGTCGAGTCGCCCTTTGAAGGCATTTTGCGGTCTTGCCACACTGTCAGCGGAATCGGCATTCTCGGAAGGCGAGAGTTCGGATACAATTCTCGAAATAATTTCGGAAGATATCGGAAACCCATGCAGCGCTCGCAAACTTCCTTTCTTTTTGATCTCGATGGCACGCTCGTTGATAGCGTTTATCAGCACGTGCTGGCTTGGCACGAAGCGCTGAAGATCGAAGGGATCAATCTCTCCATATGGCGCATCCACCGCAAGGTCGGGATGAGTGGCGGCCTTTTTACAAACATGCTTCTCCGAGGGACCGGACAGGAGATCAGCCCTGAGCGGGTCGAACGACTGCGAAACCTTCACACCGCGGCATACAAACGGCAATCGCTTGATGTACAACCTCTCCCCGGCGCGCGGGAGCTGCTTACATATTTGACCGACGCTCAAATTCCCTGGGCAATCGCGACCAGCGGTCACATGGAGACTGCACGGCCGGTGTTGGCGCAACTCGGAATCGATTTTGATCACGTTGTGATCGTTACCCGCGATCAAGTGAGATTTGCCAAACCCGATCCGGATCTTTTTCTGACCGCTGCGGTACGGTTGGGAGTTGAAATTGGGACAGCATCGGTCGTTGGCGACAGCGTCTGGGACATGCTGGCGAGCCGCCGCGCCCGGACATTGGGAATTGGTCTATTGGCCAGGAAGAGCTGGAGCGCGCGGGGGCGTATCGCGTCTACGAAGATCCCGCCGACCTTTTGCGTCACATCGATGAGGTTGCCGATCGGCAATGAAAGGATCGCTATCCGGCTGAGACCCTGGGTGTCCAGTGCTAGGCTCGGGCCCATCAATTGCCTTGCGGTCTCGCGCAAGGCTTCATTTGGATGATTTGTTTTTGCTTTCCGAGCTGCAGATGCGCCGTATCAAGCCGTATGTTCCGCTGTTGTATGGGATCGCGAGGGTGGATGACCGTCAGGTAGTCGGCGGGATTTCCGCATGCGATTGAAGGCGTTTACATACATGCGCCTCAACCCGGGTCGAGCAGGCACAGCGGGGCTGCGCGAAAGGTGATGACCGCGACATCGCGGCGCGCGACCTCATTGGGCTCCAGCGCACGGATCGCCGTCACGCCGTGAAAGACCCGATTGTCCTGCAGGAAGACGGCATCCAGAGGGTCGGTGAGCGTGAAGTCGCCCAAGTGGCGGTGATCCAGGCCGTAGATCGTCGTGACCCCGCGTTCGACATTCTTTCGGTTGACAAGCATGACGAGCACCCAGTCGACGCCGTCGCGATGCAGCCCCTAGGGCGTTGGCTGGCCGATTTGTCCGGGGTGGGCTTCGATCCGGAACTGATGCAGCTCCACGTGCCAAGCCTGCGGCCTGTCCGGCGCTGGCGTCAATGCGTCAAACACCTTCCGGCCGGCATAGAGAAGACCCAAGGTGACCGGATGGGTGGCGACGGCCTCGGTCACCGGTTCGAACCAACGCTCGATGCCCCCATTGAGTAGGTTGTAATCTCGGCTCTGATAATGCGGCTGGTGCGCCTTGCGGACAATGCCTTCGGAGGAAACGGCGAAGGCGGCGAAGCGTCGGCGGCGATAACGGCCGCCGTCGGCCATGTAGGTGTCGACGCCGAGGCCTCCCAACTCGCTGCGAAGGATGGCCATTCGGCAAGCGCCGTAGGCGTCAGGAGGGCACGGAATTGCTCGGCAGGTGCGAAACTAAACCCCGCAAATCGAACTTCCTCGACGATGACGGAAATATCCCCGGTCATCGAGCGTCCAGGGCGCCGGAGTGACATGAATCGAGTGATGGTGCCCGACGCACAATCATTAGCTTGGCGATTTACTGCATTTCGAAAATTGACATTGGTCCGAAAGCTCGGTGCTGAAGGCGAACGTAGTGTTGGCGACAACCTCGGAGTGCGAGCCCGTAGGCTGACGTTCAAGATGTTGATCAAGCTCGAGCGAAGCTCTGAGGCCAAATGCCTTGCTAAGATCCGTGTTCACTATCATGTTCAAACGGCAATGACCAACGCCCAGGAAAAAAGACTGATCGAGGCCTTAGGATAGCGCAGGCCGCAGCCGAATCGCCGCGCGGAGCCGCGCCCCTGGCGCCGTCGTACACATCAAGACGCGAAACGACAGAGACGACGGCGCGCCGCACCGGAAAGCCGATTGACTAGTAACTTTAGGTGCTCAGCTTTTCACTGAAAAAATCCTCGCCTGCGTCTTAGTCATATGCGGACGCCCCCGTTTGGCAAGGGTTTCGGTGGCTTTGACACGTTAATGGTTATTGCTTGTCAATAGTGGCGCCCAGCCCTCAACTGCCGCAAGAAAAATCAATCGCTGGCGTCCCCACAAACCGAAATGGCTTCAAAAGCGCCATACCCTGACGGAGTTATATTAACGAGATTTTCCAGGCTTAAGAATGAATGTCCATCAGCCTCGCCGCTCGTTCTCTATGAGTTGATGCACTTCAAAGTCGATCTCAATGTTTCGCGATTGCGCCATTTCCATGCTCCGCTACTGTATTTGAACGAGCTCTGTTCATTCGCTGGTCACAGACGGTGAGATCGTCGGCGCTTCGCCGAGGTTTCCCGCCGTATCCGGCTTCAATGGCCGCCGATTTCCGAGCGACGTGATTTTGCTGTGCGTGCGCTGGGCAAGGCACCTCCGGTCCTAACGGGAGAGAAAATCCGCGACGCGCTTGATGGCGTCGGCACGCGCCGCAGGGTTCGTCCCGGTATGCGCGCTGCTGCTGCCATTGGCCGTAAAGGCGAGACCATCGACAGTGTGCGCCGGCAAGTCTGGGTGATCGAAATCGTGATAGGCTTGCGGATAGACAACGATATCGACTTTTTCCCCATGCGCCTTCGCCTTCGCGGCGAGATCGGCGCACGGCGCCGCGGGCGTCCAGTCATCATCGGCGCCGATCAGGACGAGGAGCGGCATGCGGGACGCCCAGCGGCCATGTTCGAGCGGGACCCGACAGCCCGGGTAAAACGCGATGGCGCGGGCGAAATCGACGCCGTCCGGGGCGTTGTTAGGCTCTACGGCATAAAGCGTCGACGAGCCACCGTTCGACCAGCCAAGAAGGGAAATCGACGTCGTGTCGACGTCATCGCGGGCGGCCAAGAAGCGCAAGGTCGCATTGGCGTCTGCAACCCTTTCCCGGCTCGGGCGAACCTCCCGCTCGCTCTCCTTGCATTGCGATCCAAGGCCGCGCGAGCCAAAACTGTCTGGAAACAGAACGATAAATCCTGACATCGACAACCGTTCGCCCCAGTCGGCATGGCGTGCACTCGGAGCGCCGCTTTTGTCATTGAGCCCAGCGCATCCATGCAGCGCAACGACCGCCGGATGACGGCCGGCGGTCTCAGGCGTATACAACCAGCCCTGGAGTGTTACGCCGTCGTATCCTGGTAAGGCCACCCTTTGAGGCGCCGCCTGCGCCGCCACCATGGCGAAAATTGAGGCGAAAACACTCGCGATCAAAAAGCGCACGATCCACATGGCTGAATTCCTCGAAAAATCTTGGTTATAACCAGCCTTACTGCGGACTGAATTAATCCGGTATTTTGAATTTCGCTCGTCAATAGAGAAAATTTCCTGATCCCTTGAGTCGGCTTTGACATGTCTGAATGCGCCCGCTGATCAAGAGTTATTTTGCGGCGACTTTTTTCTTGAATTTGAGTGCCGGTCGCTCTACGATGATATCCCATCCGATTGCCGCCATTGCAGACTGCATTGCAGATCGGAAGCGTTTCCGGCGACCGCTCATCGTTTGTTTCGAGGCGTCGTCCGGAATTAACACCGCTTGTTTGATGCGAACTTGATCATCAGCAACCCAGACAAGCGCGTCCCCCAGCAACGTCTTGCGTGCCTGCACTGCCTCAATCACAGAATCTACGATCGGCTCGACCTTTAGCCGCGGACTCAAAGCATTCAATTGCCTGTAGCCACGTTCCTCAAAGGAAGCGATGCCTGTTTCCAGGTTCGCGTCCCAATGTTGCAATTCCGCGCGGCTTCCACCAACTAAGTATCCGCCATGACGTTCGATTGTGAATTGCAGTCTAGGCGGATTCCATTTCAAAGTTTCTGCTCGATCTAGTTTACGAGCCTCCATCTTGGTGTAGTTGGAGCCTGACAATTCATCCCAGCAAGATTGAAGCAACCCCACGACCCGCGCCTTCAAAGGTATCGGCGATCGGCCCGCTCGGCAGATCCTTCAACTGCGCCACCAACTCATCCTTTTTGCTCATAATATCCTCTCGATGTTCGTCGACTAGAAACCGCGCCATCGCGCGAGGCACCTCCGCGATTGCGGCGCTCGCGGCGTCATACTGTCCTGTCGCTTCCGAAAAGTCTGTCCTCTTGACTCGCGATCATTCTTCCCTCTCATTCCTATTATCGATTGTATCCTTTCGTGCGATAATATCACGGCGGCGGACGTCTCGACGGACAATCGGCTGGTTGGGGGGTCTGCGGGACGTCAACCAATTCAACGCCTGCGAGGTGGAATCGATTTGATCGTCGTGCGGTGCATTGGGAAATCCCAAGAGTTCGGTCAAATAGGCCGCGAGCCATGGCGCCCGTTCGGGCAAATGCACTTGTCCGGCCTCGAACCGCGCAGCTTGCGCCAAAAGCCGCGCGAGCTTGTCCCCTTCCGGGCGCAGGGTGATCGCCCGCAAATGGCGGGTCTGGTAGAGGTCCTGCGCCAAAGCCCGGCCGAGTTCGGTCTGTTCGATCAGCGTCGCAGAAGCATGATGCTGCTGATGTATCCGGATGATCGCCCGGCGCGGATTTGGAGCCTCCAGCCGCTCGCGAAACACATCGAGGAGGTAAAATTCAAGGCCAGCCGCACCCCACACCGTGCCGACCGACCAGTCGCTGGTCTCGGACAGGGTCGAAGCGGTATCCCAGGAGATCACCACTCGGTCGAACCGCCCCGGCGGCGTCGTATAATAGCGGAGCCAGTCGCGCTTGATCACATTGCCACCCGGCGGCACCGGCGCTTGCTGATATTGGGCCGAAAAATTCAGACTGCCCTGCGCCCGGCGGATGGCCTCGAGTACGCTCATCGGCTCGCGCGCATCGTGCAGCACTTCTCCGGCGCGGCGGAAATAGACATCCTCTGGATCATCGCTGAGTTGAAAGGCTTTGTCTTCATCCGCGATGGCCGGGATCGAAACAACTTCCCAGATCTCGCCTTCGAGGTCCAGGATGCGCCCGACCAAATCATCCGCATGCAGACGCTGCATGACAATCACGATGGCGCCATTCTGCTTGTCATCGAGACGGGTACAGAGCGTGCCGATGTAGAATTCCCAGACGCGGCGCCGTTCTGCTTCGGACAAAGCATCGAGCGCCTTGATGGGATCATCGATCACGATGAGATCGCCGCCGCGACCCAGGACGGCGCCGCCAACGCCCGAGGCAAACCGATACCCATGCGCACTGGTCACGAATTCGTGGCGACGCTGCACCTTTGATCTTGGTTGCAAGGCCGGAAACAACTGCCGATACCATTGGCTCTCCATGACGCTGCCGGTATCGATGGCAAGCTTGCGCGCCAGTTCGTCGGCATAGGACACAGCGATGATGCGCTTTGTCGGATCGCGTCCCAACATCCAGGCGGTGAAGCCCACGGTCACCGTGATCGACTTCATCGACCGAGGCGGGACATTGATGATAAGACGCTTGATCTCGCCGCGCGCCACACGCGACAGCTGCCAGCAAATGTGATCAATGTGCCAATTGTGCCGGTAGATCTTTTCGGGTTCGAGGGTCCGGAAGACGCGTTCGACGAAGCACGGTAGGCTCTGCCGGTAGAAGGCGCGTGCGACGCGATCGATTTCAGTCACGGGCCTCTTCCCGCTCATCCAGCACTAAATCTTTTCCGTCCGTCTCTTCGTCCGCGTCAGATAGCTTGACCATGTCGTCGGTTAAACCGGAGAACTCGCGCTTGGCTAGGACGCGCTGAAGGATTTCGATATCCTCCGCACTCGTCTCCGTATCTTGCTGCCGGTTAGATCCGATCAGGCGCTCAATTCGGTCGAAAATCGAGTTGATCGCTTTGATGTCGCCCTTGATACCAGCATCGAGGAGTCGCATAACCAGCGCATCAAGGGCGGAGATGACTTTTTTCTCACCGTCCATCGTGACGGTAACAGGTCGAATCAGGGCTTCCTGAAACGTGGTCTCCAAATTGACCGTGCCCTTTTTTTGCCCCCGGGATTTCCCGATATGCCTTTCTCCCACCGGGTATGGCGGGGAGGCCTTCCCCTGCCGATCTTGTAATCAGCTCGTTCGGAAGATTTATCCGACTTGCGCATGGCGGACCCTCCCCTTAGGCTGCGCGTATGCGCTTGCGAACCCGCGCCGGCGGCGGGGTAAGGCTCTCGTGGACAGAGGGATTGGGATCACAGGCCACTTCGGGATTGCTGGCTCGCCGGGCAGCCACTTCCGCGAACGTTGACCCGGTGTCAGCATGTCGCGCCTGTTTGCCGGACCATTTTTCCCAGCGCCGCACCGCGACGTCGACATATTTTGGATCAAGCTCGATGGTTCGAGCTCGTCGTCCGATTTTTGCCGCTGCAAGGATCGTCGTGCCAGACCCACAA
Organism: Methylocapsa sp. D3K7; assembly: GCF_029855125.1. GTDB lineage: Bacteria > Pseudomonadota > Alphaproteobacteria > Rhizobiales > Beijerinckiaceae > Methylocapsa. Next base: position 1,981,412 of record NZ_CP123229.1, read on the forward strand.
AAAGGATCCATGACGATGTCATTTCTATCAGAGACGTCGCGGATCGCGTCGGCGATCATCGCGCAGTTTTTTATCGTCGGATGATCGGCGAGCTGCTCGGTACGATTGGGTCCAAAGCTTGCAAGGCCGGGATACGACCACACGTTTGTGCGGCAGCGACCATGGCGCCCCAATTCAACCCGATTTTTATGAGAGGCATTACCCTTCTTCAAGACGAAAACGAACTCGTGTTGTGAGCGGTACAGGCTCCCCATTCCGCCCATACCTTTGTTCCACACGCATACATTCAGAAGTGTCAAACCGACCGAACGCGCGGCATCGAGTATCTCTCGCTGGTGTCTCCAGTCCATAAAAACAAACAAGACACCGCCTGCGACCAATGACCCCGACGTTGCGCAGAGGAACACTGTCAAGAATGTTGTAAACTCCTGGCCAGACATCTCACCGGAAGCCATGACGAAATCGGGATGCCTAACCTTGCCGAGGCCCGAGATGTGGCCTTCACTTTTTACGTTATAGGGCGGATTACAAATCGCCGCTTGCGCCAATGAACCGTCCAGAGCACGCGCATGAACCTTGTCGTCACGGGCACCTCCGCACAATATGCAATGCTCGTCCATTAGCCACAAATCGCCGAGGCGAGAGATGGTAGGTCCTTCAAAATTGGCTTCAAAGCAATCATCCGGGTCTGGCACATCGCCCTTCTTGGCAGCTTCGATGGTTTGATCGATCGCGCCAAACGAAAAGCCCGTGATTTCCAACTCGAAATTCGGATCGCAATCGCCATCCAGTTCAAGGAGGCTGGAAAACTCAATCGCAAGCAGGTCTTGGTCCCACCCTGCCAGTTCAGCTAGCCTATTGTCAGCAATTCGGAGGGCTTTCAGTTGTGCGTGGTTGAGATGGTGAAGGCAGATGACTGGAACGCGTTCCAGCCCTAGGAGCTTTGCGGCGGCCATTCGGCCATGGCCCGCGATCAGCCCCCCGTCAGCGTCGATGATCAGCGGGCTGACAAAACCGAATGCCTTGATACTCTCGGCTATTTTCCCAATTTGGTCGGGAGTGTGGGTGCGTGGATTGTTGCTGTATTCAGCGAGTTCGGTTGGCGAGACGTAGCTAATCGCCAGCGCGAGGCCCGGCGAAAAGGCCAAACCCTGCTTTGCGATCTTTCGCGTCGCCCGGACCGGCGCGGAACTGGAAACGGATGGTTTGCCAACGGGAGGGGCGGATGTATCGAGGCGCTTAGTCATGGGACAGCCTTTGGCAAGAGGAAACCGAACTCCGGACCGAGATCTGGAGCGGCGATTTCGCCAAGGCCTGCCTACTTTTGAAAGACTCGCCTACAAACGATGGAGAACCATACGTCTATTTCCAACCATTGTCAACATTTTATAAGTATTTGATAAATATATGAATTTCAACCATCAAACAAATTCTTTGTCAACTTGACCCCTATACTGATTCTTTGGTGGTCACTTGCCAAAACTGCGGTGATCCTACCAGCTATACTCAATTTCGTTTTCTGCGTTTTTCCCTGCATTTTTCCCTGCTCTGAGGGAAAATTTTGCGAGAGACGGGTTCGCGCGCGACTGTCTCATCAGCCACAAAACTTCATGGTTTTACTAGGTATTTTCGGTTGCGGCACTTGCCGAAATAGTCCCGAGAATTCCGTGTGTTAGCGCTCACTTGAGTGCAATGGTTCCCAGCAGAGACGTCAAACGCCCAGGTGTGGGGCGCGAAGACGCGTGGTGTCTCTCAGGGCCATTTTTGGGTTGTCGGATGTGGAGCGCTTCGCCGGAGTGCTGGGGAAGACTTAGGGCAACATTGAGGAAACGGGCCTGTTCCTGCCAGTCATGCGGCAGGTCTTTGCTCAGCCGTAAGAGCCGGGTGGACGTGAGCTCGATGGGGCGCCGTCCTGCCAAAACAGCGCGAATGATATCGGGAGAGAGATAAGACAGCCGGACAAGCGAAGTGAGGCGAAACTTGTTCATTCCGAGGCGCGCGCTCATTGCCTCGATGCTGTCGTCAGATCCTGAGAGAAGCAAGCTTCGGATCGCGAAAGCCTCCGTGACGAGTTCGACAATGCCTTGGTTGACTTGCGCGTTGACGCCACTGGCGATGACGAGGCGCTTCCCCTTGCCGGCGCGGCGCAGCTTCGCCTCGATTGACAGGACAACAGGATCAAGACCGGGCTCGCCTTGCACTTTTGCCCGTAGCACCTTGGCGATCTTTGCTCGGTTCAACTGGATTTCGATCCGGTCGGTGAGGACTATTTGCTCAACAATATCCCGGACGAGGCTTCTCATCTCGATCGGCGGGATGGCGAACCAGCGCTTTGAAATGGCGTTGGCATGGCACAAAGCGGCATCGAGCCCATGGACATCAAGATCAAGTGGTGCGAGAGAGTCGGCGACGCCGGTCCTCGACGCGAAGAACGTGCGGAGATGGTCGAGCACCAGCGCTTCGATGTCGCCCGCCGGAATGCGCCAGCCATTGACCGGCTTGGCGCGGGCACGGGTGATCAGTGCCGTCGAGACATAATAGCGATAACGTCTGCCCTTCTTGACCGCATGGGTCGGTGTGAGACGCTGGCCGTCGCTATCAAAGATCAAACCGGCCAACAGGCTCGGCTGCTCCGCGCCCACCGCCAGGGAACGCTCGCGGCGGTTGGCGGCGAGTCTGTCCTGGACGATCTGCCAGAGTTCGGGATCGATGATCGCTTCGTGCTGGCCTGGGTAGACTTTGCCTTTTTGGGCGACCTCGCCGCGGTAGAGATGGTTCTGCAGCATCAGGTAGAGCGCGCCGCGGGCGAAGTGTTTACCGCCGGACAGCACGCCGTGGGCGCCCTCGCGGCGCTTGCTCACGATCCCCAGCCGGTCGAGCTCGGCTTTGAGCATGGCCACTGAGCCGAGCTCGGCATAGCGCCGGAAAATCCTCCGAACGGTCGCCGCCTCGGCCTCGTTGACGATGAGCTTGCGGTCTTTCACATCATAGCCAAGCGGCACATTGCCGCCCATCCATAGGCCCCTGGCTTTCGACGCCGCGATCTTGTCGCGGATGCGCTCGCCGGCGATCTCACGCTCGAACTGGGCAAAGGAGAGCAGCATGTTGAGGGTCAGGCGCCCCATCGAGGTCGTGGTGTTGAACTGCTGCGTGACCGAAACGAAGGAGGCGTTATGGGTGTCCAACACCTCGACGATCTTGGCGAAATCGGCGAGCGACCGGGTCAGGCGGTCAACCTTGTAGACGACGATGATCTGGACTTTGCCCGCTTGGACATCAGAGAGGAGCCGCTGCAGGGCCGGGCGCTCCATCGTGCCGCCGGGGAGAGGCCCCCATCGTCATACATGTCCGGCAGTGCGACCCAGCCGGCATGGCGCTGGCTCGTCACATAGGCCTCACAGGCTTCGCGCTGCGCGGCGAGCGAGTTGAACCCCTGCTCGAGACCATCTTCGGACGACTTGCGGGTGTAGACGGCGCAGCGGACATTCTGACTGGACTTCGGGCGGTCAGGCTTGCGCATGTTCGCCCCCTTCCCTTTCCATCGCTTGGGCAGCGCCTTTCCTCAAACCAAAAAAACGAGGACCCGACCAATGGGCTCCGGTGATCTCACGGGCGATGAGGGTGAGGGACCGGTAGCGCCCGCCATTCCATTCGAACCCTTGCGCCTCGACAAGAACGGTGTGGGTGATCCCGCGCCATTCGCGCACGAGCCGCGTGCCGGTCTTCAGAGAGATCTGCGGCACGGGCTTGGGCGCATCACTTATCGTCGTTTCGCCGATTGAGCGCTCGAGCTTGCGGAGAATCGATGAGGAGAGGCCGCCGAGCGGCCTCTCCTGGAGCTTTTAGCTGATCCCGCGCACCAAGAGATCGCGAGATAGCCGCATCGGCGGCGCCATCCGGTGCAGCCGCCGCCAACTCGCCGCGCAGCTCGAAGATCGTCATCTCCGCGAGCCGCAGCAGCTCCTCGGCGAGATTGATCGACGGTTTCGCCATGTCAGCGGACGCGGCGCGTCTCGATCCGGTAGCGGCGACCACCCTCATCGGGCTTCGCTGACGTCAGCGAGAACCCGAGCTTCCTTTTCACCGTGCCCGCCAAAAAGCCGCGGACGCTGTGCTGCTGCCAACTGGTCGCTTGCATCATCTCGTTGATCGTGGCGCCCTCCGGCCGGCTGAGAAGTGTGAGCATCCGCTCCTGCTTTGTGACCCCGGCCGCTGGTTCGTTGGCCTCTCGCAGCACGATCGCTGTGGTAGCTTGCGTGACTTGCGGTTTTGGGGAGCGCCGTGGCTTCTTGTCCGTGGCGAAGCACACGACTTCCCGTTCATCAGCTTTGGGGGGCTGTTTCGTGCCGGAGACATTTGCAGGCTTCGGCTCCATGGACCGCAGCGGTTTTTTGGAGCAAACCACAGCCGGCGGCGACTTGCGCCGTGACACAGATTCAGCCCTTCCCTTTTTGGGAATAGCGCTCGCGGGGATTTGGGTCATTTCGGTGGAATGGATCGACATGATTTAGGCTCCTTTGGGTCGCAACGCCGTAATGGACGCTCGCACGACCCCAAGCCCCGCACATCGCGGGGCGAGCCCTAACTGCGCCGGCCAGTACCCAAGTCCGCAGCCGACGCCCACAGCAATGCGTAGTCTGCCGCCGAAGTCCAGTCGAATTCGGAGTTCAAATCTCGTTTTGTGTCGCTTCCGTGCACGTCCTTATCCACCCGCTTAGGAGCGAAAGCGGATTATCTCGACGCGGTGTATCCGCGCGCCGAGATCACAGTCGGTCGCTCCTACAAACGTGGGGGGTCGAGTCGGAGGTCCGCTACCTCCATTCCCCCCCAAACGATCTGCCAGATTTTGCCCTACCGCTTCCGGGCCGGGGACCGTCGATTTACGTTCATGATGGTGTTTAAACTCCCAGCGTCGGAACTCTGGCGCGCAATGGAATGAAACCGGAGCCCCTCTATGCTCAAATCTGCATTGATCATCCTCATCGCCTCGGCCAATGCCCCGGATTACAGCTATCTTGATTTCCTGAAAATGCCGGAACGGGAGCGCTCCGTATTGATCGATGGCTTCCTGATGGCCCTCGGAAAGTATGGGGACCCGGATTTTGCGCAGTGCGCGAACGATGCCTTTTACGGCCGGGATGGAAAACAGGAGTTTTTCGACGTCGTCGAGAGTCTCGATGAGAACCCCTACGGACCAGCGGAGCCCGATCATCAGCTTCTGTCAGCCCTGAAGGGTTTCATTACCAGCCACTGCAGCAAGACATTCAAGATGCCCTGGAATTTTTCGAAATAACGGTTCCAGAGTCCAACCGCTCGGGAGACCTCACATGGCTCTATCCATCCGACCGATGCAATGGGCAGACCTGCCTGAGCTGCATCAGGCCCCGCCCCTTGATGAAACCGATCTGGATTGCCTTGAGGAAGTCCGCGCTGTGCTGGCGCGCCATGGCAAACTGGCCCGGTTCGCCCTGCATCTGGCGCATCGCCATTTCAACCTCGCGCCCGGCGAAATCCTGATCGAGCGCCCGGACCCGGACGGCCGCACCCAGCACATCACGGTCGGCAGGCTGGACGACGAGCCAGAAGCGCGTCCCACAACCTGGCTGTTCGAGGAAGGTCCGGAATTGCGCCTGTCCGACGCGGTCTACTGCATCTGCGTTTCGGACCCGAACAAGACGGACGCCTGCATCCGCCACGGCAAGAGCCGCTCACCGGGGGCCGCTCACCAGAGGGATGACGCTGCGAAACAGCAGCGGATTTCAGAAGATAGGGGACGCCACGAACGCGGCTTTCCAGCCGGCGGCCATAACGAGCCCGATCGGGAAAGATAAGGGAACCGGCTGTAAAGTGTATAACTTGGCGAAATGTAAAAGTTCGGGGCTTCTTTTCGCATAGGAATGGTCGTAAAACCCTTCTATGCTTTCTTTAATTGACAATAGTCATAAGTTTTCGAAGTCGGTTCGTCTCCGACATGCGTATCGCGTCGATTCCGTGCTTACAGCGCGTTACGGCGGCAGCATCGATGCTACCCCAACATCACTGTCAACGACGCGCCAGTCCGCCATGATACCCTGAGCTGACCATGTCCAATCCCTTTTTCGATCACCCTATTCTGAATTCACCGTACGAGTGCCCTCTGAGACACTGGGAGCTTGATGAATCGGGCCAACCCACGCAGAAACTCGTTGAAAGCCGACGCGGCGCAAAATTCATCACCCCGATTCCAAAGCCGAAGAAACGAAAAGCTGCCGCGCAATCGGGTTTTGTGTTTGACGAAGGCAAAGGCCTTTCGACCAAGGAGCAGCAATACGATCCGAATTCGATCATCAATGAAGTCCGGAGCTATGTCGATACTTGGCGTAGTCTGCCCAACTCCAGTCAGTGGCAGGTCACGCCGGAGACTGCCAGACTCCTTCAGCATTGGCGGCAGCATAATTTCAGCAGTGTCCGCCCCTTTTTCTGCCAGATCGAGGCGGTTGAAACGGCGATATGGCTTACGGAAGTCGCGTCGCAATCTAAGAATGGGAAACGACTGCTCGATCTTCTCGCTTCAGCGAACAGAGATGCCAACCCCGAATTAATGCGACTTGCGCTGAAGCTGGCCACCGGCGCAGGTAAGACGACCGTCATGGCAATGATCATCGCCTGGCAGACGGTCAACGCAGTGCGCCACCCCACAAGCAAACAATTTACGCGGGGCTTTCTGGTTTGTGCTCCCGGACTAACGATCAAGGACCGGTTGCGCGTCCTGCAACCGAATGATCCGGACAGCTATTACGCCAGCCGCGAACTCGTTCCCGGCGACATGCTCGAAGACGTAAGGCGGGCCAAGATTGTCATCACCAACTACCACGCTTTCAAACTTCGAGAACGCATTGAACTTTCGAAAGGCGGACGGCAACTCCTGCAAGGCCGATTGGGTGATGAGCTGAACACACGGGAGACGGAAGGACAAATGCTCCAGCGTGTCATGCCCGACCTGATGGGCATGAAGAATATTATCGTCATCAATGACGAGGCGCATCACTGTTATCGTGAAAAGCCTAAAGAATCGGATGATGAAGACCTGAAAGGCGACGAGAAGAAAGAGGCTGAAAAGAACAACGAAGCTGCGCGCCTGTGGATTTCAGGTCTCGAAGCCGTGAATCGCCAGCTGAGTGTGAGCCGCGTTTTAGATTTGTCCGCAACGCCATTCTTCCTTCGTGGTTCCGGCTACGCCGAAGGCACTTTGTTCCCGTGGACGATGAGCGATTTTTCGCTCATGGACGCTATCGAGTGCGGCATCGTGAAATTGCCGCGTGTTCCGGTGGCGGAAAACATCCCCGGCAAGGAAATGCCGATGTTCCGCGATCTTTGGGAGAATATCCGCAAGGATATGCCCAAGAAAGGGCGCGGCAAAGGCGAGGAACTCGACCCTCTTAAACTGCCCGTTCGCTTGCAGACGGCGCTGGAAGCGCTCTATGGGCATTATGAAAAAACGTTCAATCTCTGGAAGGACAGAGGCATCAAGGTGCCTCCCTGTTTTATTATCGTCTGCCAGAACACGGCCATCTCGAAACTGGTTTATGACTTCATTTCCGGGTTTCATCGCAAGAACGTGGACGGCACTTCGACGCTGGAACATGGGCGCCTGGCGCTGTTCCGCAATTTCGATGAAACTACGGGCAATCCGCTTCCCCGTCCAAATACCCTCCTGATCGACAGTGAACAGCTCGAAGCCGGCGATGCGCTCGACGATAACTTTCGTGGCATGGCCGCTGACGAGATCGAGCGGTTTCGTCGCGAAATTGTAGAGCGCAGCGGCGATGCCCGTGCCGGCGATAACATCACCGATCAGGAATTGCTCCGCGAGGTCATGAATACAGTCGGCAAGGCCGGCCAGCTTGGCGGTTCAGTGCGCTGCGTCGTGTCCGTTTCGATGCTCACGGAAGGATGGGATGCAAACACTGTAACCCATGTTCTCGGCGTTCGCGCCTTTGGCACACAGCTGTTGTGCGAGCAGGTAATTGGCCGCGCATTGCGTCGTCAGTCTTACGAAGTCAACGAGGATGGACCCGATAAGGGGCTTTTCAACGTCGAGTACGCCGACGTCTTCGGCATTCCCTTCGACTTCACCGCAAAGCCGGTGGTGGCGCCGCCCCAGCCGCCCCGTGAGACAGTTCAAGTCAAGGCGGTCCGGCCCGACCGTGATGCACTCGAAATCCGCTTCCCCCGTGTCGAAGGCTACCGTGTGGAGTTGCCCGAGGAAAGGCTGACCGCCGATTTTAACGATGACTCCATTCTGGTCTTAAGCCCGGACATCGTCGGCCCCTCCATCACGCGCAATTCGGGCATTATCGGCGAAGGCGTGGATATGAGCCTGAAACATCTGGGCGACATGCGGCCTTCGACGCTCGTCTTCAATGTCACCCAGCGGCTGCTCTACACCAAATGGCGGGACCCCGGCGAGGAACCGAAGCTCCACCTTTTTGGTCAACTGAAACGCATTACCAAGCAATGGCTTGACTCCTGTCTCATCTGCAAGGGCGAAACCTATCCCGCGTTGCTGATGTATCAGGAGCTGGCCGACATGGCCTGTAACCGCATCACCGCAGCTATCACCCGGCAGTTTTTGGGCGAACGTCCGATCAAGGCGTTGCTCGACCCCTACAATCGCATCGGCTCGACCAGCCATGTCAGGTTCAACACGTCGCGCGCAGACCGCTGGGAAACGGGCGGGCCGCCGCCGAAGAATCACGTCAATTGGGTCATACTCGACAGCGACTGGGAGGGCGAGTTTTGTCGGGTCGCTGAATCTCATCCCAAGGTGCTCGCCTACACCAAGAACCATAACCTTGGACTTGAAGTGCCGTATCGATACGGCTCCGAGACGCGCAAGTATCTACCGGACTTTATTGTTCTGGTGGATGACGGCCACGGTACGGATGATCCGTTGCATCTCGTGGTCGAAATCAAGGGTTACCGCCGCGAGGACGCGAAGGAAAAGAAATCCACGATGGACACTTATTGGGTGCCAGCGGTGAACCATCTCGGCACATGCGGCCGTTGGGCATTTGCCGAATTTACGGAAATCTATCAGATCGAGTCCGATTTCAAGGCCAAGGTCGAAAGCGAGTTCAACAAATTGATTGCGTCCGCCATTGTGCAGGCGGCGGACGGGAAAGAATAATTATGGCCAAAAGCCCCTCAATCAAGACCATCGAAACTCTGACGCATGACGCTGAAAAGCGGAAGAACATCCCGACGGCCGAATTTCAATCGGTGCTGGAAAAGGAGCAACAAGCTCCGAAGAAAATCCGCTACCCGCGAAATACCGACCTTGATCCTCAACTGGTCTGGCGTGGCAAGGATGAGCAGGATTGGAGCGACCTCATTGTTCATGCTCCGCCGCTTTATATTCAGGAGAAGGTGCACCCCAAAGCCTTGATCGACGATCTCCTGCGTCAATCCAGGGAGCGTGAGCATAACGCCGGGCAGCTCACAGCCGACCTTTTCGCGGACTTTAACGGCATCCCCACAGGCGTGGACAAGACCGAATTCTATCAGCACGACCAGAACTGGTCGAACCGGATGATCCTCGGTGATTCTCTTCAGGTCATGGCGAGTCTGGCGGAACGCGAGGGCTTGCGGGGCAAAGTGCAGTGCATCTACATCGATCCGCCCTACGGCATAAAGTTTAATAGCAATTTTCAATGGTCAACCACGAGCCGTGACGTAAAGGATGGCAAAGTCGATCAAATTACCCGTGAGCCGGAGCAGGTGAAAGCCTTTCGCGATACCTGGCGGGATGGCATTCACAGTTACCTCACCTATCTTCGTGACCGACTCATGGTGGCCCGTGATCTCCTCACAGAGTCAGGTTCTATCTTTGTCCAAATCGGCGACGAAAATGTTCACCGCGTTCGGGCTCTTATGGATGAGGTGTTTGGTGATGAGAATATTATAGCCGACCTTATTGTTCAAACGACTACCAGTGCTTCAAGCGAATATATAGATAACGTTACCGATCACATTTTGTGGTATAGCCGAAACGGCCGCTCCACGAAATATCGAGCGCTCACGACGGATAAAATGGACTTATCTTCATCATCGCTCCTGTATAGGCACGTGCGACTTGATGATGGCCGAACCTTTCGCAATTCGGAGCCCGCCGAACACCCTAGTGATCTGAACCCACGAACATTTCGAATAAGTGAAATTACTTCACAGACGCAGGCTAGCACTACACGATACCTAGCAGAGTTTAGGGGCCAGAAATACGATATAGGCAAGAGGCAGTGGTCGACCCCTCCGAGTGGGATGCAACGCTTGATTCGATCAGACCGGGTGACACGTTCCGGAGTTTCGATCGCTTATATGCGGATGCTGGATGACTATGCCGTGGTTCCATTAAGGAACATTTGGACTGATACGGGTACTGGATCTTTTACGGATCCTAAAGTTTATGTAGTTCAAACAGGAAGCAAGGTGATCCAGCGCTGCCTTCTAATGGCGACCGATCCGGGCGACCTAGTGCTCGATCCTACCTGTGGTTCCGGAACCACCGCTGCTGTCGCCGAACAATGGGGCCGCCGTTGGATCACGATTGACACGTCGCGCGTGGCACTAGCTCTAGCCCGTGCTCGTATAATGGGAGCACGCTATCCGTTTTACTTACTAGCCGATTCCCGCGAAGGGCAGATCAAGGAAGGCGAAGTCGCCAGAACTGCGCCGAGTTCCCAACCAGTGCGCGGGAACATCCGCCATGGCTTCGTCTATGAGCGTGTGCCGCACATCACGCTCAAATCAATTGCGAACAATGCCGAAATCGATGTCATCTGGGACAAGTGGCAGGCAAAGCTGGAGCCGCTGCGCGAGTCGCTGAACGCGGCGCTCAAGAAGACCTGCGCGGAATGGGAAATTCCGCGTGATGTGGACAAAACATGGCCGGAGCAGGCGAAGAAACTTCACGCCGCTTGGTGGCAAGCTCGCATTGCTCGGCAAAAGGAAAACGATGCTTCCATCGCTGCCAAAGCCGAATTCGAATATCTCTACGACAAACCTTATGATGATAAAAAGAAGGTTCGCGTGGCCGGACCCTTCACGGTCGAAAGTCTGTCACCACACCGCGTGCTGGGCGTCGATGAAAACGATGAATTGATCGACGGCTTCAGGGAGGACGGAGACGAATACGGAGCGAAGCAAACCTTCCCGCAAATGATTCTGGAGAACCTCAAGACCGCCGGAGTTCAGCAGGCGCATAAAGATGACCGGATTACTTTCACCGCGCTCATCCCATGGCCCGGCGATCTGGTCTGCGCCGAAGGCCGGTACATGGAGGGGGACGTAGAAAAACGCGCCGCCATCTTTATCGGCCCCGAGTTTGGCACGGTCCAGCGGACGGACCTCGTTGCCGCCGCCCGTGAGGCTGGCGATGCCGCGTTCGATGTCTTGATCGCCTGCGCCTTCAATTACGAGGCGCATACTACAGAGTTCAACAAGTTAGGCCGCATCCCCGTGCTCAAGGCCCGCATGAACGCTGACCTGCACATGGCGGAAGACCTCAAGAACACCGGTAAAGGCAATCTCTTCGTCATCTTTGGCGAGCCGGACATTACCCTTCTGCCGGAGGCGGACGGCAAACTTCGCATCAAGGTCAACGGCGTGGATGTCTTCAAACCGCAAACCGGGGAAGTCGTCAGCGATGGGGCCGATGGAATTGCCTGCTGGTTTATCGACACCGATTACAACGAAGAGAGTTTCTTCGTCCGCCACGCCTACTTTCTCGGTGCGAATGATCCCTACAACGCCCTGAAAACAACCCTGAAAGCCGAAATCGACCCGGAAGCATGGGCGACGTTGAACAGCGACACGTCCCGTCCTTTCGCCAAGCCGAAGAACGGCCGGATTGCCGTCAAGGTTATCAATCATCTCGGCGATGAGGTCATGAAGGTGTTCAGGGTTTGATCCCATGGAATTCCGCATCGCCGACACATTTACCGATAGTCTTGCCCGCCTGACCGGCGACGAGCAGAAGGTCGTCAAGACGACGGCCTTCGACTTGCAGCTCAACCCGGCCAGTCCCGGCCTCAGTTTTCACAAGCTCGTTAAGGCGAAGGATAAGAAATTCTGGTCGGTGCGGGCGAGCAGCGACATTCGGCTTATCGTTCACAGGAGCGATGCCAGCCTTTTGCTCTGCTATGTCGGACACCACGACGACGCTTATGATTGGGCTGAACGGCGAAAACTGGAGACGCATCCCAAGACAGGCGCCGCGCAACTCGTCGAAATTCGCGAGACGGTCAAGGAAATCTTCGTCCCGGTTTTCGTCCAGACGGAGGTTGCCAGCGCGCCGCAACCGTCTCATCCGAAAAGTTGCATTTTCGCCGATATGTCCGACGATGAACTTCTGGGTTACGGCGTCCCCGTCGAATGGTTAAGTGATATCAAGATGGCGAGCGAGGACACGTTGCTTGCCTTGACCGATCACTTGCCAGGCGAGGCTGCGGAAGCGTTGCTGGAACTTGCGACCGGCGGCAAGCCCAGAGCGCCTCAGCCAGCAGCTCCCGCAACAAGTCCCTTCGATCATCCCGACGCGCAACGTCGATTCCGCGTTATGGCGAATGTGGATGAGTTGCAGCGCGCGCTCGATTTCCCATGGGAAAAATGGACTGTCTTCCTCCACCCCGAACAGCGTCAATTGGTGGAGCGCGATTATACGGGGCCTGCGCGTGTTTCCGGGTCAGCAGGCACGGGCAAGACCATCGTCGCGTTGCACCGTGCGGCGCATCTGGCCCGCACAAACCCTGATGCACGGGTTCTGCTGACAACTTTTTCCGACGCGCTCGCCAATGCCCTGCAAACCAAACTGAACCGATTACTTGGAAATGAGCCGCGTCTGGCGGAAAGAATTGATGTCCATTCCCTCAATGCAATCGGTCTCCGGCTTTATAAGGCTCATATAGGGCAGCCGACGATCGCCGGCGACGAGGTCGTCCACGAGCTGATCCGAAAGGCCGCAAGTGCCGTAGATGAACACAAATTCGGACTGCATTTTCTCATAACGGAATGGGAACAGGTCGTTGATGCATGGCAGTTGGACGACTGGGAAGCATACCGCGATGTAGTTCGTCTCGGCAGGAAAACACGAATTCCGGAGCCACAACGTAAAATGTTATGGTCCATATTCGAGCGCGTCCGCGTCGGCCTGAAGGCACAGAAGCTGATGACGTACGCGCAGCTATTTAGCTCGCTGGCTACGTCAATCACCAACAACAAAAATACAGTCTTCGACTTTATCGTTGTAGACGAGGCGCAGGACGTCAGCGTTGCGCACATGCGCTTCTTCGCTGCTTTGGGAAAAGGTCGTTTAAACGCGCTCTTTTTTGCTGGCGACATCGGGCAGCGCATCTTTCAACAGCCATTCTCATGGAAGGCGCTTGGCGTCGATATTCGGGGCCGATCCCGCACTTTGCGCGTGAATTATCGGACATCACATCAAATCCGAACTCAGGCGGACCGCCTGCTTGGACCAGCCGTATGCGACGTGGACGGCAACAAGGAGGATCGGAGCGATACGGTTTCGGTGTTCAATGGCCCGGCGCCCACGATTCATGCGCTTAAGTCGGAGAGCGAAGAGACATCGCTTGTCGCCAACTGGATCAAAAACCATGGCAAAGGCGGATTGCTGCCGCACGAGTTTGGCATATTCGTCCGGTCGGCAGCGCAGCTGGATCGTGCCCGCGCCGCTGTGATGGCATCCGGCCTTTCTTTCAAGATTCTCGATGACCGTGTTGAAACCGCCAACGGCCACGTTTCAATTTGTACCATGCACTTGGCCAAGGGGCTGGAGTTTCGCGCCGTCGTCGTGATGGCCTGTGACGACGAAATCATCCCATTGCAGGAACGCATCGAAACAGTCGGCGACAATGCCGATTTGCAAGAAGTCTATGAAACCGAGCGTCATCTTCTCTACGTCGCCTGTACGCGGGCGCGGGACTTTTTGCTCGTAACGAGTGTCGAGCCAGCGTCCGAATTCCTCGACGATCTGACGGTATGAGCGGAAACTACCCTTTCCGTGAGCCATGAATCTCTTCGCATCCCCATCTTGAATCGTTCCCCCTAAGTCGGTCCACGCAGACGGCCTCTCCATGTGGGGACTTATGACCGGTCCCGCCTCCGGATCAACGCGGCTCGCTTCCGCGCTGCGCTTGTGCAGCTCCGCCCCGCATGGCGGCGCGCCTTAGGGCGCAGCGTTTGATCCCTCGCCCAATGGTCCCGGTCCCTTTTGCCCCACGAGGCCGCAATCGCGCGGACCTCGAAGCAAAGGGGAACGACCATGACAAAAGAACGCTTCGACATTCACCAGCACATCACCGACAAGATCGTCAGCGCCATCGAGCGCGGCGCGGGAGAGTTTCGCCTTCCATGGCATCGAGCCGCTGGGAACATCATGCGCCCGGTCAACGTCTCTTCGAAGAAGGCCTATCGCGGCGTCAACGTCGTCGCACTCTGGGCTTATTCCGAGGCATCCGGCTACAGTTCCGGCACATGGGGCACTTACCGCCAATGGGCCGAGGCTGGCGCCCAAATCCGCAAGGGCGAGAAAGCCGCCTATGTCGTCTTCTACAAGGAGCTTGAAATTGCCGATGAATCTGGCGAGGCTGAAACCCGCCTCTTTGCCCGCGCAACGCCGGTCTTCGCCGCCGAGCAGGTAGAGGGCTATCAGCCGCCAGCGATTGGCATGCCGCCCGTCATCCCCATGACACCGGTCGAGCAGGCCGAGGCCTTCGTCGCCGCGACCGGCGCGCAGATCGAGCATGGTGGAACCCGCGCCTTCTATCGCCCTTCGACAGACAGCATCCAGCTTCCCCCGCGCGAAGCCTTCATCGGTTCGCCGACCAGTTCGCCAGCCGAATCGTACTATTCGACGCTCTGCCATGAGCTGACGCACTGGACTTCAGCCGAGTCCCGGTGCAACCGACAGCTCGGTAAACGCTTCGGCGATCACGCCTACGCCATGGAGGAGCTTGTCGCCGAGCTGGGCGCCGCCTTTCTCTGCGCCGACCTTCGAATCACCGACGAACCCCGCGCCGATCACGCGCAATATCTCGCCCATTGGCTGACGGTGATGAAGGAAGACAAGAAGGCGATCTTCACCGCCGCGTCGAAAGCCTCCGAGGCTGCGGCGTATCTTACCGGGCTGCAAGGCTGATGCCGCCCGGCACGGGGCCGCCCTCGGGGCGGCCTTTTCCCTTGGCCCAGCTCTTGGTGGCCAGCCCCCGCCGGTTGCGATCCCGCCCGCCCGGCATCCCCCGCAAAAGCTCCGCGAGAGCAAGATTATTGCGTTCTGTCAACATCCTATCGCCGTGACACAGCGATATTGCTATGCTCGCGCGTCTTGGATCAGGCCGATTGCTTGGCTGACGTTGTGTTTGATGTCTCAACTGGCATTTTTAATACAGGCTGAAACTAATGGACGTTCACAAATCTTCTCTGCTCGCGGTTTTTGATGCGAAACAACGACTTGAAGTTCCGCTTTTTCAGCGCCAATACGTCTGGAATGAAGAGCAGCAATGGTTGCCGCTCTGGGAAGATATTGAACGGAAATTCACCGAAACCCTTGAAGGGCGCAAGGATGCGCCAAAACATTTTCTGGGCGCTATGGTCCTTGATCAGAAGCAGACACCGACCGGACATGTTGTCGTCCGGCAGGTGATCGACGGCCAGCAACGGCTGACGACGCTTCAGGTTTTTCTTTCTGCATATCGGGATTTCTGTAAGGCGCAAGGATGCGATGCGCTTGCTGCTGAGTGTGATAAATTTCTGTTCAACACCGGCATGATGGCGGACCCGAACGTCGATAAGTTCAAGGTCTGGCCAACACAACTTGATCGTCCCCAATTTACTGATGTGGTGTCCGCCGGATCGCGGGAAGAGGTGCTGAAGCGCAATCCACTCCGCAAAAAGCCATACGCGCGCAAACCCGATCCACGTCCCCGTATGGTTGAGGCCTATCTCTTTTTCTTCGATCAATTGAAAGGCTTCTTCCTCGGCGATGATGGCGAAAGCCCCTTGGCGGCAAACTATCCCATATCGGCTCGCGTCGATGAATGTTTTCAGACATTGCGCAACGCCTTAATGGTCGTCGTGATTGACCTGCAAAAGGATGATGATCCGCAAGTCATATTTGAGACATTGAATGCACGCGGCGAACCTTTGCTGCCGGCTGACCTCCTGCGAAACTATATTTTCTTCCGCGCCAACCGTGAAAATCTTGACATCGAGGCGGTCTACAAAAAATACTGGAGCCGCTTCGATGAAGAGTTCTGGCGTGAGGAGGTAAAGCAGGGTCGTCTAAATCGCCCCCGTAGCGATCTCTTCATGCAGCATTTTCTGTCCAGTCGCCAGGGCCAGGACATTCCGATAAAACACCTCTATGTGGAATACAGACATTGGCTGGAAACGACGAACCCGTTCCAGAATTTGACAGAAGAACTCGCCACGCTTGCACGCCAGGGAGACCACTTCCGGCGTATCATCGCGCCCGTGCAAGGTGACATTGTTTTTGAGCTTTGCTCGTTCCTCGATGCTTATGATATCCGAACGGCCTACCCGCTTCTCTTAGCGCTAATGGATGTCGATCTCGATGATGCGGAATGGACCGAGATATCGCATATCCTAGAATCTTACCTGCTTCGACGTGCTGTCTGCAATTTAGGGACGAAGAATTATAACCGTATATTTTTATCATTAACCCGAAGCTTGCGGAAGGACGGCTACAACGCCGCAAGTCTAAAGCAGCTATTGCTTGCGCAAACGGGTGAATCTGGTGTGTGGCCTGATAATGCCGCCTTCCGCGAAGCCTGGTTACACAAACCGCTCTATGGTCCGCTGAACAGCCCGAAACTGGTTTATCTCTATGCCCGTCTCAATCAAACCTACTTGTCTTCCAAGTGCGAAGCGTTGACTTTTTCCAAGCAGCCGACTGTTGAACACATCATGCCGCAAGATTGGATAGAGAACTGGCCGCTTCAGGACGGTTCAAAGGGTATGGACTTTATGGAACTCTACCGGGCAACAGAAAATGATCCGCATGCTGCTGCGACGCGTAAACGTGAAAGAGCCCTACAGACCTTAGGCAACTTGACCATCCTCAGTACGGGCCTGAATGCCGCACAATCGAATTATGGTTGGGACCAAAAGCGCCGGGAGATGAAGAAGCACTCGCTGTTACCGATCAATCAGAATCTTTTGGAAATGCCAGTCTGGGATGAGACGACGATTCTCGAACGCGGTGAAGAGCTGTTCGAGCGAGCATTGCATATTTGGTGCAGGTAAAAAGAGGCGTCACAGTTGGGAGCGCTTAATTATCCATTTAAGCACGATACCTCCAGGCAGCCGGCGGGGGACGGTTGCCCCCATTAGGCAATCACTCGTGGACTCGCGCGGTGAGCCTTTTCCAAGCGTCGTTGTCGACAAGGGTAGATCGAGCAATCTTTAGGTTTGTGCACCCCTTGATCGACTTAAGGGTATTTTTCACGGAGTTTCCGAGCGTCTTCGACATCCACGGACTGAGCGTGATCCGCTTAATCCACCCGATCTCAATGTCGTGGTCCTGGTACTCTGCCACTTCCTTGGTGCCGACGTAAACAACCCGGAATTCGCGTTCATCCTCATATGGATGTCGTTTTAGGAATGGCAGTTGCTCAAGTTCTATAGACTTGAGGCTACTTATTTCCTTAATTAATTTATAACTAACGTAATTGCTGCTGATCTGTGGGTGTTCTGCAAAAGTTGACAAGAGTTTCTCCCTGTCGAACTCAATACATACCCCATCTGATCCGTTCGAAAAGACCCTCCAGTGGTGGTACGTTTCCTGACATTCCGCGAAACATAAGGCGAGAACGGTTTTTGCTTTCTTATAGCGCTTATACTCTGCCATGAAATAAGCATCGTTTTTGTCATCCCACGTTGCGGGATTCAGAAGCGTGATGGATTTGTTTCTAAGCAAATGGATGGTAGCAGCTAAATTTGTGTAGCGGCGAAACGAACTCACTTTTACTCTTCCTTTTTGGCGGCAATAAAAGTTCTCAAAGCGTTACATAAACTTCCTTATCGGAAATCACTCTACACACGCAAAGCATTCACGTTAATGCGCAAGTCCCTCATCGTTGCCGGTCCTAAATCCTCACTGCAATTGTCGGAGGATCCGGATGGCCGTGTGAGCGGCAAGACATGACACCTACAATCGATAGTAATCTATCTCGATAGCCACTGCGCATATGCTTGCACGTCGATCATCGGTACAGTTGCGCTGAACTGGAGCCGCGAGATTAGCTTAAACAAGAATGCTGTCGCCGGCTTGCCACCTGGAAAAGTCTCATAGGCATTCGTTTCCGGGTTGCGACTGAAATATCCGTGTGCAGCGATACAGCCGATATCAAGGTGGCTGTCCTCTCCGCCGACACCGAGCGCGTCAGATAGAGGCTGACCAAATGGGGGAGTCCAGTCACTCTCGAAGGTAAGTATTCCACCCAAAATCGGAATAAGCGGCTTTGCGGGATATGTTCCCTTTGCATAAGGGATGGGGAGGCTCGTGCGATGGAGGCGGCGGACGCTTGCGACCTTTTTCTGCGCGTATTCGACCTGGCCTGCGTTCATGCTCTGCTTGGCTTCAAATACGGCGTAAACGCTTTCCGCAGGAATGACCATTTGCCCCTGGTAACGAAAAATAAACGGCGAATACTGGCGATCAAACACCACCACGTCAATCTGATCGCTGAACATGTCATTACTATCGACGACATGCGCCGTTGCCACCTGATACCTCTGGGGCAGATAGGTCTGCAATAGTTCGAGCCAGACCTTTTCGCTGGCGTCGCCTTTTGTTACGGGGTGACCAAAGCTCTTCCGGACGGTTTCCAGCCGCTGCTGGATATCATCGTGCAGCCCGGCTAGGAGTTGCGAAAGGGACCAAGCGGTCATGTTCCCGTCTCCTGAAAGGGTGGCGTCGGGACGATGTCTCTCGCGATTTGCACGGCCCGCGTCGGGCTGACAGCATTTGTCGGATAGGCATCCAGCACTATTGTTGGCAGCAGGCGCTGTGTGATGTCCGAGAAGGTGAAACCGTAGGCACGCCCGTTCTGTGCGCCTGTTGCCGCTACCAACGCATCAATCTGCGGTTTGGAGAAACCGAGCTGCTTGAGCGGATTAGCGAGAACGGCATGTCGCTGCGCCTCATCGGGTCGCGAGAACGTCAGAATATCCGCTGCACGTCGGCGCACGGCTGGATCAAGCGCATTGAGCCGATTTGTGCACATGATCACGGCAGCCGGAAGACGGCCGTTTCCAATGCGATCGATACCGCGGATAAAAGCATTCACGCCCGCGCGGTCTTCATGGTGCATCTGGGCGGCCTCGCGCGATTGCGCGAGAGCGTCGGCTTCATCGACAAGAAGAATGACAGCGCCGCGTGCGCTGCCGGAATGATCCTTCAGCTTATTCGCTTCAGCGACCGTATGATCAAATGCTGCGGAAAGAAGCTGCGTCATTTCGCCGACACGGCCCTGTCCGCGCGTCGAGAGACTCATCGGGAAAAGCGTGATGTCGATCTTCTCCTGCCGAGCCACGGCATCGCCAATAGTCTCTGCAAGCTCGGACTTGCCGGCGCCGACATCACCAGCCAGAACAACAAGCGGAGGACGCCTTAATACGGCGTTAAGCACCCCATTCGCGCCTGGATGGTGTCTTTTTGCCCACGATTCTAGCCCCGACGGATTGACGAGCAGGCCGAGGATCTTTGTCAATCGCGCCTTGTGATCGTCAAGGCCGACGAGGCGGGCCAGGCGTTCCTGTGCGTCAACATCCGGATAAGCAATCCGGCGTTCGAATAGCTCATCGATTGCGGGTCTGTTGCTCATCAGTAACTCCTCACGCTCGCGCGATTGAGGGCACGACCGCCTGACGAATAGGTTCGGTCTTCACTGAGGTAGCCGTTTACTCCCGGCTCGGAGGCGCTGCCTCGCTGAAAAGGGAGGCGGTTCTCGAATGCCCCCTTATCGGCGGCAGATGCGGTGTCCCATGCTGCGCTGTATGTCATATAGCTGTAGAATGTCGCACCGGCGATATTTGCGCTGGGCCGGACTCGTCCCGGATCATCATCATTGGCTGAAGAGCCGGCAAGATCACGCGCCGTGTAGCGCAGCGTCGGTTCGATCCAGTTGCCATCGCGGCGAAATCCGTAAGTGACCGTTCCAAGATATCCTTCCTTCATAAACTCGGTGATCTCGGCTTCGTAATTGGCGATGTTAGCATCGCTCGGGCTACCATAGAGCCGTTGCATGCGCTTCAGGTCGGTGGCGACCTTTGCCGCCATGTGTCGCGCATGCGTCACAGTGAAGGATTCGGTTTTCGAAATGGTATAGCTATAACTCATTGTAATTCTCACACTTGAAATGTTGAGCCGAAGACTTTCTGCCAGTAATAGACGGTCTCTTGTTTTGTGGGTGTCGCGAGAGCAGCATCAATGGCGTCGCCGGCATCGAGTGCGGCATCGACGATCGCATCAGCCTCTGCAGCGGTATAAAGCTGGCTGACGTTGTTCTTGGCATTAACGGGGTCAATAATTTTCACGGGCACGGAGAATGAGCCGACTGTCGAAGGCTGGTAGTAGTCGCCGAATGCGATTCGTTCGCGAATATTGCTGCGTGCGACGTATGTGAAAAAGTGCTGGAGCGCTTCGGGGTAATCAGAAAAGTTCAATCCCTGATCCGCAAGGTGCGAGAGAATCAATTCGATCATAAATGATTTAAACCTGAATCCATCACGTTCGCGCTTGAGATTCCGCGCCCAGAACTTTATCAGCCGCGCGATCTGGGCAAAGTCCGTTTTGTGAGCGTCTTTGCGCTTCTTGATGAATTCGAGGTGACGAGGAATGCAGGTTTCCAGAAACGAACCGTCTTCCTGGCTGACAAGGTTTCCGTACCATTCCGGGTCGCCGTTGTAGAGAATCGGCACGACGTCCACATCGAGGCCCGAACCCTTGAACGAGACCGTCACACTGTAGGTCTGCGGCTTCACCTGGTCAGGGCTGAAATTTGGGAAGGCCTTGCGCAGCCTGTCCGCTAGATAGTTCAACAGCTTCGGCACATCGCCTGGCGCGTCGGCGCCGCTGATGTAGCAGGCAACGTCAATGTCGTTGAGCGACCGCAGAGCCGTGCCCTTCGCCAGACTGCCTGACAGCAGCATCTTCTTCAGGGTGAAGTCCGGGTGCTCGTCCAGATACCCGTCTAGCTTCTCGCGCAGGCGTCGCGCCTGTGCACGGTATTCGTCCGCCTTGTCCTTAGGCAGGTTCACTCTTTCCTGCCCAAAGCGCGCAATATCCCCATGATCAACGTGCTGTCTTGCCATATTTTATCCTTTGACTTGCCATTGGCGACTTCGCCATGGCATACATGTCTAGTATGATTCTGCCCTGATCAGAAAAGAGAGTCAAGTCCAACATGTCGATATCGCCATGACCAAGAAACCAAATCCCTCTGAAATGTTCAAGGAACGCCTCAAGGCTGCCAGGGACCTACGCAAATGGAGCCAGAGCGATCTTGCCGGACGCGCCGAAATGCCGCCCAGCTCGATCGCCCATTTCGAGGCCGGCTCGCGCAAGCCTTCCTTTGACACCCTGCGACGCCTCGCGAATGCGTTGGAGGTTACGACCGATTACCTGCTCGGTCGTGTCGATGACCCTGGTCTTGCCGAGGCGGGTGACCCTCTTTATCGCGACGTGGGCAAGTTGACCGGTAGGGATCGTGAAATAGCCAAGGATTTCCTTGAGATGTTAGCAAAAAAAGCCGAAACAAAACGCAAATGACGAAATCTCAGAATCACGCGTACCGCCTCAAAATGGCCAAGCAAAATGCCGAAGCGTTTCTGCGCGACGAGGGGATAACAACATTGCCAGTAGATCCCTTCGCCATAGCGGCCAGCCGTGGTATTGAGGTCAAGGCAAAGCCCGGTACTGCCGAAGGCGTTTCGGGGATGTTGCTCCGGCACGGTGACCTCTTCGGGATTCTCTATGCCACATACATTCCGAGCGAAGGGTTCCAGAGGTTCAGCATTGGCCACGAGCTGGGCCATTATTTTTTAGAGGGGCATATCGACCATATCCTGCCTGAGGACGGAGCACACGAGTCGCATGCCGGGTTTGTCTCGGCTGATCCTTACGAACTCGAAGCAGACCAGTTTGCGGCCGGACTTCTTATGCCGAGCATTCCATTCAAGCGCGCTCTTGCCCGGCAAAATCCTGGTCTGGAGATCGTCGAGTCGCTGGCGAATCTTTGCCGGACCTCCCTGACCGCGACGGCAATTCGCTACGCTGAGCTGACTGACGATGCCGTGGCGATCATCATCAGCACCGGCCCGGTCATTGATTTCTGCTTTCTGTCTGAAACCATCAAATCACTGCCACAACTCACGTGGTTGCGGAAGGGATCGCCGGTTCCCCGAGATACGGCCACCGCCCAACTCAACGCGAATCCTGCACGTGTTGCCAACTCTGACCGCGCTGACGCGGACATCGACATCATGGATTGGCTGGGCGGCACCCGCTCTGCCCGCGCGACTGAAGAGGTGATCGGTCTTGGCAGATACGGAAAGACATTGACCGTCCTGACCTGCCCGTCGGTACAGGACGAAACATATCAGGAGGAGGATGGCGAGGATGAGGAAGGCTTAGCTGAGCGTTGGACTCCCCGCTTTCGCCGGTGACCGATGTTGCTTTCCGGCACAACAGAAAAAGAAGCGAGAGCGACCATGGCGGCGGGGCTCGCCTGACGCAGCTGCCGAAGGTCAGCCGCATGAACGATGCACCGAGCGCTGACGGAAGGGCGGACCGCGCCTATGACAGCAGCCCTTCTGATACCATTTCCACATCAGAATGACTTGCGGATGTAGGGGAATGAGGTGATGGATTTGACCATTGTGGGATTGCGTTCGATGTAGAGGACCGCCTGCTTGAGTTTGGCGCGCACGGCGTCGATTGACTTAAGGGCGTAGTTCTTGAAGATTTTTTCGCGGATTTCACCCCAGAGATTTTCCTTCGGGTTGAGCTCTGGTGAGTATGGCGGCAGGAAGAGCAGCGAGATATTGTTGGGAAGCAGGAGGTCCCTGCAGCGATGGTTGGGGGCGCCGTCGAGAACCAAGAGGATATCCTGCCTG
This sequence comes from Methylocapsa sp. D3K7, assembly GCF_029855125.1. Lineage (GTDB taxonomy): Bacteria > Pseudomonadota > Alphaproteobacteria > Rhizobiales > Beijerinckiaceae > Methylocapsa. The sequence continues at coordinate 2,004,605 of NZ_CP123229.1, forward strand.
GCAAACTTTCGCGACAGAGCGTTGAGGAAGGCCTGGAAGCACGCCGTGTCCGATCTCTGCATGATCAGATAGACACAAGTCCCATCCTTCGGAGAGACCGCGTCGTACAAATAGATGTATTCGCGAATGAGCTGGGAGGCGACTTCGGGCCTGATGCCGATCGGGGCCCAGCACGGCCGTGGCCGGTTGATCCGACCGAAACGCGCTTCATCGGCGAACAGGATCCGCAAGCGACGGCCTCGCCTGGCGGCAGCCCGTTTGGCTTTCCTCACAGCGTTTGGAAAGCCATTTTTTTAAAAGCATTCTGAGCCGCCATGTCGCGTCTGGGGTGAAATGGACGCGGCATCAGCTTGCGCCAGCCGTGCCGGGCCAGAAGATTATAGATCGTGCTCTTACTGGTTTCGTGCCCGATGGCCTTTTCGTAGGCTTGAGATCGTGAATGTTCAACATTTCGCCGGCTCCAGCGGCCTTGGCAAAGCGCGCCAGCAAGGCCTTTTCGTCCTCCAAGGTCATGTTCTCGCGCTTGCGTCCACCGATTGGTTTCGGCTTGAGCGCATCGAGTCCCCCCTGGTCGTAGGCCATATGCGCTCGGTTCACCGTGCTCAGCGACACGCCCATTGCCGTGGCAATCAAAGGCTGCGTCATTCCGCTCTCGCGCAGCAACACCATCTGGATGCGCTGACGTTGCTCCGGCGGTATTTTCCATCGCAGCGCTGTTTTCAAACGCCGGACCTGGCCTTTGGTGCACTTGATCATCTGTTCCCTCCGAATCAGATGATCTGAGCGAATCACACCTTGCATCCCAAAGACAATTTAATGGGATATTCTATCCGCTGCCGCAAACGCCTCGATTCAATCCGCTATGGAAGCGGTATGAGACCGGCATCTTTCCATCATACGAAAACGCGACTTCATCCCTCAAATTTCGAACAGCCGTCAGTAGCTGAAGTCCGATCCCCGCCTCCAAACCGGCACGGACATTCGGCCTAAAACACTCCGAACTTGCCGAACTCCAGCATACTTCCCCGTCTCCGCAGGCCTGCCAAAAGGCCTCGAATTCGCGCGATCCCTGAAGACCCGCGTCAGGGCGGCAAGACCTTTCTTCGACCCTTAAGGAGGGAACCCAACAAAGGATCGGCTGCGCCTTCTTGCCCCCCTGCCTTGTGCGGCTCTTCGGACGGGTCGCGTCGAGGCCCCGCTGTGGCGGCCTCCAGCAAGAAGGAAAACCACGATGGGACTGGATATGTACGCATGGACGACAACCGAAACGCCTGCTTCGGATGTCGATTTCAAAACGGATCAGGACGCCGAACTGCATTACTGGCGCAAGCACCCTAACCTGCATGGCTGGATGGAGGATCTTTATCGTGATAAGGGCGGCGCCGAGCAGTCGTTCAATTGCGTCAGCATGGTCCTCACTTCGTCCGATCTCGATCGCCTGGAAGCTGATATCAAGGCGGGTAACCTGCCGGATACGCAAGGCTTCTTTTTCGGGGAGTCGGATGGCTCTGAAATCACCGATGACCTGGCGTTCGTCGGCAAGGCCCGCGCCGCGATCGAGTCGGGGCTGACGGTCTTTTATTCGTCCTGGTGGTAACGATGTTTGGGAAAGGGCCGCATGGCGGCGGCCCTTTCCTTTTTTTGCCACGGGCTGGGCTGCCGCCGATCGTGCGGCCTGTCTTTCGCGTCCGAGTTATGGGTACGACTCAGTGAAGCCGGACGAGACGTCCCATCGGATGATCGTCGAGCATTTCAACATTTCCGTTTTTGTAGACGCGCATCGATACGCGGAAGAGTTCGCCCCGATAGACCATGTAGCCCTTGAAGAGGAAGCACTCTTCTTCGGCTGCGTCATTGAAGCAGACGAAACGCAAATCTTCACGGATGCGTTGATGGGGCTTGTTTTCATTGACCAGCGTGTAGCCGTCCAGGGACTCAACGATCATGCAGGGTTCCCCGTCTTCCAGCTGCAGAAACAGCGTGAAAAACAAAAGATAATACATGGCGTTGTCCAGCGTCAGGACGAGTCCCGCGGCTTCGTTGGCGGCGTGGATATCGGCGCCTGTGGGGACTGTCAGGATTTCCGTGTATGGTCTGGGCGGTTGAACATCTTTAGGCCATCGCCTTTGTAAAACGCTCACCGAACAAAATGGCGAACTGGGCTTTGGCGAGCGACCATTCACGGGCGGGCATGTTCCATTTTTTCTCGGACCTGTTCAAGACCAAAAACAGTAATTTCATCGCCGCCTCATCGGTTGGAAAATGGCCTCGAGCGCGTATGGCCCGGCGCAATTTGGAGTTCAGCGCCTCTATAGCGTTCGTGGTGTACACCAGCCGGCGCACGTCCGGATGAAACGCATAGAAGGGAACCACTTCGGGCCAAGCGCGCCGCCAGCTCTGGCCGATCGCAGGGTATTTTTGACCCCAGGAGCCTGCTTCGAAGGCGGTCAGCGCCGCTTCTGCGCTTACGGCGTCGATGGCGCGGTAAACGCCCTTTAAGGCCGCCGCCACGGGCTTGCGGTCCTTGTAGGATACGAAGTTGAGGCTCTGTCGCAGCAGATGCACGATGCATGTTTGAACCGTCGTATCCGGGAACACAGCGGTGATGGCCTCCGGAAAGCCCTTGAGCCCATCGACGACGGCGATGAGGATGTCCTCGACGCCGCGGTTCTTCATCTCATTCATGACGCGCATCCAGAATTTGGCACCTTCATTCTGTTCGAGCCAAAGGCCCAGAATCTCTTTTGTTCCGTCAGCCCGCACCCCGAGCGCGACATGGACGGCCTTGTTGCGAACCAATCCCTCGTCACGGATTTTCACGCGCAGCGCGTCAAAGAAAACCAGCGCATAGACAGGCTCAAGCGGCCGGCTCTGCCACGCGGCCACCTCGTCTAGAACAGCGTCCGTCACCGCGCTAATCAGATCCGGCGACACATCGACGCCATAGAGATCGCGCAAATGTCCGACGATCTCGCGCACACTCATGCCGCGCGCATACATCGAGATGATTTTTTCGTCGAACCCTGGAAAACGCCGTTGGTATTTGGCGATCAGCTGCGGATCGAAGCTCGACTGCCGATCTCGCGGCACATCCAACTCGATGCGGCTGGTGTCGGTCACCACCGTTTTCTTGCCGTAGCCGTTGCGGCTGTTGCCGTCATCCGCTTTCGCCAGATGATGATCCATCTCGGCGTTCAGCACCCGTTCCGCCAAAGCTTTCTTCAGATCATCGAGCAAGCCATTGGGATCGAATGCCGTTTTGGGGTCCGTCCCAGCTAACAGCTGGTCGAGGATAGCGTCGGGGATTCGAGGTTCCTTGCGTCGGGCCATGGGACATCTCCTTCTTTCCCCTATTGCCCAAGCCACACACGAAATTCACGACAGGCCCGCGCCTGTGCCGTTCAGCGGATAATAGTCTCGCTGAAACAGATCGCCCGAACCGGCCGCGACCAGGTAAATGGTGCTTGTGCCGTCGGTCATTCTGACCAGTTCGCCATTGTGATAAAACGGCGTCCGCAGAGTCGAGGCTTCCCGGATCATCGTTTGCGGCGGCATTTCAAACCGATCCTGCAGCCGTTCCAGTTCATCACCCTGAATTTTTCTCCAAGACATTTTTGAAGACTCCCGTGCGATATCCTTCCCGATTATTTTTGATGTCGCTGGCGAGTCTTCAAGGCGCATTGCTGGTCATGAACTGGTCATCGTGAAACCGGCCGTATCAGGGATTCACACCGACCCCGCTTTGCATTAGGGTGCGCCTGCAGCGGGATCGGATGCAACGGCTGTTGGCGAACGAAGGCCAGACTCCGTTACCAACGACCGGCCACGCTCCAATCATGAAGGGACAGCCCCGTGATCTGCCTTGCCTGCGCGGAGAAGCATCCGCAATTCAAGCCTCTCGAACAGCCCGCGCCCATGCTGGAAGTACCCTGCCAGGCCTGCGGCGAGATGAAATTATGCGTCGCCAATCACAAGGTCGGATTGCCTGAAACATTCATGACCGTTGACGAAGCGTTCAGGCTGATCGCCGCGAATATCATCAATCCGCCGGAAGAGTCGTCTTGAGGGAACGATGTCCTCGCTGCGGCGTCACTTTGCGCCTAACGTGCAACCTGCCACGACGTTTATCGTAATCTGTCGCGCTCATCCAGGCGCGGTGAATGGGGGATGGCTGCATATGGCGCAGGGTCCGGCGGGCGCGGCGGCGCATCGATCGCGGGTGGATCAGCCGTCAGGCGATCATAGGAATCGGAATGCAGGTGCCGCAATAGATTGACGGCGCGCGGGTCCGTTGGCGCCTGATCGAGCGCGTAAAACGCTTCGCGCAGCAGGGTTTCCGCGATCAGGGGCCAGTCGGCTGCGTGGCCGTCCTCGCGGTCGTACAGCTTCAGCATGAATTTACGCAAAAACAACACGCCAGAAGCTGCGTCCTGTGGCTTTTTCGGCGGTCGTCTGGCTCCTGTGCGACGGCGATAGGTCATGATCCATTATATCACCGGCCGGGCGATCTTGAGAAATTTGCCGCTTTGATTTTGTGGGCTCTCAGGCCCGTTTAAACGCCGTCTTTCGGGCGTGTCGGGCTGGCGCCCGCCGGACGGCGCGGATATTGCGGATTTCCGCCCGTTTCGGCGTCTCGGAAAGAAAGCTGAAAGCATGACCGCGACCGTCCTGCATCGCATTGACCAGCGCTTGAACAAGCGAAGAAATATTGGGTCTAATATCCGCTATGAATGCGCAGTATTGGTCAGGTTGCTAATCGCAAGACAAGCAGCAATCATAGCAACACCAAGAGAAATAAGTTTCAGTGTGTCATCGATACCACTGCTATCCGTGAACGCAGAGGCTAATATATTCACGATGAAATGGAAAACCATTCCTACAACGACTCCAGCTACAGCGCCTGCCACCATAAATAACGCCCATAGAAGGATCTCTCGAAGAATTTTTGCATACGAAAATGCAGTTATATTGGCTGTAGACAATGAATGACCATCCTTAATACGCGAAACTATATATCCGAAAGGCATTATGATTAATGTGGCTATCATAGTTCCTATCAATATAATCTGTAAAAACACTAGCATCATAGTCATCCATATATAAAAGTAGTGACGCTACCTAGTCGTCCATATATAAAAGGAGTTACGCTACCGAAAATATATACAACTACAATAACTAACGATAATGAATAAGAAATCCATGGAAAACGTGCTATCTGTATTCCGCTTTTCAAAGCGCAAGGTTGAGTTTTACATGAGTTCAATTTCAATTGTTCTAGGCTAGCCTCATTATATTCCGAAAGTTTACGCTCGTTAATTAACAAAATCATCAAGAAAAAACATCCAGCAATTACCATAGCCACATAAATATACTGTGTTATTGGCTTAAATGGGCCATATACGATATAATTTTCAAACTCTTGATGTTGATACATAACAGCGGCATCAAAAATAATTAACGTCGCGATTATATCAAGTCCAAGTGACTGCGATAGACCTGCTACTAAGCGGACCGCAGAGAGACCGAGAATAACGATGATCGGGGTAATTAAAGAGGCAAGCCAGAACGGAACTGCTTCGACCATGACGAAAATCTTATTTTAGCTTGGACAGTTCAAAAGAACGCTAGCATCGATTTTTTTGCCGAGCACGCAAACTAATAATCCACACTCAGAATGTTTTCAAGCACATCATTTACTCGTGGTATAATCTAGTGCTTACTGAGGTAAGATTTTGCAATCTAAAGGTAATTTGGTAATTTCAATACGGATTGATTATTCATATGTACAACGGCTGCATGATTGCAGTTATCTCCGGGCATTGTCGTCTCTGTAATTGGTGTGGCTTTTCTAGGAAAAAGAGTACCAGAAATGACAACACCTGATCCCACGAAAAAAACACCACCAGCAAGACCAGCGACGGCTGCCTTTGCATATTTGTTAGTAAGCATGACGAATTCAGTCCATAAGTTAATTTAAGTACATAGTGTCCGTCGTCAGATAATTTGAGACAGATGGCGGCGTGATTTAATGGAGGACGCGGCTCATCTGATGTTTGATTTTATGCGGCGTTCAATTGGTGTTGCAAGCGACGATTTTGGATGGTGGCTCGTTTGATCCTTTCTCGTTGCAGCAGAATGGTTTGTCCTCGGCCGAAGTAGACGTCAGCCGGCGTGAGATTGTCCAGGCTCTCGTGATAGCGGCGATGATTGTAGTGATCGACGAAGGTGTCGATCCTGGCTTCCAGGTCGCCGGGCAGATAATAGTTCTCAAGCAAGACGCGATTCTTGAGCGTCTGATGCCAGCGCTCGATTTTGCCCTGTGTTTGCGGGTGGCAGGGCGCGCCGCGCACGTGATCCATGTTGCGTTTGTCCAGCCATTCGGCCAGATTGGCCGAGATGTAGGAAGGGCCATTGTCCGAGAGCAATCGCGGACGATGGACGACCTTGGCGTGATCAAGCCCCGCGGCTTGCAACGCCAGGTCGAGTGTTTCCGTGACGTCCCCGACCTTCATCGTCGTACAGAGCTTCCAGGCGATGATGTAGCGCGAGAAGTCGTCCAATATCGTGCTGAGGTAGAACCAACCCCAACCAATCACCTTGAGATAAGTGAAGTCGGTCTGCCAGAGCTGGTTGGGCGCCGTCGTCTTGTCCTTGAACTCATCGGCGGCCTTCATGACGATGTAGGCGGGACTGGCGATTAGGTCGTGCTCCTTCAGCAGGCGATAAACCGAAGCTTCCGAAACAAAATAGCTTTTTGTGTCGGTGAAGCGTGTCGCCAGTTCCCGTGGCGACAGCTCCGGCTCGTCCAGGGCCAGTTGCACGATCTGGCCCCGCACATTGTCAGGAATTCGGTTCCAGACGCGGTCGGGCCTGGGAGATCGGTCTTCCAGGGCCTCTGGCCCGCCAGTCTGGCAAAGGTCGCACCATCGATAAAAGGTGGCGCGAGAGACGCCGAGTTTCTCCAGCGTCCGGCGCGCCGGCAGATGGGATTGCTCGACCAGCCGGATGATCTCCAGTTTCTCGGAAGCCGGATATCTCATTCCTCGCTTTCCCCATCCGCGATCATGCTTTTTTTGAGCAGGCGCAATTCCAGCGCCTGCTCGGCGACGACCTCCTTCAGTGCCTGAGCTTCCCGGCGCAGGTCCTTGACCTCGCCGCTGGTCGCCGCACGCGCCGTGTCGCCCGCCAAGCGCCGCTTGCCAGCCTCCAGGAACTCCTTCGACCAGGTGTAATACAGGCTCTCGGCGATGCCCTCGCGCCGGCAGAGTTCCGCGATGCTATGCTCGCCGCGCAGGCCGTCCAGCACGATGCGGATCTTCTCCTCCGCCGAATATTGCTTGCGCGTTGCTCGGCGAATGTCCTTCACGATCCGCTCGGAGGACGACTTGGCAGTTCCGGATTTCTGGCTCATCTCCACTCCTCGATGGTTACGATGAGCCAGAAATCCTCCGTTATTCAACCCGCTAAATCTGTCTCACAGGTGCTGACGCCGGACAGTCGGCGCCTAGGTCAGCTCCTGGATCTGAGAGCTGAGTTTCCCGATGAGCGGGGTGGCGATAATGGCAATAAATGCTCTGATGGCAACTTCTTTGGATGTGGTTTTGAAGTAGAGCTTTTTTTCAATCGTTATCTCGTCGTTTGGTCGCAAAGGAGCTTTGCCGCAGCGGTCTACGATCTCGACAAGCGTAGATAGCTCCATCTGCTCGATGATCTCCCTTCGCCCGGGGTGATGCAACGCCTCTCCCTTTCGAAGGACCTGAAAACTCTTGTGAAGCTCGACAAGGATAGTTGTTTCCAAGTGATCGCGCTGCGGCAAGGGCAGAAAGATGCAGAAGGTCATTTGACGCAAGCCTCCACGAAAGAGAACGTCCTTCTCTCCGGCCGCATTGTCGACGACGAGGTCGTGGTCTGGACCCCCTCCGGCCAGTTCGATTCGACGGCCGAAGGCGCGAGCCATGTCGCTGTGCGCTTCCCCGGCCGCAGTGGTGAATATACTCTTGATCAATTTCATAAGCTTTTTCATGAGAACGATCTTTTGAAACGTGCCTTGGCTGGGGAGGAGTTCAAACCGCCCGCGGTCAAAACTTTCCCGCCTTCAATCGCGGCGAAGCCGGCCTTCACCGCTGAGTCGATCGCGGCGAAAGTTCGAGTCGTTGGGGGCGATCCGATGGAGGAGGTGCGCGTCTATCAGGACGGATTGATGACCGATACCATTCCAGTTGCGGCCGGCGCGATGACCATTGATGTGAGCTCCAAGCGTCTGCTGGGCGCACGCTGGGTTGCCTTTCTCGCGCGCGGCCCGTCAGGTCTGTACAGCCAGCCGTCAACCTTCGATGCGGGTCCGGGCGCCGTCCCGCGCCGCCGTGTGCATATCGTCAGCGTCGGCATCGACCATTATGACGACGACAGGATTCAGCCCTTGCGCTTTGCGGGCAGTGACGCCGTGATCTGATTAAATAAGCTTCGACCTAAAGATAAGTATATTTTGCTCACGGCCACAAGCCGTTCGCCCCGTATTGGCCGTTACGAGACTGCGGCTGTCGGAGGTAAACGCGTATTCGCACTTCCGCTATCCCTTTGCCGCACTCGATGGCACCCGGCCCTCTCTTTTCGATCATACGACCGCAGCAATTCTGCAAAACCGAGACGCGGCCTATTGCTCGCGTTCGACGAATCGATAGCTCCCATTCAGCAGATTGATGTTATTTTGGATCGTCGGGTTATCTGGTTCGCGCTGAAAAGCTTCCTTGAATTTTTCCCGAGCCGCAGTCAGTTTGCCGCGCAGCATATAGGAATAACCTTGGTTATTGAGAATTTGCGTGGTTTCACCCGTTAGCCCAATGGCCTGATGATACGCACGGTCCGCTAGATCGAAGCGCCTCAGGTGGTCATAGGAGGCTGCAAGTCCGATCCATGCTTTTGGGTCCTTCGGGGCCTTTTCGACCGCATCTTGAAAATACCGCTGCGCCACTCCGTAAATCCCGCGATTGAAATATTCCTGGCCCAAATGCAATGGTTCGTCCGAAGGATAGTATTTTACATCCCCGGGCGTTTGGACCGACAAGGTGGTTGATGCGTTTTCAACACCGGGCGGCGGCGGCGGATTCTCGGCGCTCGCGGCCGGCGGCTCTTCGCCGGGTAAGCACCCCGCAAGCGCAATTGCCAGAAATCCGGCCGTCAGGAGAGGAAAAACGCGCGCCATTGGTTTAATTATGCCTTAAAGCCCGTGACTGGGCGGATCGAGTCGAATGAACCCCGGCGCGGCCTGGACCAAGGACGGTTGCCGCGCGATTCTGCTAATAGCCACCCATACCTGCGCTGCCAATGTCTGCGCCGGTACCGCCAGTCAGGCTTTGAGTAATAATTGGAGCCAGGGTGGGGGCCTGAGCGCCCAGTTTCTTCGGATTCTGATAGCGGTCGATCGCGCCAACCATGCGCCGGCCATTCGCGGGAATGCGCCGGTCGCGGGCATAGGGCGGCCAGGGGTCAATGATCTGGGTGACCGCATTCACTTCCCTGGCATCACCAGAGACCAGGGAGTTTGTATCGATCCTTTGAAAATAGCGTCCAATTTCATCCCAAAACGGATCGTCCTGCACGCCCGCATAGCCAACAGGAGGCAAAACCAAACAATTACACTGCAAGCGGGCGTCCTGCGCGCGCGCAATGCCACCGGCGGTCAGGATCACAAGCGCGATCAAGCCGGTTAGTTTCGTCATTCGATCCTTCCCTAGCATCTCACCGCTCCATCATTTCGGGTCGAGGGGCATTATATCACCATAGGGCCCTGTCAGCTGTCCCCCCGATGTCACATATTCTGTATATTGCTTGCGGACTTCCGGCCGGCCCATCAGGAATAAATCGATATCATTGGGTGGCAGGGTTTTATCAAATGGTGTCGCAAGCGCCTGGCCCGGAGCCGCCGGCTCGACAAGATGCGGCGTGACGATCACCACCAGATCGGTCTCATTCTGCTGGTACGCCTTGCTGCTAAACAAGGCGCCGAGAACAGGCACCGAACCAAGCCACGGCACCTGATTAATATCCCGCGAACTGTCCGATTGGAGAAGACCGGCGATGGCGAAGCTCTGCCCGTCGCGCAGTTCGATCGTTGTACGTGCCTCCCGTTTGGTAATCGACGGTATGGCGGTGCCGGCGATTATCACTACGTTCTTATAATCAAGTTCGCTCACCGAAGGGTTGAGGCGCAGATTGATGATTCCATTGGCGAGAACGGTTGGGACGAACGTCAACTGCACGCCGTAGGGGTAGTATTGTGTGGTGATCACGGGGACAGTGCCCGAAGACGACTGCACCGAAGGCACGGGATATTGTCCGCCCGCGAGGAAACTTGCGGTATCACCGGAGAGAGCAATGAGATCGGGCTCCGCGAGCCGGCGCGCAACTCCTTTCGCTTCCAACGCTGTGACGAGAACGTCGAGGCTGGTGCCGAGTTTAAAAAGGCCAACGCCGAACGGCGCGCCAGCTATGGGGTTGAGTCCTCCTGAAACAAATGTTGCGAGCGTCTGGATCAGAGGAACTCCACCAGGCGTGGGGCCCGGTGTCTGACCAACTTGAGTGAGAGGTCCGACCGGAGCACCTAATCCTGAGTTGACGCCGGATGTTTGCCCCTTATTGGTTCCGAACCAGTTCACACCGAGATCCCGCTCTGCTGTGCGATCTACTTCGACGAAACGGACTCTCAGCATCACTTGTTGCGACGCGGCGACGCGCATCGCGTTGATGACATAGTTATTGGCCTTATCGGGGTCGACTTCCTTTCCGTCGGGCATCGTCACCATTGATTTGGCGATCGAGACCGCCCGGTCGGCATCCACGGAATTCCTCGCCTCACCGCTCAACACAATTTGGTCGTTGCTGCTGGAAACGCGGATGCCGGGGCTCTCCGTACCAGAACGAACCTTATTCGCGATATTCTGGATATCTAGGGTCACGTCCAGATCGATCACGCTAATCAGGTGCTTGTCTTGATCGAACACCGATACATTGGTGGTTCCGATTTTCTTTCCCTGGATGTAGATTACGCGATCGGACATCGGCAAGACGTCGGCAATATCCGGAGCTCCAACGACCGCTTGGCTAAATGGCCTCTCCAACCGGAGCGTGCGGGATTTGTAGCGGGTCAACGTAATGTGGTGCGCTGACGCGGTTTCATTTTGAAGAACGCTCGCCTGCTGCGCCCTCGCTGCGCCCGCACCGCAGAACCCCAGGCCGACTGCCATAGCCATGAGGGCCAATGCCGCTCCCCAGCGGCCGAACATGTGGCTTCGATTGGCTGATGACCCCCAACTTTGAGGAGCCTGGTCCATACTGCCTACCAACTTGTGAAACATGCCACGCCCCATTTGAATATTAAACGAAGCTGTTATTGCGCGGCGGATTTGCTTTCACGCATCAAAACACCAGCGATCCGAAAGATGAATTCAAGAGCAGACTCGATTGCCTCGGCCATGAACTCAGCAAACCACCTTGCAGTGCAGTATCGGACGAGATTAGCAAACTGGCCGCATCCCTTCCTATTAATAATTACAATAATACCTTAATTCATAGTTGATTTTATTTCTTGTTTAGAAATGTTGTCATTATGAAGGCGAAGGCGTCGCTGGTGAAAAGAAATTCACCAGGGCAAATTAAATAATCAGAGTCTGTACCAATTAAATTTAAGATTGCGGTGTGGGTTCCTGCTTTGTGGGGCCGCACGCGCATGATCCCGCTCAAAATCAACCGGTCGTCTTTGCGTTTTCGATCTCGCGAGTTCGCCGGCAACCACGGCTCGATCTTAGCCTATTGCTCAATAGTTAAACCCGCATCGCCCCTGATTATGGATCCGTTGAAGGTCATTCCGGCTCCCGATTGCTATTTTTTGAGGGATTGGCTGAAGCGGGCGAGCGCGGGGAGCGAGTCGAACATCAGGCTCGCGACAGTTTGATCGTGCATCCCTGCTGATCGCTACTCGATGTTTCAGTAGCTTGAACGGGGGATGCGGCAGCAGGCGCCACGGCGATAATCAAAGCCCTGTCCATTTATTCTTCCTATCAGGAATCTTGCTCTCGATGAGCAAACTCGCGCTTGAAAAGTGATTTCGCTTTGCCGCCCTAATAACGGGCCAAAGGTGGATTGAGTTAATGGATATTCAAACCCCAGACTCCCGCATGCTCTTCGTCCTTGGTGTTATTCTTATAGGAATGATCTTTTGGCTGGTTTACGATATCTTTAGGAATCCACCACTTCCATAGCTGTGAGCCACGGTTCATCAGGGCTAAATGCTTAAGCGTAACGCCCCTCTGTACCGCGATTTCGTGCCATTCGATGTCGTCCTGCGTTGAAGATTGGCGGAAATATTACATTCGAGACTCAAACAATTTCAAGCCAATAGACAACGATAGCAATGAGATAGAGCGTAAAGAAGGAGTTTCTGGCGAACTTGTCATAGCGCGTGGCGAAGCGGGCGAAGTCCTTGAGCGGTCCGAAGCTGCGCTCAACGACGGATAAATAGCGGGTGAATATAAAAGTTATCTCAAATGGGTGATGTGGATTGCGATCGATTTTTTTATCCAGAATCTTCAGCGACAATTTTTTCCCTAAATCATTGGCGAAGAAAATGCCTTCAAAGAAGATCATAGGAATTAAAAGTGCGGAGCTTCTGGCGCCGACAGAAGATGGATTTCGAGCCATTGTACGGATGGCTTATGCAGCCGGCCGCGCAAGAGGCCGCGACGAAGCTAAACACGAACTCAAAAGCCCTGCGGAATCCCCTTCTTCCTCCAACACTTCATCCGATAGCGCTGGTCGCTCACTCGGCGAGGATCCCCTCCGGACACGAGATTATCTGAAGCCATTCACCATTGGATAGCTGCGGCAGTTGGTCCTTATGAACAGAATCTCGCTTGGGTAATAGGTACTCCTGTTCATACTCTACCAACACCTGTTTCAATGCATTCCACCCCGGAAAGTGTCGATCAATCTCAGCGCCGCCGGTCCGCCTATGATCAGAAAGATCGTAGGCATGATGAATAGCATTACCGGAATGGTCATCAGCGCCGGCAGCCGGCTTGCCTTCTCTTCCAAGAGCGTCAATTGGTCAGCGCGCATCTCTACCGCGCCCACGCGCAGCGATTGCGCCAGTGGCGTTCCGAATTGCAGGCTCTGAGACAGCATGCTGACAACCGACCGCACACTTGGAACATCGACGCGATCAGCTAAATTGGCCAGCGCTTGAGCACGGCTAGGAAGAATATTGAGTTCGGCCCAAGTCAGATCGAGTTCGTCGGCGAGCGCCGGTTGTGAAACTTTGAGTTCGCGTGCGACCCGCTGCATCCCGTCTTCAAGGGATAAACCGGCCTCCACGCAGACCACCAGCAGTTCAAGCGCGTCGGGCAGCCCTAAAGCGGCAGCTTTTTTCCGCGCTTTTACTATGCGAGCGATGAAGAGGATGGGCAAAAGCCAGCCCGCTAACGCGGCAACGAGCGCAGCCAAAACCGGCGGCCACCAAGACGCCGCAAAGACGGCAAGACGCCCAGCTAGCACCAGCGTCATCGCGCCGAGAGTCCCGGCCAGAGTAAGCCTGGCGAAGAAAAAATATAGGATCGCCCGATGGGAAGCCACATGGATGTTCGAAAACAGCCGGACGACCTGCCGCCGCTCAGCATCTGACAGGCCTGCTGCCAGCGAAGGGAGATGTTGAATAACGGATGGATGGGCCTTCCGCGCCGCTTCAGCCGTTGCGAGGGCGGTTTGTGGCAGCGCCAAATTGATGCGGCGCTGCACCAGCTCGGCGCGCATTGGAATACTGGAAGCGATCAGAGCCGCGCCGCCCACAACTAGCGAAGATGTGCCAAACAGCGCCATCAGGTCCGGTAAAGTCACAGAATTCCAGAGCTCCGACATATTCATGGCTTTGCCCATATTTCCTTCAACCGTCGGTCACGCTGCGCATCATCATCCGCATGGAAAGGAACGCTAACATCATGGCGGCGCAAGCCATCCCGATGATCAAATGGCCACGCGGGTCCGTAAATAAAGGGGTGAGATAGCCCGGTTGAATGACAAGCAACGCCCCTATCGTTAGAACCGGTATCCCGCCGAGCGTATAGGCGGTGATACGAATCTCGCCGGTCGCGGCCTTGGCCTTGAGACGCGTCGCGCGCCGCTTGCGTATAATATCGGAAAGAATATCCAGTGTGGTCGAGAGGTTGCCTCCCGTCGCATACTGCAACGCCACTGCCACCGTGAAAAAGCGGAAATCCGGAAGCCCTATTTCCCTGCTGCTTGAATCCAAGGTGTCTTCGATTGGAACACCGATTCTCAACTGGTCGGCGATGGTGGCGAACACGGTGTTGACCGGTGGCAATGCGTCGACGGCGATAGTCCGCATCGCCGCCGTGATCGGCAGGCCTGCCCGGACCATACGCGCGACGGTATCGACCGCTTCAGGGAACAGATCTATGAATTTGCGCTCGGTTCGTTTCTGCTGCCGGGAAAGAATAAAGCGCGGCACGATAAACGACGCAAATAAGCTTACGACGGTTGAAAGCAATAATGAGAGATCGAAGAAATGGTACGTCAAAATCCACACCCCACCGGCCGATAAAGCGGCTACCAGCAGCAGCGTGAGTGAGTTGATTTGCATTGCCCAGGTACGTTTGATTCCTATCGTGAATATACGCCGCACTTTCACATCAAATTCTTTGCTTCGGACCTTCAGCAACCCTCCGAGAGTTTCGGCCGTCACCAGCGTCTCCCTGATGCCGGCAACAAGGTTCAAGCGCCGCTCCATTTCAAGGCGCCTCCCTCGGCTCATCATGAGCGCAGCCGTAAGTACGAACACGCCAAAGAGCAGCAGAACCAGAGCTAGCACGGCGACGGACTGCATGCGGTTAATCCCCGATTTTTTGTTCTTGAACGCCAAGCGCTTGCAGGAATGCGGAACCTAATCCGTAATACTCGATCCGCGGAAGAAAATGCGGCCGGCCCTGTGTTGCTTCGAAGCTCCCACGGAGGGTGCCATCCGCGTTTTCGCCATCGAATTTGTATTTGAATAAATTGCCGAGGGTGATCATCTCTCCTTCCAATCCGACAACCTCCACGACCTCGGTAACACGGCGAACGCCATCGCGCATGCGCTCGGTATGCACCACAAGGTCAAGCGCGCTGGTGATTTGGGTACGAATTGCCCGCATCGGGAGGTTACCGGTTCCCATCAAAATCATATTCTCGATGCGTCCCAGCGCATCGCGTGCGGAGTTGGAATGAACGGTTGACATGGAGCCATTATGACCTGTGTTCATCGCTTGCATCATGTCAAACGCCTCCGGTCCGCGAACCTCTCCCACGATGATCCGGTCGGGCCGCATCCGAAGAGCGTTAACCATCAGAGCCCGCTGGTTGATATCACCGCGCCCTTCGAGATTGGGCGGGCGCGTCTCCAATGAAATGACGTGAGCCTGCTGGAGTTGGAGTTCGGCGGCGTCTTCGATGGTGACGATGCGCTCGCCCGGGTCGATCATGCTCGAAAGAGAGTTGAGCAGGGTCGTTTTACCAGAGCCGGTACCGCCGGAGATAATGATATTCAAGCGGCAACGAGCCGCGATCTCGAGCACTTTTGCGAGCTGCGGCGAGACGGAGCCGGTGGCGATAAAGCTTGCGAAGTCCATCATCGATTTCGAAAATTTGCGGATCGAAAGGCATGGTCCTTTGAGGCTGAGCGGCGGAATGATTACGTTGACGCGGCTGCCGTCCGCTAATCTTGCGTCCAGCATAGGACTTGATTCGTCGATACGGCGTCCAATTGATGACGCGATGCGTTGCGCCACGTGCAGGACGTGCGCATCGCTACGGAACTGCAGCTTCGTAAGCTGCAGCTTGCCCTGCCGCTCCACGTAGATCATCCGCGGTCCATTGACGAGGATATCGGCAACGGACGGGTCGCGCAAAAGCGGCTCAATCGGTCCAAGCCCAACCATTTCGTCAACGATATTGATTCCGAGAAGGCGCTGCTCGTCCTGATTCAGAAGAATTTTCCGGTCGTTGGCGATCTCGGCCACAAGTTTATTGACGAAGGCCATAAGCTCCGGCTTGCTGGTCCGCACTGCGACCAAAGGCTCTATACGCATGAAGATCTGATCGCGGATGAAGTCCTTTGCCTCGGACATCCCCACCCTCGAGGCTTTCATCGAGGCGTCGAAGCTCGCCTCCACTTCGGCTTGCGGCGCATTCGTCACCACCGGCTCAGGGGCCGATGTCTCACTGATACTCTTTTTGCCGAATTGGGCCATATCTAACCAAAGATCCGGCTGAACAGCGAGCGCGGCCTCGCGACCGGTTCTCCCGCCAAGTCACGGATCAACTTCGCAATCCCGGTGTTGAGCACAGCGCATTTTTGAGTGGCCTTAATCCCAAGATTTGAAGCGATCGCAATGTCTCGATCATATGCAATTGTGATGTCTGGGGCTTGGCCGGCGACGTGAATGAACTCGCCCTCCGACAGTCCGCCATTAGCTCCGGCCATGTTGAGAACATGCAGCGTCTTCCGCTCAGGAGAATTAGGTCCGATCCACTCCCGCCACCGCGCCAATTCGCGCGCCGATGATAGACTGGCATTGCTGACCAACACACAGGTGCTTGGCTCGCGCATCACCCGGATCAGCCCAACCGCGGCGGACGCCGGCATGTCGACGAAGATGAATCGATACCGATGCAGCAATTTTCCGAATAGCAACAGTACGGCGTCTTCATTCAGCGGAATGTTCGCGCCCAGGGGCTCAAGAGACGCCAGCACATCGAGACGTTGGCTCGCATGGATCGTTCCGCGCTCGAGGAAGAGTTTGTCGACGCGATCGGGTTTTTCGAATGCTTCGCGGAGAGCGTGGCTTGGCGACGAATCAAGCAGGAGCGCCGAGTCGCCATTCTGCATGTCGAGATCGACGAGCATGACCCAACGCTGTTCCTTCTCGGCCATGTGCCAGGCGGCACTTGCCGCGATCGTGGTGGCTCCGACGCCACCGCGCACACCCAGGACGAAGATAAGCTTGCCGCTGCGTAAACCCGTAGATTTGACCTGCCCCCCGTTGAGAATGCTACTGCAGGTACGTTTAACCAGATCGCGAACCAAAGGCTTGAAGTAATACTCGGCAACGCCTGCCTCTTTCAGATGACGGTAAAGAATAACGTCATTCCGGTCACCAACCGTCACGACGCTTACATCTGGCTCGCACCTTCCCGCGAGCTCATCGATGCGCGCGAGCGGGTCATCGACGCCGCTAAGGTCCACAATCAGCAGGCGTGGTGACGCCTGCGTGGCGAGTGCCGCGCTTGCGGTTTCGACCGTGCCTTTCGTGAATTCGGCGTCATCAACGCCAAGATCGCTCAGCGATTGACGGATGACTCCCTCGGAGTCCTGATCGGAGACAAAAACTTTCGCGGTAGGCGCCGCTACGCGGCCTGGGGTTGAAGCGGCGACGCTTCCGGGCACGGTAGCCGTGTAGGCATCTCTCCGCATTATGGGCGTCTCTCGACGTAAGGGGGCACGACGACTGTCGAAGCCAACGGGGCGATCTGATAACCGAAGTGGGGGGGGCATCGAACGTCGCCGTCGAGCGTGCTGCCGGTGGCCGGATTGCATGACTGCAGCGCTGGCGGCGGTGCTCCTATCACCGACGATGGCGCCGCCAGCGGCAGTGTGTGGATTTCGTTGAGAGCCAGGGAGACATCCGATGCCCAAACAGGCTTAGCGGCACGTACGACTTCCGGCCGCGCCGTGGCCGTGGCCGCGAAGGGCCGTACCACAAGCTGAAACTTGCCAAGCTGCTGGGCAACCAGAAGCTCTTCCGCTTGCCGTTCAGAAAGCTCGAGTGTGACTGTTTTCGGAATACGGGTTTCGGTGCTGACGCTGCTGAGCGTAGTGACTACAGTAGACGGCGGGTTCAGCGATTGATCGATGGCGATCACCCGCACATCATGCAGCACGGTCTCGCCCACTGTCTTGCGCCCGGGATCGGTGGTAATTTTGTCGTCGAAGCTTTGGGTCAATATCACATCGACATGATCGCCCGGCAATGCCATACCCGCCGCGCTCTGCGCCGCGTCAACAAAAATGGATACGGCGCGGTATCCTGGCTTGAGTACCGTGGCGAGGGATTGAGGCTTGGTAAACTCGTTTGCCATCAACGGCTCGCCTTCGGCGAAATCGCGTCGGCTGGACGTACCCAAAAATTCAGTCTCTTGTCCACGCAGGAGATTTCCGGGGTGCACCTCTCCCGGACCTACGTCTTTAAACGTGATATCTTCTTTTCGTAGCAATGTGCCGGCAGGGATTGCATGGGCCGCCGTCAACACGGCCTGTTGGGTTTCGACCTGTGTTGCGACCCCAGCGGGCGTGTTTCTCGCCTGTCCGAACCACGCGATCATGAGGCCAACACCCGCGAGCACGAAAACAGCGCCTACAGCGAGCAGGACATTGCGTAAAAACATTGAAAGAACTCTCTTGCGATGTAAGTGCTGACTCCGCCTAGCACGGCCACGGCATAGGGCAAGGAATTACCCGCCGCGATCCTGGCGCGCTCGGTCTTAATCATGAGAGCAAGCCCGCTCTCCGGAAGAGCAACTTCCACCGCAGCTGATTGAGATGAACTTTGGCTTTTGAGCCGGTAACGCGCCGCGAGGTAAAGGCAGCTGAGCAGCCCGCCAGCCAGTGCGATTTCGATCAGAAGTTGTCCCACGCGATCGGGCGCGACAAGAAATGTCACGGCACTAATGAGCTTCGTGTCGCCGCCCCCGATTATCTTGTAATGGGAAAGGATCCCAAGCCCGCAAAACACAATGGCGGCGGCGAGCAGGCTTAGCCAAACCTGCCAGGGTCTCGCGACAAGGGCCTGGGCCACGCCGATCGCGGCTATCGCAACCACAAGCTCATTTGGAATAATCCGGTCCTTCAAGTCCGTACTGGCACAGATGCCAAGCAGGATGAAGGCCACTGGCCAGGAGATCACATAGATGGGAAGAAGAAAGCTCATGTTCTCTTCGCCGCTATCACGTAGCTTCCGCCAACCAACCGAGAGATCACCGCCACGTTTCAACCAGCGCTGACAGAATTTCTCAAATGTGCGAGAGAGTTACCCTTGAAACATGACGTTTTGGGCAACTCTCCTGCATCAAGATCAACGCTAGGCTTTGACCGCTAGGGAGCGACGACCTTGCCCGCTATGTAATTGAACAAACCCGCAAGGTTTGTTCCGACAAGCGTCACGGCGGCGATGATAGCAAGTGCGATCAGTGAGGCGATAAGCCCGTATTCGATCGCGGTAACGCCGTTCTCCGAGTCGAGCGAAAACCAGTTGCTTACAGTTTTGCTTAATTTACGCATTCCATTTTCCTTGCTGAATATGTACATGGTTAAAATATTTCTGTGTTAACTATCATTTGAGATATATCGACAGCAATTCGTCATAATTCTTGATAGGTCGGTCCGTTCCCTCACCTGTAGAGATAATTATTCTATGATCAGGAATCCGGCGGAGTGGGGCAAAGCCTTTAGCTATGCTGCTGTGCGTTAACTTTTAGGGGGCGACGACCTTGCCCGCGATGTAAGTGAACAAACCCGCAAGGTTCGTTCCCACAAGTGTTACAGCTACAATGATAGCGACCGCGATCAGTGAGGCGATAAGCCCATATTCAATCGCCGTAACGCCGCTCTCCGATTCGATTGAAAACCAGCTGATTACAGTTCTGTTTAAGCTGCGCATTTCCTTCCCCTTTTTTAAATTGTAATTGAAATATAACAATTAGTGTAAATTTATCAATTGTCTTATGTCAATTATTTTTAATTGAAATTAACAATTGGACGGTCCCTTCTTTAACAGAGCGGGGGCCCGGATACGCCAGGAAGCAAGGTGGTCACCACACACCGGGAATAAGGCGCGGCGTGCGCCGCGCGTATGCGGGGTATTCCGGAAAAGTCATCCGGAGGACCTCCTCCTCAAGGAGCATCCTCCGGATCTGCACGGTTCCATGTAGCGCCAGGAACGGTAGGGCCGCGAACCAAGCGTATTGCAACAGAATGCCGGCAATCGCGGCCTCCTCGACCAGATAGAGTGGATGCCGGACTATGGCGTAAGGCCCGTTTGTGACCAGTTTGCGCGCTTGCGGGATCAGGCTGAACGACCGGCCCAGGGATAGCAGCGTGTAGACAATCAGCACCTCGCTGAAGATGAGGATCGCCGCCGATGCCGCAACGAGTGTGGGAAGTTCCGGGCCACGCGGCAGCAGGGGAATTAACCACGCGCCATAGGTGCCGGCCAGCGCCAACAATACCGGCCCGAACCCTTTGGCCCGGCTGACCGGCTCTGGCCGCAGCAGCATGATGCAGCAGATGATCGTGTAGAAGAGGACGATGCACCCCTCCGAGAACAGAGCCGGCCAAGCACCCGGGCCGGCATGGCCAGCCGCGATGTCCGTTATCAGGCTGCTGACGGACCTGAAGGATGCCGCGCCCAGGACAAGAAACCAGGTGCAGGCGCAAAGGCGCACCATTAGCGCACGGGCGTGCTCAGAATCCATGTGGGAAACGGTGTCCCGCCCGACGACTGGGCGCGGCCAGAACGAGAGCCAAGCCTTAGTCACTAAGGGGCTGCCACTTTAGGCGCGACGTAATTAAATATACCCGCAAGATGCGTTCCAGTAAGTGTTACGGCCGTTATGATACTTATGGCGATCAGAGCGGCGATGAGCCCATATTCGATCGCTGTAACTCCGCTTTTGGAATCAACCATAAGCCAGACCACCAAGTGCTTGGCTAAGTTGCGCAACTCATGCGGCTCCTTTTTTGAATAATTATTAAATTATGATATTGCGATTTAGTCTGCTAATTGACATATATCAAATACGCTAAATTAAAATAGTTTATTATCCATTTGGTTCCCGCGCCGGTAGAGTTTTTGTTTTTTGGGCAGGCCGTGAGGCCGTGAGGCCGTGAGATGAATAAAACTAAGTTTTTTTTGCCGCTCAAGATTTTTCAGAACCGGGCGATTTGCGCCATGATCCGCCGGAATTGCGATCTTGCGAGGGATTGCACCGGAACGGTGGCTATTGAGTTTGCTCTGGTTCTTCCTCTGCTGCTCACGATATTGTTGGGCATCGTTCAATATGCGCTAATCTTCAATAACATCAGCGTGCTGACGAACGCCACGGCCGCCGGTGCGCTGGTGTTTTCGCAAGGCCGCTCGCTCCCTTCTTCGACACCTTATAGCACTACTGTGACCCAGATTCAGTCAGCGGCGGCATCCCTGGTTCAAGCGAATTTAACTATTACCACGTCTGTCCAGGGGGCGACCTGCACGGGAGACGCTGGATGCCTGACCGCGCTTAAGAATGCTTATCCAGGGGGATCCGCGTCAGTGACGGTGACATATCCTTGCCCATTAATCTTGTCCACGTCGGGTTTGGCATGGTTAGGGATTAACACCACGTTTTGCCCTCTAACCTCGACGGTGACGGAGTATGTGATGTGAGACGGGGAATGGGCTCCTTTCTTCGCCAGTTGTGGAGGGGCGAGGACGGCGTCGTCGCGGTCATCGCAGCGCTCTCGATGGTCATGCTTTTCGGATTCGCCGCAATTTCGGTTGACGTCGCCAATCTCATCTACGTCAAGAGCAATCTCCAAGCTTCCGCCAATGTCGCGGCGCTGGCGGGAGGGCAAAACATCCCCTCTGGAACGGCGACCACTACGGCGATCACCTATGGCGCCCAGAGTGGTCAAAAGAACTTCTTTTCCGCGCAGACAGTGACGACGACGCCTACGTTGAAGTGCCTGACTGCCCTGCAGAACTTGAACGGCACGGGCCTGGGCATTCCTTGCCTCACCTACGGAAGCCAGGCCGCCGCAAACGCCATTACGGTGACGCAGACGGCGGTGGTGCCGACATTCTTCGCTGGTGCGCTCGGCATCAATAGCGTGACGATCTCGGCGACCGCGACCGCAAGCTCGAAGGGCGGCGCGCCCCCGCCGCTCAACGTGATGATGATATTAGACACGACGCAGTCTATGAACACAACTGATGCCAACTGCTCGATCCCGGGGAAATCGAGTCCATCGAGACTTAACTGCGCGAACTACGGGATCCAGACTCTACTACGCCAATTGTCGCCGACGGTGGACCAAGTTGGCTTGATGGTGTTCCCAGGGCTGACAAATGCAAGCCAAGTTTCGAAGGAATATGATTGCTCGTCCAGCGCACCAACGATTGCGAATTACACGACTGCGGCGAACGCGGTATACCAGATCATTTCGTCATCGACCGATTACCGCACCAGTGCGTCTGCCACCAGTCTGAACTCTAGTTCCAACCTCACGAAAGCGGTCTCTATCCCGGGAGTAGCAGGCTCCAGTTGTTCAGGTTTGAGTGCCGTGGGCGGAGTTGCAACCTACTACGCTAGTGTCATCACCGCGGCGCAGACCGCCCTCACGGCTAGTCATCAGGCGGGGCAGCAGAATGTGATCGTTTTCATAGGCGACGGAGACGCGAATGCTACTGCCGCCAACGTGGGGAATGGTAACACAAACACCAGCAAAAACCCCGCAGCCTTAAACCAGTGCCGTCAGGCGATTACCGCTGCTCAATCCGCCACGGCAGCGGGAACTTGGGTGTACTCGGTTGCCTATGGCGCGTCGACATCATCATCGGGCAGTTGCAGCACGGATACACCTAGCATATCCGCGTGCTCTGCCTTGCAACAAATTGCCTCGGTTCCGTCGAAGTTTTACTCCGACAACCCATCAGGCTGCGTGTCAGTTAATTCAATCTCCGCCCTCAGTAGTATCTTCCAGAATATTGCAACCAGTCTGCTCAACGCAATGTTGATCCCCAATGGTACGACGTAGGGCCCTGCCCTGGCGATGCGGGTTTCGATCGGCCAGTCTAACTAGCGGGTATTGACGAAGCTCGAGCAAGGCGATTTTAGCGGCGCAGCGGGTCAGGCAAGCTCGCACCGGTTCCGTCCGCCGGCCTTGGCGGCATAGAGAGCCCGGCCGGCTGCCGCAACGACGGCCTCCGCGGACTCGGCGGCGCCCGAGTTGAGCCCAATGCCGAAGCTGGCGGTGATCGGCCGGCTTGCGGCTCCGAGGTCGAACGGCGAGTCGGCAATAGCCAAACGGAAACGCTCCGCAGCCTGCATCACCTGCTGCCTGTTCGTATCGCCGACAATGAGCAGGAACTCCTCGCCCCCGTAGCGGCCAAAATAATCGCTTTGCCGGAGAATGGCGGAAAGCCGCCGCGCGAACTCGTGGAGCGCCATGTCGCTTGCGGCATGGCCAAAGGAATCATTGATCTCTTTGAACTGATCGATGCCGGCCATGATCACGCCGAGGGTCCTTCCGGCAGCCGCGTTGGCCCGGATCTGCCGCTCGAGGGATGTCATGACAGCCGCCCGGTTCAATATGCCGGTCAGTGCATCACGGTTGGCGGCTTGCTTGAGTTGCTCAGCTTGGCGTACGAGAAATTGGTTGCGCTCAACCAGCTCCTGGAACAGACGGCTTTTGTAGATCACTGTGGCGACCTCTTCGGCAATCTGGCGGAAGACCGTCTGGTGGATCTTTCCATATGCGCGCTTTTCGTGGCTCGTGAAAAAAAGGATTCCGAGCGGGCGGTCATCGACGAAGAGGGGACAGGTGAGGCTCGATCGGCCGCCCTCGGCCACGATGCGGCGGGTGGAGTCCGATTGCGGCTCGGCGTCGAGATAGGATTCCAGATCGTTCAGGATGCGGGGCTCGCCAGTCCGGAACACCTCCTGGAGGCTGCTTCCCTCCATCGGCTGCGAATAGCCCTTGGTAATCTGCGGCGGTCCGAGGTTGGAGCGCACCCAAAAAGAAGTCAGCCGCGTTCCACTATCTGAGAGGAAGGCGCAGCCGATGCGGTCATAAGGAATGATCGCGGAAAAACTTTTGAAGATACTGTCAAGCACATCCTCGACAAGAATTCCGCGCTCGACCGTATGCACCACCTCTAACAACTTTATGAGCTGGTCCTCGCGCCGGACGATGACGTCGGCCAAGAGCCGTAGCTCCCAGCTCAGCTTGGCCAAGGGTTCCGCGGTGTCTTCCGGCAGTTGCGGCGGGCTATGGCCGCGGCGGAGCTCGCCGACCCAATTGGCATAAGCATCCAGCCGATCCTCCAAAGCGTGTGGTTTAGGTTCATTGGTATCCATGCCAGTTCCAACTTCGCTTAAAAGACTCCGCGCGTGTCAGCGCCAACGAATGACTCCAAGGATATTTGAACTCTCGTCGGTCCAAAGAACGGGACCCGGCTGTGGCGCGTCCCAGCCATCGGCCGCGAGGGCGTCGAGCTCGCCGCCGGGCGCGGCTACAGCCACTACCTCGGCGCCAATTCGCCGTCGCTCGGTGCCAATGGACGGCACCAGCAGGTGGCGAACCGGCGCACCGGCGTCCGCGGCCAGCCGGGCGACCACCGGTGTCAAATCGAGGTAGCGGTTGCTGACATGAAACAGCACAACTCCTCCCGGCTTGAGGCGGGCGAAATACAGCGCCAGCGCCTCGCGTGTGATCAGGTGAACCGGCACGCTATCGGAGCTAAATACGTCGATGACCATCAGATCGTAGCGGGCGGCGGTGTCGGCCCCGAGGGTAAGCCGCGCGTCGCCAAGGACCACGGACGAGTGGTTGCCGCAGCCTGCCATGAAATGGAACCAGCGGTCGTCACGGGCAAGGCGCTCCACGACCGGATCGATTTCGCGGAAGGTCCATACTTCGCCGGGACGCGCGTAGCAGCCTAGCCCGCCAGTGCCAAGGCCGAGAACGCTGACTGCGCTGATCGGCGAGGCCCGCCGGCCAAGGGCCGCGAATAGCCTACCGAAGGGGCCGGCGGCATCGTAATAACCGAGTGGCGTCAGCTCCTCGCCTGGGCGGGTGCTCTGCATGCCATGGATGGTGGTGCCGTGTTGCAGCACCACAAGGTCATCGTTCGGCAGACGGCGCACGCGATGGACGCCGAAGAAGCTGCGCGTCATCATCAATGTGTCGGATACGTCCACCAGCGCCGGAAACAGCAAAAAGCCCGCCAGTGCCATCGCCAGCCGCACTCGCCGTTTAGCAAACCAAAGCAGCCCCGCCCCCGGCACCACGATCGACGCGGCATGTGCCACCGGGCGCAGCGCCTCAGGACTGGCGGGGCTGGCCGCCCACAGCAGTGCGATGGCGAGCACTGTGAGCGCAACGGGCAAGAGCAAATCGCCACGGATCGCCCAATTCTCCGAGCGCCGGGTGGCTCGCGGCGGCGGCCGTAGCAAGCAAGCCGCGATCAGCAGCAGCGGATACTCCCAGGGGCCAAGGAACAGCACGGGCGCCAGCAATGCGCAGAACACTCCGCCCAAAGCACCTCCCAGCGAAATCAGTATATAGTAACCGGTCAGACCCTGCGCGTCCGGACGCCGTTGCGCCAGTTCGGTATGGCAGACCGCGGCTGTCAAAGTGAAAGCGCTGAGCGAACTGATCAGGCTGACGATAGTTGGCGTGCCGTACATTCCAATGAGACCAGCAGCGGCCAATGCCATCCCCTGAAGCGCGAGTAGAGTGCGCTGCCCGATAAATTGCCGCCGTGCGAAGGCAAGCATGAAAGTGCCGATGTAGATCGCGAGCGGCATTACCCAGAATAGTGGTGTCGCGGCGATGTCGGTCGTAATATAAGTGGTGACCGCCAGCATCAGAGCCGAGGGTACGAAAGCAAGCAGCACCCAGCGCAACCGTTCCGCCTTGCTGGTCAATGCCGCAGTCTCCACGACCAGCCCTGGCGCAGTCGCGGGCGCCGGGTAGCGTTGCGCCGCGATGCCGCAAGCCACCACGGCAGCGGCGGTGACGGCAAAGCCGGCCGACCAGAGTCGGCCCTGTCCGGAAAGGTCCAGTGTTGTCTCGATAAGCACGGGATAACTCAGAAGAGCGAGTAGGCTGCCGGAGTTGCTGGCGACGTACAGGAAGTAAGGGTCCCGCGCTTGCGGATGGGTGGTTAGGCTGAACCAGTGTTGCAGCAGCGGCGCCGTTGCGGCGATGGCAACAAAAGGCGCCCCTACCGCAAGCGCTAGGCGGGCCAGCAGCCAGCCGATCGGGGCGGCGGCGGCGGTTGGCGCATCCGCGCCCAATGAAAGAGGCAGCACGACAAGGCCCGACGAGAGCACTAGCGCGTGCAAGACAAGCTGGGCTCGCGGCTGCAGCCGCCTGGCGACGAAATGCGCATAGCCATAGCCGAATAACAGAGCTACCTGAAAGAAACAGACGCAAGTGTTCCACACCGCCGGCGAGCCGCCCAGTCGCGGCAGCAGCATGCGCGAAACAACAGGCTGGACCGAGAACAACAGGAAGGCCGAGAGAAAGAGTGAAGCCGTGAAGCCGGCCAGCAGTACGGAGCCCGCCGCATGCCGTTTGATCGTCGTAAGGGGGATATCAGGTGTCGCGATGAGCATTGCGTAACCCTGGCAGCCATCATTGAAATTAAAAGACTCGCGAGTCTCTCGCCAAGAATCATATGCTTTCAGCAGCTACTGCGCGGCGACAGCTCCGGGAAACTGGCTAAGGCGAGGCTCGATCAGCCTTTGCCGTAACATCTCCGTCGCGCTATCCGCGCGGACTGGCGCGCTGTAATAATAGCCTTGCACCTTCGTTGGGGAAGGTACACAAGTCAGCAGGTCTCGCTGCACCTCCGTTTCCACGCCTTGCGCAACAACCTCGATGTCGAGCTCTCGGGCGACGCCAATGATCGCCCGCACCATCGCCGAAGCCTCTGGGTCCTGCGTCGAGGCATCGATCATTAAGCGCGGGATTTTCACTCGGCTCACGCGATAGGTCTTGAGATAGTCGAGCGAGGAATATTGCGAGCCGAAATCCTCAATTGCGATTTTCACACCGAGTTGCTGCAGCCGGTCAAGCACGCTATTCTTATGCAGTGTGACGTGCGCAAGCATGGATTCCGTTACATCGAGCTCCAAGTTCTTCGGGGATAGCCCCCATTTCGTCAATGTTTTACTGATAGATCCGACGAGCTCATCTCCGGTTTGCAGTTGCTTGAGCGAGAGATTTATGGCGAGGATCGGCGGAGCAATTCCGGCCTTTTGCCAGGCATTCATCTGTTCGCACGCATGGTCGAGCACCCATTGTCCGAGCGTCACAATGAGGGGAGTTTTCTCCACGATTGGCAGGAAATCGTCCGGTTTGATCAGACCACGCGTTGCATGATTCCAGCGTATCAGCGCCTCCATGCCGACAATTCGGCCTGTGGTGAGCTCGACTTGCGGCTGATAGTAGAGTTCCAGCTCATCGCGTTCGAAGGCCTGCCTCAAATCATTGGTAATAGCTACACGATCGCGCACCTCGCGATCGAGATCCGCTGAATGGAAGCAATACTGGTCGCGGCCCTCTTCCTTGGCTCGATAGAGGGCAAGATCGGCTTGCGTAAGCATTTCGTCGGATCCCTCGGTCTCGGACGTATAGGGAGAAATTCCGATGCTCGCGCTGATATTCATTTCAGTTTCGCCGAGCGTATAGGGAGCCCCCAGGACATCGTGAATCTTCGATGCCAGCACTCCGGCATTGGAGACATCGGTTAGTTCCGTCTGTAGGATTGCGAACTCATCGCCGCCCAGACGGGCGACGAGATCGGTTGCGCGGGTACATCCCTTGAGTCGCTCGGCGACCGCCTTGAGCAGGAGATCGCCGGCAAAATGCCCGAGCGTGTCGTTGACATCCTTGAACCGGTCGAGATCGAGGTAGAGAACCGCGAAGGGATTCGCGCCGCGCTTGGCCGCGGCGAAGGTCTGACACAGCCGGTCGATGAAGGTCGCGCGGTTGGCGAGTCCTGTGAGCGCATCGGTCCTGGCGAGGACCATAATTTTATCGGCGGCTTCTTTTTTATCCGTGACATCGGTTAAGAGGCCCTCGATTTCGACGAGCCGCCCGGCAGCATCGCGGATGGGCGTATAGTGGTTCTCGACCCAGCGATAGATGCCATCGCTCGTCCGCATGCGAAATTCGATTGTTTCGGACTGGGTGCCCTCCATCACGATCCGCGCCAACATTTCCAGTATTTTAAGCTCGTCGTCGGGGTGAATAATGGTCTTGTATAACTGGGGCGATGCGATCATTTCGGCCGGGTCATAGCCAAACATGGTAACGTTGTGCGAGACATAGATCAGTGGTAGGGATGGCTCGCCGCGCAAGCGGAAGAGAATCGTCGGGCTTCGTTCGATGATCGTGTTCGCGTCCCGTAGTTGCTTGACGTAGCGCTCACGGATCATTGCGCTTCCGATCATGTCTGCGGCGGTCCGCAAAATATCGACTTCGACCGGTGACCACTCACGTGCCGTCGTGCATTCATCAAAGCAGATGCGTCCCCAGTATTTACCTTCGATGATTATGGGGACGTCGAGACTCGACGCGATCCCCAGGCGTTGTAACATAGTCTTGACCACGCCATCAGTCATGGTGCTTGGTATGCTGGTGACGGTTTTCCCATCGAGAAGCGGCGCAAACCAGGGAGCCGTTTCCAATGCACTTGGGTCGAGTTGCCCAAGAGTAGGCATCGCTGGGGCTGCGGCCGAGTGCCAGCTGTACCGCAGGACAGAAAGGGGCGCCATGCCAACCCTGTTCCGGTTTTCAAGCACGAGCATGCGATCGGTTCGCACGGCGCCCCCTATCGTATCGAGCACCTTTGCCATCACGTCCTTTATCGTCTCGGCGGTCAGCAATTCTTTGGCGGCGATCGAGACTGCGTGAAGGAGATTGCTACGATAGTCCGTCGCAGCGGCGAGTCGATTGCGTATCGCATCTTGCCGCGATCCGCTTCGGCGAGAAAGCTCGAGATACGTCATGACGGCCATGGTCAAGAGCAACCCCACGGTCAAGATCATCTGGGAACGGTCGTGATTAATCAGAGGCGATCCCACCGGAATTGGAACGACGATCATCGTCCAACGCGCGTCGGCAAGGACCACCTCACCGGTCCAATGCAATCCCGCTTCAAGATCGGCACGCGACCGTGCCTTCGCTGGTTCTGAACGCAGGAGCGAGGAGCGGACGTGGAACGGAGGCTCGTTAGGACCGGCGCGTTGCCGGAATAAATAAATATCAAGACCTTGGGGCGATTTCACACCGCGAAAAACCTTATCGATCATCGGACCGGGCAAAAACGAGCCGCGAAGAAAACCCTTAAAATTACTGCGGCGATCCTCAATCCTCTCATGAGGCGAGTCAAATCCATACATGGGAGCGAACAGGAAGATGTTCCTCTGACCTGCTGCCTGAGGGGGCGTAGCCGCCATCTCTCCGCTTTCTCTCGCTCGCGTCATCGCCTCCTGTTCCACCGGATCTGAGCTAATTTCCAAACCAAGGAGCGTGGGTGCCGCCGTCGCTTGGCTCGAATAAAGAATCGGAAAATATTCGTCTTTTGCATCGGCGGGAACAAATTTTCCGTCATTGCTGTGAGCGCTAATGCGGTAGCCCGCAAGACCCTGCTGGGCAGCCGCGCGTTCGTGCACGGCCCGCTGCTGGCGTAACACGCGAGGGACCCAGTCGATTTCTAGGGAGACATCAAATACGCTCCTCAACCCGTCAATGATGCGGGAAAATGCAGCACGGTCGATCTCCTTCGCGGAGGACTGGAACTGACGCGCTGCGGAGTTCATCATCTGCTCTAGATCGACCAGCCCGTCCTGTAGACAGAGACGGCGATCGTCACCGAGAACATTGAGCTGGGCTTGTGCGTGATTGTTTTCCCAATAGTGCGCGACCCACCAACTGGCAACGCAGGACAAGGCGACACCGATCGCACCGGCGATCAGCACTCGCCGCAGCGGCCATCGATTGACCGCTGCCAAGGTGTCGCGCGCATAGGCAGCAAACCCATTCGCGCGGTCAAGCCACCGACTCATGCTCTTGCTCCTCCTGGTTCGGCGCAGTCTGCCTGTCGCACCACCGAGTCGCTCTCTTGCGATGGGCATGGCGTATATCCCTGGAAGTAATCATGTCATGGTTGCGCAGTACGGGGCAGGTCAATTGCCATAGATACAAATCATGCGCTCCCTATTTACGGGTCATGATGCATTCGTCCGCTATTGCGCTGCAGCCTCCCGGATGTCCTGACTGAGGCGAGGCTCGATCAGCCTTTGCCGCAGCAACTCCGTCGCATGGACGGCGGGGACCGGCGCACTGTAATAAAAGCCTTGCACTTTGGTCGTGGATGGAGCGGCGGTTAGCAGATCTCGTTGCGCCTCATTTTCCACGCCTTGCGCCATAACCTCGATGTTCAGCTCGCGCGTGAGGCCGATAATCGCCCGCACCATCGCTGCGCTTTCTTGATCTTGCTGCGTCGCGGCGGCAATCATCGCTCGCGGGATTTTCACCCGGCTTACGCGATAGTGCTTCAGATAGTCGAGCGACGAATACTGCGTTCCAAAATCATCAATTGCGATCGTCACCCCAAGCTGCTGTAGCTGCTCGAGCACATCGTTATAAGCCCATGTGGCGTAGGCGAGCATGGATTCTGTCACATCGAGTTCAAGGTCCCTTGGAGTAAGGCCCCATTTCGCAAGTGTCATCGTGACGGATTGGATCAGCTCATCTCCAGTCCGGAGCTGACCAAGGGAGAGATTAACGGCCAAAACCATTGGAGCAATTCCGGCAGTGCGCCAAGAACTCATTTGCTCGCATGCATGATCGAGCACCCAATACCCCAGTGCCAATATGGCATCCGTTTTCTCCATTATGGGAATGAAATCTGCGGGCATGAGCAGGCCGCGCTTTGGATGATTCCAGCGAATAAGCGCTTCCATACCGGCAATTCGACCCGTAAAGAGTTCGACCTGCGGCTGATAGTAAAGTTCCAACTCATTCTGTTCGAGTGCCTGTCTCAAATCGCCCGTGAGGGTCATGCGCTCGCGCATTTCTTGATCAAGATCATCGGAATGAAAGCGATACTGATCCCGGCCATCTTCCTTGGCTCTATAGAGAGCGATATCCGCTTTAGCGAGCATCTCGTCCGGTCCAGCCATCTCGTCGGTATAAACGGAGATACCAATGCTAACGCTGACAAATAATTTGCCATCTCCGAGCTGATATGGAGTACTCAGAACGCGATGAATTTTCGATGCCAATGCGATTGCATCCGAAACACCGGACACTTCGGTTTGTAGAATTGCGAATTCATCACCGCCCAAGCGGGCGACAAAATCACTTTCCCGGCAGTTCCGCTTGAGGTGCCCCGCGACAGATTTAAGCAGCAGGTCGCCCGCGGAGTGTCCAAGCGTGTCGTTAACTTCCTTGAAATGGTCCAGATCGATAGAGATAATCGCGAATGGGCTAGCACCACGTTGAGCGGCGGCGAAAGCTTGGTGAAGCCGTTCGATGAATGTCGCACTGTTCGCCAACCCAGTTAGTCCGTCCGTGCGAGCGAGTACCTCTATTTTTTTGCTGAAATTAGCGTCGAGTGTAGAGACTATCAGTGTGAAACTCATGATGACAAGGCTGAGGCTGCCGATGCCGAAAGCCAGCGTCGTAAGGTCTATGCCACCCGACGTCACGGCAAGGCAAACGCTGCCCGGGGCAAAACGCGCCGCCGCCATTCCAGTGTAGTGCATTCCGCTAATCGCCAGCCCCATTACAACCGCGCTTCCCACCTTGGCCAGGATTTCGTGCCTGGAGTGTTTCCAGCGCAATTGGAAGGAGATCCAAAGTGCCGCGAGCGAGGCAACGATGGCGATCAGGATTGAGGCGACGAAAAGCAAGGGTTCGTAGCGTATCGGCGGCGACATCTGCATCGCGAACATGCCAGTGTAATGCATTGCGGCGATGCCGCTGCCCATCAGTATCGTACCGATGACCAGGTTACGTATCCCGAGTTGGGCTTGGCGTAGAAAAAAAAGCGCGATGAACGAGGCAACGATCGCAATGATCAACGACAGCAGCGTGATGGGCAGGTCAAAGGCAACCTTTATAGGCAGATGGAACGATAACATGCCGATGAAATGCATCGACCAGATGCCGGTCCCCATCGACATCGCGCCGGCAACCAGCCAAATCACCGATTTCCTTGCGCTCGAATCACTTGCACTGACTCGGCCTGCCATGTCGAGTGCTGTGTATGAAGCAATGATGGCGACCGCGATGGAAAGCGCGACGATATTCAGATCGTAGTAACCGTCCATTGTTCAATCTCCCGAAAGCATAACACAGATTGAGGCTGGAGACTCTCGTTGACTTTTTGATCGGTGGTCGCCTGCTTATTGTGGCTGCTAGCCAAACCAATGGCGTTCGACATGATGTGCATCCTCAAACCTTCAAACGCTTTTTCGTGATACTGCTCGGGAACCACAGCAGCCATCGAGTAACGATCGCAAAGGCATTGCGTGCATAAGCGGGAAGTCCCATCGCGTGGTCGAGCCTTCAACTCATGCTCCTGCTCGTTCTGATTCAGTGACGTCTGCCTGTCGCGCCGCCGATTTGCACTCTGCGGCGGGTACGAGCACACCTTCGCGCAACATCTGGGAGGTTTGCTCGGCAGGCACTGGTCTGCTGAAATAAAAGCCTTGTATGCGTGAGCATCCGGCGCCGACGAGAAATTCCAGTTGGGCGGCGGTTTCGACGCCTTCGGCGATGATCTCGATACCGAATTCACGCGCCAGACCAATCGTCGCTCGAACGATGGCCGCGCTGCCGGGGTCGCCCGGCAAGCCGCTCACGAATTGCTGCGCGATCTTGATGCGGCTGACAGGATAGAGGAGCAAATATTCGAGCGAGGAATAGCCGGTACCGAAGTCGTCGATCGCAATTCGTACGCCGAGCGCCCGCAGCTGGTTCACCATGTCGCCATGGCCGTGGTTCGTGTCCATGAGCAGGGATTCGGTCAGTTCGAGTTCGAGCCTGTCGGGATCCAGTTCATCGGCACTCAGTCCCCGCATGAAGTCGCGCAGGAAGTCGGAGGGCGAGATCAGTTGAGCCGCGGACAGGTTGACGCCGGTGATCGGTGGACCGATCCCTTCGTTGTTCCAGATCCGCAACTGCCGTCGGACCTCGGCAAGCACCCATAGCCCGATCGAGCTGATCATTCCTGACTTCTCTGCGATCGCTATGAAATGTCCTGGCGTGAGCAGACCCCGGCTTGGATGGTTCCAGCGCAAAAGCGCCTCGACGCCGACAATCTGTCGTGACGGCAATTCGACCTGCGGCTGGTAGTAAACTTCGAACTCGCCGCGATCTAGCGCTACCCTGAGCTCCTCAACTATCGTCACGCGCTCGCGGACAGCAAGGTCGAGTGCCTCGGTATGGAAGACATATTTGTTGCGTCCGCTGTCCTTGGCGTCGTAAAGGGCGAGGTCTGCCTCGCGCATTATATCCTCGGGTTTGGTCAATTTGTCCCGAAAGATCGAAATGCCGACGCTCGCCGTTACATTCATTTGGCTGCCGCCGATCGAATGCGGCGCTGTAATTGAGCCGATAATCCTTGCCGCGAGTGTCGCCACGACGGTGCTATCCCACATGTCGCTCAGGAGCGCAGCAAACTCGTCGCCGCCGACGCGGGCAATCCGATCGCCTTCACGCAGAGCCCCACCGAGTCGTTGCGCCACGGCCTTGAGCAGTTCGTCCCCCATCGAATGGCCGTGCGTCTCATTGATATCCTTGAAGTCATCGAGATCGAGGTAGAGGATGGCGAAAGGTTTGCCACCTTCTTTCGCCGCCACGAAGGCTATCTGAAGCCATTCCATAAAGGCCGTTCGGTTTGGTAGACCAGTGAGCAGATCCGTGTAGGTCAGACGCACCCTTTCCGTTTGTGCTATCTTCTGGTCGTTGATGTCGATGAGGATCCCTTCCAGAGCCGTCAGCTTGCGATCGCTGTCGCGGACCGGATGTATACGGTTCTCGATCCAGCCGTAAGTGCCGGTCGGCAAGCGTATCCGGAAATCTCCGCCGGATTCCATTGTTTTGCCGGTAACGATTTTGGCGATATCGGCGATAACACCCTGGCGGTCGTCCGGATGGAAAAGTTCCATATAACTGCCCGGCACGGACAGAAGCTGGTATTGACTGTAGCCGTATCGACCGATGTTCCGAGACACATATGTAATCGCATAAGGGAACTTCGGATCGAGCCGATAAAGTATGGTCGAGCTGTTTTCGACGATACGGCCGGCATCCGCGATCTCCGTGAGGTCTCGGTTATGTGTGATCGCCGTGCCAATTAGCTCCGCAAGAGTGCGGAGTGTGTCGATCTCGACCGTGGTCCATGTGCGGTTAACCTCGCCATCACCGACACCGATCGCTCCCCACCAATTCTTGTCGGCGAAGACAGGAACCAAGAGAATCGACTGGACGCCGCAGGAATCGAGGAGATGCCGATCTGGCTCGTCGGCCTCCCGCTTGCTGATGAACTGCACTTTTCCCTGCGCAAGAAGACTCGGCACGGAGGGCGAGTCTCCAGCTTTGACGGGCTGCAAGAGATTGCGCGTTTCGATTATCGGCGCCGTGCCTGGCGCGTTCCACATATGGTGCGTGAAGAGAGCGAAGTTTGGAGCGCCATTGTTTGCGTATAAGTGGGCACAGCTCACGCCCATCGACCGGCCGATGAATTCCAGTACTTTTGGGATCGAATGGTCGAATTCGAGCCCCCGCAGAATTTCGGTTGCGCTCGCAGCAACGGCCTGCAAAATTCCATTGCTTCGGTACAGCTCACGCTCTGCTTCGTTTCGTACGGCGATTTGGTTCTCGAGGTCGGCAGCCAGTGACCTCTGAGTGATTTCGCGGCGAGCAATGGAAGCGATCCAATGATTGGCACGAAAGCCAACCAACCCGAGCACGGCAGTGAACGCCGAGACCATCAATCCCATGGTGATCGACATAGGATCGCCACGAGCGAAAAAGGCGAAGATCACCGGCAAGACGGCCGGGACTGTGAATCCGATTAGTGCCGGTAAAAAGGCCGAATCGCCCCCGACTGCGCCAGCCATCATCCCGCCGACAACAAAGGCTATGAAGGCGTGATAGGCCTGATTTGGCGTGATCAGTATGCCGGCTGCGGTCAGTCCCCAAAGGCACCCCGTCGCGGTCGCGCCAGCGGCAAAGCGCCAGCCCCAGGTCGCGGCAAATTCCACTTCCGGAGGCGCGCGCATATAGCGCCGGCAATCGAGATAACGCGCTAGAACAACGATGCTGAACAGCCCGATCCATCCGACGAACATTCTGACCGGCAAAAGGTCACGAAGCACGTAAGCGGTGAGCGAGGCGTTGACGAGATTGACGAACATAATCGCGTGCGTCTGGTAAAGCACGCGGATCCGCTCCAACAGGACTGCTTTTTCCAGCGCGGCCCGATCAAGACCAAGCGAGGGCTCTGGCGAGGTTTTCCCGCTTTCGTCCATGCACACATCCCCTGGCCTGCTATGAAAATTAATAATCAAAACTTTAAAAATGTGACGGGCGAACTCGCTTCAACGTATCGAAAAGTGTCGCGGGCCAAGCCAATTTTTGGCACCATTCGATCCAAGGAGATTCTGGCGGTCAGCCAATGCCACCCTTGGACATCACGGCACAATAAACCCTGTGCGAGATGAACACTATACATATTTAATATTGATTATCCAACTCGGGGGGCAGATCTTGAGACTATCTCAAATGTGGGGTGTCAAACCGCACGGCGGTAATGGCGGATGTTTGATGGAGCAATATCTAGGCACTTACGCTCAATTGTTCAGTTCATGCCAGCCATTTGCACCTTGAGCATGAGCGGCGCCCTATTTGGCGACCGGCGCATTTACTGCTTTGTTCAATCAGGCTGGAGCCGCCTGGGCGGGTTCAACAAGATCTTCGCCGAGCTGGCGCGCAAGGGCGGCAAGCCGGGACGGATCATGATCGACGCCACGCATCTCAAAGCGCATCGCACCGCCGCCAGCCTTTTGAAAAAGGGTCTATTCCCCGACGTATCGGGCGCACCAAGGGCGGCCTGAACTCCAAGCTGCACGCGGGTGTGCGACGGCAAGGGACGCCCGCTCGTCATGCTGCTCAGCGAGGGGCGGATGAGCGATTACAAGGGAGTGGCACTGATGCTGCCGGTGCTGCCCCGGGCGAGGGAACTCCTCGCCGACAAGGGCTACGACGCCGACTGGTTCCGCCAGGCTCTCGCAAAGCGCAAAATCGCCGCCTGCATCCCCTCCAAGTCCAATCGAAAAATACCGATCGAACACGACCGCATGCTCTATCGCGAGCGCCACAAGATCGAGAACATGTTCGGCAGGCTCAAGGACTGGCGGCGCATCCACACGCGTTACGACCGATGCGCCCATACTTTCATGTCAGCAATCTGCATCGCCGCAATCGTCATCTTCTGGATCAATCAATGAGTCCTGACCCTAGCACTACTTTGGCAGTTTAGGTTTGACGGCTTCTGCGAGGAGTTTCTCACAGTGGGGGGGCATCGCCTGGGTGGAGGCCGAACAAAGAGGTCGAGGATGGCTTGCCTGATGGCCGGCAAGCTTGGTTGTGGCGGCGGTCCCCCGACTCTTTTTTTTCCGTCCCGCTGCTTTGAGGCGGCGGGATTGGAGAAAGACGTAGGTGATCATTGTCATCAGAGCATGTCGATGTAAGCCGGTCCAGGAGCGACCTTCGAAGTGGTCGAGGCCGAGCTCTTCCTTGAGCTGCTGGTGGGCCTGCTCACAGACCCATCTGGCTTTAATCGTGGCGGCGAGCATCTTGAGGCTCGCATCGGCTGGTAAGTTCGGCACGTAGTATTTTTGCTCGCCAGTCGACCGGCGCTCGCCGACGAGCCAGACCTCGTCGCCCGGCATGCACTGCATACGATTATCGAGCATGCGGTGCTTATGGCCATCCGCAACGCGGACACGGCGGGCCGCGAAGAGACATGTCAGCCGGCCTTTGGTGTCCCGCCGCCAGCTGACCTTTTGCCATTTGCCACCGGCCAACAACGCTTCAGCAGAGACCGGGGGCTGATCAGGGATGTGGTATTTGCGGGGTCTTCCCGCCTTCATGGCGGGGAAGATCAGGGCAACGTCGGCGGGATAGACGTTCTGGCGTCGCGACAGACCCACCGCCCACAGCAGACCGCGCTCGCTCAGAGCCTGGCGGAAAGGCCCGCTGGAGCCGTACCCTGAATCGGCAAGGACGCAGCCAAACCACGCCCCAGAGGCGATGACGCGATCAATCTCCGCGATCGCAATTTCCGTCTTTGTCAGAGCAGTCTGTCTATCCTTCGGCACACCGGCCCGCGCCATGCGCTCAGGATCATCTGTCCAGCTCTCGGGCAGGAATAGCCGCAGGCCCACCATCACCGGCACCTCGCGCGACGCCAACGTTAGCGAGACCAGCGACTGACAGTTGGCAGTCTTTCCAAGCGATGAGGCATATTGTGGCGCGACGCCAACCGAATGCTCGCCCTTTTTCGACAATGCGGTGTCGTCGACGATCAGCCACGCGTCGGCGCCGCCAACCATCCTGTCGGCTTCGGCGAGCAAAGCCTTCTCGAGCGGCGCGGCCTCCCACACGCCACTGGTGATGAAGTGATGAAGCTGGTCGTAGCCGACTTCGCCATCACGCGCCGCAATGGGCTGGACACTCTTGCGATCACCCGCGCCGATGAGTCCCGCGACATAAACCGGGCACATCCGTGCCCGCGCCTTGTGTCGAAAAGCACTGAGAAAAGGTAGGAGCCACCGCCCCAGGTCGGATTTCCAGCCCTCGTCCATGGTCGGCCCTCCGTGAGGTCGACCACCCATGAATCACGCAACACGAAACTCGGGAATCCCAAAAACGATAGATCCCACAAAAATCTGCCAAAGTAGTGTTAGATAAATACTTTATGGAAAAGAAAGACAGGCTTAAACTTAAAGGGAGGGAGTTAGTAGAAGCCGATTTCATACATGTGAAATCGGACAAAGTCTCGAAATCTTTTAAATCATTGTTTAAATTGGTTTGGGGAAAACAGGTTATTCAAGAATTTTCTGCTGGACGATATTTCCCAAAGCCGTTCAAGGTTCCTAATTCTGATCACTTCTCAATCACAAAGCCAGAGAGTGAAAAAGCAATTCAGCATGAAATACTGCGCGAATTCATTTTTAAGAACTTTATCGCTGGAGCCAAGGTATCGGAATCACCTAGGGTCAGGACTCATTGATTGATCCAGAAGATGACGATTGCGGCGATGCAGATTGCTGACATGAAAGTATGGGCGCATCGGTCGTAACGCGTGTGGATGCGCCGCCAGTCCTTGAGCCTGCCGAACATGTTCTCGATCTTGTGGCGCTCGCGATAGAGCATGCGGTCGTGTTCGATCGGTATTTTTCGATTGGACTTGGAGGGGATGCAGGCGGCGATTTTGCGCTTTGCGAGAGCCTGGCGGAACCAGTCGGCGTCGTAGCCCTTGTCGGCGAGGAGTTCCCTCGCCCGGGGCAGCACCGGCAGCATCAGTGCCACTCCCTTGTAATCGCTCATCCGCCCCTCGCTGAGCAGCATGACGAGCGGGCGTCCCTTGCCGTCGCACACCCGCGTGCAGCTTGGAGTTCAGGCCGCCCTTGGTGCGCCCGATACGTCGGGGAATAGACCCTTTTTCAAAAGGCTGGCGGCGGTGCGATGCGCTTTGAGATGCGTGGCGTCGATCATGATCCGTCCCGGCTTGCCGCCCTTGCGCGCCAGCTCGGCGAAGATCTTGTTGAACCCGCCCAGGCGGCTCCAGCGGATAAACCGGTTGTAGACCGTCTTGTGCGGGCCATATTCCCTGGGCGCGTCGCGCCAGCGAAGTCCGTTCCTGATCACGAACACGATGGCGCTGACGATCTGGCGATCGTCCACCCGCGCGATCCCGTGCGACAGCGGAAAATAACCCTCAATCCGGCGCATCTGCGCCTCGGAGAGCAAAAACAAATCAGCCATGGCGAAGCCTCCTCGCCCCGCCTATGAATCAGCCGACTCACCTCAACGCAAGAACTTTAATGGGTCCTGAGCCTAGCGGCCTGATTAAAGCGGAGCGAACGCTCGCCGCTCCGGACATTGCCTCTTCGCTGCAAAACCCGCCAATAACTCTCGATCGGGTTACTCGCGCCGCCATCGCGGCCGACAAGCATGGGCTCATCGACTTGCCCGTCGCCAACGCATCGGCACACGAAGTTTATGACGTCGCAATTAGCCTTGCCTCTGGCCGTATATTCGAACGCCTTATGTCATCCTGGCTCGTTAAGCGGCATGGCGACCCCATAGCAGTCTACCGAGTCGGACTGGAAAGACCGGATGCGACCTATTTCCAATTTCAGTTTTCCGCGCGTTGGTTACGTTTCGTTGCGAGATCAGGCAAAGGTCAGGATGTTGCGCAGCTCGCTAAGGACGTTATCAAGAAACTTACATTGGGGGGCCTGACGCATGGAACCTAACCGCCACGATCATGGGCATGGCAGGAGAACATTGGCTCATTGACGGAGTAGACTGGGAAAAAATAAGTGGATGTTGGAGAAGTCCGCTGAGGCCTATCTCCGAGCCTATATCGCATCCGCATCCGTAAACACTTCTAATGATTCGATCAAATCCGCTCTCTGGTTAGCGACAAAAGTGTCGCACGCTAGCGCTCAGTCCCAAGATATTCGTACCCAACCCTTGCATGTCATGGACTATTATTACGCCTTCCGCGGGATCCCCGCGTCCCATGCATTTATTGTGTTAGACGAGCTTATCAAGAATAGAGCCCCAGAAGCGATGTTGCTAGCCTTCCTCCGACGACTCTGTGTAATGCCAACTGAAAAGACATTGCCCAATCTGTGCATCCTGGCACGGCATGAGAATAAGGGAGTCAGCCTTGCGGCGTGTATAGCACTTGCATTTATTCCCAGCCGTACGGCTGCTTTGGCGGAAATCAAGCGGAACATCCTAATCGAGGAAAATAGCGCATTCGCGATTGCCGCCGGTGTCGATGAGCAGCTCGAGGCCTTACCTGCCCTTGAAAAGCTAATGTCGCAGGATAGCGACGCAGAAACGCGCTTTTACGCTGCCTGGCCACTCGGCCATCTCTTGCAGGTGGACCCCGCTGCCAAGGCGGTAGCGCTCCGGCACGCCAAGGAAAGTGACAACCATATAGTGCGCGCAATTCTCCTCGCTGGCTTGGCTGCATTCGATCCACACTCGACCACGAACGAAATTGCCATGCAAATACCGACCTCACTTGAAGTTGAGTGTTTGATACTTCTTATTGCCCAATCATATGTCACCGATGCGGAAAACCTTTTGTCGATGATAGCATCCTCCGTAGAAGATTATCCATATTACCAAATGCCCACTCTTCAGCTCATATTTTCTGATGCATTACAACACGCGTCGTTATCCGCTCCTTTGTTAGCTGAGCTTTTGCGAATTGGCGATCTTCCTACTTAAAAAACGGCTAGCACCGGACCCAACGGATCGAGTAACGAATTCGAGCGCATACTGCCTGTGCTCACCGCATACACCAAAACCCCTGCACTTTTAGCCTTGCTCTCTGCGAACGCAACGTTGTTCGCCTAATCCGTCAACCGACACTCTCTCCCCTTCCCAGTAACCCACAGCGGCTTTGTCACATGCGCCTCAACCCGGGTCGAGCAGGCACAGCGGGGCTGCGCGAAAGGTGATGACCGCGACATCGCGGCGCGCGACCTCATTGGGCTCCAGCGCACGGATCGCCGTCACGCCGTGAAAGACCCGATTGTCCTGCAGGAAGACGGCATCCAGAGGGTCGGTGAGCGTGAAGTCGCCCAAGTGGCGGTGATCCAGGCCGTAGATCGTCGTGACCCCGCGTTCGACATTCTTTCGGTTGACAAGCATGACGAGCACCCAGTCGACGCCGTCGCGATGCAGCCCCTAGGGCGTTGGCTGGCCGATTTGTCCGGGGTGGGCTTCGATCCGGAACTGATGCAGCTCCACGTGCCAAGCCTGCGGCCTGTCCGGCGCTGGCGTCAATGCGTCAAACACCTTCCGGCCGGCATAGAGAAGACCCAAGGTGACCGGATGGGTGGCGACGGCCTCGGTCACCGGTTCGAACCAACGCTCGATGCCCCCATTGAGTAGGTTGTAATCTCGGCTCTGATAATGCGGCTGGTGCGCCTTGCGGACAATGCCTTCGGAGGAAACGGCGAAGGCGGCGAAGCGTCGGCGGCGATAACGGCCGCCGTCGGCCATGTAGGTGTCGACGCCGAGGCCTCCCAACTCGCTGCGAAGGATGGCCATTCGGCAAGCGCCGTAGGCGTCAGGAGGGCACGGAATTGCTCGGCAGGTGCGAAACTAAACCCCGCAAATCGAACTTCCTCGACGATGACGGAAATATCCCCGGTCATCGAGCGTCCAGGGCGCCGGAGTGACATGAATCGAGTGATGGTGCCCGACGCACAATCATTAGCTTGGCGATTTACTGCATTTCGAAAATTGACATTGGTCCGAAAGCTCGGTGCTGAAGGCGAACGTAGTGTTGGCGACAACCTCGGAGTGCGAGCCCGTAGGCTGACGTTCAAGATGTTGATCAAGCTCGAGCGAAGCTCTGAGGCCAAATGCCTTGCTAAGATCCGTGTTCACTATCATGTTCAAACGGCAATGACCAACGCCCAGGAAAAAAGACTGATCGAGGCCTTAGGATAGCGCAGGCCGCAGCCGAATCGCCGCGCGGAGCCGCGCCCCTGGCGCCGTCGTACACATCAAGACGCGAAACGACAGAGACGACGGCGCGCCGCACCGGAAAGCCGATTGACTAGTAACTTTAGGTGCTCAGCTTTTCACTGAAAAAATCCTCGCCTGCGTCTTAGTCATATGCGGACGCCCCCGTTTGGCAAGGGTTTCGGTGGCTTTGACACGTTAATGGTTATTGCTTGTCAATAGTGGCGCCCAGCCCTCAACTGCCGCAAGAAAAATCAATCGCTGGCGTCCCCACAAACCGAAATGGCTTCAAAAGCGCCATACCCTGACGGAGTTATATTAACGAGATTTTCCAGGCTTAAGAATGAATGTCCATCAGCCTCGCCGCTCGTTCTCTATGAGTTGATGCACTTCAAAGTCGATCTCAATGTTTCGCGATTGCGCCATTTCCATGCTCCGCTACTGTATTTGAACGAGCTCTGTTCATTCGCTGGTCACAGACGGTGAGATCGTCGGCGCTTCGCCGAGGTTTCCCGCCGTATCCGGCTTCAATGGCCGCCGATTTCCGAGCGACGTGATTTTGCTGTGCGTGCGCTGGGCAAGGCACCTCCGGTCCTAACGGGAGAGAAAATCCGCGACGCGCTTGATGGCGTCGGCACGCGCCGCAGGGTTCGTCCCGGTATGCGCGCTGCTGCTGCCATTGGCCGTAAAGGCGAGACCATCGACAGTGTGCGCCGGCAAGTCTGGGTGATCGAAATCGTGATAGGCTTGCGGATAGACAACGATATCGACTTTTTCCCCATGCGCCTTCGCCTTCGCGGCGAGATCGGCGCACGGCGCCGCGGGCGTCCAGTCATCATCGGCGCCGATCAGGACGAGGAGCGGCATGCGGGACGCCCAGCGGCCATGTTCGAGCGGGACCCGACAGCCCGGGTAAAACGCGATGGCGCGGGCGAAATCGACGCCGTCCGGGGCGTTGTTAGGCTCTACGGCATAAAGCGTCGACGAGCCACCGTTCGACCAGCCAAGAAGGGAAATCGACGTCGTGTCGACGTCATCGCGGGCGGCCAAGAAGCGCAAGGTCGCATTGGCGTCTGCAACCCTTTCCCGGCTCGGGCGAACCTCCCGCTCGCTCTCCTTGCATTGCGATCCAAGGCCGCGCGAGCCAAAACTGTCTGGAAACAGAACGATAAATCCTGACATCGACAACCGTTCGCCCCAGTCGGCATGGCGTGCACTCGGAGCGCCGCTTTTGTCATTGAGCCCAGCGCATCCATGCAGCGCAACGACCGCCGGATGACGGCCGGCGGTCTCAGGCGTATACAACCAGCCCTGGAGTGTTACGCCGTCGTATCCTGGTAAGGCCACCCTTTGAGGCGCCGCCTGCGCCGCCACCATGGCGAAAATTGAGGCGAAAACACTCGCGATCAAAAAGCGCACGATCCACATGGCTGAATTCCTCGAAAAATCTTGGTTATAACCAGCCTTACTGCGGACTGAATTAATCCGGTATTTTGAATTTCGCTCGTCAATAGAGAAAATTTCCTGATCCCTTGAGTCGGCTTTGACATGTCTGAATGCGCCCGCTGATCAAGAGTTATTTTGCGGCGACTTTTTTCTTGAATTTGAGTGCCGGTCGCTCTACGATGATATCCCATCCGATTGCCGCCATTGCAGACTGCATTGCAGATCGGAAGCGTTTCCGGCGACCGCTCATCGTTTGTTTCGAGGCGTCGTCCGGAATTAACACCGCTTGTTTGATGCGAACTTGATCATCAGCAACCCAGACAAGCGCGTCCCCCAGCAACGTCTTGCGTGCCTGCACTGCCTCAATCACAGAATCTACGATCGGCTCGACCTTTAGCCGCGGACTCAAAGCATTCAATTGCCTGTAGCCACGTTCCTCAAAGGAAGCGATGCCTGTTTCCAGGTTCGCGTCCCAATGTTGCAATTCCGCGCGGCTTCCACCAACTAAGTATCCGCCATGACGTTCGATTGTGAATTGCAGTCTAGGCGGATTCCATTTCAAAGTTTCTGCTCGATCTAGTTTACGAGCCTCCATCTTGGTGTAGTTGGAGCCTGACAATTCATCCCAGCAAGATTGAAGCAACCCCACGACCCGCGCCTTCAAAGGTATCGGCGATCGGCCCGCTCGGCAGATCCTTCAACTGCGCCACCAACTCATCCTTTTTGCTCATAATATCCTCTCGATGTTCGTCGACTAGAAACCGCGCCATCGCGCGAGGCACCTCCGCGATTGCGGCGCTCGCGGCGTCATACTGTCCTGTCGCTTCCGAAAAGTCTGTCCTCTTGACTCGCGATCATCAGCGAATAAGAACATAATCGTCGCATGATTGCATTGCCTTCCTTTTCGTCTGTGTGCTGTTTCAAGTCGCGGCGGCGGTTGGTAGCCGGAACCATTGGCGCGTTCGGCAATCTTAAAAGATCGGTCAAATAGAGCCGTAGGGCACCATCTTTCCCAGCGCCGCACCGCGACATCCACATACTTTGGGTCCAGCTCGATGGTACAGGCGCGCCGTCCCGTCTTCGCGGCTGCAATGATAGCAGTGCCAGACCCACAAAAGGGATCAATGATGATGTCATTTCTATCAGAGACGTCGCGGATCGCGTCAGCGATCATCGCGCAGTTTTTTGTCGTCGGATGATCGGCGAGCTGCTCGAGCCGATTCGGCCCGAAACTCGCGAGCCCTGGATAATTCCAGACATTCGTGCGACACCGACCGTGCCTTCCGAGCTCGACACGATTTTTGTGGGGGATGTTGCCTTTCTTGAATACGAACACGAGTTCGTGCTGGGAGCGGTAGAGACTTCCCATTCCGCCCGTCCCTTTGTTCCACACGC
Source organism: Methylocapsa sp. D3K7 (assembly GCF_029855125.1). Taxonomy (GTDB): domain Bacteria; phylum Pseudomonadota; class Alphaproteobacteria; order Rhizobiales; family Beijerinckiaceae; genus Methylocapsa. The sequence goes on from NZ_CP123229.1 coordinate 2,049,117, forward strand.
ATACATTCAGAAGTGTCAAGCCGACCGAACGTCCAGCGTCGAGAAGCTCACGTAAGTGCCGCCAGTCTATGAAGACAAACACCACGGCTCCCAGCACGAGCGAATCCGACGTCGCCCGCAAAAAATCAGTTAAGAAGACCGTGAATGCGGCATCGGTCATCTCACCAGAAGCCATTAAAAAATTAGGGTGAATGATCTTGCCGAGTCCCGAGATGTGGCCTTCGCTTTTTACATTATAAGGGGGTCACAAATTGCCGCTTGCGCCAATAAACCGTCCAGAACACGCGAATGAACCTTGTCGTCACGGGCATCTCCGCACAATATGCAATGCTCGTCCAAGAGCCATTTGTCACCGAGACGTGTTACTATCGGTCCTGCAAGATTGGGTTCAAAAACATCATCCGGGTCAGGCGAATCGCTTTTCTTCGCGGCCTCGATGGTTTGGTCTATCGCGCCAAACGAAAAACCCGTGATTTCCAAATCGAAATTCAGGTCTGGGTTGGCGTCCAATTCGATCAGGCTCGAAAACTCGAGCGCGAGAAGATCCGGATCCCAACCCGCGAGTTCCGCGAGTCGATTGTCGGCAATTCGGAGAGCTTTTTTTTGCACATCATCGAGATGATCGAGGTGAACCACCGGGACGCATTGGAGGCCCAGGAACTTTGCCGCTGCCAGTCGGCCATGGCCCGCGATTAGTTCTCGTCGGTGTCGACGATAAGTGGGCTGACAAAGCCGAACGCCTTTATACTTTCGGCGATTTTTTGGATTTGATCGGAAGAATGCGTCCGAGGATTATTGCTATAATCGGTTAGCCCCGACGGGGACACATAAGACACTGCTAGAGCAATAGCCGATCATGTTGCATCGTATCCTGCGGCGGCGAAGTAGTTTTTGCATTCCGCTGGAGCGAACAGATCGATGATGCGGCCGATGGCGTCCCAGAGGCCGCCGACGGTTCGCTCGGCAGCCTTACGCAGATGAGCCTTCAGCTTGGAGAAGGCATTCTCGATCGGGTTGAAGTCCGGACTGTAAGGCGGCAGGTAGAGAAGGCTGGCGTCCGCCGCCGCGATCATCTCCCGCACTCTTGGCCCCTTATGGCTCGACAGATTGTCCATGACGACGATGTCGCCCGGCCGCAGGTCTGGAACGAGGGCCTTGTCGACATAGGTCTCGAAAGCGTCGCGGTTGATCGGCCCGTCCAGCACCCACGGCGCGATCATGCCGCGCGTCGTGAGGGCGGCGACAAAAGTCGTGGTCTTCCAGTGGCCATGGGGCACGCCGACGCGCAGGCGTTCGCCGCGCCGGCAACGGCCATGCGTGCGGGCCATCTTCGTCGAGGCCCAGGTCTCGTCGATGAAGACGAGGCGGTCAGGGTCGAGATCGATCTGCCCGTCGAACCAGTCCTCGCGCCGTTTCAGGACGTCGGGGCGATCCTGCTCGCTGGCGTGCGCAGTCTTTTTTTGCGCGTGATCGCATGACGCGCGAAGAAGCGGCGGATCGTGCCATAGCCGACGACAAGCCCCTTGTCCGCCAGCGTTTGGCGTAACTCCTCGATGGTGATGTCGGGCGTCGCCTCGAGCACGCAGAGGACTGTGTCCTTATGGGCGTCGATCCGGCCCGACCGACGATCCCCGCCGAGCGCCTTCGGACGCGCGTCACCCCGTTCCCGCGCAAGCTTTCGCCAGCGGCTGACGCTCGATGCGCTGACCGCGAACCGCGCGCCGGCTTCGCGATGGCTTAGACCCTGCGCAACCGCGGACAGTACACGAACCCGAAGATCGAGAGACAAGGCTTTCGACATGCCTGCCGGCCTCCTTGCTCCGGCAGACAGTTTGAATCACCTCAAGCCCGATTCGGGAATCCCTTCAGATTCATTCAGGTCGGATACTGCTCTAGCGAGAGATCGGGCGCAACCGCAAAATCCGACTTTGCGATCTCTCGTGTCGGAGTGATAGGCGCAGATGCGATAATAGTGGGTTTGGTAGCGGGAGAGGCGGAGATGTTGAGTCGCTTGGTCATGGGGCAGCCTGAAGCAAGAGGAAAAACCGAACTCCTGACCGAGATTTGGAGCGGCGATTTCGCCTAGGCTTGCCTACAACTTAAAGGCCACCTAAAAAGACGACGAAAGATGGTATACTCCTATCTTCCGTCACTTGTCAATGTTTCATAAGTATTTGATAAATAGATAAATTTTGCCAATTCTATAAATTCTTTGTCAACGCCACCCCTATACTAATTCTTTGTCTGATCACGCCGAAACTGCGGAGATAACCCTATCTGCTACGCTCAATTCCGTTTCTTCGTTTTTCCCTGCATTTTTCCCTGTTCTGAGGGAAAATTTTGCCGGAGACCGGTTTGCGCATGACTGTCTCATCAGCCATTGTTTTTATGGGAGTTTCCGACACTATACGCTTCGACAATCAGAGCGGTTTGAAGACAGTTTGAAAAATATGTTCACTTTTCGCGCTCTTTTTTCGCCCGCGCGATTTCCAATTTCGTGATCGCCGATTGCGCCAGCGCCGGGTCTCTGCAGAAGTAATGCGAATCCAAAATTGATCGGACATCGCGCAAGCTATGGCCGGTGATGGTTGCGATCTCAGCCTCGGTTCCACCGGCCAGAAAGAACCGCAGGACGGCCGTTCCCCTTAGGTCATGGAATGTCACGCCGGATACTCCGGCAGCCGTACATCCCTTACGCCAAGAGGCATGAAAGCCGTTTGCAGTCCATGCCCGGCCGCGCGTACTTATGAGGATTAATGGCCCGCGTTTTTTGCTGGCGTCGAACGCCACTTTCAGTGGCGCCCCGACCGGGACCGTCGAGTGTCGACGGAATGACCAATTCGATGATAGGGCGGCGCGACCAGCCAAAAGTGCGCGCATCGAAATAGGCTCTCTCCATATAGGTGAGGCTCGGGGCAATGATGATGCCAGAGGCGTGGTGTTCCGACGGCGCGCGCCCCAGCAAATCGGACAGCGCGACATTCATGCGAAAGGTCGAGATACCCCGCATCCCGTGCCGAGAATTTCGTAACTTCTCGTTTCGTGTGGCTGCCGTCGACCTTCAAAAAGGTTCCGTTGCCCAAAGGCAGGAAGTTAGACACCGGGCGCTCGACGATCCGCAGTCCATGCACGGCAAGATCGAGGTCACGAATGATTTTTGGGTTCAATAGAGAAACAGCATACGCCGCGACCGAATTATGAAAGCCTGGACCGAATTCTTCCGTCATCGCGGCGCCACCGGCGATGGGGCGCTGATCGAGCACCAATACCTTGAGACCGGCGATCGCCAAATAGGCCGGGCAAACAAGACCATAGTGACCACCGCCGATGATGACCACATCGTACATCATCCGCCCTTTCACAAGCCATGAACGGCGAGGATCATACTGCAAAAGGCAGTGTTCGGGCAGAAGCGCCGCGTGCGAAGAGAAGCATCAGTTCCCGGCTGGCGGTCCCTCAAACGATCGTCAAGGAGTGTCATTAGGGTTGGCTTTTGCTGGTTCGAGCTCTATGAGGGAGCGTCTAATATATGCCACTCACTTTCTCAAAGCGGCACGACTCGAATGAACAGAGTGCGGCAAACATTTGAACCAACGATCCGCCGGGCCTTTCACCTCTATTGGCGCTGGACAAGGGGGGTGACACTCGGCGTTCGCGGGCTCGCGATTGATAAAGACCAAAGGATCTTTCTTATCACGCATACCTATGTTCCCGGTTGGCAATTGCCGGGTGGCGGGGTGGAACCCGGAGAGACGATGGCCGAGGCTCTGGCTCGCGAACTCGTGGAGGAGGGCAATATCGAAATTCTCGAGCCGCCGGTGTTGCACGGCCTGTTCTTCAACAGCCGGGTATCACAGCGCGACCACGTTGCGCTATTTGTTGTGCGCTCCTTCCGTCAGCAGCGTGCGCCGGCACCCAATCGGGAGATTGCCGCACACGGCTTTTTTTCTCTCGATGCTCTTCCTGAGGATACGACTCGCGGAACACGGGCCCGCATCACCGAGGTTATGTTGGGCGCACCTCTTTCAGAACGGTGGTGACGAAATAGGTGCATGTTCGTGCATGACCGAACAGGGGTGAATTTGCGCACAGATGGAATAAAAAAGCTGATTCTCCGGCATTGATTTGTCTGGACGACGCCCTCTGCGGCGTTGCATTGGGGTGATCGCTACCGGCGCATTATTTCTGATGTCTTGGTCTGAAGCGATTGCGATCCCTTTTTGCTCCGCATGGATGGAGGAGGAAGGCGACGCCTGGTCCATATGGTGGGTCGATGGGAAAAGTGGCGACCGACCAGCCGCCGCCGCCAATGATTACAACAGCGGCGCGGCTCTTTGGGCCTTTCAACCAATCCAGAACCCGAGACATCAGAAGCCGGTCGTTAACAGCTGACCATACTTGGCCAATCTGACAACGCTCATCGCATTGCTAGCCGCGATGAAAGTCTTCGATTCCGTGATGCCAATGTTTTTCGGTAGCGATATGTAGTAGCGCCCGGAAGCGGCCTTTTTGGGCGTCGTCGAGACTGTCGTAAAGAGGCTTTGCTGCGTCGACGAGTTGTTCCAGTTCGCTAGAGCGAGCCGCAAGGCGTTTGGCGCGTTGCTGTAGGCCTTCAATCACGCTGCGATGCTCTTGAAGTTCCTTGGCCTTGTCGCGCCATTCTGCGATACGCACTGCGCGCGATTTTGCCTGTTCGCGTAATGCCGTTTCCAACGCGGGCCAATTCTTTTCCTGCGCCGGCGTCAGTTTGAGCCCGGTTTTCAGTGCTGCGATGCGTGCATCCGTGATGGCGATTTTCCCATCTTTCGCAATCAGTTGCGCTGCTCCTTTTGGCAGGTTTCACTGCCAGTTTGAGCAATTCGTTTCGCGTCGCCAGCCGCGCTATATGTTGCACTAATCCCACACTCACCAGTCATTAACGTGTCAAGCGTGACTTTGACGAAGTTTTGACGAAATGCCGGGACATTCGAGTCTTGAGTGCAACGAAGTATGCCTTCCCGTTAACAACTAAAGCAACCGGGAAACCCGGCTTCAGCTAGAGGAACTCGGATACGCGTACTTCTGACCTGGTGAGAGGAGCAATGAACGAGCTTTACGTCGACTCCATAATGGTTGCCGGGTCTCTCTTCGCTCTGGTCGCGTGCATCGCGAGTCGTAGCGACGTTCAGCTATATGGACAGGCAGAAATTGCCTTGCTTTGGACAGTCATAATGACTGGCCTTTGTAACCCGTCCCAATCCTCTGTCCTCTTGACGCAGCAGGACAGAAATCCCGCTTTAACAGCCACTTCCTCCGATAATCGCGTTTATTCGGAAGAGTTCATCGATACGCCGCAGCATTCTGGACAACAACTGTCTCAGACTGCGCCGCCGAACGCGGCTCTAGAAAGCGACGTTCTTGATAATGAGCGACAGATCACACCGGGCCCGTTGCTCGGTTTATATTCCTGGACGGCCGTTTATGACATCTCAGAGCACACGGTCTATCTACCGGATGGCACAAAATTGGAAGCGCATTCAGGCAAAGGCGACAGGTTGGACGATCCACGTTACGTGCAGGAACGCATGCGTGGAGCGACGCCGCCCAATGTCTATGAGCTGGCGTTAAGGGAGAAGACCTTTCACGGGGTTCAGGCGTTGCGTCTCAAACCTATAAGCGGCGGTAACACCTTTGGACGGTCAGGTCTCCTCGCCCACACTTACATGCTTGGTCGGAGGGGTGAGTCCAATGGATGTGTGGTCTTCAAGAACTACAATGTGTTTTTGCAGGCATTTCAAAATGGTCAGGTCAAACAACTGATCGTGGTGGATAATCTGAAAGTCCGCAACGGGTACGAGCTGACTTTAGCGCAGGCCTCATTCGCGCCAGTACCGTTGAAAATCTCGACGGTTCAGCGATACGGATTCCCATCTGTCGCGTTGTTGATGGACTGAGCAGGTCGGTGATCTCAAAGCGGGGTTTCCCGCCTTGCCTATGCCATCATTGCTGCCATTGCGTGCACCAATCACCAGGGCGACTTGCGTGACCTCCCGCGTCGCGTGCGCTGCTAGCGCACCTTCACCGTGAGGTCGGTGCCAACCGGGCCCGTCTCTCCGCTGACCGGCTGGTCAGAAATGATGAGCGAGGCGCCTGTCCATAGGCGCTCCGCGATCCGGTCGTGAACGTCTTTGGCAATCTCGATTCGCTCAAGCGCATCGGCGGCGCTCGAAGGGGACCCGCGCGGTTTCGGCGGTAACTCGACCTGTTCGGCGCCCGAAGCCGCTTTCCTCTTATGTTCGCGCCATTCTTCAGCACTCCGAGTCGGGATCGACACGACCGACCATTTGAGCGAAGTCCCATCGTTTTCCGCTGCCGTTGCGATGTAAAGGTGCGAACCCAGCGGCGTTGCAGGATCGCGCACACTTACAGGCGCATCGAACACAGGCGCCAGACCCTGGCGCACGTAAATCCGCTGGTCTTTTTTGCTGACCAGAACGGACAGAGGCGACATTCGCCGCACCGCTTCCTTCTCGGCATTTGTGGCGGCGCCGTAGGCTTCTGTCGCATCGTTCAACTGTCGAACGGCGTCCTCCAAGTCAGCGGCCTTAGCAGCGGAAGCGGTTGTCGCGGCCTCGAGCTTAGCCGCGGTATCAGCCAGCTCCGCAGCCGTATCCGTGGTGCCCACCATCTGTTCGTACGGCTTGGCCGGGCGTCGAGCCACTGACCGGCCGGCGCCAATCTCATCGGCGGCCTTGAGCTCTGCCCCCAGGATGGATTCCTGTTGGCTGGCGGACACGTCGGAGCCCACCACTTGGTCTGCCTTGGCCGCGGTTTCGGCTTTCGCCTGAGCTGAAGCGTAGGCAGCTTCGGCCGCTTTGAGCTCAGCGGCCGCGCGAGCAGCTTCTCGCTGCCCTACCCGGACGGCCGCGGACATCTCCTTTATGGTCTTGCCGGCCGCAGCCTTCTCGGCCACAGCCTTAGCCCTGAGCTGCTCGGCGTATTGATGCGGATTGATTAGAGACGACGGCGGGGTGGCAGCGAGGGACGCCTGCGGCGTGCTGGGAGCAGCTTGGTCCGCTTCCGCCACGACCTGCATCTTTGGCGCAGGGAGCAGTGGAGATACGAATTCGATCGGCGTCACTTCCTCCGGCGAGATGACGACGCGCTCGCCGATCTTGGTCAATCCCCATAGTTTTGCGGCGAACCCGGCGGGGAGGCGGATGCAGCCGTGCGAGGCTGGATGACCGGGAACGACGCCGACATGCATGGCGATTCCCGACCAAGTGATGCGCTGCATGAACGGCATCGGTGCGCCAGAATAGATATTCGAGCGATGGAATCGCTCGCGGCCGATTATGGTAAACACGCCCTTGGGTGTCGCATGGCCAAGCATGCCAGTCGAAACCGCCGAGCGATCAACGAGCCCATCGTGATTGTATATGGAGACCCGCTGGTCAGCGATCGAAACAACGGCAAAAAGCGGCAACTCGTGGTTATTGACTTCGGCACGCTTCACCCCTGGTTCAGACTTCGCACCGCTATTCTTCAAGCTGCCATGGCGATTTGCGCTGCGTGCGGCCCCAGACCGTTCAGTGTCGAACGAAGAGCTCCCCAGCGCCGCCGTCCGCATCGCCTCGAGGCCGAGGGCCTTCGTCGCAACCGAGATTGCAAAGATCGCCGAAAAGATGCACGCGGAGACCATCCGGCCGCGCGCCTCAACAGAAATTCTCATGTGATTGGAGATCCCCCTGCTCAGACTGTCTTTTGCCGTGCGCCGCTCGAACACATCGAGCCCCTCTTCGGATAACGCGCACAAAGCCTCAGCGGTTCCATTTCCTGAGAAAAATTCGGCATTTAAACGAAACGTCCGTCTATGATCGCAGAACCCACAAGGCCCAGAACTATTTCATGCGACCCCGGCTGGGCCGGCCATGCCAAAAGCTGACATTAATATCACTTCCCTATGGGTCGTAGCATTCCCGGCGAGTCTGGCTACCCGAAAATCCCTCCGGATCGCGTGACTTTCCAGCGGTTTCACGGGGAGGCGGCAGAAGGGGTACACGGCTCACCCGCCCGCCGCATAACTTTTTGGTATTGCATGGTAATAAAATTTGTGCCGCTTTGTGCCGGACGCAGGACCGTCCATGCCCTTCCGCACGGCCTGGCAACTCATGTATTCTTAAACACGAATCCTCTACTTTTTAAAGCAGGGCGAATATCAGAAACTTTCGAAAATTTTTTTCAGCAGTTGGTGGATACAATGACAAGTTCATCCATTGGGTATTTTTCTAAAATTGACGCCTGGACTTTGCGGGCGGCATTCGCCGTGATCGCGATCCTCATTGGAATCGCCGCAAGCCATGCGGAACCGCAGTCCCCGATCCGGCCCCGGCTATCCGTCGCCAAATTGGCATTCTTTAAGTCTCATCCTACGGTTTGGAATGAGTTCCTGTCAAAACTGCCCCGGCGGCCGTCTGGGCTTCCACGAGCGACGCGGCAACCGCTGTCTCCGCCCGCCGGAGGAACCTGGCAGGTGGTCACGGCTGTGCCCGGTGGCGGTGCTCCCGGGCTTTGTGATCCGCAACTGCTGACCGACGGGACCGTCATTGTGCATAACTGTGATGCCCCCGATTGGTGGAAGCTGACCCCTGACAATACCGGCAGCTACGTCAACGGCACTTGGACTGCGATCGGCTCGCTGCCGGTCATCAAAGGCACGCAATATGCGCCGCAATATAACGCCTCGGCGGTCTTGCCGGATGGCCGCGTCATCATCATGGGCGGCGAATACAACGGAACAAACCCCAACGAGGTCTGGACCAACTTGGGCGCCATCTACGATCCGGTGGCCAATAGCTGGAGCCCAGTACCGGCACCCAGTGGCACCGGTTGGACCACCATTGGCGACGCGGCAAGCACCGTGCTGCCCAACGGTATATATTTGCTCAGCAGTTGCTGCGCCAATCCGTCCGTTGACGCCCTGTTCAATGCCTCGGCTTTGATCTGGACAAGCACGGGAGCGCCTAGCGGCTACCAAAACGAGCAAGGCTATACGCTTTTGCCGAGCGGCAAGGTGATGACGATCGATGTCTGGGATCCGCCCAAGGCCCAGCAATATGATCCGGCAGCGGGCTCGTGGACTGGGATCGCAAGCACGCCCATATCGCTTATCGATCCGGTTGCCTGCAACAATTTTGAAATAGGCCCGTCCGTCACCCGCCCCGATGGCAGTGTCGTGGCATTTGGCGGCAATACCGGCTGTACCGCTCTAACGGCTGATCCCACTGCAATCTATACAACCTCCACCAACAGCTGGATCACGGGTCCCAATGTTCCCGCGATTGGGGGAACAAGTTATACGCTTCCCGACGCTCCGGCGGCGCTGCTTCCGAACGGCAATATTTTGTTTGCCGCAAGTCCAGGCTTCGGCAATCCGCCCACTCACTTTTTTGAATTTACCAGTGCAAACACCATCAATCAGGTGGCCGATGACGTCTTCTTCGCAAGCACCTCGGGCGCCTTCTATTATAACTTCCTCGTGCTGCCGAACGGCCAAATCCTGGCGACCGATTTCAGCGCCAATGTCGAGATCTACACGCCAGGTGGCAGCCCCAATGCGGCTTGGGTGCCGTCCGTTACCTCCGTGCCAAGCTGCGTCGCGCCCGGCAGCTCATACGTCCTCGACGGCACTCAGCTCAATGGGCTGACGCAAGGGGCGGCCTACGGCGATGACGTGCAGGGAGCGACCAACTATCCGCTGGTGCGCATCGTCAACAACAGCAGCGGACATGTGTTCTATGCGCGCACGTCCGGGCATAGCACTATGTCCATTGCGCCCGGCCAAACAGGATCAACAAATTTTGCGGTGGCGGCGGCCACTGAACTCGGCGCCAGCACACTTTACGCGATCGCCAATGGCATTGCCTCCGCCGGGACAGCCGTGACGGTCGCAAGCTCCTGTGCGTCCGGTCCCACGCTGGCACTCACTCCCGCAACCGGTATCGTTGCCTCGGGTGTGCATGGCGGCTCCTTCTCACCGTCATCGTTCCGCTACCAGCTCAGCGCCTCTATGGGCAGCCTGACTTATGCGATCACCAACGTGCCGAGCTGGCTCACCGTATCATCGACGTCAGGAACACTCAGTCCATCGCCCAAGACCGTTGCCTTCAGGATCAACACCCACGTAAAAACTCTTTCGCCCAACACCTACATCTCGAGCATTAATTTCAACAACACTACCAATGGCGCTGGAAGCACAACCCGCACCGTGATGCTGACCGTCAACCCGAAGCAATACAAAATCACGGTCAAGGCATCGCCTACGGCTGACGGTACCGTCAGCGGCGGCGGCACATTCCCAGAAGGCTGCGCGTGCACCGTGACAGCCACGGCCGCGAACGGCTTTACCTTTGTCCACTGGACCCAAGGCAGGAAAGTAGTGAGTTCATCCGATACATATACATTCACGCTCAGTGGAAACGTCCGTCTGGCGGCGATCTTCAAAAAGGTGCAGAGCGCGGCGAGGTAAGCGGAAAGGCTACCATATTGCGGAGCGCGCGAAGTTCCGCAATTTCAGGCAGGCCGTTCACGACACAGCGAGCCCCGGCGCATTCAAGCATCAGCAGGGCTCTGGCTTCGCCTCGGCGAAGCGATCTGTGATTTAGGCAGACTTGCGCGAGGTAACGTCTACTTGGCCTTCGCGGGCGATATCGCTCGAAGACATCTGATTAAGGGCGGCGGCGTTTCAGCATGGCCGGCATTTAAGACTTACGCGCCGCCGTGACCCCGTGCCTGACGGGGTCCGTTATACTGTCCAGGTGGAGTCATCGCTTCTCCATTGCAGTTGAATCGATGAGTTGCCGAAAGAAGGACCCTTCTGCTTCCAACCGGCTCTTGTGAACGACGGAGAAAGCACTGCAAGTGTTCTCCCCTTCCGTTCGCCTGTCAATAATTTTCGGGACATTTTCCAATGCAATCACGTCCCATGTCAGCCTATATCCTTTTGTTCGTCCGGCGTATGTGAGCTGGCACATTTGAAACCACGGAAGCACCGGGGGCGGGCTTTCCGGTGCCGGGGCTGCTCTGTTCCAGCAATGTCTCATAAACGAGAGCGATCGCATCTGGACCAACGCTTACGCTGCCGCGAAACGGATTGTCGAGCGCCGCGATAGAGAAAATCACAAGCCCGAGGATAGACGCCAAGACACCGCCGAGAATCAGGTGCACATGGATCTGCATGTCCTGCAGCCAAATCAAAACGATGTTCCCTAGCGCGCCAAACATCACAACCCACCAAAGGACGGCCGGCAACCCGGTTGAAACACTCGCAAGCCGGTCCCGGCGGAGCACAATGAGATTGTTGAACTCCTCTACGGCTTCGGTGTGAAAAATCACTTCGCTTTTCTTGATGGGCTCAAAGGCGACCAATACTTTGAAGAGCTCATTGACGCGGACGGTTCCTCCTTCTGGCACGATGCCTTTGCGCATCTTCGGCCAATCCTCCTCAATCGTATAGCGTGCATATTCGCGCAAGCGGTCTTCCAATTGGCCGCGGATAGGCTGCGGATAGGCGGCAAAATCACGATAGAGGGAACCAATGCTAGAGGCTTCCTTGTCGACGAGATTGCCGATATCGTTGTAATTTTGATAGGTGGCAACACTGAGGAGGCCAAGCAAGAGACCGAAAAGCACGAAATAACTCGACAATGCCACACCGACCATATCATTGGTGCGCTTTTCTCGATGGATCCAGGAATGGAAAGTCAAGCGCGTAAGAAAAATGCCCGACCAGGTCAGACCGACAGACAAAAAGCAAAACAAAGCCTCGATGACCCAGCTTGGATAATTATAGATCCAATAAAACATAACGATACCCTGCTTTGTTCAGGTTGGAAGATCAGATCGCAATCTCGCGGCCGATCTCGACAACGTCATCAATCGGAAGTTTGAAAAAGGCTGTCACATGCACGGCATTTCGTTCCATCGCAGCGAAGAACGAAGTCTGCCATCCGGGCAGTCCCTTCCCGTCTTCTTTGGGAACGATGGTTTCGCGGCCAACATAATAGGTGACGTCAATGAGCTGGAGGGGGAAACCTTGCGCGCGCGCTTCTTTCAAGAGATCCGGAATGTTCGGTCTTTCCATAAATCCGTAGCGCGCCGTTCCCCGCCAGAAATTCGGCCCCAGCTCGGTCAGCGATAAGCGTTCGGAGTCCTTGATCCTAGGAACGGATTGTATTTCGATTCTGAGAACGAACAATTGTTCGTGCAAGGCCCGGCTGTGCGTCACGTGCCAAACCATGACGGGTGGCGTGTCGCGAACGCTCCGTGTGAGAAATACAGCGGTGCCAGGAACTCGTGGAATATTTTTGGATTCGATCATACCCAAGAATTCATCAACCGGAACGACCTGCTCGTTGAAGACCCGGCCGACCGCCATCAATCCCCGGTGCCAGATCAGCATGACGCCATAAACGAGGCTGGCGAGAATCAAAGGAACATATCCGCCATCGGCGACCTTGGTGAGATTGGCAAGGAAGAAGCCGGTGTCTATGCAGAGGAAAATGCCCGCAACCGCCCCGCTCAAAAGGAGCCCCCAGCCCCATATCTCACGCATGGCAATGAAGAGGAGTGCCGTCGTCAAAAGCATGGTTGCCGAGACCGCGATGCCATAGGCGGCGGCAAGATGGTCCGAACTCCCGAAGAACAACGTCAAGCCAATTGTCGCCGCCATGAGCAGCCAGTTGACGACCCCGACGTAAATCTGGCCGTAGCCTTTCTCGGATGTCTGGGTGATCCGAAGACGCGGCAGCCATTCCAGCAAGATGGCCTGCCGGGTCATCGAGAAGGCTCCGGTGATGATCGATTGGCTGGCAATGATCGTCGCGAGCGTCGCCAGAATAACAAAAGGAATGAGCAGCGGTTCAGGGCACAGCCGGTAGAAGATATTGTCGGCGGTAGAGGCGCCATCAATGACGATCGCGCTCTGCCCCGCGTAATTGAGGAACAGGCTCGGGAGCACGAGACCCGACCAAGCGAGCCGGATAGGACGGCGGCCGAAATGCCCCATATCGGCATAGAGCGCCTCGGCGCCGGTTACGCAAAGAAAGACCCCGCCCAAAACGAGAAAGCTCGTGTAACCATTGGACAAAAGATAGTGAAGTCCGAGAAGAGGATTGAGGGCGGCGAAGACAGCCGGATGCCGGAAGATCCCAAGGATACCCAGCACCGCTATGGACAAGAACCAAAGAGCCATAATCGGGCCGAAGGCTTTTCCGATGCGCGCCGTCCCAAGCGGCTGGATGGCGAAAAGCGCCCCGAGAATCACGACCGCCGCGGGCAGGACATAGGGCTTCAAGGCCGGCGTCGCGATATTCAAGCCTTCGAGCGCCGAGAGAACCGAAATCGCCGGCGTGATCGCACCATCGCCATAGATCAGAGCGGCGCCGAACAATCCCGCCGCGACGATCGCGGGCCTTTGATGTTTCTTGATACCAAGCAGAGCCATGAGCGCAAGAATGCCGCCCTCGCCATCATTGTCGATACTCATGGCAAGCGTCACATACTTCACGGAAGTAATGAGGATCAGCGTCCATAGGATCAATGAGAGAACGCCCAGGACGGCTTCGGGCTGCGGCGTGCCGCTGGTCAGATTGAGGACGGTCTTGAGTGTATAAAGTGGACTCGTCCCGATATCGCCAAAAACAATCCCAAGCGCGGAGAGACTTAACGCAGCCAAACTTGCCCGTCCGGGTGAACGAGCGGCATCAGGCTGCGGGTTTTTGGCGGCTTGGCCCATGAGTTCAAATCCTGCAATCTAAGAAATGTGAAAGATACATAATCGGCAATCTCTTCTGGCACGCCCGTTCAGCACTCCAAGCCTCCGATCGGAGCCATGTTGCGATTTTGACGTTGCCACAAACTTGCTATAAGGATCGGCCGCGATCGAGAGCATTCATCCGAAGTCTCAACCGCTGATGGCTCGCACCCTGCGGAAAACAAAGCTTTCGAGATGTTCGGTTTCGCACAACCCGCCGATCACCGGCTCCTACTCCCCCGATCGGGGTTCAATCCCGTTCCCAACCGGATGGCGAAAACTTTGGCCTAAGTCCTGGAACGGTGATCAATTTTATACATACACGTCTCGGTGTCACGCCCTAGCGTTCATTCCGGGGAACTCAACGAAAGCCTGGAATACGCATGGATCAACGAACTTTGAACGCGGGCACGCCGCGCGATTACCGCGCGCTCTCGCTTGTCCTCGCCCGCTATCGCAAGCCCGATGGCGCCCGTGGCCTTTTCGAACTGGCGATCACGGCGGTGCCGTTTGTCCTCATCTGGATTGCGATGTGGGCCGCTTTGGACATTGGCTATTGGATTTGTCTTTTGCTCGCCCTGCCGGCGGCCGGTTTCCTTGTCCGCCTTTTCATGATTCAGCACGATTGCGGCCACGGGGCATTTTTCCGCCATCGCCAAGCCAACGACTGGCTTGGCCGCGTGATTGGTGTGTTTACGCTTACGCCCTACGATTTCTGGCGGAAAGCCCACGCAATCCATCATGCAAGTTCGGGCTGTCTCGATCGCCGAGGCATCGGCGACATCGACACTTTGACCGTGCGCGAATTTCTGGCACTGTCACGATGGCGCCAGTTGCTCTACCGCTTGTACCGGCACCCGTTTGTGTTGTTCGGGATTGGTCCCGTGTATGTGTTTGTCTTGCGGCACCGGCTGCCAATGGGAATGATGCGCGGCGGCTGGCGGTCCTGGCTAAGTACAATGTCAACAAACGCCGGGATCACTATTCTCGTCGCTGGGATGATCTGGCTGCTTGGGGTTCGTCCATTCCTGCTCGTTCAACTGCCAATTACCGTTTTCGCAGGCTCGATTGGCGTGTGGCTTTTTTACGTCCAGCACCAGTTCGCGGATACCTTCTGGGCCAGTGACGAGGGAGGATGGAATTTTCACGAGGCGGCGCTGCGCGGCAGCTCACATTACGATTTACCGCATGTCCTGCGCTGGTTCACCGCCAATATTGGGGCGCATCACATCCATCATCTCTGCAGCAAAATCCCTTATTACCGGTTACCCCAGGTGCTACGGGATCATCCGCATGTCGCGGCGATTGGACGGCTTACGCTGTTGCAGAGTTTCCGTTGTGTGCGGATGGTGCTTTGGGACGAGAGCCGACGGCGCCTCGTCTCCTTTGGGGAGATACGGAGCACCAGGCCGGGTATGGTCGAGATGAAAACACCACATTCGACCGATACACAAAGCATTCAAACGGAACCATAGCTGCAATGGCGCGTTCGTAAGCGCGCGCCATCAGGATCATTAAGTGCGCAAAGAGTGCGCAAAAGTACGGCGTTTTGGATTTCCGGCACCGTTATAGATAGCGACTAGGGCAAGTTGAGAACGGCCCGCAACCAAATCCTCGCGCGAATCTAATATACGTCGGGTTAATTCCTATATATCAATAAGCGATGAGGTTTGAGTTGTGCTCGGCGCTTGTCGCGATAGTCTGTACTTAAACGAGCCGGCGCGGCACGCGCGGCCTTTTACACCCGAGTTGGTGATCCAATGGCTCTACACTTCCCCAATGCTAGCCGCAATTACGATGCGTCAAGGCATTGTGTCCGCTTTTGGGGACATGATTCAACGACAGAGGTCTCTTTCTACCTAGAGGAGGAGGCCCTTTTCAAGATCAGCCCCTATTCGGATCACGACGAGGCATCGATGCTGCATGTGTTCGACGTGAATCTCGCGCGGATACAAGAAGCCGCTAGCGCCGTTTACGCTCGCTCGCCGCAGCGGCAGAGTTATCTTCGATTGTCGGCGGCAGATTTATCGCAGCCCGTTCATCATGGAGGAAAACATGTCAAGAGGTGACAAACACGGCAATCGTGAAGCCAAGAAGCCAAAAAAAATCAAGCCAAAGGAGGCCGCACCCGTGTCAACCTTTTCTTCAATTCAAAAGAAGGCAGGGGAAGCAGCGAAGTCAAACAAGAAATAAGAACCGCGCCGCGATAGCTGCCGCAAATGCGGGGCGGGAAGCATCTTATATCAATATTTTTTGTGAGCCTCAGCGGGGGTTATGGGTGCTCACCGAAAACATGCGCGGCATCGGCCTCAGGCGATCTTTTTTCAGTCGCCGCAATTGATTTTTGCTCCTGTGCCTGGAGCTCATGCTCGCTGGCGACGCGTTCGTAAGCTTCTCCATCGCTTTTGATGCGATACTGTAATTCCGTGCCCACCGGCGGCAAAAGCTTCGTGATGGTAAAGAAACCAACCCGCTTCAAATAGGTTCCACCTCGCCCATCGAAGTTCACATGCTGACCTACCGAGTAGATGTGCCGTGTCATAAGTTTTTTTCCTTTTTATAAGTATGAGAGAACGTAGAAGCGGGACGCATTTCATCACGCTCTGCCACGCTCGGCTGACCAGGAACAGCGCGATAATGACTTCGGAACGAGACGGGGGCAGCAAATCAATGGGCGGCACTCAAGGACGCCATTTGAATTTTGGCAAGCTGTTGCCTGGCAAAACGCTGCGAGAATATCTGCGTATTTTGCTCCCGATCAAGAGCGGGCAGACATGCCAGGAGCCTAAAAACAACGGCCACGAGTGGAAGAGCACGCGTACATCCGGCGTTGCCCCAGCCCATCGCGACCGTATCTGGCAACGGAGCCCTAACGGCATCTACGTTACCGTCCTACATGTGGGCCATTGTGGGCGAATTGGCAAGGGGTGTGTCGTAACACGCCGCAGAATATCTCGCTGTCCCCATATTCAAGCAACTTACCACGGCAGCTCTCAGCGGAACAAAAACAGTCAATTGGCCGCATTCAAAACTGTGGCGCAGCCGTCACAGTCATGGCAAATTTAGGGCGAGTCAATTTCGATGGTTCCCTTCGTGATACATGAAGCTGGGCGGATCTGGTTTGCATCCGCCAAGGTGCATTCGTTTCATTATCCTTAAGCCCGCTAGCAGGAGGGAGTTATGACCAATACGCCTGGGAGGATACGAGCCGCAAGAGAGGCGTGGCAGGCCGCAATGGTGGCTTACGAGTCGCAGAGGCTCGAAGTGAACAGGCTTTGGCTCGCCTATCTGGACCTAGCGGATCCCGTACTCGCCCCCAAAATTCGTAAACTGGTCATGCGGGGCGAAAAAGCCGCCATCAGGCCCGCCGACGAAAGATTGCCTCTTGGGAAAACCAGGCCGCTGGGGCCCCCGGCGCAAATGTTGCCAAAGATGCGGCATGAAGGTCCGTATCATCATCCGGGACGCGATTCAGTGCCTCACCCTGGCGAGACGGATCAAGGTCTCCCATTTGAGTGATGCGTCCCCGATTGCCACTTGCCAAAATACGCGAGACTTATCTAGTGGCATAGGCGGGTTGGCCAAGGCAAAGCAACAATGGGCACTGAGATCAGGATCGCTTCTAAAGGAATCATCGAGACGCTTCGTGAGCGAATCGCGGAGCTGGAAGATCTGGAATCTCAAGGGGGAGGAACGTCCGACACGCATGAGGAACTTGTTGATCTCCATGAGTTCCTTGGCAATCTCTGCAAAATATCGCTAGAACGTACCGGCAGGACCATTCAATGATCCCCCCGTATGGAAGCATCCATCTATAAAAAACCCCTGATCCCGGCGCAGAATTAGGCAGCCGGGCCCAGGGGTAAGCGGGCTCGGGGAGGAATAACCGAGCAATGACGGAAAGCAAGAATCCTGCCAATGGCGTCGATGGCCATCGTTCAAAGGACGGCCCGCCACTATGCCTTGGATTTGATCAAATGGTTTTCGGATCAGCTCGCTGCCTATAGGCACGATGTCCACTGCATCCAAAGAATCGGGCAATGAGCGATCATGCTCTAGGCGAACTGGCGTCCCGGAAGGGATTCGAACCCCTGACCTACGGTTTAGGAAACCGTTGCTCTATCCTGCTGAGCTACCGGGACAATCCCATATCCGACCAACTCGCATGCGTCTACACTCGTGCCGCGCATAAGAGCGTGCGCCTTGCTACTCTTGTAAGATGGCACGAAGAGCAGCGAACCGCTTAACCAAATCAGCGCTTGGTTTCCAGGTAAAGACAGATGGCCTGGGTCCGGTTACGGACATCGAGCTTGCCAAAAAGATTCCGCAAATGAAATTTCACCGTATTGATCGAAACGCCAAATTCCCGCGCCAATTGAGCGTTGCTCCGTCCGGATTCCAAAGCCGCGAGCAGATCGCGCTCCCGATGCGTAAGGCTCTTTAGGGGATTTGGCCGGACTCGATGAATATCGACGAATGGAAACACCATATCTCCAGACGCAACCGCCGCGAAAACCTCGAGCAGCCGTTCCGGGGGCGACAGCTTGGTGACGAATCCGGCGCCGCCCAGCCGTAATGTTTCCGCCGGTGCCGCCGTGTCCCTGGTACCGCTATAAACGACAATTTTCGGCGCGCCGGGGCGCTTGGCCAGCGCCTGCAAAATTTCTGGCGCGCGAATTGGCGGAAGTTCCCATCCGATTACCCCCAGACTGACAGGCAGATGAGTCAAGGAATTCAGAAAATGCAGGCCGTCGCTCGCCATCAGTAAAAGGTTGAACCGCCGGTCGCGGGTGAGAAGCGCCTCCAATGCGCTTAAGACCATCGGGTTTTTATCGGCGATGGCGATATTGACCGGGAAAATAGGACGGGCCCGTTCTGAGGGTTCACTCGTCCTGCCATATTGCGGATCTGGGTAACTCGAATTGCTGCGATCGGTGTCGCTTGGGGGGCTGTTGTTGGGGCTTAAAGAAAGGTCAAAAACTTGCGGTGCTGGTTGACGCTCCGGACTTTCATGGCCGCTGGAGGAAGGAGCTTGGGACACTGTCGGCAAGCCGCCAAACATCTGAAATGGTTTGGATCCGATCCTGGTCGACGACTCCTGGGCCAAAGTTTTCTCCCGTGGAACTCTCTACTCGCGCCTTAACTCACGCACCGTGTGTCCTTGCGGAAAAAAGCCGCGCCCTCGTGGCATCTCAATCCCTTTTTAATCCCTTGCGAAACTACCGCCGAGGGACCTCAAAGCAAAGATCCGCAAAAAATCACGTCCGGCGCCCCCGGCTTGACGTAACCCCGCGTTCCAAAGAGTCAAAAATGTAAAAAAGAAGAACCACGCCCGCGATCGCATCAACTTAAGTCTCTGCCACCAGGAGCAGACGATCGAAGCTTGCTGCATGTGACGCCCGGCTCAAAGGTCCGTGTTATTTGTTAGCAGCCCATTCTTGGACGCGGGATTGTTAACTCAGCACACAAACTCAGATAGCGTGGCTATTACACCTTCTTCGTTCTTCACGTCCACGTTAGCTCCGGGGCTTGAGGTGATCGAAGCAGATCGCACCACAGCGGCACCCGAGAGCTCGCAGATACCTAAAGATTTAATCGGCGAGGACCCAACGGCCGAAAAAATAGAGAGCGGCCACGCCGACAATAGCCATGACTGCCCCGATCGGGGTACCAATAAAACTCGCGATTTCAAGAAGTTCGCCCATTACATTCCTCCTACTGATGCTTGCATGATTCTAGTTGTTGTTTCCCGCTTGGTAGGATGTCTGCTACAGTTCCAGCATAGGACCAAGGCCCAAAGCTTACCTGCCGAAGCACCTCTCGCCACAAGCACTGAACTTAGCGTTCGTGCGGCAGCTATCATATCCTCTTCTCGCGGGGAGTCCACGTTATGGTTGCCCGAAATCTCGGCTGGCTAAACCTTGATTACAACCGGCTTTTCCATTTCGCGGTTATAAAATCAATTGCGCGCCCTGGTCAAGCGCCTCTTGAGAACGCCATTAACGGCGCCGTTTAACTTCCGTTGCTGTTAGGCAAAGACGCTGGCCGATTGGACCGCGCCGCGGACAGTCCGCGGCGCGAAGCTGCAATGACCGCCGGCCCCCTCCCGCCGGTCATGGGCATCTTCTGTCTCTAATGTCCCTGGCGACTTTGCTGCTCGGTCATGAAGCGCTCGAATTCCTCGCGATCCTTGGCGTGGCGAAGATTTTCCATATAATCCGCGAATTCGCGCTCCGCGGCGATAAGCCGCTGACGTTCTTCGTCGAGACGGGCAAGTTCCGCCGCACGCCACTCATCGAACGCACGGTTGCCTGTCGAGCCCATGCCAGAGCCGGAGCCCGGCCAATGATCCGCTGCGGTGCGCCAGCGTCGAGCGCCCCACGTCGCGTTCCACTTTTCCCGCCCGAACGTGACGATATCGCCCTGATAACCGGATTTTCTTTGCCAGAATTTCCAGCCAATGACGGCAACGCCGAGCGGCCAAAACACGATGAAGCCCATAACCATCGAAAGAACTTCGATCAGTTTCCAAGGCTCTCCGCTGGCGCACCCGCGCCAATTCGTGCTGCCCGTTGGACCGTTCGAAGATTGGTAAGCCATTCCGGTGTCGGTATTCATCTTGTTGCTCCTTTGGCAACGCTTCGGTATCCCCGCCTCCGCCGCCGCGTATCACGCGAAACGCCGGGACGCGGCGAGCCAGATATGGGTACGGTTTTTTTCTTGTCGACACCGGACGGAAAAATATTGGCGGCGGCATGTTTTGGGTGCCGATTTCGGGCGCAACCTCATGCGCTTGGCTGTTGCGGGGTATGCCTCGTTTCCCATATAAAGATTTTGTGAAAGGTCCGCCATGCCGCACGTTACCCTCTATACGACGATGTCCTGCCCCTATTGCCTGCGGGCCAAAAATTTGCTCCGGGAAAAAAATCTGACCTTCACGGAAATCCAGGTGGATGGCGATCCCGTGGCGCGCGCGCAAATGACAGCGCTGGCACATGGCCGAAGGACCGTTCCGCAAATTTTTTTTGACGGTGTCCATATTGGCGATTCCGACGAACTGCATGACCTTGAGCGGAGTGGTAAGCTTGATTTGCTGTTGGCCGGCCCTGTTCCATGATTAAATTCGCCCTGCGTTGCGCACGCGGCCATGAATTCGATAGCTGGTTTCAAAGCGGCGAGGCTTTTGAAACACAATCGGCCTCCGGCCTTGTGCTTTGCCCCCTTTGCCAGGCGGATGTAACAAAAGCAATCATGGCGCCAGCAATCGCCAATAAGAGCGAAATCGCGCGGGCCATCCAACCGGCGCAAAATGCTCCGCCGCAGCCAGGGGCTCTCGTCGAGAAAGCACGAAGCGATATCCGCGATCCGGAATCCCGCACCATGATCGCGGCATTCCGCAAACATATTTTTGAAGACACCGAGGATGTCGGGACGCGTTTCGTGGAGGAAGCGCGCAAAATTCACGATGGTCTTGTCGAAGAGCGACCGATCCACGGTCAGGCAAATATCGACGATGCGCGCGCCTTGATCGAAGAAGGGATCGCGATTTTGCCCATTCCGGCCCTCCCGGACGATTTTAATTAGAGCGTGCTCTGATCCGGCATCATAACGGCCAGCCTGCATTCGCTCTGGCCGCATTCTTGCTTTGCACGTGACGCCCCGCGTCCGGCAAGGAGGCAACCGCGGTTTTTGAAATTTTCCGCCCGCATTCCGTGATAAGGAGCCCACATGGACATCCAGCGGGTCCGCACAGATTCACAAGGTTGCAGGTTGGCCAAATGGCACATGAAACACAGCGCGCGGCCATTATCGGGGTCGTCACGGCATCCGACCGCGCCAGCGCCGGGCTCTATGAGGACCAAAGCGGCCCCGCCATCGCCGCCTATTTGACGAAAATCCTAAAAAGCCCTTTTCATATCGTCCGGAAAATCATTCCGGATGGGTTTGAATCCGTGCGTGACACCTTAATTGAACTCGCCGACAAGGAGCATTGCGATTTGATCCTGACCACGGGGGGAACCGGACCGTCGCCGCGCGATCTGACGCCGGAGGCAACCCGCGCCGCCGCGCCGCGTGAATTGCCGGGGTTTGGCGAACTGATGCGCATGGAAAGCCTGAAGCAAGTTCCAACCGCGATCCTGTCGCGGCAGCTCGCCGCCCACCGCGGGCCTTGTCTCGTGATAAACCTGCCGGGCAAACCCAGCGCGATCGAAACCTGTCTCAATGCGGTTTTTCCCGCAGTTCCCTATTGTCTCGATCTCATAGGCGCCGCCACAATCGAAACGGACCCGGCAATCCTCAAATCCTTCCGGCCAAATCCCTCCGGGTCAAGCAGCACGCGATGAGCCGCAGCGCAACGAACCGGGCAAAAGACGAAGTTGACGCTGCCGCGCGTGTTGCCAAGCTGACCGCTGGTTATACGCCGCTGCCGGGCATTCCCGATGAATTCATCGGCGCCGATGGGCAGCCGCGCGCCCATTGGCTGCGGTTTCTCGACAAGCTCATGGAATTCAGCGCCAGCGATATGAACCGCCGCTTCGCCACGGCGGACCGGCATATTCGCGACACCGGCGTCTCCTACCGTGCCTATGGTGACACAAGCGAGCGCGCTTGGCCGCTCTCGCATGTGCCGCTTCTCATTGAAGCGGGCGAATGGCGCGAGATCGCCGAAGGCATCGAGCAGCGGGCGCGTCTTCTGGAACTGGTTTTGGCCGATATTTATGGCGAGGGGCAGCTGATCGACTCTGGCGATTTGCCCGCCGCCGCCGTCACTGGCAGTCCCGAGTTTCTCCATCCGCTGCATGGCGTGAAGCCGCCGGGTGGCAAATTTTTGCATATCTACGCCGCTGACATTGGGCGCGGGCCAGACGGGAGGTGGTGGGTTTTGGGCGATCGTTCGCAAGCCCCTTCGGGCGCCGGCTATGCGCTTGCCAACCGGCTTGTCCTGGCGCGCGCTTTTCCGGCACTCTACCGCGATATGAATGTCGAGCGGCTGGCGCCGTTTTTCGAGGCCTTCCGGCTCGGTCTCACCTCGATGGCGCAGCGCTCAAATCCGCGCATATGCCTTCTGACCCCTGGGCCTTTCAACGAAACCTATTTCGAGCAGGCCTATCTCGCCCGCTATCTCGGTTTGCTTCTCGTCGAAGGCGGCGATTTGACGATGCGCGACGGCAAAGTGAATGTCCGCACTATTGCCGGACTGAAGCGCGCCGATGTGATCTGGCGGCGTATCGACAGCGATTTCGCCGATCCGCTCGAACTCAATGCCCATTCGCGGCTCGGCGTTCCCGGCCTTGTCGATGCCTTGCGGGAAGGGGGCGTCGTCATTGCCAATGCGCTCGGCTCCGGCGTGCTCGAAGCGCCCGCCATGATGAGTTTCATGCCGAAACTTTGCCGCAAATTGCTGGGCGAGGAACTGCGCCTGCCGAATATCGCGACTTGGTGGTGCGGCCAGGAGGATGCGCGGCAATCGGTCATCGAGGATATGGATGAACTGGCGATCGCTGGCGCCTATGGCAATCCAGTGCCAGGCTTTGCCTCCAGCCAGCCGCTCATTGGCGCGTCTCTCACGGGCGAAGAGAAAAGCCGGCTCGTCGCGGCGCTCGCCGAGCGCGGCGTAGATTACGCCGGCCAAGAAGTCGTCAATCTTTCCACGACGCCGGTCTGGCACGAGGGCCGGCTCGAGCCGCGCCCCTTCGTTCTGCGCGTCTACGCGGCGCACACGCCGCAGGGCTGGAAAATCATGCCGGGCGGCTTCTGCCGCATTTCCGGACGCACCGACGCGCGCGCCGTATCGATGGGGGAAGGCGTCCAATCGGCCGATGTTTGGGTGCTCGCCGACAAGCCGGTCGAGATGGTCAGCCTGCTGCCGACCGACGAGACCGTCCGCATCCGCCGCATCATGGGGACCTTGCCTAGCCGGGCGGCGGACAATCTCTTTTGGCTCGGACGTTATCTCGAGCGCTCGGAAGCAACCCTTCGGTTGATCCGCTGCCTCGCCAGCCGGATGATCGAGACAGGCGCTGGCGCCGCCAATCCTGGTTCGGCGGTTTCGAAGTTGTCGAGCTTGCTCACTTCCTGGCACGCAGCGCCGCGTGCCACAGCCTCCAACGCCATGGCGCTAGTCGCCGCCGCCTTGCATGGCGACGAGGAATATGGTTCGGCCGTGCTGCTTGTTCGTGACGCCCGCCGCGCCGCATCTTTCATTCGCGAACGGCTCTCCACTGATACTTGGCGGTTGATTGGTGATCTCAATCGCACCCTCACCGTCGATGTGCACGGGGCGCTCGCCGAGGCCGAGGCTTATGAGCGGGCCGATGCAGCGTTGCGGATCATCGCGGCCATCTCCGGCCTTGCCCAGGAAAACATGAACAGAGGCGCCGGCTGGCGTATCTTCGATGCCGGCCGGCGGATCGACCGGGGAATCAACACCTGCCGTTTTGCCCGTCATTTCGCCAGCGGCGAGGCGCCCGCCGATGATCTCGACGTCTTGCTCGATCTTGTCGATTCGCAGATCACCTACCGTTCGCGTTACCTCATGGGCGTCAACTTGAATCCCGTGCGCGACATGGTGGTACTCGATCCCTTTAATCCGCGCTCGGTTGCCTTTCAGATCGAGCGGCTCGACGAACATCTTGAAACGCTGCCCTTGCTGAGCGACGACGGAATGCTCGAGACGCCGCGCAGGCTGATCCTGCAACTTGCCGCCGATGCCGCCACCGCCACCGCGGCGAGCCTCAACAATGAAAAAATCCTAGGTTTCGAGCAAAGCCTGCTTGGCCTCGCCGACGCGATCGCGGCGCGATATTTCCTGCAAGGGCCGCATGTCGCCCGCGCCGACAAATCGAGCGGGCTCGCGTGATCTACGATATTCGCCACCTCACTCTTTACGAATACGGTTCGACCGTGACGTTCTCGCATTGCGCCTTGCGCCTGCTGCCCATCGGCGGTCCCGGACAAACGGTGCTCTCGACAAGTCTTCGGATCACCCCGGAACCGGCGCAAACGATCGAGCGGCTCTGCTTCTTCGGCAATCGCCTCGCCTTCCTGACCATTGAAACGGCGCATCGCAAACTCATTGTCGAAGTGAATACGAGCATCGCGATCGACAGGGGCGAACCACTCGACGAAGCGGCAACCCCGGCCTTCGAAGACGTTCGCCGGCAAGGGTTCGCGAGCGCCTCGCTCGACAAGGAGTCCCCCGCCCATTTTCTGCACCCGAGCCGCCTCGTGCCGCGCTACGAACCCGTCACCAGCTACACGCGGCAAAGTTTTGCGGTGGGGCGGCCGGTGCTTTCTGGCGCCAAGGAGTTGATGCACAGGATCCGGGACGACTTCAAATATGATACCAAGGCGACCGTCGTCTCGACGCCGATTTCGGAGGCCTTTGAGAAACGGCGCGGCGTCTGCCAGGATTTCGCGCATATCATGATCGCCGGGCTGCGCGGGATAGGCCTCCCGGCGGCCTATATCTCTGGCTATATCCGCACCATTCCGCCGCCCGGCAAAAAGCGCCTCGAAGGCGCCGACGCCATGCATGCCTGGGTCTCGGTCTGGTGCGGCGAGGCGCATGGCTGGGTTGGCCTAGATCCGACCAATTCGATGATGATCGGCAATGATCACATCGTGCTCGCGCAAGGCCGTGACTATGCCGATATTTCTCCCGTCGCCGGGATTATTTTGGGCTCGCGCGAGCAGGATGTCGACGTGCAGGTCGATGTCGTGCCGAGGGTGTGATATATCGTCTGATCTTATTGCTGGGCGCTCTATCAAGATTGGCAACGCACGCCAGCATGAACCGGGGGGTTCGCCATGTTCAACAGCACGATTATCGACGTTGCAATCGGATTGGTCCTCTCTTTCCTTGCCGTGAGCCTTGCGGCGAGCGCGATTACCGAAGCCATCAGTTCCGGGAGACAATGGCGGGAGAAAACCCTGGCCAATGGCTTCAGGGCGCTTTTGAACTACGATAAGGAAGATCCTAAGCGTCAACTCGCACTCGACCTCTATAAAAATGCACTGATCAATCCATTGGCCTCCGGTGTGGCCGAAACGTTCGAAGACCTCACCCACAAACCTGCCTACATCGATTCCCGGCAATTCGCTTTGGCGTTTTATAACACGCTGGGAGGGGAATCGCCGGCCGCCGTCATAGACAAAATCCAAGACAATCAGTTGAAGGCAGCAATGCAAGCCCTATGGGCCGCATCCTCGAATGACATCGACAAATTCAAGAACAATATCGCCGTCTGGTTCGACAATTCGATGGACCGCCTCAGCGGATGGTACAAGAAGCAAACTCAAATGGTGTCGTTTCTTGTGGCGCTTGGCATCGCTGCCCTTTTCAATGTCAACGTCCTTTATGAAAGCGCGCAGATCTGGACGCATCCGGCGGCCGTTGCAAATTTGGCGACGTTGCATTTCGATGAACCGAGCGACGCTTCACATCCCGAGAATTACGCCATAATGGCATCGAAACTTTATAAAGCTCTTGAGCCCGCTTATCTGGTAGGCTGGGTCGAAGGACCCAGTCCAAAATGGAACAACCGGGAATCTTAGCTCATCGCAGTCTCGAGTTGGCTCATCGTCGCGGGTTCGGCCCTTTTCGGCGCCTCGTTCTGGTTTGATATTCTCAAAAATCTTATTCATCTCAGAGGGACGGGACTCAAACCCGAACGCAGCGGAGTGGACAAGGGAGACATATCCGCGGAGAATACGCTTCAACTGAACATCAAGCAGTCGCCTCCAGCTCCCAGCATTTGAGGTTAACGCGAACGGGACACGAAACTCGTGTCGAGGCTATGAGCGATGCCGTCGCTTCACTGATCAAGAAAAATATCGGCTGGCTTATCCAAAAATATCAGCAAGCCGATCCCGATCAGGAGAAAAGGCAAAACCCATTGGCCTATCTTTTCGACAAACAACCGCGCTGCGGGATGACGGACAAGCTGGCCGGCGAGCACGCTCATCAGGACCGCCGCCATCATGGCGGCTGCAAAACAGCTCAGAACAAACATTGGCTTCAGATCGGCAAAGAGCGGCGTCATGATGCTGACGCTGTCGCTGCTGTTGGCCAGAAGAACCAGGGCGAAACCGCCATAGGCAGCGAATGTCATTTGGCTTGGCGTTTTGTCCTGTATGCCGCTTGCGCCGCCGCCCCGCCCCCGCATCAAAAGGATAAGTTGATAGGCGCCCAAAGTCATAGGCACGAGACCCAAGTAACGCAGATCTACGGTTGGCAGAGTATCGGCGGCACGCGCCAATGCGAGACTGACAAAAAGCACCGTCAAACAGACGAAAACAAAGGTCAACTTGACAAAAAGGGGCTTGGTGCCGGGCTTCACGCCATAGGCCGAGAGAAGAATGAGATTGTCCAAATTGGTCGAGACATAGGAGACGGCCGCCAGACTCGCAATGCTCAGCGCCTCAATCAACACATAGGTGGAAACCGGAGCACTCAAGACATCGTCCAAGAAAACCGCCTCGTGAAACCATTCATCCAATAGGACCAAATTTGTGAGCGTTCGCACACGCCTGAAGGCAGATTCAAGGATGCAGGCTTGTAAGGTTTTCAGCTTCAATCGTACCAAAACGTTTCACGTGAAACAATTTGGTACGATTGCAAGAGCTCAAAACCTCACGGGCTAAGCGCATCTTGCCTTTCGGGTCCCGATGGCCCGTCAATGTCACGGACCGATCCAAACCTCCCCCTTGGAACTCTTCAGCCGTATCCGCGCAAAACTGCAACGGCCCTTGCCTTTTTGAAAAGCGCTGACCGCGATGAGCCATACCGCGACGATGCGCTTGGGCAGCTCCCCGCCAATCGCCCGTTCGTAATCATCGAGAATGGTCTGTTTTTCTTCGAGCCATGCACCCAGCTTGGCCAAATCGGAGCGCACCACTTGATGCGTCTCCCGCTTGTCCCACCATGGCAACGGACATTGAAACACCTTGCCCTCCGGCAGGGCGGCGCTCCACATATAGGTGAGATCGCGGCCATTATCGAATTCCACCGCGATCGAGAAATAATCATGCGTCGGCAGCGAGTCCTCGCGCACTTTCGAGGGCAATTCATCCGCCCGCCATGCCCAGGCAAGCTGCGTCGAGCGATCGAGCACGGCATCGACCGGATACTGCAGGATGCCGACGTCGCGCGCCGTTTGACAGCAAATCCGCGGCGGTTGCTGGTCTCCCGAGTCGGCCCGGAAAATCTGACTTTCGCCAAGGCGCCATAGATGCCGCCAGCCGGGAACCGGCGGGACTCGCACATTGAGCCTTGCAATCTCGCGGGCCGCGAAGCCGCTCTCGTCCGCGCCCCGCAGCTTTGCCAATCCCTCCCTTGCAGAGGCAGACCAAACCAGCACCGCGACGGTCAACGCCCCGCTCGCTCCCGTATGGGGATAGCCGGGTTCAAAGAGGCCGGTCTCGTCGAGCCATTCGCCCGGCGGCTTGGCGATCAGCATCAAGCGTCCCGCGCGTTCTGCCTTGAAGCTGGTTGTCGTGCTGATCGACTTCGCGATGGTCCCCTCGCCAATGCGATACCAGAGGGCCATACCGGCATCGAAACCGATGCCGAGTTCCTTCGCGAGCCAGACTACGCCCACTGAAAACAGGCTCGCCTCCTCGCCCTCCCGCAGATCAACGCCCGTGTCGATCCAGCCAGACGAGGCCGCCAGCACCGCCACAATCGCGTGTTGGCGTAGGTGAGGCACGTTCGCCTCGATGGCTTTGGCCCAGGCGTCGCGTGCGGCGGCGGGATCGGGTTCGGCATGCCTTTGGAAGCCCAAAATTTCCTCCTGTCGATGCCCGGGCCACCCCCGGACTTCAGGCACTCCATACGCGGCCAGGCAGTTCCGTTCAAGCCGTTCCCGATCCGGCACGGCCGCTGGGGCGCGCATGCCGTTTACAAATTGTTTACCTTAAGTTGGGATGTCTGCTTGAGCGGCCCAAACCGCGCCGCACTGATGGGGCAACCCCATTGGTACTGGATTGCCCGTCCCGATCGTTTCGATTGCTCCCGCACAAGAAGCCGAATGATCACGCTTTATCATCATCCCCTTTGCCCGCAGTCGCGTTTCGTCCGCCTGCTCCTCGGTGA
Organism: Methylocapsa sp. D3K7; assembly: GCF_029855125.1. Taxonomy (GTDB): domain Bacteria; phylum Pseudomonadota; class Alphaproteobacteria; order Rhizobiales; family Beijerinckiaceae; genus Methylocapsa. The sequence continues at coordinate 2,078,006 of NZ_CP123229.1, forward strand.
ATATGCGATCACCCCGGAACTCATCGAGGAAAAGCCCTACGAGCGCCGGCGGGATTTCCTGCTCCTTGATCCGTCCGGGCAGACGCCGGTTCTGGTGGAACCCTCGGGACTGGTCCTTTCGGGCCCTGGCCCGATCGCCGAATATTTCGACGAGACGCGGGGCCTCGCCTTGGGCCGGGGCCGGCTTTTGCCGGACGATCCCGCCTCGCGCGCCGAGGTGCGCCGCGTGTCCGACTGGTTTTGCCAAAAATTCTTCCAGGAAGTGACCAATTGGCTCGTCACGGAAAAGGTCTATAAGCGGTTCATGCCGCGCGAGCAGGGCGGCGGCGGGCCGGACATGGAACTCGTGCGTGCCGCGCGGTCCAATATCCGCACCCACCTGCGCTATATCGGCTATTTGGCGAGCCACCGGAATTGGCTCGCCGGGGACCGGCTATCGCATGCCGATCTTGCCGCCGCGGCGCAGCTCTCCTGCGTGGATTTCCTGGGCGATGTGCCATGGGACGAGAACGAGACGGCAAAGACCTGGTACGCACGGATAAAATCACGGCCAGCCTTCCGCTCCCTGCTGGCCGACCGGCTGCCGGGGATTTCTCCGAGCCCGGTTTACGCGGATCTCGATTTTTAGACGCGGATTTCACAAGCCGGCTGCGGGAAAAAGCACAAAATCTCGGCTTCGACATCTGCCGCATCACTCATCCAGGCGCCATTCCGCAAGCGCCGCAACAGCTTGCCGCTTGGCTTGCCTCCGGCGCGGCAGGAGAGATGGACTGGCTGTCATCCAAGCAACAGCGGCGATCCGATCCGCGTACGCTTTGGCCAGAAAGTAAGAGCATTATCCTGCTCGGTATGAACTACGGCCCAAACGCCGATCCGCTGGCCGGGCTGGCACAAAAGTCCGCCGCGAATATCTCCGTTTACGCGCGCCATCGCGACTATCACGACCTCATCAAGGGCCGTCTGAAACTGCTCGGCGCGTGGCTCGCGGCGGAGGCTAAGGGGGCCGAACTCAAGGTTTTTGTCGATACCGCGCCGGTCATGGAAAAGCCGCTGGCCCAAGCGGCAGGCCTCGGCTGGGCCGGCAAGCACTCCAATCTCGTGTCGCGGGACTTTGGCTCCTGGCTGTTTCTGGGCTCGATTTTCACCAATTTGCCGCTCCCGCCCGACTCCCCGGAAACCGATCATTGCGGCACGTGCCAGGCCTGCCTCGATATTTGTCCGACAAAAGCCTTTTCGCGCCCCTATGTCCTCGATGCGCGCCGCTGCATTTCCTATCTGACGATTGAGCATAAGGGACATATCGGCCGCGAATTCCGGCAGCTTATCGGCAACCGCGTTTTCGGCTGTGACGACTGTCTCGCCGTCTGTCCTTGGAACAAATATGCGGTTTTGGCGCGGGAAACCAAGCTGCAAGCGCGCGAAGACCTGTGCGCGCCATCGCTCGCCAGCTTGCTGCGCCTTGACGATGCCGCCTTTCGGGTTCTTTTTGCGGGAAGTCCGGTCAAACGAATCGGTTTTTTCCGTTTCACCCGCAACGTCTTGATCGCGGCGGGCAATAGCGGCGATCCGGCGCTCATTCCGCTGATCGCGGCGAAGCTCGAAAGCGCTTCGGCGCTTGTGCGGGCGATGGCGGTCTGGGCGCTGGCCCGGCTCGTCGAGGCCAGCAGTTTCGGCGAATTTGAACGGCGCTGGCGCCCCGCCGAAACGGATGCCGCCGTCGAAGCCGAATGGGCGGCGGAGAGTGGCGGGCGGACTCTGTCAGCGGGTGCGAACGACGTGAACCAAGGCCATCCTTCATGAAGCTTTTCGCATTCGGTCTTGGCTATTGCGCACGCTACTTCATCGCCCGCTCGGGACATTCCTTCGATGCCATCGCGGGCACCGTGCGCGGTCCAGCGAAAGCCGGGGAGCTGGCGAGCGAACAGATTGAAACATTCGTGTTCGGGCCCGAACATGAAGATCCCGCCATCGCGGAGCGGGTCGCGGGCGCCGATGTAATCCTCGTCTCGATTCCGCCGGGCGCCTCGGCTGATCCCGTGCTCGCACGGTTTGGCCACCGCATCGCTTCGTCCAGACGCCCGCAAACGATCATCTATCTCTCGACCATCGGCGTCTATGGCGACCGGCACGGCGAATGGGTCGATGAAAGCATGACCCCGGCGCCCCTTTCCGAGCGCTCGGTGACGCGGGTGCAGGCCGAAAGATCCTGGACCGCGCTCGGCAAGGCACAAGGCAAGAAAGTCTATATTCTACGGCTTGCGGGAATCTACGGCCCCGGCCGCAACGTTCTCCTCAATTTGAAGGCGGGCACTGCCAAGCGCGTCGTCAAGCGCGGTCAGGTTTTTAACCGCATCCATGTCGAGGACATAAGGCGGGTGATCGACGCCGTGGTGGCGCATGACGGTCCCGGCGATATTTATAATGTCAGCGATGACGCTCCGGCGCCGCCTCAGGATGTGATCACCTACGCGGCGATGTTGATGAGCATCGATCCGCCGCCCGCGCAAGATCTCGAAACAGCGGATCTCTCCCCAATGGCGCGGAGTTTTTACGCGGAGAACAAACGCGCCTCCAACCGCAAGCTGAAAGACGATTTTGGGATGAGGCTCACCTACACCACCTATCGCGTGGGATTGGAAGCGCTTTGGGAAGCAGGAGAAGGCCGGAGTGCGGAGGAAGGCTGATCGTTTGTCCGATTTTGCGGCCCAATCGTACCAAAACGTTTCACGTGAAACGTTTTGGTACGATTGGCAGGGCGTTTGTGCAGTTGGAGTCTTACAGCGGGCAGCTTGGAATGCGTGGGATTGCGCAAAAGCTATGTAAGTTTGGCCATCGGCATCCTTTGACCGCTGCAGGACTCTGCATTCCAAACGCTTAAAGTGGAGGCTCGGATTTGCCCAATGCGGCATAAAATAAAATGTAGAGCACGGCAGCAAGCCGCCAGCGCCATTCTATGAGAGACGGGGAAAGATCTTCGGGAAGCGTGACGGACACCAAACCAAGAAACAGGACAAAGAGAACAAGTGCCGACCAACCCCAAACGGTCCGGCTGCGATCGGCGTCGGCAGCAGATAGCTGCTTGTTCTGATTTGCGGCGGCGAGCCGCGCCAGTCCAAAGCAGAAGATTCCAACGATATGCGGCGTCACTCCTCCGAATCCGTGCAGCAAGTCCAGCGTCTTCATGAATTCCAAATCGAAGAGCTGGCCGAGAAGACCGCCGGCCGCGGGAAGCAGTCCAAACCATTTGAGTGCGCTGAGCATCATTCCCGTTCCGTATCGACGACCAAAATCACAGGAACAGTTGCAATTTCCTGATAATCGGAATTGCGCAGAGTGAGGGGGACAAGCTTGTGCACGGCGCTCGCGGGATCCACCTTATAATGCAACTCTCCCCGTTCGGTGGTCAGCGTGACATTTTTGGGGATGCTATCATTTTGTCGAGCAAGCTCAGCCGGCGGTGAAAAACCGATTCGAGACCGGTTTTCGCCTGCGTGGTTGACGAAACGGAGCGTTACCATTCCGTCTTCCGATTGCTGACTGGAAAATTCCAAATCGACCGGCTGCAATTTTTTCCGCCGCAACGATTCAGGCTGAGCGCTCGCAACTGTTGAAACAGATCCATGAAACGAAGAGGCCCAATTGAAAAGCCTCAATGCAAGTTTTTCAACGGCGTCCTTCACCGTCTGTTGCTTGAGAATTCCCAATGAAAAATCGGTCCGGTTGGCGCCGATATAGGCGACCGACGCGCCAACAACTGGCTCGCCCGCGATCGTGAGCGACGTCGATAAATATCCACCCCTGGTGAACACGCCGCGGAGATTGACGCCATTCCAATCCACGAGATAATCGTGTGCCGCCGTCGCGAATTTTACACAATAAATGAGCTGAGTTGCGTCTTTGGAAACCGGGATTGGAACGCTATCGAAAGTTATAGTGGTGTTGTCGAAGGGGACGCTTTGGCCAGTCTTCGCGGCCGGACAAACATGACTTTCAGGGGTCTCTGCGATCGCAGGTGTTTTGCTCAGCCCCAACACCAAAACCACCAAGACAAGCGGAGTTTTTCCGTAAGGCATCCCGTTCCCTCGTCATATAAGGATGGCGATCTTAAAGGCTTCACGGCTCTCCGCAAGAGCCGAGGATATCCCTCACAAAAACTCCTCGAGCACGCGGTTCACTTCCTGCGGCGCGTCCTCCTGCGCCCAATGCGAGACATTGGGCAGCCGTTCAATGCGCAGATCGCGGACGTAGAGATCGGTCCCATCGAGGCATGGGAGACCAAGCGCGACGTCCTCCTCGCCCCAGATGACCAGAGTTGGCGTCTCGATCAGCGCGTCAAGATCCGTCGCGGCCATGACATCCCGCCCCGCCGCGCGATACCAGTTCAGCATCGCTGTCGCGGCGCCAGGCGCGCTCACATTGGTGCGATAGACATCGAGCACCTCGTTTGAAAAAGCCTCGGGATTGCGCGCATCGTGACGCATCGTGGCGGCAAGCAGGCGCCCTTCCCCTGCCGCGAGCAGCAACTCGGGCAGCACCGGCAGCTGGAAAAAACCGATATACCAAGACTTGCGGCGCTGGGCCCATGTCTTCAATTCGCGACGGAAGCATAAGGGATGCGGCACATTGATAATGACAAGCCGCTCGAGCAGCCTGATGCGGCGGATGGCGAATATCCAGGCAACGAACGCGCCCCAGTCATGACCGATCAGCGTTACGGAGAAAGCCCCCGCCGCGTCGATCAGCCCGGCGACGTCTTCCGTCAGCCGATCCAGCGCGTAATCCTCGCGCCTTCGCGGACGGCTCGTGCCGCCATAGCCGCGTTGATTGACGGCCCATACTCTGTAACCGAGCCCGGCAAGATAAGGCACTTGATGGCGCCAGCTTACCGCATGTTGCGGAAACCCATGCAGCAGCAGCGCCAGCTTGCCGCCTTCCCCAGCCTCGAAGACCTCAAATTCGTGTCCATGGGCCGCGATGACGCGGCGGCGTGCGCCCAGCAATTGCTCCACCGAATCCATTACGCCCGGTTCTCCTGCCAAGAGCGGTTCCCATGCGCCGCCCGTGTGACGGCTGCCTGGCCGAAGCTATGCCGGGAAGCCTAACGTCAAGCAACGATCTCGGGAATTACCGGATGCGATTGCGGCCAGCAAAGGGATCCATCGCAGCAGCGATTCGCTTGAGTTTGGTGGCGAATTGCCTCGCTTGTTCCGCCGTCAGGACCGTATGTGCGCAGTCAAGATCAATATGCACCTGGTTATCAATTCCCATAACCGCGCCTCCCGTGACGAGCGCGACGCTAGGTTCTGAAATCAACTCATTGGAGGTAACGCAATCTGTTTCACGCCTCTTTGACGCGCGCCGAAAGGCGGCAGGTTCTAAAATGACAGTCATGTTCAAGTTCCCTACCTGTTTTGTTGCTATTACTTTTTCATTTTGCTCTTTCGAAATATAAGTATAAATGCTTCGTTGTTATAATCTTTATCAGAAATAACAAAAAATATCTTGAAAATAACCGCATATGACTCTCAGATACTTAATATTTGTACCAGCATTATATCCTGCACATTGCGCGTCCGGCGAGGGCGGTAGAAACCGCCGGGCCGTGATACAGTATTGAGCGGGATGAAACCCATCATAACTATAATCTACCATAGATGGCGCCGCTGAATACGACGCGGCGAAAATTCGTCATAAATGTGATTATTACGCCACAATTATAAAACGCCAAGAGGAATCAAGTGGAACTTATTTCAAACGCTCGCCAGCGGGGTTTCGTGCGGCTTGACCGAAGGAAAACGCCTTGGCCGCGACTTTGTTCCTAGCAATGAAGCTGTCACTTGACCTGCATCAGCAAGGCGACGAGTTCACTTTGGCTATGGGTCTGGGTCTTGGCAAAAACGGATTTCAGCTGGTTGCGCGCTGTCTGCCACGGAATTTGCAGTTCCCGGGCAGCTGTTTGTAGAGGGGCGCCGCGCGCCAACACGCTGGCAAGCTTGGACTCTGGACCGTTAAACTGGAATGTCTTGGCAAGAATCGCCGGAGGAGGCCCGGGTTTTGGCCCCAATGCATTCAGTGTTACCATCCGTCGGACGTCATGCTCGTGAGCGAGACCGTCGAGCGGCCAGACACGCAAAATGACCGGCAATTTGTCACGCCGCTGAACGATGATCGGCTCAGCCATTACAGAAACGAATTTAAAGCGATCGCAGGATGCATCCAGCGATGCCTTCAGCAGTGCCCGGGCTTCAACTTCGCGGATAAAAAGGCGTCCGTCCCTGATCTTGATATTATTGTCGAAAATTGCGCGCGCCGCGCTGTTCACGTCGATGACAAATCCAAGCCGGTCAAGGCTGACCGCTGGCAAGCGCATCGTATTCAGCGCACCGGTGATGGATGTGCCCGCGCCCTCCGCGGCCGAAACCGCGGCTATTTCGATCAGACGCTGGGTGAAGGAAGAGAGAATACGCTCTTCTTCAGCGCGCAACTGGCAATCCTCTGAACTCATATCCAAAATGGTCATCGCGTTTATTCTCAAAACTACGCCAAACCCGGAAAGTTTCCCATCCCGAATTCAATGGGCTGCCGGCGTGCCGTTCAGGCCATAGCCTGGCTGCCGCTTGGCCTGTTACTCCCTGCTCGAATCGTTCAATTCCTGGACGACCCGCTCGATCCGCTGCGCGGCATCGCCAAGCGAAACCGCGACTTTCTCCGCCCATTCCGGGGCGGCGGCCGGGTGCCCTTTAAGCCGCGCGATTTCAGCTTCGAGCTCGCGGACGCGATCGTTCACTTCCGACCATTCATCCGCGAGGGTGATCGCCGCCATAATGGTCAGGCGCTGGTCGCCGATTTCGCCGAAACGCGTCCGCATCCCGGAAATCTTGGCATCGACCAATTGCGCGAGGTCGCCAAGCCGGGCTTCCTCCCCTTCGTCGCAGGCCACCCGGTAAACCTTACCCGCGATTGTGATCGCCAATTGCGCCATTTTGCTCTCTCACACCGGTTTTGGTCCGCAAAAGGGGCCGCCTTACGCCTCGCGAGCGGCAGCCCCGGACAGAACCGCTCTGATTTCAGCACTCGCACGATGCAGCCGGCGGCCAACTTCTTCATTTGCGGCTTCCAAAGATTTCGACCGCGCGATCGCGCCGTCAAGTTCGACGGCGAGCCGCGCGCGGTCGTCTTGGAGAACGGCAAGCTCTTCCTCGAGATTGCCGCGCGCCAAATCCGCTTTGGCCCGCCGTTCACCCGCCGCTTCGAGCTTATCAAGGGCGGCGGCAAGACGTCTCAGCGCGGCGTCGAGGCGGTCCGGCGGTTTGCTTGTCGCGGCGGCGTCTTGCATGCGAGCGCCCTTATCGTTGAATGATCGAAGCATGATTATGCCTCAAGCCGGCGGCGCCGGAAATTGGCCCTCTCCTCCACGCTCAGATTTTGCCTTCGCGTGGAAAAGGAAAATTCGAAACAAGCCCCGCCGGTCGACAAATGGGCCGCCGCGCGCTAAGTGCATGCGGCCGGAGATGGCCGCCCTCCCCGGCCATTATGGTACAAGATGCGGCAAAACCGTGCCGAAACCGCCCATTCGACAGAAAGAACACAGGCGAAGCTTTGACACAAGCGTTTCAGCGATTGCCGGCGGCAGCGTCCCAGCTCGACCCGCAATTTTTCAAATGGTGACAGATTGACAGCTCCGAGCGCAACCCCAACAGCCGTCACCCATGACGAAATGGCCAATGCCATTCGCGCGCTCGCCATGGACGCGGTGGAGAAAGCAAAATCCGGGCATCCCGGCCTACCTATGGGCGCCGCCGATATCGCCACCGTGCTGTTCACCAAGGTGCTGAAATATGACGCCGGCGCCACTGACTGGCCGGACCGGGACCGTTTTGTTCTGTCCGCCGGACACGGCTCGATGTTGCTTTACGCCCTGCTCTATCTGACCGGCGAACCCAGCATGACCGTCGATCAGCTGCAACACTTCCGTCAGCTAGGATCGATAACGCCGGGCCACCCCGAATACCATCATACCCGAGGCGTCGAGACGACCACGGGACCGCTTGGCCAAGGCCTTGCGACCTCGGTTGGCATGGCGCTCGCCGAACGCATGCTGAATGCCGAGTTTGGCGATATCGTCAATCACCACACCTATGTCCTTGTCTCCGACGGGGATTTGATGGAGGGCATCAGCCAGGAAGCCATCGCGATCGCAGGCCATCTCAAGTTGAACCGGCTGATCGTCTTTCATGACGAAAATCACGTCTCGATCGACGGTCCCTTGTCGCTGGCCGATTCCGTCGATCAGGTGAAGCGGTTCCAGGCCTGCAACTGGAACGCCGTCCGCATCGACGGGCATGACCCGGCCGCGATTCTGCGCGCGATCCGTAAAGCGCAGAAGTCGGACTTGCCGACCTTGATCGCTTGCAAGACGATCATCGGCTTTGGCCTGCCGACGCGCGCGGGCACCTCCAAGGCACACAGCGATGCGCCGGGAGCCGAGGAGATTGCCGGAGCCCGGCGCAATCTCAATTGGCCCTATGAGCCTTTCGTGATCCCGGACCCGATCTTGGCCGCCTGGCGCAAGGCTGGCAAACGCGGCCGGGCATCCCGCAAAGCTTGGCTCGCGGCATTGCAAACCTTGCCGGCGGACAGCCGGGGGGAACTCGAGCGCCGCTGGCGCGGCGACCTCCCCGCCACTTTTGGCGAGACCGTGGAAGATTTGAAGCGCAAGCTTGCCGCGGACCCCGCCGCAGTCGCCACCCGCAAGGGTTCCCAAGCCATTCTCGAAGTTCTGGCGAAAGCTGTCCCTGAACTCATCACCGGCTCGGCCGATCTGACACCCTCGAACAACACCAAGGTCGCGGCGACGCCAGAGATCGGACCCTCGTCCTATGCCGGGCGCTATATCCATTGGGGGGTGCGCGAGCACGGCATGGCGGCCGCCGTCAATGGCATCGCCCTGCATGGCGGGTTCATTCCCTCCGGCGCGTCCTTTCTGACGTTTAGCGATTACTGCAGGCCAGCCCTTCGCCTTTCCGCGCTGATGGGGATACATGCGATCGAGGTCTTCACGCATGATTCGATTGGTCTTGGCGAGGATGGGCCGACCCATCAGCCCGTCGAGCACTTGGCGGCGCTGCGCGCGATTCCCAATATGCTGGTTTTTCGTCCCGCCGACCAGACGGAGACACTCGAATGCTGGCAGCTCGCGCTGGAAACGAAGCGGACCCCCTCCATCCTCGCCCTCACGAGACAAAATCTTCCCCGCATAAGGGACACCTTCACATCAGAGAATTTGTCCGCCGCGGGCGCTTATGAAATCATCCCTGCGGACATTGGCGAAGCGAAAGTGTCCATCTTCGCCTCTGGCTCGGAAGTCTCGCTGGCGCTCGATGCACGTAAAATTTTGGCCGGACAGGGAATTGCCACGCGGGTCGTATCCGTCCCCTGCATGGAACTTTTCTTGGCGAAAGACGCCGATACCCGCCAAGCTATAATCGGCAGCGCTCCAATCCGCATCGCCGTGGAAGCCGCCGTCCGGGAAGGCTGGGATGCCATTATTGGCGACGACGGTATTTTTATCGGCATGAGCGGTTTTGGCGCCAGTGCGCCCTACAAGGACCTTTACCAATATTTCAAAATCACCCCGGAAGCCGTCGCCGAAGCCGCAGTGCGGCGTTGTAACGGTTGACGGCTGTTTTCCGCAAAGCAATAACTCAAGTGGCGGGGCAGCAGCGGTCGCCGCTGGTCCAACCGTCGAGAAGGAGATGATATGGCGATTAGAGTCGCTATCAACGGATTTGGACGTATCGGCCGGAATGTTTTGCGCGCGATCGCTGAATCGCACCGCACGGACATCCAGATTGTCGCGATCAACGATCTCGGGCCTGTCGAGACCAACGCTCATTTGCTGCGGTACGATTCCGTGCATGGCCGGTTTCCCGGCACCGTCACGGTCACCAAGGATTCGATTGATTGTGGAACCGGGCCGATCAAGGTGACCGCGATCCGCGATCCGCATGAATTGCCCCATAAAGAGCTCAATATCGATATCGCCCTCGAATGCACCGGGCTCTTCACGTCAAGGGACAAGGCCGCCGCGCATCTGAAGGCGGGCGCCAAGCGCGTTCTCATTTCGGCGCCAGGCGACAACGCCGATTTGACGGTCGTCTTTGGGGTCAATCACGACAAGCTGACCAAGGATCATCTGATCGTCTCCAATGCCTCCTGTACGACGAATTGCCTGGCGCCGGTGGCCAAGGTTCTCAATGATGCCATCGGTATCGAGACCGGTTTCATGACGACCATCCATTCCTATACCGGCGATCAGCCGACGCTCGATACGATGCACAAGGACCTCTATCGTGCTCGCGCCGCCGCGCTTTCGATGATCCCGACAACGACCGGCGCCGCGCGCGCCGTCGGCCTCGTCTTGCCCGAACTGAATGGCAAGCTCGATGGCGCGGCGATCCGCGTGCCGACCCCTAATGTCTCCGTCGTCGATTTCAAATTCGTCGCCAAGCGCAAGACAACGCCTGATGAAATCAAGGACGCTGTCAGATGCGCATCGGAACAGCAATTGAAGGGTGTTCTCACCTTCACGGACAGCCCGAATGTATCCTCGGATTTCAATCATGATCCGCATTCGTCCATCTTCCACATGGATCAGACTAAGGTGATGGGAGACACACTCGTGCGCGTAATGTCCTGGTATGATAATGAATGGGGATTCTCGCATCGCATGGTCGATGTCGCCGTGGCGATGGGGAAGCTCCTATGACAAGGTCGGCACCGTTGTCTGTGTTCCGGACCCTTGATGATGTGGATGTCGCAGGCAAAAGGGTGTTGGTTCGCGCCGACCTCAATGTCCCCATGGATGATTCGAGGATTTCCGATACCACGCGTATCGAACGGATCATCGTCAACATCCAGGAGATTTCGGAAAAAAAGGGGAAGGTCATTCTCCTGTCGCATCTTGGCCGGCCCAAGAACGGACCCGATGCGAAGAATTCGCTGAAGCCCGTCGCGGTCGAGATCGAACGCCAGCTCGGACGCTACGTCGCCTTTGCCTCCAACTGCATCGGCGGGGTGGCGAAGAGCGCCGTTGAAGCGATGCAGGACGGCGATATTCTGTTGCTCGAAAATACGCGCTTTCACGCCGCCGAGACCAAGAACGATCCGGCCTTTGTCGAGGCCCTGGCGGAGCTTGGCGACATTTACGTCAATGATGCGTTTTCCACAGCGCATCGCGCACACGCCTCGACGGAGGGCTTGGCGCATAAGCTCCCAGCCTATGCTGGACGCTCGATGCAGCACGAGCTTGAAATGCTCACCAGCATGCTGGCGGACCCCAAGCGGCCACTTGCGGCGATTGTCGGTGGCGCCAAGGTCTCGACCAAATTCGAGTTGCTCGGCAATCTCATGCGGCGAGTCGAGTATTTGTTCGTCGGCGGTGGCATGGCCAACACTTTCCTTGAGGCGAACGGCAAACAGATCGGCAAATCGCTTTGTGAAAAAAAATTCGCCGACATCGCACGCCAGCTGATCGCCGATGCCGAAGGCGCCAATTGCAAACTCGTACTGCCCATCGACGCCGTCGTCGCGACAAGGTTCGAAGCCAATGCGCGCACCAAAGTTGTCGACATCGATGCGATCGGCGAGGAAGAAATGATCCTCGACATCGGGCCGCGCACCATCTCGCAGGTCGTCGGCCTTCTCGCTTCAGCGCGGACGCTCGTTTGGAACGGCCCCGTCGGCGCGTTCGAGGTTCCGCCTTTCCACACCGGGACCCTCTCGATCGCCAAGGTCGCAGCGCAGCTCACCAAGGTCGGTGCGTTGGATACCATCGCGGGCGGCGGCGACACCATCGCGGCCTTGAACCAAGCCGGGGCGACGCAGGACTTCACCTACGTTTCGACAGCCGGCGGCGCTTTTCTCGAATGGCTGGAGGGCAAGCGGCTGCCAGGCGTCGAGGCGCTGCGCTTGTCCACGACCGCGAAAAGCTGAGGCCACCAGAGCACGGTGTTTCGCCGCAGTTTGCGGCGTCGTGGTCTCACCGGAAACAAAGTGCCGCCGTGGTCGTACGGTAAATTTCCCATATAAAATAGTTACGGCCGCGTTTCATCCGCAACGTGCAACATGGCCCGATCTGGCAGCAAATCCAGAAAGACCGCAATGCGCCGATCCGTCTTCGTTCTTGGTCTCGCGATGGCGCTCGCGGCGGGCGGGTATAGCTCCTATCGTTACATTCTGTCCTATTTGCATGATGAACGCGAGATGGAGGAGAGACGCAATATTGAATTGGCCATCAATGCCGTCCCTGTTCAACCCAAACTGCCATTCGCGCTTATTATCGGCGATAGCATCTCAGTATCTTATACTTTGCTTGTAAAACTGCGGCTGGAGGGCATCGTGAATGTGATGCGGCCCATGGAAAATTGCAGCAGCACCCTCACGATACGCGAGAATCTCGACCGCTGGCTTGGCCAAACCAAATGGGCTGTCATTCATTTCAACGCCGGCCTGCATGATTTGGAACATGTCCAGCAAGAAAACGCGGCTCCAGGAACGCAAAAAATGGTTCCTATCAACAAAGGCCCCCATTGGATTTCATTGGAGTCGTATCGCGCGAATCTCGATAACATCGTCAAGCGGCTTAAGCAGACCAACGCCACGCTGATATTCGCGACAACGACACCCGTTCCTGCTGGCGAGAGAAACCGCGCACCGGAAGATGTGGCTCTTTACAATCAAACCGCTCTAGACGTGATGCGAGACAATGGTGTGCTGATCGATGATCTTTATTCCGTAGCCGTGCAGTCTGCTGATCGATTTCAAATTCCGCAAGATGTCCATTTCTTTGAAGCAGGCAGTCGCATCCTCGCAGAGCATGTTGCCGCAAGCATCAAGGCAGCGTTGCCTATCCAGACGTCGCCCGGACAATAGGAGGAAAACGATTGATAAAGCCGCCCCGAATACCGGCAGGCGCGGAAAGGCCGTGATGGCCGGGATCGCGCATTTTCTTGGAGATCTGGAACCCTTTGTCCGCGAGTGGGGCGCCATCGCGGTCTTGATCATATTGACAGGCGAGTCTCTGGGCCTTCCCCTGCCGGGCGAGTCCCTGCTTGTGCTTGCCTCAGTACTCGCGGGACGCGGAGAACTGTCGCTGCCACTTCTCATGCTGTCGGCATGGATGGGAGCGGTGCTTGGAGACAATATTGGGTATGTGATTGGACAGCGGCTTGGCCGCACACTCGTCCTGCGCTACGGAGCAAAGATCGGCATCAATGCGGATCGCCTTAACCGGGTCGAAGCATTTTTTATCCGGTACGGTCCTTTCACGGTCGCTTTTGCACGATTCGTCAATGTCCTACGTCAGCTGAACGGCATCGTGGCGGGCATGTTGAAAATGGATTGGAAACGATTCCTGGTCTTCAACGCGCTTGGAGGAGCTCTTTGGGTTGTGGTGTGGACATTGGCGGGATTTTATCTGGGTACCCATGTCACCGACATCCATCAGATCACCCATGATTTGGAACATACCGGAGCGATATTGGGCGCCGGAGTGTTTATCGCGGTGCTTATTTTCTTTCTGTTTCAGCGGCTACACCACAGCCGGTGAAGGCGAGTCTGGATTTCCGTTCTCGCGCGCTTGGCTTTCGATCCGGTAGGTGTGCGCCGGATAAACGCCAAGAATCTTTAGCTCCTTGCAAAAAAAGGCCAACTCCTCCAAGGCACGCGCGAGCGGCGGCTCTTCGGGATGGGCTTCTACATCCGCCAAAAATTGCGTTGCGGTGAATTCCCCTTCCACCATATAGCTTTCCAGCTTCGTCATATTGACGCTGTTGGTGGCGAAGCCCCCAAGGGCCTTATAAAGCGCGGCCGGGACATTGCGGACTCGGAAGACGAAACTCGTCACAACCGGCCCGTTGGCAAGAGGCGCCCATCGCGGTGTTTTCGAAAGCACAACGAAGCGCGTCGTATTGTGCGATTCATCCTCGATATTGGCGGCAAGGACATCGAGGTTATAGATTTTGGCGGCAAGGTCCGTCGCAATCGCCGCACGGCGGAAATCTCCCCATTCCGCGACCTCCCGCGCCGACCCGGCCGTGTCGGCAGACACATGCGCGGCAAACCCATGTTCGCGGATGAATTTGCGGCACTGGCCAAGCGCGTGCACATGGCTATAAACTGAGGTCACGGCTTCATGTTGCGTGCCCTTGATACCAAGCAGTTGAAAATGGATCGGCAGAAAATATTCCCCAACGATGTAAAGGCCCGAACCTGGCAAAAGATGGTGGATGTCAGCCACTCTGCCAGCAATCGAATTTTCGATTGGAATCATGCCAAGGGCGGCCGACCCATCGGCGATCGCCGCGAGCGCGTCCTCGAACGTCGCGCAGGGTAAGGGTTGCCAATCTGGATAGACATTGCCGCAAGCTATATGCGAATTGGCGCCTGGTTCGCCTTGATAGGCGATTTTCCTGATAGTCATTCATTCCTCGAACTGGACGCCCCGCGCTGCAACAATCGTCAAGTCGCGAAAGCAGCTGCGCCACAGGTTGACGCGATGCTAAGTGAGCCTTTGTAAGCCCAGGTCCCATGTTAATCGGGTAATGCCCGGCGTCTTCCCGCAAATCACAGGGACCGGAAGGCGATCGGCACGAAAAAATCGACGATCATCACCAACGGTATTGCGATTGCGAAGGAAACCGGAACGCTCGGGCGAAAGGACCGCCGGAACAGCGCGGCAAAGACGAAAACATTCCATACGAAAAGCGGGAACAGCAGAAAGTTGGCCAGTTCCATGACATTGACATAGGGGAGCCCTTGTTCCGAAGTATCCGCGAAGACCAGGGATACGACCAGCAAGAAGCGTAGCAATGCCGTGACAAAAACGACCACGGCACCTGTCAAGGCGAGCGCACAGAGAGTCTGCGTCAGCCGTTCCCGGTATCCGGAAACACTCGCGCCGATGAAAGCGGCGGCACTCAGCACCGCCACGGCACCGATGCTGCTCGCAGCCGAGCGAGCCACGGAATAATCCATCATCTGGCGCAAAAACATCGCCACCGCGAAGGCGCACAGACTCCCAGCCAAGAGGACCGGCGATTTTGGAAGCACTTCGGGACCGAGCTTCCAATTCATTAGGCCTACAACCTTTTGAATCGGCAACGGCAGGTTTAGCTTCATGATTTGACTCAAGGGTTAAGGTACAAAAGCGGCTGCAATAGTCCTAATCCTCGCCTATTCGACAACAGGCCAGGAAGGATTGGATCGGCGATAACTCTGCGGCCTGCGGCGTAGCACAAGGTTTTTGAATACCCGCGTTTCGTGCTATTCACGCCGCGCAGCCCAAGAAAAATAAACTCCGGCAGCTCTTCATCACGCGGGTTTTTCCGGAGATGCAGGGGACCTTGGCTTCCTGCCATAGTTCCACAGTCCATAAACCACGCCGAGCAGCCCCGCGATCAGCAACCCATAAAGTGCCAAGCTCTTGCCAAGCGGAACGCCCACCGCGAAGGGAAACTGTGAAACGTATTTCTGACCATGCTGATTTTCCACCGTCACGATGCCGATGAATTTTCCCTTCACTGGAAAGGTATGCTCGAAGGTCAGCGTGCCCGTCGGATATTTTTTGGGCGGTAAATAGGTGATGGTAACAGGCTCGAGAACCTCGGGACTCGCGAGTTCGGCATCCGTCAAAAACGGCAGACCGTTCATCCGTGTATGGGTTCCATCATCCCGGATGATACGGATCTCCGTGAGCATCTCGCGGAGCTCGGTTTCTTGCATGTCCAACGCAACTACGACTTGTCCGGCGTTTGGAACATCATCGCAAAACTCTTCCCGGGAATTTTGCGGCTGATATCCGGTGAAAAACATCAAATCCGGACCAATCCGCAACACGCATCTATTGTCCTGCATGCCCACCCCGCCATGAGCGTACGCGGCCGAGGTGAGCAATACTGTGGCAAGCAGCCACGCGGCTAAGCCTCGAATAAGCATGTATAGGTGACCTCCCTAAATGATTTCCCCCGCTGGCGCTACCGCTCCAACGGGGGAAATTTATGCTTCATGTGCGACCTTTAACAGGCCTGTATTTTGATAAGTATTAGACGGGCAAGAAGGTCGGAATGACTGGGCCGCCGACTTCCATCGGATACCGCGTTCCACTTGACGTGTAGAAGAACAACACGCCAGCAAACGAGCTATCGACGTCATAGGCAAGACCCGAAAGACGTTCCGTATCCCACCGCGCATCCTGAACGGTGACGGTGATATCCTTGGTTTCGCCGGGCTGAATCGGAGAGTTATCGCTCAGCGTCAGACCGCGTTCCGCCAACAGATAGTCTGGGTAGTCGACCTTGGTGGTGAAAACATCAGGGTTCAAGAAGCGAAGACCAGCGGTATTGAATTCGCCGATCCGGACCGGTTCCTTGCCTTCGTTGGTGATCTTGAAATTGGCCACCAACTCACGGCCTGGCACCTTATAGGATCCACCCAAATATTTGATCTTAAGCGGTCCCGAGTCTACTTCACCCGCGAGAGCCTGGATATTGTGGAAATCACCAGCCTGCAGCGGAATCGTATTCGGATAGCTGCTCGCCGTGATTGCATAGAAGATGATAACCGTACCAAGAACCGCGGCGAGGCTGACTGCCCCGACGATGCGCTCCTGAGGCGTGATGATCACATCTTCCGCCTGTCCGGATGCGACCGCGACGAAGCGGCCGATCAAGCCACGCTTGCTGAACCAATAGGCCATCCACGCAACGGCGGCGACGGCCCAAAGGAGATGCCACAGATAAATGCGGCCCAGCTGGTAGGTCTCGATATCGACCGTGGTGCCATTCAACAATTTCACCGGATCGGTGAAGTCGTTAAAATTGCCCTTGATGTCGATATATTGACCCGGTCCAGGAATCGGGCCGCCGGTCTCGACGCTCAATTGGACGTGAGTATGCCAGTGGCCAGGGCGCCGGGCTCTGAGAAGGACCCGGAACTCGTAGGTTTCACCAACCTTAAGCATCATCGAACGAGGCGTAAACGTTCCGCCGACCCAAACACCTTCGCGGTTAGCGACGGCGCCGGGCTGCCCGGTGTTAACAAACGCGCGCTCCGGAATCCGGACCGCCGCCGGCCAAGCGTTCATGATGTGAAGCTTGCCGGTGATTTCATACTCTTCGTTGACCTGAACGCTGGTCTTCGACCATTTCAAATCATACCAGTTCAACGTCCGCATCCGGAGGAACGCCGCTTGCGATTTCTCGCCATGGGCGTCGGCCGGGCCAGTGGCTACCATCGTCACGGCGAGTCCGGCAGCCAAACCGAGGGCCCAAAGCCTCCCCGCTTGGCGCTTCGCGTGCCGCGCCAGTAGATCAAACATAGTTGTTTTCATTGTTAACTCCCCACACGGCAAAGCCGTGCCATTTATTAGTTCTCAGAAAATCGACCTCAAGTCCCCTTCGGGACCGTGCGGCGGCGGGTTAGATTTTCGCCATATATTTCACAGTGGAGAACATCTTACCGACGTACCACCACACGAAATACACGATGATCGAAACGAACCCGGAGAAGAACGACGACACACCGACGACGTCCTTACCGAATGTACGCATCGTGCCGCGTTCGATAATTCTGATGTATTCCGGCATCGAGGTACGAACATAGTGGAAGCCGATGATGTCGGCCAAGCTCATCAGGTTTCCATATTGCTCGCTTGCCTGATGGAAGGGAGCCAGGATTACCCAATTGTTCGAGTACATGAGCAGCGAGAAGCCCATCGATCCGACAATCGCGGTGACAATGAAGCTCTTGCTCAACAGCAACACAATGTCGATATACAGCGCCATTGGAATGATCGAGGTCGGCCAGCAAAGAGTGATCGGGAAGAAGGTCCAACCCCAGAAGCTGACATAACGATCAATCCATTCGCCGACGAGCAGGGCGAGACAGACGAAGGTCGCGCCAAACGGCAGCCGGAAATTTTCCCAGAAGAAATACTGGGCGGCGGCCACGAAGGTGATGAGCATGATTGGGAGCACGGTCGGCCAGAAGCGCCGGTCTTTCCAATCGATCCAGAAGTCCCAGTCGCCTGCCGTGAGCATGAAATGCACATGGTAGCCGCCGATCATGATCAGAAACAGAGCGATCACGAGCAGCAGATCGGCGGACTTGACGGCCTGCGCGGCTTCTGCGCGGGACGTAAACGGCGAACCCGATACCGCACCCATCGCGCCTACGTTAGGAGCGGCGACGGGCGGGTTTGAGCCGGCGCCGCCTTCGATTCCCGGCGATGCCGGGATCGATTCGGTCACCGGACCAGGCCCGGCCTTAAATGATTTATCTCGTAGCATACTATCCTCCCAGTTACTCCCCCCGGACCGTATCGCCGGATTAGCGGAGTAAATTACAGTTGGCATAGAAATTATTTCCAGCCCGGGCACGGCCACTCCCCGGAAAAGCTCAAATCCGGGTCGTGGCCGCAGCCTATTGGGCTGAACGCTTCGCGGTCAGACCAAGGGGGTCCTCAACACGAGCGCTTAGTTTATTCCGCCGGTTCGACACCGAGCAGGTCTTCGTAGCCTTTGCAGAGCTCGCCAACGCGGCCGAGGATCTGCAGGGCAACGCCGAACACCGCAAGCGAGAACCAGCCAAAGAACACAAACATCCAGTGCAGCGGAGCAACAAACAGTTCCTCCATGAACCAGAAGGTGTGGCCCCATTCATTGAGCCCGACGTTCGGGAAGATCATGAACGGGCCGACGAACAGCAGAACGTAAGCAACCGACCAGCCCTTGAGCGCGAAGGTCGGGAGCCGGGTCCGCGCATACATGAAGCCGCCCACGCCGACGACGATATACATCGGATAGCTCATATAGAACTCGATGATATGGCTCGGGGTGAAGTCGGTGTCACGGATGACGGTCATGTGCCAGGTGCCGTCCTGCTCGGTGAAGTAGCTGGCGCCCCAGTAAATCGCGACGCCATAAATGAGGATCCACTCGAGCAGAGTGAAGATGCGCTGCATTTCGACGCGCGGCTGGACACTTGCGATGTCCCTGTCGCGGGTCTTCCACATCCAGCCCACGAGGGCGAGGAAGGAGATCAATTCGACCGGTTCCTCGATGTAGAGGATGGTCATCCAGTAGGTGGTGAACTCGGGCGCGAAGGAATCGAGCCCGGCGTACCAGCCAAAAACTTGCTCATAGATGCGCACGCCGACATAGAAGGTGCAGATCGCGAGCGTGCCGATAACGGACAATCTCCCGTCGAGAAGCGGCGTCTCGGCGACGGCCGCAGCCTCGCCGGTACGCGCAGTTCCAGTTACTAAGCTCATGTCATTTGCCTCTTTGCTGTTGAGGATTAAGGCTGGTCATGCCCCAGCTGAAAACCTTGCGTCCACTCAAATTATGACCGGAGCAATTGCAATCGCCGACGCCAATGAACGACCAGTTTATCCCATCGCATGTTTAGAACCCCCCTTGAGACGGGACAACATACTGCTGGGCAGGAGCATATACAGCCTGAGTGAATAGGTATAACCTACCCTTAGGGGTAGGTTCATACAGAGACTTAGGGCGTCTCTGCTTTTGCCCTCCACCGGCAGGCGCTTGATTGGCTTCTCCGACACGTAAAAAGGCCACAAGTTGGTTCCTGAAATAATTACAGTAAATAATATAGGAAAATCATAAAATTGAGGCCAAAAACGTAATCTTAGAATGTTATGTATTATGTTATTTGCTATATTTTGAGGCTTTTACTAATGCATGCTAATAAATTAATCGTGTTATTGCTTTAGCGTCGCGCTTGATCCTGGCAGGGATGGCAAGAAGGCACTCATTATGAGGGTATTTACGTCAGATCACTCGCGATCACGAATGGGATTTCTTTGAGTTTAGGATCTGCCGGGAATTCGGTTAAATGTGCCATCCTTGCGGAGCTATGACGATGAATTCTTGGGTGGTTTTTGGCGTGGAGCAAAAAAATTGCGCTGCTGGCCGGCATTGCGGCGGATTTGCAGAAAAATCCTTCTCGCGATGCCGCGTCTTGCTTAGTATTGCACTTTACAACGCAATTTTTATTTTCGTCATTATGGCCGTCCTCACGCCGCCGGACTTCGCACAGGCAGGTCCGGGACTTTGCCCCAACTCAGGAAACCGCCGCGGCAAGGTCGCATCGGTAAATGAGCGGCTCGAATTGACCCTCACGGACAGGATCCGGCTCAAAATCGCAGGCGTCGAACCGCCCCATCCGACACCAGAAAACAGTGAACTCGACATATTGTCGCGCGACCGGCTCGCCCAATGGCTGGTCGGACAAGACATCGCCTTTCAGCCAATTGAGCCAGGTCTCGATCGCTGGGGACGCCTGCCAGCCTTTGTGTTTGCTCCCCGTCAAGACGTAAGCGAGAGGCAAGACGATCCGTTATTGCCGGTCGGGGAAGCGCTTCTTGATGCCGGCCTCGCCCGTTATGAACCCGGCCCGGCGACTCATGCCTGCAAAGCATCCCTGCTTGCCGCAGAAGCCGCCGCGCGAGGAGCCGCCCTTGGCCTTTGGGCGGATCCGTATTATGCGGTCATCGCTGCCACAGATCACCCGTCCTTCGCCGAGAAATTTGGCACGGCGGTGATTGTCGAGGGCCGCATCACCGCAATCGCCGACCGGAGACCGCGTATCATGCTCTATTTTGGGCCACGTCCGGGCTGGGATTTTTCAGCCGCGGTTTTCCAGCAAAGCGGCAAAGCGTTTGAAGAGAGTTATGCAAGTATCGCCGCCTTCAATGGGCGTAACGTCCGCGTGCGTGGGCTGCTTGATGGCCGCTTTGGGCCACAAATCGAGATTTCAGATCCCGATGAGATCGAGGTGATCGAAAGCCAGCCCAACGTTGAAGCGGTACCGTCCCGCACCCCGGCACCGAGATAGGGCGCCTGCAAATGGGTTTTTTGGGGACCATCGCCCGTTCGAGGCGAGCAGATACCAGGTTCCGGCGCGGCTTTGGAGCACCCCTAACGGCCATGCTGGTCACCGCGCTCATGCTTGCCGCCTGCGCGTCAATGGAACCGCAAGACAGCACACCTTTCAACGCGGCGGCACCGGTGCCGCCGCCCCGCTCCCCCGCCGTCGATGAGAAAACATCGGTGGAGCACCGGCGTATGATCGCCTTGTTCGACGGCGAATATAAATATCCGCAAGCCGAAACTTATCTTAACAACATTCTGGAAAAGCTCGCCAAGGCGGACGAGGGCGCGGCTGAACCCTATCGCATCACGATCCTGAATTCACCGACAGTCAATGCCTTCGCGCTGCCGCCGGGCAATGTCTATGTAACGAGAGGCCTTCTCGCGCTTGCCAGCGACGCTTCGGAGGTCGCCGCCGTGATGGCGCATGAAATCGCCCACATCACCGCGAAACATGCACGGCAGCGGGAGGAAGAGGAAAAACGCGCGGCGGTGATCAGCCAGGCCGCGAGTGTCGTTCAAAGCAAGCAGAAGAGCCAAGAGGTCGAGGCACTGGCGCAGCGCACGATCGCCAGCTTTTCCCGTCAGCAGGAACTCGAAGCCGATCAAATCGGCATAAGGGTTAGCGCGAAGGCGGGATTCGATCCTTATGGAGCCGCCCGCTTCCTCGCCGCGCTTGGCCGTTCCGCCGCGCTTCGCGGCTCCCTGATGAGCCAATACGCGAGCGCCGGGAAGCCAGATATTCTGGCGACACATCCCTCGACACCTGACCGGGTCGCGCAAGCCATCAACGCTGCGCGGCAGATTGGCGCTCCGGGTATTGGCAAGACCGACCGGGCTCCCTATCTTGCCGCCATCGACGGCATGACCTTTGGCGACGATCCCGCCGAAGGCGCAATTCGCGGCAACAAGTTCTTGCATGGCCGGCTCGGGTTTGCGCTTATCGCTCCCGAAGGGTTCGTCCTCGAAAACGCCTCCCAAGCCTTGCTAGGCATTAAGGCCGGGGGCGCCGAGGCTCTGCGTGTCGATAGCGTTAGCGTGCCGCAATCGACATCGCTTAAAGCCTATATTGCCAGCGGCTGGATCGACGGACTGAATGACAGTTCCATCGAGACCACGGAAATCAACGGCATGCCGGCGGCGACCGCCACAGCGAGCGCTGGCGAATGGAGTTTTCTTCTCGCGGTCATCCGCTTCGAACCGGAGCGTATCTACCGACTAATCTTCGCCACACGCGTGTTGACGGACGATGCCAAGACACGCTTCCGTTCTTCGATCGAGTCCTTTCATCGTGTTTCCGCCGACGAAGTGAAAGCCGTTCGGCCTTTGCGGATTGCGATCGGCACGGCCAAGCCCGGCGATAGTGCCGAAACATTCGCCGCGCGGATGGCCATGCCAGACCGGCCCCTCGACTATTTTCTGCTGATCAACAGTCTGACGCGCGGCGAGACCTTGCAACGCGGGGAGCGCTATAAGATAGTCGTCGAATAGTGTTCTTAGAAGATTTCGCTAGGAAATTTACCGCCATGCGCCTGGTCTGGCTGCTCCTTCTCGTCCCTCTCGCCGCCGTGGCTTGGGTGCCCTTCTATAACCGTACCGCCCCCGAACTGTCTGGTTTCCCTTTTTTCTACTGGTATCAGTTGCTTTGGGTGCCGATCACATCCTTTTTGACATATATCGTCTACCGGAAGACCCGCGATGACAGCTAACATCGACTGGGCCGCGCTCGCCGTCTTCGTTTTCTTTTTCGCCCTCGTCACGGTCTTGGGTTTCGCGGCGGCGCATTGGCGGCGTCCGAAGACCCTTGCGCATCTCGACGAATGGGGCCTTGGGGGCCGCCAGTTCGGCACCTGGATCACCTGGTTCCTGATCGGCGGCGACATCTACACGGCCTACACCATGATCGCGGTGCCGGCGCTCGTCTATGCGGTGGGCGCCTATGGATTCTTCGCCGTGCCCTACACGATCCTTGTCTATCCATTCGTGTTCGCGGTCATGCCGCTGCTGTGGAAAGTCGCGAAGGACAACAATTATGTGACCGCCGGCGATGTCGTTTACGGCCGCTATGGGTGCCGCCCGCTCGAACTCGCCGTGGCACTGACCGGCGTCATCGCGACGATGCCTTATATCGCGTTGCAACTGGTGGGTATGGAGGCGGTGATCGAAGCTCTCGGGATCAAGGGAGAACTCCCTCTCGTCGCCGCGTTTCTAATTCTCGCGCTTTATACCTATTCCTCCGGCCTGCGGGCGCCGGCGCTCATCGCCTTCGTCAAGGATACGATGATCTATATCGTGGTGCTCGCCGCGGTCTTGCTGGTTCCCTACAAGCTTGGCGGCTATGGCGCCGTTTTCGAGGCCGCCGGCGCCGCGTTCAAGGCAAAAGGCTCGGGCGGGCTCTTGCTCGCCCCCGCACAATACGCGCCCTATGTGAGCGTCGCGCTCGGTTCGGCGCTGGCTCTTTTCATGTATCCGCACGCCTTGACAGGCATCTTGGCATGCCGGAGCGCCGATACCATTCGCAAGAACGCGATCCTTCTCCCCGCCTATTCGATCGTGCTGGCGCTCGTCGCCTTGATGGGTTTGATGGGCCACGCGGCGGGTTTGAAGCTTACGAACAACAATGAAGTTGTGCCGCTGCTCTTTAAAATCCTCTTTCCGGGATGGTTCGCCGGTTTCGCTTTCGCGGCGATCGCGATCGGCGCCCTGGTCCCCGCGGCGATCATGAGCATCGGCGCCGCCAACCTCTTCACCCGCAATTTTTGGAAAGCCTATATCAATCCCGGCGTCACCCATGCCGGGGAGGCGGCAGTCGCGAAGATCGCTTCGCTCGCCGTCAAGGCCGGTGCGCTCCTGGTGATTTTGTTTCTGCCAACGCAGTTCGCCCTCGATCTGCAATTGCTGGGCGGTATCTGGATTTTGCAAATCTTTCCCTCGGTAATTTTCGGCCTCTATACGGGCTGGTTCCGGGCTTACGGCTTACTGCTTGGATGGGCTGCCGGTATCTTATGCGGCAGCTGGCTTGTCTGGCTGGATAATTTCAAGCCGCTGCATTCGCTGCATGCCGGCTCAGCGAGCATTACGCTCTATTCTGGCCTGCTCGCGCTCGCTGTCAACATTGCGGTCGCAATTATCGTGACCGCCGTGCTCGGACGCGCCGCGCGCGGGGACCGGAAATTGGCGCGGGCCGGCTGACGGCGGTCTCGCGAACCATCAATATCCCGCCGCCAAAGTGCCGCGTTGCCTGGTATCGGCCGCGCCCATCAGCACGCCGTTGGCGCGAAGAATGCTTTGGGCCGAACCCCAGGCGTCATGGACCACGACCTTATGCCCCAGGGCTTCGAGCAACCGGATCGTATCGCGGTTTAAACCGCGTTCGGCCTGCAATTCATCCGGCAATCCCTGATGATGAATGCGCACCGCCTCGGTCGCCTCGGCGAGATTCATGCCAAAATCAATAATGTCGAGGATGATTTCCGTGACGATCGTGATGATCCGCGACCCGCCCGGCGAGCCCGTCACCAATTCGAGTTCGCCGTCGCGAAAGAGCATCGTCGGCGCCATCGATGACAGTGGCCGTTTGCGGGGGGCGGGCGCATTGGCGGCACCGCCAACCAGACCAAAGGCATTTGGCACCCCTGGCTTGGCGGCGAAATCATCCAGCTCATTGTTGAGGAGAACGCCCGTTCCCTCGGCGACGAGGCCGACGCCATAGGAAAAATTCAAGGTGTAGGTATTCGCCACCGCATTGCCATCGCTATCCACGATTGAAAAATGCGTCGTCTGGTCGCTTTCATAAGGAGCCGGATCGCGTGGTTTAATATCCGCCGCGGGCCGCGCGCGCGCCGTCGAAATCTGCGCCCGCAATTTTTCCGCATAGGCTTTCGAAATCAAGCCGCCGACGGGAATTTTAACCTGATCGGGATCGCCGAGATATTCGGCCCGGTCGGCGTAGGCCAATTTCATGGCTTCGGCCAACAGATGAATGGTCGCAGCCGAATTGGCGCCTTGCCTGGCGAGCGGAAACCCTTCGAGCAAATTGAGAAGTTCGATGATATGCACCCCGCCCGACGAGGGCGGCGGCACGGAGGCGATCTCGTAGCCGCGATAGGTGCCATGCACGGGCTCCCGTTCGACTGCGCGGTAGGATTTGAGATCGTCCAGCGTCATCTTGCCGCCCGTCGCGCGCACGCTGGCGATGATTTTCTCCGCCACAGGCCCTTCGTAGAAGGCACGCTCGCCGTCGCGCCCGATGGCTTCCAGAACGGAGGCCAGATCGGATTGAACGAGCCTGTCTCCGCGCGTCAGCGGGCTTCCATCCGCATGAAGGAAAATCCGGGCCGACGACGGCCAGCGTTTCAAGCGGGATTGAACATTGGGCAGCGAATCAGCGAGATCATCCTCGACGTCAATGCCGGAGCGGGCGAGCGCGACGGCGGGGGCGGCAAGCTTGGCGAGCGAGAATTTTCCCGAGCCATAGTTGCGCAATGCGAGCGACAGGCCAGCGACGGTTCCAGGCACGCCCACGGCAAGCCCGCTGTCGCGCGATCGCGAAGCCACTGCCTCGCCCTCCGCATTGAGGAACACGTCACGCGGGGTATCGGCCGGTGCGGCTTCACGATAATCGATGACGACGCTTTTTCGCTCCTTGGCAAGATAGACGAGCATGAAACCGCCGCCGCCAAGGTTTCCGGCGCGCGGCAAGGTTACGGCGAGCGCCAGCCCGGTTGCGACCGCCGCGTCGATCGCATTGCCCCCGCGCCGGAGTATATCGACGCCGATTTTCGCTGCCTTCGCTTCCTGCGCGGCAACCATGCCATGGCTGGCCAGGACCGGCAGAAATCGCGCGCCTTGCGAGATGATCGGCGGCGGCAGTGGCTGTTCGGCTTGCGAGGCAAAAGGAACGACAAGATATGCCGCAACGAGCACGCCAGCACGAAGCATCATACGTGGCGCTCGCCAGGGACTTGCTTGAAACATTGAGATGCTCATGACTCGTCGCTATGGACTGCGATGAGAGAAAGGAAGATCGCGGCGTAACGAACAGCCTTGTCCGGCCCAATTCCCGGAATGGCAAGCATATCTTCGCGGGTTTTGGGGCGCGCTCGCGCCATTTCGATCAAAACTTTGTCATGAAAAATGATAAAGGCGGGCAGCTTTTGCTCCCGCGCAACTTCAAGGCGCTTGGCTTTGAGGGCGGCAAGCAAGCGATTTTCCTTGGCGGTCAGGCGCACCACATCGCTATCTGTTTTGGCGGGCTCGAACGCTTGGCGCGGTAACGCAGGATCCTTGGCCTGCGCAACCACGATCTCTTGCAAACTGCGCCGCACGGCCACTTTGCGCCCGCTCGGCAAGCGAATATCTCCGCGCAAGCTCAAAGGCGCCTCGCCCGAGAGCACGGCACGTCCATCTTTCGTAATGATCCAACGATCGCGATCTTCAGGGTCTTGCGCGATCAGCTTCGCTGCGTGAAGCTGATAAAAAATGCTTCGCCATTCGGCCGGATTGAACTCCTTGCCAACGCCGAAGGTCGGCAGCAAATCATGACCGTGCCGCCGGATCGCATCACTTGCGTGCCCAACAAGAAGATTGGCAAGGTGACCAGGGAAAAATCGTCCCGATGTCCGGTGAATGGCGGACATGATTTTCTGCGCTGCTATGGCTCCGTTGAAGCGCGGCCATTTGCCATCGCAAATATCGCAATTACCGCAAGGCTTCGATGTCTCGCCAAAAGCCGCGAGCAGGGTCTGACGGCGGCAATGCGGGGTTTCGCATAAGGCAATCAAAGCATTGAGCTTGCGTTTCTCGATCAGCTTGCGGTCTCGCGGCGCCACGCTTGCGGAAATTTGCTGCTCGCGGAGCCTGATATCGGCGTCGCTGAATAAGGTAAGCGTTTCCGCCGGCAAGCCGTCGCGCCCGGCGCGGCCGATTTCCTGATAATAGGCTTCGATGCTCTGCGGTAAATCAGCGTGGCAGACAAAACGGACGTCGGGTTTGTCGATCCCCATGCCGAAGGCAATGGTGGCGACGATGACGACGCCCTCATGACGCAGGAATTCATCCTGGCGCGCCGATCTCATTCCAGCTTCAAGGCCGGCGTGATAGGCGAGTGCTAGAACACCTTTCTGGCCGAGGTACTCCGCGAGCTTCTCGACACCCTTGCGCGAGTTGCAATAGATAATGCCGCTGTGGCCTTTATGACGCGCGATCATCGATTCGATTTGCCGCGTGGCATCGGTCTTACGCGCCATCGAAAGATGCAAGTTTGGTCTGTCGAAGGAGCGCACGAAAATTTGTGGAGGAACGGCAAAGAGTTTTTTGACGATGTCGGCACGGGTCGGCTCATCGGCGGTCGCCGTGACCGCGATGAGCTGCACGTGACCGATCGCCCGCGCCACTTCGGCAAGGCTAAGATATTCAGGCCGGAAATCGTGCCCCCATTGCGAGACGCAATGCGCCTCGTCGATGGCGAACACATCGGCTCCCGCCGCACGGAGCAACTCTGCTGTATCCGCACGCGCGAGTCGCTCTGGCGCGACATAAAGGATGCGATAGCGGCGGCGCCGGAGGCCCGCCTCGATCTCCGAATTATCTTCCCCGCTGTTCGAGGAATTTAGCGCGGCGGCGGCAATCCCGCGCGCTTGCAGCTGCTGCACCTGATCGCGCATCAGGGCGATTAGCGGCGACACGACGACCGTCAGCCCCCTGCGCACGATCGCCGGCAATTGGTAGAGAAGCGACTTACCAGCCCCGGTCGGCATCACTGCGAGGATATGTTCGCCGGCGAACACGGCTTTGAGAATTTCCTCTTGTCCAGGACGGAATTCTGTAAAGCCGAAAACCCGCGTGAGCGCTTCTTTCGCCTCGTCGATGTGCGCGTTCACAGCGTCCCCGTTCCGCAAATCTTCGAGTGCGATTTGCTCTAGAACCGTTACATCAAACGTTCCCATCAGGCTGGTTATTCTGTGACTCTGAGCAACTTATCCACGAATGGAGTTACCAACTCCTCCTGCAATATGGTGAATTGCTCCAAAGATGGCTCGTTAAGAGTATCTGGAGAGATGATCTTTCTTACCCACTTGTCATAGAAATACGCAACATCGATCGCCGTATCAAAATTTGGTACCGGCCTGGAAAAATTTAACTCACGGTGTGCTACGAAATTGTCTTGAAAATCTTTGAAGCTTTTCCAGTACTTTTCCCAGGCTGCCTTATCCAAATTAAGCTCCTGGAACAGCCCATCACGGAAGCTCTGAATAAGCTCTTTTGATTGCTTTTTAGATAATTGTTTCCAGTGCGTTGGATTGCAACCATCAGAACCGAACACCATGCACCAGTTTATCGTGGCGGCAAACAAATGGGCTTCGATAGTCATGTGCCAAAATCTATTGTGTAACCGACGTTCCGTGTAGCCCTTGCAGAGGGTCCTATAATAGGTCAGGTGGTAGATGAAACAATCTACGATGTTGTACTGGTGCGTGAATACATCCTGTTTGTAATTCATGGTGATTGCGCCTAACAATGAACCCCATTCGTCATAAGAGCTCGAATCGTTTCTTTCATTTTCGCGGCTCGCGCGCCTGTCATGGCGCCGCGCGGCGCCTCGATTGTCCGGTCGGCGACAAGCCGTCCCGGCGCCGGGGACAAGACAATGATCCGGTCGGCGACCGCGATCGCCTCCTCGACATCATGGGTAACGATGAGGGTGGTCGCCTTGCGCTTCAAAACGAGCGCCAGCAGCTCTTCGCGCAGCCGCGCCGCGAGCGCGGCATCGAGCGAGACGAAAGGCTCATCGAGGAGGAGAAGATCGGGTTTGACCGCGAACGCCCGGGCGATCGCCACGCGGCGGGCGAGCCCAAGCGATAATTCGCTGGGGAAATGGTCGAGATGTTTGGAAAGGTGCAAGGCCGCGACGATCTCGGCGAGTTCGCTCTCGCTTGATGTTCCAACAAGGCGTAGGTTTTGCGCGACGCTCCGCCACGGCAACAGCCTTGGTTCCTGGAAAACCATGCCGATCTTATTCCGGGAGGGTAAGACAAGCCGGCCTTCGAAAGCGGTGTCGATCTTCGCGACAATCCGCAAAAGCGTTGTCTTACCGCAACCAGACGGGCCCAACAGGGCACAGACCTCACCTTGCCGCAAAGTGAAGGCGACATCGCGCAAGATGTCGCGCGTTTGCCCGTACGCTGTTTGCAGCGTCTTCCGGGAAATGAAAACCTCAAGCTCCATGCGGCCGCCGCCAGCGCGAGACATGCTGTTCGAACGGTTGCACAACGAGTGTTTCGATCGCCAGCATGAGCCCGACAAAGGGCAATGCGTAAGCCAAGAGCCGTGTCACATCGAACAGCTGGAACGCGATGCCGATCTCGAAACCGACACCGTTCGAACGGCCGATCAATTCGACGACAAGGACAATTTTCCACACGAGCGAAAGACCCGAGCGCATCGCCGCCGCGATGTAAGGCGCAAGTTGTGGCAAGACGACTTCTCTTGCTTTCGTGCCCCAAGATAAGCCAAAGAGCTCGGCCATTTCATCGAGGTTTTTGTCACGGGCACGAGCACCTTCGCGCAAAGTGACCGCCGTATTTGGCAATTTGTTGAGAGCCACGGCTCCAATTGCCGCTGTCTCAGTCAGCCCGATCCAAATATAGGCGAGGACGATAACGACGAGCGCTGGGAGGTTCAAGAGTACGATCACTATAGGATCGAACAAGCGGTCAATCGTCTTGTTGCTGCCCATGGCCACGCCGAGTGCGGTCCCGAACACCATCGCGAGGGCAAAAGACGCCGCGACGCGGGCAAGCGTGATCCCGAAGTTCAAAAACAGGGCGCCTGACCACGCCTCGGTGGCGATGACCGACACGACGGCAAGCGGGGGCGGCAGCGTGCCGGGCAAAGCGAAGCGCGAACCCATTTGCCAAGCAGCCAGCAAAAGGAGCAGCGGCATAAGCCGGATCAATAGGGCTTTAATTCGCCCCGGGCGCCACGCCGGTACCACCCTTATAGTAAGTCTTCTCATCAAGTTCCTTTGCCGGACCGGCGAGATCCGCGCCGCCTGCCGTGACGAGGGCGCGATAGAGAATTCGCGCGTCGGCGGCTTCCTCTTCGACCCTGCGCCGGGGTATGCCATCGATATAGGTTTGCCGGTAGAGCGCGAGTTGTGCGCTTCCTTCAATTCCAGCTTGCCGCGCGATTTTGTCCCAATCCGCGTCCGAATGTGCGAGAATCTCCCTTGCTTCGCCGGCGATCTTCAGGAAACGGGCGAGCGCATCGGCGTGGGTTCCAGCAAAGCCTTCGTCAAAGACGTAGCCGACCATGGCGACCGGCCCCTTGGCGCCAAGCCGCTTTTCGATCTCCTCCATGTCAATGAGCCGCCGGAACCCGCGCGATTCGAGCGCCACGCAAAAGGTCCAGTAGTTCAATGTGGCGTCTGCCTCACCATTCACGGCTTTCTGGTAGAGCAAGGGAGGGGCGCCATAGATGACGGTTGCCTCGGAGGCGATATCGAAGTGCTGCTCTCGTGCAAAGGCCTGGAGCAACAACCAGCTTTTGTCCAAGGGACCGCCCGCGACCGCGATTTTTTTGCCTTGCAAATCAGTGAGAGCCTTGATCGGCGAAATGGTTTCGACCATGACCGCACCGAGAGCGGTCGAATAGGGGAAAAAGACAGGCCGTCCGCCGAGATTTCTTTGCCGCGCAACCCAAGGCCAGTCGCTGAGAATGATATCTACGGAGCCCCCCAGTAGGGCGACTTTCGAGGCTTCGGGCGCTGCAAGCTCTGTCACCTCGATCTCAAGTCCGGCTTTCTTGTCAAGCCCCCGCGCCTTGATGATTGAAAGCTCCCAGGCAAATGTTCCGGTTTTTTGCACCGCAAGACGAAGCCTGTCCGCCGCCTGAACGGCGGTGCTCGATAAAACTGCCAGCACAAGACAGAATACCGCTTGCCCAAGACAGTGGCTCAGGAGGGAGCCCCATCTGCCTTTGAAGGACGCCAAGGGTCTAGAATGGTCCGGGTTGTCATTTGCCATCGTCTCAGGATACATGCTTTATCGCGTCGGTCCAAAGAGGTGGTTCTTGGGCCATGGTTGCGGGCGATGGCGGGAGCGTGATCGAATGCCCCTCGCGCTTATAGGGAAGGAAACCGGATATGAAGCTTAAATATGTTTGTCTCGCCGCCGCGGCTGCCTGGGCCGGTTCCGTTGGCGTGGCTTTGGCGGGCGATGCCGCCGCTGGCGAAGAGATCTTCACACACAAATGCAAGGTCTGTCATCAGATCGGTGAAGGCGCCAAGAATTTCGTTGGACCCGAATTGAATGGGCTGATCGGGCGCAAGACAGGCTCCGTGGCCGATTACAATTATTCCGATGCGAATAAGGATTCCGGAATCACCTGGGACGAGGCCAAGCTCAAGACCTATCTCGCCAATCCTAAAGCCGTGATTCCAGGCACAAAAATGATTTTCGCCGGACTTCCCAAGGAAACCGATCAAGATAATCTTGTCGCTTATCTCGCCCAGTTCGGTGCCGACGGTAAGAAGAAATAAGAAATAGGCGTTATAAAATCTATGATCCCTCGCGCCCCTTGAGCATGCTGCGCGAGGGATCATAAGCAACGATCGCAGCGGTGAGAAAGACAGCTCCCGCGCCAAGCACCACCCCCAAGGCCAGAACATTGATCTGCTCGTAAAAGGCAAAGCGGATCAGCTCGACGGCATGGGTGAACGGATTGAGTTCACAAAAGAAGGCGAGCCACGGGCTGCCCTCCTTGACCCGCCACAAGGGGTAGAGCGCGGAAGAGGCGAAAAACATCGGGAAAATGACGAAATTCATGACCCCCGCAAAATTCTCCAATTGCTTGATGAGCGAAGAGAGCAACATACCCAGAGCCCCCAGCATGAGGCCCGCAAGGATAAGCGCGGGCAGCACGGTCAGATAGCCCCAGGGCGACGGCGGCTCGATCTCCCAGAAATAGGCAACGGCAAGAAACGCATAGACCTGGACAATGGATACGGCGGTACCCGCCACAAGCTTGGATGTCAGCAGAAACCAGCGCGGGAACGGACTTACGAGCAGACTGCGCATATTGCCCATCTCCCGGTCATAGACCATCGAGAGAGAGGATTGCATACCGCTGAAAAGCTCAATCATCGCAATGAGCCCTGGCGTGATATAAACATCGTAAAGCACATAAGTGTCGTAGGGCGGAATGATCGACACACCGAGCACCGAGCGAAATCCCGCAGCGAAGATGAACAGCCAAACGAGCGGCCGCACCAGCGCGGAAACAAACCGCTCCCTCTGGTGCCAAAACCGCAGCGCCTCGCGCCATACGATGCCGTTGAAACAGCGCGCATATTGAGCGGCGCCGAAGCCCTCGCCTCGCGGCTCCGCGATCACGACTGATCCCATGATGTCCCCTCGCCTTCGATCCCGGTCAGCTTTTTGAAGGCGGCGCCAATGTCCTGTACACCCGCGCGGGCGGCGATCTCCGAGGCTTTGCCGCGATCGAGAATCTTGCCTTCGTGTAGCAAAATAGCATCATCCGGTGGCTCGATCTCATCAATCAGATGGGTCGCCCAAAGCACCCCAATGTTTGTCCCCGCGACAAGGCTCCGGACATGCTTGAGAATATCCGCGCGGGCCTTGACATCCAATCCGACCGTCGGCTCGTCAAGCAAGAGCATGCGTGGGCGATGCAACAACGCGCGAGCAATCTCGACCCGCCGTATCTGACCGCCAGAAAGTGTACGCGCCTTATCGTTCGCGCGGCCTAACAGCCCAATTTGGCCGAGAACCTCCTCGGCACGTCGCTGCGTTTCCCGCGCTGGCATTCCGTGCAGTGCCGCGTGATAGGACAGATTTTGCTGGAGCGTCAGATCGAGATCGAGCGTCCGAGCCTGGAACACGACGCCAAGCCTGCGCAGGGCTTCGCCAGGCGCGTGGTTCACATCGAACCCGAAGATTCGCAGCGTGCCCCGCTGAGCCGCGTAAAGGCGGGTGACAAGACTAAACAGCGTGGTTTTGCCCGCGCCGTTGAGGCCGAGCAGGACGCAAAAACTGGCAGGCCTCACACGAAAGGAAACATTGTCGAGTGCCTTGCGCTTACCATAGCTATGGCTCACGCTTGCGACCTCCAATGCGGCGGAGATTTCGCCATTTGTGTCGCCGCTCGCGGCTTCCGGATCCGGCAGGCCAAGGCTCATTCGTTGGCGACCGCCACGCCCCAGGGAAAGGCTCCGACGGCGATCGATTTCAGCACTTTGAGGCTCCCCACGTCGATCACCGAAACATCGTTTGAAACGCCATTGGTGGTCAAAAGATATTTGGCATCCGGGGTGAATGCCATTTGCCAAACGCGCTGTCCAACGAGCAGATATTTCTCCACTTTTTTTGTCGCGGTGTCGATGACGGCAACCCGGTTGGCCGGACCAAGCGCCACGAATGCAAGTTTGCCATCGGGCGTAAATCGCAATCCTACCGGTTGGATCGCTTCTTTCGAGAGCCCCGCGACTTCGAAACTGATTTTCTGTTTGACCTTTGGACTGGCCGCATCGATCACGCTGACCGTGCCGCCGACCTCGGAAGTAACCCATAACTCCGCACCGTTTGGTGTGTATTGGGCGGCGCGCGGCCTCGCGTCAACAAGGACATTGGCGAATATTTTGCGTGTTTGCGTATCGATCAAATGCGCCATATTCGTCGTTTCCGACGTGTTGACGAGCACCTTGCCATCTGGGCTCAGCGCCATTCCCTCCGGTTCAACACCAACCGGAATTTCAACCACCGGCTTGCGTGTTGCAACATCGATCGCTGTGACCATATTGTCGTTTTCGTTCGAGATATAGAGGAGCTTGCCATCGGGGCTCAAGATCAATAGCTCAGGGTCAGGCCCCGACTGCAATGTTCCAATGATCGAGAGCGTCTTGGTGTCGAGAATCTGAATGAGATCATCATCGCCCGCGCAGATGTAAAGCTCGCTGCCATCCTTGTTCAGAGCAATCCCGCGCGGGCGATGACCCACCGGCACGGTCTTGGTGACCTCCAATTTATTGGTATCGATGATGGAGATCGAATTTCCCTTTTCATTGGAAACATAAGCCGTGAATGCAACGGCTGGAGCTGTCATCACCGCCAGCGCGAAGAGAGAGGCGGCAACGACGGCGAGCCCTGAATGTGTTGAAAACTTCATTGCAATTTACATTTCGTTTCGGGCTGATCGAAGCCGAGGGTATCGAGTTCAGAAGTTTGATGGAGAAATCCTTCTTGCGGCGAAATCGAGATAATCATGCGTCCATCGCCAAGCAGAATGGGCTGGCGTAATTGCTGGTTCCAGTGGCGCAAAGTTTGTTTTTGACCCTTGAAGGCGGCAATGGCGAACTCCGGCCCGGTCAGATAATCGCGAATGACTTTGGGATCGTTCGAGCCCGTGCGCGAGGCCGCCTCGCCGATCATCCGCATCGCCACCCAGGCATTGTTGTCGCGCGCGTTCATGCGCCGCGAAGCCAGCTTCATAAAGCGGTTTTGCAATTGGATCGCCCCCCATTGCTCATGAGTCCCATCCCAACTCACGGGTTTTAAGCCGGCCGAACCCGCAACCGGGCGCGCGTCCCATGTTCGGAACGGAAGATAATTCGCGAAGACCTCGCTTTCATCGGCGGCGACGAGGACATCATAGGCCGGTGCGTTTTGTGTCGCCACCGGAACAAGCCTTTGCGTCTGCACGCTTCCCGAATCGGAGCGGCGCCCACCCCCTGTATCCTCATAGACTCGCTCCTCGACGATCTTGGCACCGAATTTTTTCGCCGAATGCCGGAGTGCTTCGGCAAAGAGCTCATCTTGCGGGTGAGAGCCTTTCATCAGCAGCCAGCGCTTCCATTGCTTCCACACCAGATATTGCGCAAGCCCATCGGCGAGCATGGAGTAGCTTGGCGCAACGTGAAAGACATTGGCGCGGCAATTGTCCTCACGCAGCGAATCCTCGGGAGCGCTGGTATTGAAAATCAGGACTCCCTTATCCTTCGCCGCTCCGGCCAGCGCGAGAAGCGCCTCCGGCGGGAGGTCGGCAAGAACAAAGAAGACGCCTTTCGCGGCAAGGCTATTGAGTGCCGCCACCGGGTCATCGCCCGGCCGCAAGGAGACATCCTCGATACTGAACGTCTGGCCGAGAAAACTTCCAGTTGTGTTGTTGTCCTCGGTGGCAAGCTTCGCACCGGCGATACCATCGTCGGCGGCCGGAACGTCAAGGATCGAGACGGTCTCCAGCGTGTGCGGCGCGCGAATGAACCCCGCCTTGATGTCGATGTTGTCGGCCGCAGACGCCGGAAGCGGAAACGCCGCGAGCACGATCAAGCCCACGGTCATGAAGATCTTATTCCTTGTCTTGCCCAAGTTTTTTATCTTGCCCAAGCGAGAGTTCGGAAAGGCCAGCCAAGGTGTTGACGATAGAGAACATCGCCTGCTCGTCCGGGGTTTTGGCAATGAGCACTTCATGAATTTTGGCATCTAAAAGCGGCGCCGCCGCGTCATGCGAGATGCATACATGATTCAGCCGCTTGAGGTCGAGAGCCGCTTTCCGCGCAAGGCGAAGGAAAATTTCCGTGCTGCGCCGGGAATAATGCAAGACTGCCCCGATTTTTGCTGCCGCTGCAAGGTCCAGGGCGGCATCACTCAAGGACTCGGCGGGTTGCGCCGCATAGACTTCGACTGGCTCGATGCGGTGTCCTGCTCCGGTAAGGCTCTCCTCGAGATCGGGCTTGCGATCGCGTCCCGCGAGATAGACGAAACAGGCAGGAACCTTGCCAAGGGCGTCAATATTCGCGGCGAGGGTCTTGGCGTCTGGAGCGATCAGCGCCGGGCCTTCAAAGCTCCGCTCGCGGGCGACTTCCCGCGTTCGTTCGCCGACCAGGAACAACGGCAGCAGGCGGCGCGCCTCGGGCAACGGCCAATCCTCTGCCGCGGAGAACAATTCAAATGCCCGCGCGCTCGTCGCGATGACACCGTCGATGACGCCTGCCGGCCATATCCCTCCGGTGGGCACCATCTCCAGAACGGGCGACAACACCGCCTCATGTCCTTCGCGCGCTAGGCTCGCGGCTGTCCGCTTGGATTCCTCAAGGGAGCGAGTGAGGAGAATCAGCATGAGGTTTGCAATCCGTCACAGAATTCTGAAATCGGGTTGAGCCCGATCGCGTAGGGAGCAAGGCTACTGTACTTGAGTGGGGGACACGCAAGCAACTCTCACGGATGGGGCCGCGAAGCCTAACAGAAGCCTAACACATGATGAAGTTTGTCAGGCTGGCTTGCACGGAGGGCGGCCCGCGAATGAAAGCTCGGTGCAACCATAATCTCTATTGTAGGCCGGTCGCTTGCGCGTTGTGATCCTTCACCTGCCCCGAAACATCGCCAAAATATTTGATATCGTCCCCGAGTTTGGCTGTGGGCAGGCATTGCGGCGCGCAAGAATAGGATTGGCGGTCCAGCCCGCGCTGCACAAGAAAGGCATTCTTGCCGCTGACGACACGGATCAGCGATTGCGCCAATGGCCCCCCCGCGCCATCAAGCGCGATGAAATTGGTTTCGCCAAAACCCTTGCCGGTCACAACGATCGCGGCGCCCTGCTTCAAGAGCGTCAAGTCGGCGATCGCCGCGTTCCCGACAATCAGCGTCTCAGTTGCGGGAGGAACCTTCACGATGCGCGCCTGATCGATCGTCACGACCAAGATGTCTTCCATGGCCCGCAGGGGAGTTGCATGGCAGCAGATGGTAACGGCGATCAGAGCGAGCCAGTTGAACGATCGGGCCGCGACCGGAACGGCGGGAAATTGAGTCAAGCAGGAACGAGGAGCGCGTGAAGCCATGGATTGCGTTGTCTTGCTGATTCGCACGATGGACATTGGCAATTGGAGGCTTCTTGCGTAAAGGAACGCTAAAGCGGCGTAACCTGGCGACCTCCTTTCAGCAGAGTGTTTGCAAATCCCGTTAAGAATTAAGACTTGTCAAAAAGGGGCCCTCCGCTTTGCATCCGGTACTTCCCCCCGTCCCGTTTATGAACAGGTCGCAAGCAATTCAAACATACGCTTTTGGGTTTGCTTAAGTACGCGCAACAAAAAGGCAAAGATTGCAATCAGCCGGATTTAAAATTCCGGCGGGGTCCATTTGAGCGCAATTCGGCGAGGGCCGTTTCGCCGGCGATCGCCTTCGAGCCGATCGTCACCAAGGGTCTCGCCGTACCCGGCATGTAAACGTCCACCCGCGAGCCAAAACGGATCAGACCAATCCGGTCGCCCGCGCCAACGGCTTCGCCCTGACGGGCAAAACAAACGATCCGCCGCGCCACAAAACCGGCGATTTGGACGACACCGAACCGGCCACCTTCCGCCTCAATGACGAGTCCATTTCGCTCGTTGTTTTCGCTCGCCTTATCGAGGTCCGCATTGAGAAACAGGCCGGGCTTATAGGCTATCTTGGTCACCCGTCCGGCAATCGGAGCCCGGTTCACGTGGCAATCAAAGACCGACATGAAAACGGAAATCCGCTGCATCGGTTCCGTGCTGAGGCCAAGCTCCGGCGGCGGCGTGAAATAACCGACGGAGGAAACGACGCCATCGGCCGGCGACACCACAAGCGCGTCGTCAAGCGGCGTGTACCGGACAGGATCGCGAAAAAAATAAGCGCACCAGCCGGTCGCGATCGTGCCGATCCAGCCCAAGGGTCCGAAGAACGAACCGAGGATGAGGGTGGCAATGGCAAAACCCGCCACAAAAATATAGCCCTCCGGGTGAATGGGCGTCATTTGCTTGCGGATCGAATCGATCATCGACATAAGGCAATCCTAGATTGCGAGAAGAATGTGTCCAGCGTCCGGCCCTTGTCCGCCACCGCCACAACTATTTCAACGTATTTCGCGCCCCGGTGCATCAATGTCGCCCCTGATGGCGTTTATGGCAACGGTTCAGTCTTGCCAATATGCGTCCAAACTGGCAAGGTCCGGCCGCGAGATTGGATCATTGGGCTTATGCTGGCCGAGAACGCAAGCCAAGCTATGCCGCCGGTCCCCGCATGGAGGGTCGCATGGGTCTGTTCGACGGAATTCTGGGCGGCGTCATTGGCGTGGAAGGAGCTACACTCCTTAACAAGTTCATCGAAAACCAAGGCGGCTTGCAAAACATCGTCAGTCAATTCGAGAAGAATGGTTTTGGCGAGACCATGAAGTCTTGGATTTCGTTGGGTCCGAATTCTCCAATCACGACGGACCAGATACGTCAGGCGCTTGGCTCCGAAAAGGTGAAGGAGCTCGCGACCAAGCTGGGCCTTCCTGCCGACAAACTCGCCGAATTTCTGGCTCAACATTTGCCGGAAGCCGTCGACACGGCGACGCCCGACGGCAAACTCCCGTCATAACGCCGTTCCCACGCGCAATCATTGGCGCGTTATAGTCCGGCGGGCATCATGGGGTCCATGGGGTCTTCGTCCAGGGAAGCCTCCTCATCCGAGTCGGCGGTCTCTTCCGTCGATGCTTCCGTCTCGATCTTGATGCTGAGCCTGCCGCCTTCCTCGATCGCCGCTCGGCGCAAGGTTTCCTCGGCTTGTCGGACTTCGTTCTGGCGCTTCCACATCGCCGCATATAATCCGTTTTGCGCAAGAAGCGCGGCGTGGGCGCCGCGCTCGACGATTTTCCCCTTATCCAGCACAATGATTTCGTCGGCATTGACGATCGTCGACAACCTGTGCGCAATCACGAGTGTCGTCCTGCCCTTGGCGACGAGATCGAGCGCGTCCTGAATTTCGCGTTCGGTGAAAGAGTCGAGCGCCGAGGTCGCCTCGTCGAGAACGAGAATGGGGGGCGCCTTTAAAATCGTCCTGGCGATGGCGACGCGCTGCTTCTCGCCGCCGGATAGTTTCAATCCGCGTTCGCCGACTTGCGCCTCATAACCGCCGGGAGTCTGCTCGATGAAATGATCGATGCGTGCCAGCCGTGCCGCCTCCCGCACCTCGGCGTCGCTCGCATCGAAGCGGCCGTAGCGGATATTGTAGGCGATCGTGTCGTTGAAAAGAACCGTATCTTGCGGCACCATGCCAATCGCCGCGCGCAACGAGGCTTGGGTGACCCTCGAAATATCCTCGCCATCGATGGTGATGCGCCCCGACGAAGGCTCGTAGAACCGGAAAATCAACCTGGAAAGCGTCGATTTCCCGGCGCCGGAATGGCCAACAATCGCGACGGTCTTGCCGGCCGGCACATCAAAGCTCACATCCTCCAGGATCGCCCGGCGTGGGTCGTAATGGAACGACACATTATCGAACGAAAGGGTGCCATGCCTCACGGCAAGCGGCTTCGCCCCTGGCCGGTCGTCGATCTCTGGATGCTGGCCGAGAATGGCAAACATCAGCTCGATGTCGATCGTCGCCTGCCTGATTTCCCGATAGACGACACCCATGAAATTCAGCGGCTGATAGAGCTGCACCATCATCGCATTGATGAGGACGAAATCTCCGACCGTATTGGCACCACTTTTGATCCCGGCGATGCTCATCGCCATCGCCGCCGTCAACCCGCACGTAAAAATAACCGCCTGTCCCGCGTTGAGCCACGCAAGCGACGTGTAGGTTTTGACGCTCATCCGCTCATAGCGGGCGATGGATTTGTCGTAGCGCGCTTTCTCCCGTTCCTCGGCGGTGAAATATTTCACGGTTTCAAAATTGAGCAGGCTATCGATCGCCTTGGTATTGGCATCGGTGTCGCTCTCATTCATCGCGCGCCTAATGGCGATCCGCCAATTGGTCGCGGCGGCGGTGAAACCCATGTAGGCAAGGATCATCAAGGACACGACGGCGGCATAGCGCCAATCGAATTGATAAAGAAAGACCGCCAAGATCAGAACAAATTCGACGACGGTCGGAACCGCTGTCAGCATCGTCGTGCGGACGATTGTCTCGATCGAATTGCGGCCGCGTTCAAGGACGCGAGTCAGACCACCGGTTTTGCGCTCCAGGTGGAAGCGCAGCGAGAGGGAATGCAAATGTGCAAACACATCGCGCGCCAGGCGGCGTACCGCGTGCATCGCGACATCGGCAAAAGTCGCGTCACGAATTTGCGTCAGGAGCGCCATTGCGATGCGCAGGCCTCCATACAAAAGGGTGAATGCCAGCGGGCCCGCGATCACGTCCAAGAGGGGCGGGCGCCCCGCGCCGGTCAACGAGTCGGTCGCCCATTTGAACGAGTAGGGAACCGCGATCGTGACAATCTTCGCGGCAAGCAGCAAAGCCAGAGATACGTAGATACGAATGATCAAGTCGCGCCGCCCGGTTGGCCAAATGTAGGGCCAGAGCTTGCGAAGCATGGAGCCAGACGGCAGTTTCGGAGATGACTTGGTGGGGGACGCAAAAACGCCCGGTAAAAAAGAACGCGACATGTGCTCTCTAAGCATCATTTCATTCAACTGGCCATCCGTTCTGATAAATGAGGGCGGCTTGACAAAGTTGCAGGGATAACCCCCGCCTTGCGCCGGCAAACTTAGCAATGAGGCGCACTGCGCGTGTTAGCGGTGCTACTTGACCCGAGGCGGACACCGCGCCACAAGCACTCCATGTCATCAAAACAGATCGTCGCGGAGACCAGGTCCCGCCTGGTTCGTAATATTTGTGTCTATTGTGGCGCCGCCCAAGGTGCCGATCCTCTTTATGAAGCGGCAGCGCGAAAATTTGGCCAGACCTTAGCACAAAATGGTGTTGGCCTCGTCTATGGCGGCGGTGCCACCGGTCTCATGAGCGCCATTGCCAGTTCGGTTCTTGCCAACGGCGGCCAGGTCACGGGTGTCATTCCGGATTTCTTGGTGAATAGGGAGGGTATCCAGCCGGAAATTCAGGAATGCGTTGTCGTTGGCGACATGCATGAGCGCAAGCGTCAGATGTTTGAGCGAGCCGACGCTTTCGTCGCGCTTCCGGGCGGGATTGGCACCTTGGAAGAACTTGCCGAACAATTGACCTGGGTCCAGCTTGAGCGTCACACGAAGCCGGTGGTGATTGCCGACATCGGGGGTTTCTGGCAACCGTTGCTGCAGCTTTTCGCCCATATGCGCGAGCGGCGTTTTATTCAATCACCGTTCGAGGTTCGCTATCTTGTTGCCGAAAAGATCGAGGATATTCTGCCGATGATCGAGACCGCGGCGGCAAAGGCCGCGCTTCTCGGCCTGCGCAAGGAGACCGTCGATCCACGCTTTTAGAGGCGTGTTTCCAGGCGCTTTTACGGGCGGGAATGATATTATTCCTCAGCCATGATATCGAGGTTACTCGCAACATCCATTGATCGTGGTGAAACGTGACGTCTGGTCCCGAAATCCCCGATGTCATCCTCAAGGCAGACCCGGCCGAGCGCCTAGTGCAGCCGCGGCAACGGGCAGCGGAGAGGTTTGCTCTAATAGTCGCGGTGTGTGTGGTGATCCACGCGTTGCTGGTGGGCTCCCTTTTTCTCTCGGATTTCTACAGGGCCGACGAGCCTGCACACCCAGAAGAGATTCCGATTGAACTTGTCGCCCAGATGCCGCCGGAACCGCCGCCGGAACAAAAGACCCAGCCGGTTACGAAACCCCTACCGCCGCCAAAGCCCGATCTTATGACTCCGCCTCCCGTCAAGGCAAAGCCGCCGCCGGAAAAAGTGCAGCTCGACGACGTCCAAGTCGCGCATGACGCGCCGGTGTCGGGCAATGACGACAAAACCCACAAGGGAGAACCCGACCAGGAAACAAAGGCGCCGCGCGTCGCGCCGCCACCCAAGCTCGCGATCCCCGAACCTGCGCAAGACAAGCCGGAACAGGAAAAAGCAGCCACCAAATCTGACGAAAAACCCGCTGCCCCGGCGGCGCCAGCGGAGCCGCAAAAGCTCGCCGATGACAAACCCGATGCGGAGGCGCTCGAGAAGGCGCAGCCAGAGCCACCCGCCAAACCGCAGCCAAAACCAAAACAGCAGCCAGCCAGCAAGACTTTACCCGGCCAGGGCCAGAAGACGGTTGCGCAGCAACTCGCCGCCTTGGCTCCGGCGCCGTCCTATTCCTTCGGGTCATCCGCCAAATCGGCGCCGATCGGCGGCGGCCGCGAAAAAGCGAGCTATGAATCCTTGCTGATGGGGCTCATCAACCGGCAACTGCATCTTCCGGCCGAGGTCCGCGCCCGCCATTTGATCAGCATCGGACAAATCGGCCTCTTCGTGGATGAAATGGGCAATCTGACCCATCAGGCCCTGTATCGCGCCAGCGGCGACCCGGTTCTCGATACAGCATATCTCACGGCGGTGCGCCGCGCGGCGCCGTTTCCGGCCCCCCCAAGGGGCCTCCCACATGGGTTCATCCTGCAGTACTCGAACCAGAATTAGGAGGTAGCCGCAATTTACCGCGCGCCGGATTTCAAAAGCTTGTAGGTGATCGCGTCGGTTAGCGCCTGAAACGAGGCGTCGATAATGTTGGCTGAGACGCCAACCGTCGACCAGCTCTCGCCTGACCCATCGCGAAACTCGATCAGCACACGCGTCACCGCGTCCGTGCCGCCCTGAAAAATCCGGACCCGGAAATCGACGAGTTCGAGATCTTCAATAAAACGCTGATATTTGCCAAGATCCTTGCGCAAGGCGAGGTCCAGTGCATTGACCGGACCCTCCCCCTCGGCGGCTGAGATCAACGTCTCGCCATCGATCACCACCTTGACGACCGCCTCCGACACCGAGACGAGATCGCCTTGCGCGTTGTGGCGGCGTTCGACATCGACGCGAAAGCGCTCGACCTCGAAATAGTCCGGCACTTCACCCAGCATCCGGCGGGCAAGCAGCTCGAATGAGGCATCGGCACCCTCATAGGCATAGCCAAGAGCTTCCTTCTGCTTAACCTCGTCGAGCAGGCGCAAAACGCGAGGATCGCCCTTGTCGAGATTAACCCCGATCCGTTCGAGTTCGGCGAGGATATTCGACTTTCCTGCCTGGTCCGACACGAGCAGTCGACGCTTGTTGCCGACCTCTTCGGGCACGATATGTTCGTAGGTCTTCGGCTCCTTCATCACCGCCGAGGCATGGATCCCCGCCTTGGTCGCGAACGCCGAAGCGCCAACATAGGGCGCGTGCCGGTTGGGTGCGCGATTGAGCAATTCATCGAGTGTGTGACTGACCTTGGTCAGTGTCGCCAGCTTTTCGGGCTTTACGCCGATCTCGAAGTGTTCGGCAAAATCACGCTTCAACAAAAGCGTCGGGATCAGCGACACGAGATTGGCGTTGCCGCAGCGCTCGCCAAGCCCATTCAGCGTGCCTTGGATGTGCCGGGCGCCCGCCCGGACAGCAGCAAGG
The DNA here is from genome assembly GCF_029855125.1 of Methylocapsa sp. D3K7. Taxonomy (GTDB): domain Bacteria; phylum Pseudomonadota; class Alphaproteobacteria; order Rhizobiales; family Beijerinckiaceae; genus Methylocapsa. The sequence continues at coordinate 2,121,277 of NZ_CP123229.1, forward strand.
GAGTTTGCCACCGCATTGCCGGTGTCGTCATGCGCGTGAATGCCAAGGTGCGAGCCCGGCACATGCAACGCGGCCTCGCCGACGATGCGCTCAATTTCATGCGGCAAGGTTCCGCCATTGGTATCGCACAACACGATCCATCGCGCCCCCGCGCCGTGAGCCGTCTTTGCGACGTGCAGCGCGTAATCGCGGTTGGCCTTGAACCCGTCAAAGAAATGCTCGCAATCGAGAATCACCTCGCGGCCCGCGCCATGCGCCGCCGCGATCGACTGGCTTATATTTTCGAGATTTTCTTCGAGCGTGCATCCGAGCGCGACATGGACATGATAGTCCCACGCTTTGCCCACGAAAGTGATGACACCGGCTCCCGCCGCGAGAAGTCCCGCGATGCCCGGATCATTGGCGGCAGAACGGCCAGCTCTTTTGGTCATGCCGAAAGCCGCGAAGCGGGCGCTTGTGAGCTTCGGTGGCGCTGAGAAAAACTCCGTATCGAGCGGATTGGCGCCCGGATAGCCGCCCTCGATGTAATCGACCCCGAGGCCGTCGAGTAGCACCGCGATATGACGTTTGTCGGCGAGCGAAAAATCGACATCCGCCATCTGTGCGCCATCGCGCAAGGTCGTATCCAAAAGTGTCAGTTTTTCGCGCATTATGTCTGCCCCCGCGCGGGTTTTTGCGGCAATGTTTTTGTCATCCGCGTGTTGCCGAGCCATATACCATCAATCTCGATCGTGTTGCGATTCACCGCCTGATAGCCGCGCGCCTCGAATAAAGGTTTTGCGGTATCGCTGGCATTGGTCACGAGCGTTGCGGCGCCGCGCGCGGCGGCAAGTTTTTCGATCGCATCCACAAGGACGCTCGCGACGCCGGTGCGGGCGACTGCTGGATGGACGTAAAGCTGGTCAATGACACCGCCCTCCTGCAGCGAGATAAATCCCACCGGGCCGCCGCTGATCAGAGCGATGAGGGTCAATCCTTTGTCGAGAGTGCTTGCCAACGCCTCATCGTCATCGGCCGCCGAAGCCCAGGCCCGCCTCTGCGCCTCGTCATAATCCTCAACGGTCAATTCCTCGATAGCGGCAAAACGGATTTCGCTGAGAAGCGGGAGATCCGAGGCAAGGTAAGGCCGCAGCGTTGGTTTCGGGAAGGCGCTCGCGTTCATCGTTTAGGCTCCCACGTTGTGGTGCCGTCCTTATTATCTTTTAATACGATCCCCATTGCGTCGAGTTCAACGCGGATACGATCAGATTCAGCCCAGTTTTTATTTTTGCGTGCATTTTCGCGGGCAGCTATTAAGCGTTTGATATGATTCTCCGGCGGTCCTTCATTAGGGAAACTTATTTCGAGCCTGTCTCGGTCAAAGACGGGGGCATCGATCCCTAGTTTGATTATCTTTGCATCAAGTCCATGTTGCCGAATTTTGCTAAGATGCTCGTTTGCAGAGGATGCAATTCCGTTTGAGCTAAAATTCTTAAAATAACGCAATTCACTGAGCGCTGCGCTATATACACTGATCTTATCGTCGGGCACATAGGAAACAAAGCTATCGCTCAAAACATTGGGCTTATCGAGATTTTTTAGCCCGAGGAAGGCGGCGCTAACCGCGAAAGTGTCTGCTGCTTCATAAACGTTTTTTCTTGTAGATTCGGCCAATTCATGAAGTCGCGCGAAAGCCAACGGCGTATTCAGGTCGTCTTCGAGCGCCGACAATAATTGCTCATCAATTAGTGACCAATCTGGTTCATGGTAGCGCTCTTCAGATGCCATGCTCGTTATAACATCTGAGAACGAAAGTAGCTCCCTCCGGCTTCGTTCGAGTTCATCTGAACGCCAATCAGCCGGCTGGCGATAGTGAGTCTTCATCATATTGTAGCGAATGATCGTCCCAGAATACTGCCCCAACAGTTCGTGGATCGTTACGAAATTCCCCAGACTCTTCGACATCTTTTCGCCCTCGACCTGAAGGTGGCCGTTGTGCATCCAGACATTGGCCATGACGTCATGCCCGAAGGCCGAGCAGCTTTGCGCGAGTTCATTCTCGTGATGCGGAAATACCAGGTCGATGCCCCCCCCATGAATGTCGAAGACCTCGCCAAGATATTGCGAGCTCATTGCTGAGCACTCGATGTGCCAGCCAGGCCGCCCGCGCCCCCAAGGGCTCTCCCAACCCGGTTCATCCGAGCTTGAAGGCTTCCACAAGACAAAATCCATCGGGTTTCGTTTGTACGGCGCGACCTCGACCCGCGCCCCCGCGATCATCTCGTCCAGCGGCCGCTTCGAGAGTTTGCCGTAAGCCGGCATCGACGGCACATCGAACAGCACATGTCCATCAGCGACATAAGCATGCCCATTGGCGATCAGCTTCCCGATCATCGCGATCATCTGCGCGATATGATCGGTCGCACGCGGTTCGACCGTCGGTGGTAAGCAGCCGAGCGCGTTGACGTCCTCGTGAAAGATCGCTGTCATTTCGTCCGTCAGCACGCGGATATCGACGCCGCGCTCAGCCGCCCGTGCGTTGATCTTATCGTCAACGTCGGTGATGTTGCGGACATAGGTGACATGCTCCGCGCCATACTCGTGCCGGAGCAGACGGAACAGCATGTCGAAGACGATCAGCATGCGGCCGTTGCCGATATGCAAATGGTCGTACACCGTCGGACCGCAGGCGTAGAGGCGGACATTCGCGGCATCGATTGGCGCGAAAGGATCTTTCGAGCGCGTGAGCGTATTATAGAGCCGCAACGGCATGGGATCCCCTCGTGCCTGCTCTGGCCTGGGGCATCAAGAACGAACTCTTTAGGAGGACGCGACGGCTCCAGCCAGGGGCAAGGCTAGCCGATACAAATCAAAATCGAAAAAAAGGTCCGGCATGTGCCGGTCACGTGCGTCATCGCACAACTATGCGCGCGGAATGCAGTATTGGTCAAGCGAGACGTTATCGCTAGTGAGCCAAACCTCTGCCTTGCGGTTAACACAATTTTCAAGCACTTCGAGTCAAATACCGCCCTGTTCCCGCCAATTGTCGAGTTCCCCCATGTCCGCGTCAAATATTTCAGCTGATCCGTTAGGCATCTTCTCCAACCGCCGCAAATTATTCCGTTTTGTGCTATTTTCCCTCAGCGCAATTCTGGCCGCCATCGCCCTCTCCCTCCCGCTTCCATCGAAAGCCGACGGGAGCCGCACCTTGATCATTCCATCGGACGACGGCTACGGTTTCGAGGAGTGCCTCAAGACCGGATCGGAATGCGGCCTCATCGTGGCGGACGCCTGGTGCAAGGCGCACGGACTTGGCGCCCCCAAGAGCTTTGGACCGGAGACGGAAGCCACGCCTGACTCGGCACCGGGCGCCTATCACGTGATTTGCGGCGACAACGCCGTCAACTAAAGCCGTGCGGTCCGGAACGGCTGCCCCAACAGATTGATGAAACTGCGGGGGCGCTCGCCTCGCGCATCCTCTATTCATGGGCGAGCGCGGGCTCCTCTCCTGGCTTCTTTTCGCGCTTCTTTTTCGAACTGCGCTCATCGAGTCTCTGCAACACGACGAAGAACGCCGGGACAAAGACGACGGCAAGGCAGGTCGAGGCGATCATGCCGGTGAATACGCTGATCCCGAGGGACCGGCGGGCATTGGCGCCTGCCCCCGTCGCCAGCACCAAGGGCAAGACACCGAGGATGAAGGCGAAGGAGGTCATCAGGATCGGCCGGAACCTGGTGCGCGCCGCGTCCACCGCCGCCTCGAGGATCGGTTTTCCATCCAGGATGCGATGTTCCCGCGCGACTTCAACGATCAGAATGCCGTTTTTGGCCGACAAGGCGATCAGCAACATTAACCCTATCTGGACATAAAGATTGTTGTCGACCCCAAGGCTGGTCAGCGTCGTCACGGGCCCGAGCAGTGCCAGCGGTACCGCAGAAATCACCGCGAGCGGCAGGATCCAACTTTCATATTGGCCAGCAAGGACGAGATAGACCAGCAGCACCGACATGGCAAAACCCCAATAAAGTAGATTGCCTGTGACCTTTTCCTGATAGGACATCGCGCTCCATTCATAGCCGACATCGGCCGGGAGCACCTTGGCGGCAACGGTCTCCATAGTCGTCATGGCCTGGCCTGAACTGAAGCCCTTCGCCGGCGCTCCGAGGACCGTCGAGGACGGGTAGAGGTTGTACAGGGTGATCAGGGGCGGCGCGGACAGCGCCGTGAGATGGGCGAGCGTGCCGATCGGCACCATGTTTCCGTCCTGGCTTCGCACATACATGTTCAATAGGTCGTCCGGCTGCAAACGGTACTGCGCATCCGACTGCGCATAGACCTGCAATGAGAGACCGAATTTGTTGAACTGATTGATGTAGGTCGAACCCACATAAGAGGTCAGCGCGGATAAGACGTCGCCGACAGGCACCCGAAGGGTTTCCGCTTGAACGCGGTCGATTGTGAGACCGGCGTGCGGTGCGTCCGGCCGGAAGGTCGTGAGGATCCGCTGGATCTGCGGTTTGGCCTTCGCCGTATTGAGGACATCCGTCGTCACTTCATCCAGCTTCCTGTAGTCGAAGCTACCGCCGAGCAGCTGGACCTGCATCTGGAATCCGCCGGCGTTGCCGATCCCCTGGATTGGCGGCGGCACCAGAACGAAAGCCCTCCCGTCGGAAATGGACTCGATCTTTTTCTGTAAGACGGTGAGGAGGGAGACGAGATCTTGCCCCTTTGCCTTGGCGCGCTTGTCCCAATCATCAAAGATGACGTAATTGACGCCGGCATTGGCAAGCGTGGCGCTATTGTCAAGAACGGAAATTCCGGCAATCGTGATCACTTGTTTGATGCCCGGAGTCGCAAGCGCGATCTTGGTTGCCTCATTGAGAGAATTCACCGTACGGCCGAGCGCCGCGCCGTCCGGCAATTGCACGGCGATCATGGCGTAGCCCTGATCCTCATTGGGAATGAAAGCTGTCGGCAGGCGGGCAATTCCCCAAATCCCGAGACCCGAAATAACGAGTCCGACCAGAACGACGAGGCCGCTGTGTTTGACGAGGAAGCCGATCAGCTTCGCATAGGCGTTTTCCAGGGGATTATAGACCGCATTGAAACTGCGGTAGAAAAGATTGCGCTGCTCTGGCGGCACTGAGGGACGGAGCCATAGCGCGCATTGGGTGGGCTTTAAAGTCAAGGCATTGATCGCGCTGATAAATGCCGTCACCGCGATCACCATCGCAAACTGCGCGAGCATCTTGCCGGTAAGCCCTGGCAAAAAGGCAGCGGGCAGAAACACGGCCATCAGAACAAGCGTGATGCCGATGATTGGCCCAATCAATTCCCTCATCGCCGTAACCGCGGCGTCGTGACCGGACATGCCGCGCTCGATGTGCCGAGACACTGCTTCCACGATGACGATCGCATCATCGACGACAATTCCGATCGCCAGAACGATGCCAAACAAGGTCGAGAGATTGACGGTAAAGCCAAGTGCGGCCATGCCGGCGAAGGCGCCGATGATCGTGACCGGAACCGTGGTCGCCGGGATGAGGGTTGCCCGGAAATTCTGCAAAAAGACCAGGATCACGATGAGGACGAGGATGCCCGCCTCATAGAGGGTGTGATAGACCTCGTCGACGGAAGCCTTGATGAAGATCGTGGTATCATAGGGAATTAAGTAAGCGAGGTCTTGCGGGAAGCGGCGGGCCAGTTGCTCCATTTTTGCCGCGACTTCCTTGCCGACCTGCAACGAATTGGCGTCCGGCGTCTGATAAATCGCGATCCCCGCGGCCGGCTTCCCATTGAAATTGCAGACTTGCGAGTAGGTCTGCGAACCAAGTTCGATCCGTCCGACATCCTTGATCCGTATCAGGCGGCCACCTTGGGCAGTTTGTCCTTTGACAATGATGTCCGCGAACTGGCTGGGATCATCCAACCGGGACTGGATGTCCACGGTATATTGAAAATCCTGGCCCTGCGGGGCCGGCGGCATACCGGTTTGTCCGGCCGCAACCACCTGGCTCTGCTGTTTGACGGCTTTGATGACATCCTCCGGCACGAGCCCAAAGGAATAGAGCTTGCGGGGATCGAGCCAAATCCGCATCGCATATTCCGCGGCGCCGAAAACCTTGACGTTACCAACGCCCGGCAATCGCGCCAGCTCATTGACGAGATTGATCGTCGCGTAATTGCTCAGGAAAAGGGAATCGTAGCTGCCGCCTGGCGAATACAGATTGATGATCTGCAAGATAGCGGTTGATCTCTTCTGGACCGATACGCCTTGCGCCTGCACCGCTGGTGGCAATTGGGCAAGCGCGTTCGACACGCGGTTTTGCACCAGCACCTGGGCGGTATCGGGATCCATGCCGATCTTGAACGTCACGGTCAGCACATAAGTGCCGTCGGCCGCGCTGGTCGACTGCATATAAAGCATATTGTCGACACCGTTGACCTGCAATTCGATCGGTAGTGCAATTGTATCGATCACCGTCTGCGGGCTTGCGCCCGGGTACATCGCGGAGACTTGGACCGTCGGCGGCACGATGTTCGGGTACTGAGAAACCGGCAAACTGTAGAGGGCGACAGCACCGATCAGCACCAGTACGATCGCCAGCACATTCGCGAGAACCGGGTGCTCGATGAAGAATTTCGCCATCACGGGCCGCCTTCGCCGTTCGGCTGGTCGAATGGCATCAGTTTCGGCGTCACTTTGGCTCCTGGATTAACCCGCCAGAGATCCCCGATGATGACGCGGTCATCCCCATTCAATCCGGACTGGATGACTCGAAGGTCCCCGTTCAATGGACCAAGCTGAACATAGCGCTGCTCGACGACATCGTCTGGATTGACCACCAAAAGATAGCGGCCGCCCTGGTCCGATTGCAAGGCCCGGTCCGGAACCAGCAAGGCGTCTGATAGAACGCGTCCCTTGGGAGCCCGGATCCGGACGAAGAAGCCCGGCAGCAATGTGCGGTTGGGGTTGCGGAGGATACCGCGCACCAGCAACGTTCCTGTCTGGGGATCAATTCCAGGCGCCACATATTGAATGGTGCCACGATACGGAAAGCTGTTGCCGTTCTCGATGCCGACTTCGACCGGGATATTGAGAAGTTCGGCAAAGGTCAGCCGGTGCTGCCCGAGATTGGCGCGGACCTTTAACAGATCCTGTTCGCTCAAATTGGCCTCGACATAGATCGGGTCGAGCTGCAGGATCTCGGCGAGGACAGTCTGTTGCCCGGCCCCGCCAACCGTATTGCCGGGATCGACCAGATGTTTGCCCATCTGCCCGTCGAAGGGAGCCCGCACCTCCGTGTAACTAAGATTGAGTTTGGCGATATCGACTTGGGCCCGGGCCGAAGCAAGTTCAGCGGCCGTCTTTTTTGCCTGGAAGTTCCAGTTGTCGACCACGACTTGCGCTGCGGCGCCTTGCTTTTCGAGGGCGGTGTAGCGTTTCACTTCGACATTTGCGTAATAAAGCGCCGCTTCTTGCGCCTTCGCCTGGGCCTCAGCCTGAATGAGCTGAGCCTTATATTGTTCTTGCTGCACCGTGAAGAGCAAATCGCCCCGCTTGACGATCTGTCCGTCCTTGAAATGAATGCTGTCGAGATAGCCTTCCACCCGGGCGATTAGTTTCACCGTGTTGACGGACGCAGCGTTACCCGTGAGCTCAATATATTCCGTCACACTTTGCGTTTTGGGCTGGATCACGGGAACCACGGGGCCTGTTGCTGCCGGCGGGGTATCCTTCGTTGCATTCGCGGCGGGCGGCGCATTTTTCGGGGTGCCGGGCGCCTCGTTCTTAGGGGCTGCATCCGGCGCTGGCGCAGGCTGTCCAGGGGTCGCGCCCTTGCCCATCATTTTTTCCCACCAAGATTCGGAAAATCCTGGCCCAGCCGATCCACCGAGGAAGGCGAAGGCGACCGCCAAAGCGGCGGCGCTGTGCCGCCGGCTTGTCTTGCCCCGAGCCCGCAACCAGCCCCTGCTTATTGCTGCACAAAACCTCGATCTCATAGCAGACCGCCCTTTTTCTTTCCGCTGTGTCTCACCATTCCGGCGCTCGAACTGTTGGGCCGCGATCCTCGGGTCCGGGCAAGCCCGGAGCCGGAAGCGGCGGCTCGCCAGCAGGCGGCAGCAGCTGACCCCAGTTGGTGCGCTGGCGCATTTCCTCGCTTGTCGCGACGTTGACGAAACCGTTGCCATCCCGGATCTGCCAGCCGCCGCCGAGCGCCCGGAAGACTGAAACCAAGCCCGTCGAAATATTGCCTGTGGCCATGACGAGATTGTTCTGCGCCTGATAGAGATTTTGCTCCGCCGTCAAGACCGTCACGAAATCGCGTGTCCCTTGTTGATATTCGAGCGTTGCTATGTGGAGAGCCCCGCTCGCCGCGACAACGCTGCGCCGCAAATACTCTGCCTGGACGCGCGACAATAGGAAACTGGAAATTCCGTTCTCGACCTCCTGTTGCGCTTTCAGAACGGTATTCTGATAATCGACGAGATATTGCTGCAAGGTCGCGTCCTGCAGCCTTACGTTGTTGGTGATCTGTCCGTAATTCAAAAGATTCCATTGGAACGCCGGGCCAACCGAGAAGGACCGGCCGATGGGCTGGAAAACCTGCAGCAGATTGTGGCCGCCGACATTGTTGGCGATGCCTCCAAAACTTCCCGTGATGCTGATCGCGGGATAGAGATCTGCTTCGGCCACGCCGATTTGCGCGCTTTGCGCCGCTGCGCGCAATTCGGCGGTGCGAATGTCGGGGCGCCGGCGCAACAAATCGGCCGGAACACCAACGACGACTTTCTGAGGCGCGACGGGGATCCGGCCCGTCCCCCTAGCGAGCAAGAAGCCCAGGGGTTCTGGGGCAATCCCGAGCTGCACGCGGAGCGCATTCAAGCCCTTTTGCAATTGGATTGTCAGCTGCGGGACCGTTGCTTGCGTCGCTCCAAGGACGTTTTGCGCCTGGTAGACGTCGAGCATTGTCGCGGCGCCGCCCTTATATCGATCGCGCGCGATGGTCAGAATTCCTTGCTGCTTGACGATGTTTTCGCGGGCGATCGCAATTTGCGTTTCAAGCGTGCGGATACCTGTATAAGTGGTTGCGACATCGCCAAGGAGAGTCACAAGGACATCGTCATAGCTAGCGATGGAAGCCAGATAGGCGGAATCGGCGGATTCGACTCCCCGGCGAAATTTACCCCAAAAGTCCAATTCCCAAGCTGCCTTGACGCCGATCGCATCGGCCCAAAAATTGACGATCCCCGTCGTCGGATTGGCGGCCGGATTGGCCTGACTCAGGAGATTGTAGGTGACCGCGCCGACGGCCTGCTGCTTCTGTGGAAAGAACTCGCCAATCGCAACGCCAAGTTCCGCGCGGGCTTGCAGAACCTTGGTGCCGGCGCTCAAAAGCGTCAGATTTTGCGAATAAGCGATGTCGATCAACCGGTCGAGAATCGGATCGTGGAAAACGCCCCACCAATCCCTGTATTCCTCCGGCCCCGATTGCAGCGATTTGTTGCGCCATTCAAGCCAATGATCGGCGACAGGCGCAACCGGCGGCGCGAAATCGGGTCCGACGGCGCAGCCGGTCAACCCAGCGAGCAGCACCGCGGCGAGCCCCGGGCCAACGCCAGAGTGAGTACCCCGCCGCCAAAAAAAGCCAGCAGCTACCCGCTTTCGGATATTCTCGAGCATCGGCCATCCTGTTGGTAACGCGCGGCACGCATGTGCCTGCGGGATCACCGGTGAGGGCGACTCACGATGTTGTCGCGCAGCATGAAACCTAACATACGGTCACCAAGAGAGCTGTGACATATCCGCAACCGTTGTCCTGATTTCGCTCGCTTCACAGCCGTGCGGATGAATTCGCCAGCGAGTCCGCATCCTGCGGCACAACGCCAGGTATTTGATACCATGCGACGATGGTGCATTATGCAAAGCACAATAGGCCACTCGAACCGCCGCTTCGAGCCGTGCCGTCAGGAGATTAAAGATGAAGCTGCTCGTCACCGGGGCAACCGCCGGCTTTGGCGCCGCGATCGTCAAACGCTTCGCCGCCGGTGGTCACAAGATTGTTGCAACGGGACGCCGGAGCGATCGTCTCGAGGCGCTTGTGCGAGAATTCGGACCCGATCGCCTGCATGCATTAACGCTCGATGTCCGCGACCGCAACGCCGTCGAAGCAGCGATCGAGGGACTTCCGTTGGAGTTTGCCGACATCGACCTGCTGGTCAACAACGCAGGCCTCGCGCTCGGTCTTGATCCCGCCCAAAGTGCCGATCTCGACGCCTGGGAAGCGATGGTCGATACCAATATCAAGGGCCTGATGTATGTCACCCGTGCGGTGCTGCCGGGCATGGTCGCACGCAACCACGGGCTCATCGTCAACCTCGGTTCGATTGCCGCGACCTACCCCTATCCGGGCGGGAATGTCTATGGGGCGACCAAAGCTTTCGTCCGGCAATTTTCTCTAAATCTGCGCGCTGATTTGCTCGGGACGAGGGTCCGGGTCACCGATGTCGAACCCGGTCTCGTTGGGGGAACAGAATTCTCCACCGTGCGGTTTCGTGGCGACGGAGCAAAAGCGGCCAAGCTTTATGCAGGGGCAGATGCGCTGACACCAGAAGACATCGCCGAGACGGTGCATTGGATTGCAACGCTGCCGCCCCGAGTCAATATCAACGCGATCGAACTCATGCCGGTGACGCAGGCGTTCGGGCCGCTCCCCGTCCATCGCGAGGAGAAGCCCACGTAGTACCGGAAAACGCGGAGGATAAATTTCTCCCGCGCGTTAGGTTGGGGCGCCTGTCACGGGCGCGGCCGGGCTGGACGCCACTGCACCGGCAAGAGCATTGCGAAGCGCGAGTTCCTTGGCGTCATCGAGTGACGTCTTCAACACGACGCCGCCGTAGTCCTTGATCTGTTCCACCACTTTGTCCGCCGTCATCTCCTTGATCAGCACAAACAGAGCGGCGTTGCCAGGCTGGATGCTTTCGGCAAGCTGCTTCATGAAATCGTCATTGATGCCGAAGTCTGTCATAGCCCCGCCCAGCGCGCCCCCTGCCGCTCCTAAGGCCGCTCCGAGAATCGGATTGAGGAACAGCACTCCGATCAGCAGCCCCCAGAAACTGCCCGAAACAGCACCGGCTGCTGTCGTGTTGACGACTTGATGCAGCTGAATTTGGCCATCGGCCGATTTGGTGGCAACGACCGCATCAGCGAGTTTGATCAAATATTCCTTCTGCAGTTCGAAGAGCCGCTTTCTCACCTCTTCGGCTTTTTCCTGGGTCGGATAGACGATGACGACAAGATCGGACATTGCAAATCTCCCTAGTTTCGTACGAGCCCGGCAGCATATGTACCATTAACTGCGCTGTTTCAAGGCGCGCGCCGTTTCCGATGCAATGCTTATGATGCTCATTAAGGACACTTCAAACAATTGAGCTGGGACGGGAGTTAATGCCGCCCGGCGTCGGAAACGCGATTCATAACCGCCACCAGAACTCCGGTAAGAACAAGAACGAGGAGGATGCCGACACTCCACGCAAGCTCGCGATCGCTTGACTGATCGATATTCATGAAGCTCTCCAGCAAATGAACAGCTGAAATGGCGACGATCGATGTCAAGAGCTTGAGCTTGAGATCTCCAAAGTTGACGTGGCCCAACCAGGAAGGCTTATACTTCTGATCGCTGAGTTCGAAGCGCGACACAAAGTTCTCGTAGCCGCTGAACATGACAATCAGTAAAAGGTTGGCAATCAGGGAAAGATCGATCAGAGACAAGACCCCGGTGATCGCGTCAGCGCCACCAGCAAAAAAGGCGTTAGTGATCAGCGCTCCCATCTTCTGGCCAAATTTGGCCAGCAATACGAGCAAACTGACAGCGAGACCAAGATAAAAGGGCGCCAGCAGCCAGCGGCTGGCAAAGATCGTCCGCTCCACAAAGCGCTCGACACGCCCGTGCGGTTGACTGGTGACCGGCGTGTTGTCCATCGCCTTCTCGTGACGGGTCACGCTCCCAGGCACTTACGCTATGTTATTTTTGCTTCCTCGTGGCCAAAAGGTGATGCCAACCCCGATGAGAAGCACCGCTGCCAACAGCAAAAAGAGGGCAGATTGCTTGAGCCATGCGATCGCTGGCACTGAAAGTGCCATGGCAAGACCAAGAAAACAGATTTGCACCGAGAAGAGATTGATCCCCGCGAGAAACGTTCCAAGCGCCAGCAACATCAAAAGCACGAGACTGGTTGCCGGCGCTGGCAGCAATCTCTGAAAACTGGGCAATAGCACGAGGTTCATTGTAACCAAAAAAGTCACCCAATGGGCAGCTTGCATCCACATCAACCGAATGCGAGCTTCTCTGTTGGGAGCGCGCGGCCATCCCGTGGCGACGCAGAGAAATCCGATGGCCACAGCCATAAACTCCCAATAACCATTGAGTGGCTGGTGCGAAATATTGGTATAGGCGACGCCAAAAACTGCTAGTGCTAGAACGGCAACGTAGGGCAGTTTGCGTCGCAAAAAGCTGATTATGCCGGACCTGGCCGGAGGCGCAAATGTGTCTTCCGGTTCGCTCATCGACAATCCAATCCGGACACCCAGCCCTCCATGCTGCGGCCCCAATCACAGCAGCATTGGCAAATGGCGAAACTTTATGCGGTAACAGTAGCGTGCGCTTATCGACGATGTCAATTGCGAGCGCCATGCAATGCTTCGATGCAACATAAGCGCACCCGGCTTAGACTCCACTGGTCTTTGTGAATTGCGTATCGGGTGCAGTTACGGATGTTGACATGAGGTTCGCGATCCAGCGCGTCGAGGGATTTTGTTCCCAAATCGTGAAGAGCGCGATTGTTACGGGAAGTCCGATAAAGGCACCCGGCATGCCCCATAGAAAATCCCATATTAAAAATGCAAACAGCATCACGAAGGGCGAAATTGCAAGAGCATTGCCTGTCAAAATCGGCTCTACGTAATTACCAATCACAAATTGGATCAGGTACAAGCTTCCGAAAATGATGGCGGCCATCTGCCACGATTCGAATTGCGCGGTTGCGAAGATCACCGGAAGGACGACAGCGACCAGCGGGCCGACATAGGGAATGTAATTTAACACAAACGATATGACGCCCCATGCGACGGCAAGGTCGAGCCCGATGGCAAGCGTGAAGATGAAGACCGCCAAGCCCGTCACGGCACTCGCCAGAGTGCGTATGAGCATATATTTCCGGATTTTTTGGGCGATCCGGCCGCTCGTTTCCAACAAGCTCCAGCCGCTCATTTTCTTGTCTACGGCGATAAGCTTGGATTTGAACTCATCCATTTCCGCCAGGCCGAAGGCCAGAAACAAAAATACGAGAAGAGCAAACCCCATGAGGGAATTGACATACACAGCGATTGTCTGAAACACGCTCGCGAAAGAGAATGACCCCAGGCTTTCCACATCCCCTACAAAAAGATCTTTCTCCTGGAGCCATAGCGATGTCCGTGCGTACAGGGATTGGAATCGCTCAACATTTGCCAAGCCCCAATGAATAATATCGCTAATACTCCAAACAATCGCGCCTACGAGAATCATAATGACGAGGAGGGTCAAGAGAATCGTGAGGATGAGCGCAACCGTCTTCCCAAACCTAGCCTCGGCCGCTTTCTGAAATGGCTCGACAAGAGCCATGGTGAACAGCATGAAGGCAATCGGCTCTAACACGATGCGGCCAAAATAAAGAGCGGCAGAAACGAGAACCACGGCGAAAACAGCGACGATGAATCGATTCCGTGCGGCGTCGGTAACAATTCTTACAATGGCCTGCTCATCGCTCATTGTGTTGCCCCCTCGGTCATTTGATCCCAACACGGGAATGAGATTGCGCCGCAAAATAGCACCGGACTTGCGAAGGGCTCCTGTAAGGTAAAACGACAGCCCCCTTACTCCCTACCGTCCGCAATGACATGGAACTACGCGTCATATGACGCCGGAGTGACGATCCGCGTTATATACGCCAGAGTCGGCAATCCGTCCATTATCGCGAAGGTATCCGCTCCTTAAACACCTTCGAACAGATAACGAAATATTGCTCCGGTCAAATGTTTTGAGTCAAGGCTGAGAACGCGCCATGATCGAGGCGTTGGGACTGGACGCACTGATACAGGGCACCACCTCCGCAATCCGCCGCATCGATTTCGGCTTTTCCTTGATGAAGGGCCACGGGGTCACGGCACCTTTTATGTTTGGTGGATTTATGACGCCGATTAATCCAGAGAGTGAGCGGCTATTCTTTTTTTCAAGTCGGCGATGCACCGCTCGAGATTGACCTTGGCGGCTATGAGCCATTTTCCATTGGTCTCTGCACGGCGATAAAGCCGGGCATCCTCTTTGGCAAAATTCTCAAGAATTCGAAGGTGCGCCGAACAAAAGACGATCTCGGGCGCCCAAGAAAACTCCCTTCGAATCCGGGCAAGGTGGTCGGCGAACTTCTCCCAAGGCGCAGCCAGGGAACTCAAATCCAAATCCAAAAAGAGATCCAGATCTCCGGCAAACCCTGCGTAATAAAATTTCTCCGCTCGGGCCTGCATATGATTAGTGGTCGCCATGATCATATCATAGACAGCGCCGGCGTCGGGTTGGTTCAGCAATGAGTATCGGCGAAACAACTCGGCACTGTCATGAACATTGTCATAATCCGAGCGGGGATTGCCATCGTGATTCTGAGTCCGGTACACAGAATCATGCCAAAATGCCGAGATGGCAATAAGGTCCGGCCGGGCAGCCAGATTAGAGAAAACACTTAACTTTTCGAGCAGGCCGCCGATGTGTTCCCAGGTATGGTAGGCACGGTGAGATTCGCTGTAGCAGGCATCGAGAACCTCCCATGCGCCCGTCTTATGGCGCGCCTCCAGCGGCATCCAATATTTTTCTTTGATCTCCTCGCGGCGCGGCAGTCCTTGAGAGGGGATTAAGCGCTCCATCGGTCATATTCTCTCTTTTACTGCTGCCTGCCCGGGAGTTAAAAACAAACCTCGATGGCCGTGCACGCGCTTCCGGCGGCGGCCGTTTCACAGGCCTCGATTTCTGTCATATCTTCACTCCTGTTGTCTGCATGGAATATGCCGAAGCGGGCTTGTGCCAAAGTTTCCGGCGTGGGGATATACCAGTCCAGGCGAGCCCCCGGATAGAAAAACAGAAACAGAGTTTCAACCCGGTCAATTTGTGTGACCCCGGTCACAGTAACAGATGAGCTTTGGTGCCAATAGTACGCGGACCTTGGGAATGCCCCGTCGCATCGGCGTTCACCAAAGTCTCTGGACAGGAGGGCGTCATGAAAGCAAATCGAGCCGAATTCCATACCGTTCTGCGCGCTGCGGCCCCTTTCGCCGCCGGGCTTGCACTCTCTTTTTATGCGACCGCGAGCTTCGCGCTCGTCACCGCCGAGCAGCGGATCGCCTGCACTCCCGACGTGTTCAGGCTCTGCAGCTCGGAAATCCCCAATGTCAATAATATAATTGCCTGCATGATGGCCAAAAAGGCCAGCCTCAGCCAGGCTTGCCGGGTCGCAATTGACACGGCCATGTCAAAAAAGACGGCTTCAAATGAGTAAAAAACCGACGTATCAATCTCGGACAGCATACTCGATCGTCCGGAGGTTCCGATGAAAACGCTCGGATTGGCCATGGCCATCGCTTTGCTGGGCGGCGCCGTCCACGCTGGTACCGTATTCGAAATCCCGATCAATGGAGGAACTGCCCGGATTCAGCTTGATGACAACTGCGAAGAGTCGATGTGTGCATCGCTATCCTGGACAGGCAATGACGGGCGCCAAGATCATAAGGAACGCAATCGCAAGGAGCGCGCCAAGCCGTCCACTACCTTGGACACGGAGCCATCCGCCAACGGGACGCCGGCCGCTCTCTCCCCCACGCCTGGCAACGCCCCGGAACCGGGCGCCAAAGCTCCCCCGGCAACTTCTCCAGCGGCGGCCGCAAGCGGCGGCCCAGCGGTAAGCGAGCGTGTCGAAGAACGGCCCGTGATGGTCAGCGGGGAGCCCGATGCGAATGGCGCGCCCGCCCCTGTTTTGGCGCCCGCCGCCAAAGCCGCCAGCAAGCCAAGCGCCATCAAGGCGGCGGCGAGCCCTGTCGGCGAGTGGCTGGTCGAGGATGGTGATGCGCGGATCCGCATCCAAGAATGCGGAAACAATTTGTGTGGTGTCGTCTCCGCCGCGAAAAATGCGCAAGACACGGATCGCAAGAATCCCAATCCTGAACTGCGCCATCGGCCCATCCTTGGAATGCCGGTGCTGCTTGATATGAAGCCCGCCAAAGGCAACCATTGGGAGGGCCAGATCTACAATGCAAAGGATGGACAAACCTATACAGCCAACATCTCCTTGAACGACCCGCAGAGGCTGCGAGTCGAAGGGTGTGTGTTCGGTTTTCTATGCGGCGGCCAGAACTGGACCCGCGTAAACTAAGAGCGGCTGGGCGCCTGGCGGGTGCGCGCAAAGACGGCAGGCGAGCGTTTCACGTGGAAATTCATTCCAGGCGGAGCCTCTATCCCAGAGCGGGAACGCCCCCTGTCTGTGCGCATCGGCACCGAACAGTCATTATGTTTGCCCTATGAACATATATAATGAATGAGACGGTGGAGGCGGTTTCGTCACGGCCAGCCAAAGTACTGAAGGAAAAGCCGTGAACCTCACCGCCTCAGCAGCGGGGGTACGTTATGAAGTGCCGCCTTCTGTTGCGCCTGCGGTTTAATAGGCGTAAACTTGGTTTTTTAAAGTATTTTTATTATCTCTCCTGTGCCTCCGGCAGCTGGAATTGCGAGCGTGGTGAAGAAGATTTCAACCATTGCCGTGCGATTTTTAGGCGTATTGGTTATGACCTTTTGGGTCGGAACCGCGCTGGCGGATAAGCGCGTCGCTCTCATTATAGGAAATAGCCAATACGCGCATCTTTCGCCCAAGCTCGTTAATCCAGCCAACGATGCTCATGATATTGCTCAAGCTTTGGGAAGCATTGGGTTCGAGGTCATCCTGAGGACTGATCTTGGTCAGGGCGAATTTGAGCACGCGCTTGCCGAATTCGCGCGCAAAGCGACGGACGCTGACACGGCACTCTTTTTTTATGCTGGCCATGGTCTCCAAAACAAAGGGAGGAACTATTTTCTTCCAACGGACATCGAGGTCCAGGACGCCGTCGACGTCGAATACCGGGCCATAGATCAGGGCCACATATTGAGCGCGGTTGAGCGCGCGAAAGGCGTAAAAGTCGTCATTCTCGATGCCTGCCGTGACAATCCTCTCGCAAGGCAGCTCATCGCGACCCGCAGTTGGGGCGGAGGTGGCGAAACGCACGGGTTGGCGCGCATCGATAACGCGGAGGATACGATCGTCGCCTATGCGACCGCGCCAGACCATGTCGCCAATGACGGGGAGGGCCGAAACAGCCCGTTCACGGCAGCCCTCCTCAACCGCATCAAGGAACCTGGCCTTGAAATTACAACGATGTTCCGCCGCGTCGCCAATGATGTTTACGAGCGGACTAAGGGAACTCAGCATCCCGAGGTGACGACCTCGCTGCGCACCGACTACTATTTGAATCCAAGCGAAAGCGACAGCGCCGCTTGGAGCCGCGTCCGTGATTCGACCGATCCGGCCGATTTTATAGAATTCATCCGCAAATTCCCGGCATCGCCGTTTGCGCGTGAAGCGCAATTTCGTATTGACCTTTTTGAACGCATTCGCCGCGAAAATGCGGAGACAGCGAAGAGGGAGCGTGACCGTATCGCCTTGGAGGCCGAACAGAAACGGCACGCCGAGGAAGCCAAGAAAGAATCCGAGCGCAGCGCCCTCGAAGCCGAGCAAAAACGCCACGCCGAGGAAGCCAAGAAAGAAGCCGAGCGCAGCGCCCTCGAAGCCGAGCAAAAACGCCACGCCGAGGAAGCCAAGAAAGAAGCCGAGCGCAGCGCCCTCGAGGCCGAGCAAAAACGCCGCGCCGAGGAAGCAAAGAAAGAAGCCGAGCGCAGCGTCCTTGAGGCCGAGCAAAAACGGCAGGCAGAGGAAGCCAAGAAGGAAGCCGAACTCATCGCCCAACAGAAAAACGAAGCGGCACGCTTGGAAATGGAAAAGGCCGCCGCTCTACGCCGCGAAGCCGAGCGGCTGCAAGCCGAAAACCGCGCCGCCGCGGAGCGCGCCAAAGTCGCGGCGCTCGAGGAGGAAAATCGCAAGACTCAAGAGCTGGAGCGGGAAAAACAGCGTATCGCTGGAATTTGCACGGGTGACCTGGCCAAATTGAAGGGTTTCACGGCGGCACAGCAAACCCCAGCCATCCAAAATTTGGCGAAGGAGTCGGCTTGTCCGACGATCCAGCCCGCCATCCAGACCGCTTTGCGTGAGGTGACCCGGGCGATCAAACAGGCTTGCGACGCGGATCGCAAGACCCTTACCTCGCTCAAGGGTTCCGATATCGAATCTCTCAAAAGCGCGGCGGGACGTATGAGCTGCGAACCGGTTCGTACCGAGGCGCAGCAGCGTGTCGCCAAATTTGAGGACGATATGCGGCGCGAGCAATCCGTTTGCGCGGACGAAAAGACAAAATTGGGCGCGATCGATGCGAGCGCGGCTGGGGCGCGCCAGCAATTGGTTGAGTTTTCGGCGCATGCCGCGTGCCCGTCTCTCCGTACCGAAATCACTGGCAACATCAAAAAAATTGAGGCGCGGGTGACGGAGGCACAAACCGAATTGACCCGGCTCGGCTGTTATAATGCGCCGGTCAACGGCAAATTTGATGAGGCAACCAAAGCATCTTTGACGCTTTATCACACCAAGAAGGGTTCCCTGGCGGATAATGATCACCTCACGGACGGCCTTCTCTCCGAATTGAAGCAGCAAAACCTTGCCTTGTGCCCCCCGGCGCAACCCGCGGCGCCAGCTGTCGCAATGCCAAGCAAGAAGGAAGAGGTGGCTCCGCCCAAACAGCAAACGATTGAGCACGCCAAGCGGGAGGAAGAGGCTCGCCCAGAGCGTCCCCGGCAGAAGATCGAGACCGGCGCGAAGGAAGAAGAGCCAGCTGCCAAGCCATCCAGACGGCATAGGGTTCACGATGCCGTACGGGAAGAAGAACCCGCTGAACCGGCGCCGAGACACAGGATACGGAGAGCCGAGCGGGAAGAAGCGCCGGCGCCACGGGTCCATCAAAGGCCGCATCCGTCCTATGCCAGCGAACGGCCCAAATCTTATGCCGTCCAGAGAGTAAGACGCGCCCCAAGCATGCCCATGAGTTCGACGGCGACGTCCGGTTCGGGACATAGCGGCGCAACTGTTGGCGTGGGTTTTTAAGAGCAGTTCCCCGGTTGGACAAGGCCCCCGAACCTGCCTAGCCAGAGGACACCGCAGACCGGCGTAACCAATTCGCTCGCCATTCAATACCGCTACGCAGGATAAAGATCTTAGGTTCGGCTGAGTTCCGCCGTTGTTGTGTCTCAACCCATCCGCGAATTTTCGTCGTGTCGGTGCGGATTGGCGGTGAGACTCCTCAGTGAGACGCAGGTTTCGCTTGTCGCGCACGGCGGGCCCGCCGCCGTGGCCACAAAAAAATCGGCCTGGAACGGCGAGCGTTCCGGGCCGATGGTACTTTTGATACCGAGGTCTAATATTTTGCGACGACGGCGGCGGGCTCACCGAATCCGGTAAAACGGTAGTTCAAACCGATGGTGGAGATCCAGCCGCTGCGGCTAATGTTTGCCCCTGCCGGCGCCAGGCTGTTAAATGCATAGTGTGCGCTTCCGAGATTAAAGTAGCTTGTTTCCGCCTTGACCGACCAATTATCAGTCAAGCCGAGTTCGCTGCCGCCGCCGACGGTCCAACCGATGTCGGTGCGCGTCGTGCCTTGCGAAGGGCAACCGGGATTAAGAATGCCGCCTGCGCCAACGAACGGTATGACGGTCTGGCTATCGGTGTTGCAGCGTCCTTGCGCCCGGGTCTCAGCGATGGCCAAGCCTCCCTTCGCATACCACAGGACCCGGTCTGGATAGGTGTAACCGATCCGGCCTGTCACCGTGTACAGCGAATTCACGCCGAATTCACAGTTGAAGAAGAAACCGTTCGGGCAGGCACGAGATCCATGCGCATTGGTCCAGCCAGCATCCCCTTCGACGCCGAAGACCCACTTATCATATTGATAGTTGTAGCCCACCTGGCCCCCAGGGAGGATTCCGGCGAAGCGAGGGTAGGTTTTGGTGCCGATGCCCGTGAACGTCCAATTGGTATAGCCCCAATCAACGCCAAGTGAGGGCCCAACATAGAAACCGGTCCAATTATAGACAGGAATGACGACAGGTGCCCCTGGGACATCGGCGCTGCGCCCGGTGAAGACGGGGTGAGACGAACTCAATTGGTAACGAATCCCGCCATTCATGCTCCAGCCGTCGATATGATCGCCTGTCCGGTAGTCACCGCGAACATAGGCAAGCCATCCGGTGTTGGGAATGAGAGCCACAACACCGAGGCCGAATTGGCCATAGGTCCCAATGTTGGTAGCGGAGAGATTTCCGCCCAAAAAGCCGTTAACGCCGACTTGGGGGAATTGGGTCGCGAGCGTTGCGCTATTGTTGCCCTGGAATTCCCGAAAGCCGCTCACCGTGACGAAAGGCTGCAGCACCCAATCAGGCGTGCTGAAGCTCGTTCCTACCCGCAAACTCACGCGACCGAGCGCGCTATAGATATTGTTGATATAAACCGTGCCAGGGGGCGCGGTACCAGCGCTTTGCGCCAAAGCAAATGTCCCGGAGGTACTCAAAGGATCGATGGAGACATCCGACCAGAGGAAGCCTGCGGAGGGCTCGATAAACCAAGTATCCGCAAAGCCGTAATTGTAACCAATATTGCCGTTTATCGAGATGCCGCGCGCGTCGAGATTCTGACCGAACAAGCCATTTGAAGTGTCCGAAAGCTTGTTCTGATAGTAATTCCACCGGACCTGGCCGTCGAGGAAGAACCCGCCCTTGGTGATCGCACCATAAAGTCCGACGAACGGAACCTGCAAAGTGTCGTTGAAGGTGCCCCCGGTGGCCGAATCGTTGGCGTTGGCGCCCAAATACCCGAGCGTGGACCCACCATGAATATTCCATCCGTTGTAGTTCAATAGGGAGGTGTCGGTGCCGATCTGGACGCCAGAAAAACTTAGCTTCGTCGTCGTGTTGCAGTTGGCGCTTCCAGAAAGCGGGTTTCCGTTCAACGAAAAGGTCGACGTCGATGTGCTTTTGAAGTCCGTCTGACCGCCAATGCCGCGGGCCCAGACACCGCCGCCCAATTGGTCAGGTTCCGGATTCGGCGGGCTGCCGATAAACGCCGAGGATTGGCTCAGAAAGGCGGTGTTGGCGGCGTCGATCGCCGAGACGAGGGAATTGATCGACCCACCGGAGGCAAAGGGCAGTAGATTGGTGGCCGGCGTACCTTCGCCGCCAAGAAAAAGAGGTTGGACAGATGAGGTGCAGGGCGTCTGCGCCGCAACCGGCGTCGCTAGCGCCGCCGCGACGGCGAAGCCGCTGACGATCGCGCCGATACGTACCGCTTGAGCCAATCCCTTGTTAGCGGCCACGCTCGCTGGAGCGGATTTGGCGCCCAAAAGTTGCTTAGTCATTGTTTCACCCCCCGAAAGCTGTTGTCGCGATTCCCGTTGCTTTGGCCTCAAAACCGGCACGTTTCGGAAAGTTAACAAGGGGCGATTCAAAAGTCTGTGTCACGCTTGCCACAGCACCCGGCGAAATAAGGGCAGATTGCGGCGAAAGAGCCTCCCGCAACGGTCCCGGCAGCCTCGAAGGGTTCTATTTCAACAGCTTGTTTGGACTATTGCATCAAAGTGACAGCTCACATATGTTTTGAACGGCAATGGGATTTTGGGCGGAATGCCGCCAGAGATCGAAATAGTTTGCAGTAAGATTCCTAAGCTATATGATTCGTGATTGACTCTCCGGAGCCCTAGCAGCTTCAGTCTTCCGGCCTCGGCTTTCAACAGAGGTATCGCGCCATGCGCCACGCCACGATGTTTTTCGCTGCCGCTACGGTCTTTTTCGGGGTCCCGATCGCACTTCAGGCAGAGCCTCTCCCGGCCGGAAATAACACGGAGGTTGCCGCGCGCGACATCGCTCCCGCACCCGTCGCCACACCGGCGAGCGATACAGCGCACGCGCCCGCCGCCGTGCCACCCGCACCGCCCGTCGCCGGGATCACGGCCGACGCAGGGATAAAAGACGCGCCGCAAGAGGCAAAGCCCGACCCTATTCAGCACGCGGCGCCTCCAGTTCGGCCGCCACACCGGATGGTCACGCATCACGCGGGGCCCGGGTGTAAATCCCCGCATCATCACTTGGCACAGGTGATGAGACCGGCACGGCCCGCCCACATTGCGGCACCTCGGGCCACGATGTGGCTGGCTGCGTCGAGCGAATCGCGGTGCAGCCCTGGTCTCTGTTCAAAATTCGTGCTGCTTGGGGTCGGCTATTAGATCATAACCCGTGCCGGTCCAAATGAAGGCGCTGAGCTTATTTCCAAATGTCGGCGTCCTCGACGACAACGGGGATAACCCGATCTCCGTCCCGCAAGAATGCCCCCGCACGTGCAACGACCATATCTCCTTCTACGATACCTTGGAGGATTTCGACTTTTCCGTCGGATTGTAGACCGGTTGTGACAATCCTTGACTCAACTCTCTCGTCGCGGACTACTTGCACAACGGTACCATCCTCACCGTAAAGCAAGGCCGATTGGGGAATTGCCGCTCTGTCGCATCTTCGTCCCAAGTTGATGGTGGCCCTGGCAAACATGCCGGGTTTCAGCCGTTCATCGTGGCCGGTCGAGACATGGACTTCGCCCAGTTGGGTTGCTGGATCGACGGTGTTGGAAACAAATCGCACACGGCCCCCCGGCAGTTCTCCGACCCCAACGACCTTGATCTTCGCTGGAAGGCCGGCGGAGAGTTTCGAAAGGTTCTTTGTCGTGATTTGTGCCGACAGTTCCAACTCCCCGCCAGCGATAATTTGGAATAGCGGCTCCGCTCTCGCCGACGCCATGGTTCCCACCACAGCACTTGCCTTGCCGACAAGTCCAGCGACAGGAGCTTGAACCGAAACCGGATCTCCCGATCCCTGCTGAACTTCAGGATTTGCAAGTTGCGCGAGCGCCTGACCGGCATTCACTTTCGCGCCGGCCTCAACGAGAACCTTCGAGATTAGGTAGCCTTCCCGATCCGGCCGCACCAGGACTTCGGCTTTCGGAACGAGCCCGCCGGTGATCTCCTCTGTGTCATCGAAGCAGGTCTTCTTCGCCCTTGTCACGCTGACTGCCGCGCCCTTGGAAACCTTGGTTTCGGGCACGCTGGCGGCAAACACTTGCGACGCCGCACTCAAAAAAAGGCCAGTTGGGACGACCAACGCTGACAATCCAAGCGTTGCGATCCGAGATCGGAGAAACATAGTCATGACGGGAGCTCTCATGCTGTCCTTCAGCCTGCTCATTTCATCCCGGATCCTGCCTTACCCGCATTTCAGACGCCTGCAATATATTATGGGGCCTCGAAGCCGCAGCCAAGCCCCGAACGGTCCTGGCTGCAATGTCCCACCACCCCGGGTTGGCGTTTCCGGTACTCGTGATCTCGCAACTGCGCGGGGAAACGAAGAGCTGCCGCATCATACAGTGTTGGCGGCTGAGGGAGGGACAAAAACCCGTTCTTGGCATTGCGATTCGTCCCGCCATGCCCGGATCTCGTAGGCCGGCATGGGTCTGTTGAAGCCTTTCAGGTTCAGTGCGCCAATAGGCGCGGCGTCGACGCATTGCTCAACCAAGCCAAATGCCCGTTGGCTGATCACGATCTGGCCGGCCTTTGCCTCGTCGCAGAGCCGCGATGCAAGATTGGTAACGCTTCCCACCGCCGCATATTCCAGGCGGCGGTCAAATCCAACTTGACCAAGAGTAGCATAGCCCAGGGCAATTCCAATTCCAAAACCCAGCGAGTGTCCGCGGCTGCGCCAATTCTCGGAAAGCTTGCCCACGCTATCGCGCATCTCCACCGCCATCCGGACAGCACGCTGAGTATGGTCCGGATAAGGGATCGGATCGTTGAACAAGATCAAAATGCCATCCCCGGCGAAGCGGTCCAAGGTTCCTTCGAACCGGAAAATGATTTCTCCCAATACGGCGTGGTACTCGCGAAGCACTTTCATGACTTCTTCGGGCTCGGTGCTTTCGGTAAAGGCTGTGAATCCTCTCAAGTCGCAGAACACCACCGTTACCTCGCGGCGGTGACTCGCAAGCAGCGAGGCATTCTCGTCGGAGGAAGCAATCACTTGCGCCAATTGGGGTGCCAGGAACCGCCGCAACCGGCCGATCCGTTCAATTTCCGCCAATTGCGTCGCCACCCGCTCCTCCAGCAAAAGGTTCCATGATCCCAATTGCTCGGTCTGTTCCATGAGCTTCGTTGCTTGCTGCTGGACGGTATCATGCGCTTTCGCCAGCTCACGGCCTTTCTGATCTATTTCATGGAAAAGCCGGGCGTTCTGCATGGCGAGAACCGACTGGTGGGCAAAGGTTTGCATCGAGCCAACCGTATTCGACGCCAAGGCCCCGGCCGCTTTGCGCTGCACCACCAGTGCGCCAAGAACCTCGTCCTGGCCCGCGAGCGGAACGATGAGTATTGAGCTTATTCCATCGATCAGCGGCAGGCTTTTCAAAGGAGAGCCGGGCGCATTCAACACATCCGCGACGAATATAGATTCTCGCTTTTTGCAAGCAGTACTTATGAGACTGTCGTCCTCGTCAATCCGGACGAAACGCGCGGCATCCCCCTGGGACTTCTCGATACCAAAAGTTTGTGCGAGTTCGAAGACCCCCGAGGAGCTATCATAACAGTAAATGGCCCCGGCATCGGCTTGCGTGATTTGGACCGCGTTGGTGACGATCGTCCGAAGCACCGAATCTAGGTCGAGCGAGGAGTTGATGGCACGCCCGGTCTCCTCGAGTACTTTCAATTCACTCACTGTTTGAGCAAGATCGCGGGTTCGCTCCTCGACTTTCTGTTCGAGGCGCGAGTAGGATTCCTGGAGCTGACCGGCCATCCGGTTGAAATGGTCCGCGAGTTCCTCAACCTCGTCTCCGGTTTTCACGTCGATGCGGTGGCCAAATTCGTTCGCGCCAAGCTCACGCGCTCCGGCTTGAAGCTTCCGTATCGGAACGACCATTCGGCGCGCCAGCAGCGTTCCAGCGCCGATTGCAAGCATAAGACCCAACGCCATCAATAAGCCAACCCGCGCAAGCATAGCGTAGATCGGCGCCAATACCTGGCTCAAGGGCTCCTCGTAGAAAACAAACCAATTCAATTGCGGAACCGGCGCGGACGCTGTCAGCACCGATCGCCCACTTAGGTCTTTGCCGATGGAGAGGGGACTTGCGTTGGGATTCAGCACGGCTGCGACCTGGGGAAGCCCGGAGAGATCCGTAGCGGGACTTTGGGTCGCATCGGAATCCGCGAGCAGCCGACCGCTCTGATCGACCAGATAAGCCGTGTTCGACTTCCCGGCCTCTGTCGCGCTCACAAAATCCGAAAGAAATTTCAGATTGATCTCGGCAACCGTAACACCGGCGTTGCGGCCCAAATGGGCCAAGGCGATCAACGTGAAGGGATCGCGCCCATGGAAATAGACGGGCGACCACCATACACCCTTGCCGAGCGCTGCCGTAAATCTTGGATCGTGCGAATAATCGGTTCCTTTCCCAATCGTAAAGGTCTTGCGCAAGGATCTCAGCTGCTCATGACCCGTTGCGTCGATCTGTACGAGCTCCTCGATCGCCGGTATCTGGTCCAGCAGCTCCGCATAGTCCGACTGCCGCTGTTCAATCGTGACGACGCTCGCTCGCGTCACCCAGCTGATATGGCGTTCGATATCGGACATGGTCTGTTCGATACGGCGCGCCGTCGCCACTGCCCTTTGGGATTGCGCACCAACCAGCGCCGTCGTTGTCTCGCGATACATAAACCATGTTTCGACAGCACCGTTCACGACGAGAACAAATATGACCAGGCCGACAAACGAGACGACGAATTTGGTGAACACACCTCCCCGGCGCATCCATCCCCCGCGCGGCGCCTTGTCCATTTCATTCACCGAAATCTGTGGGACGCAACATTGAGCTTATCCCGAATATAGCTAAAGCCAGGAGGGCTGCACGACCGCAACACGCTTTAAGAAAAATGTTTTCCCGATTGGCCCCCTCGGTTTGGGCGATTTTACAGGTTATTTTCTGTAATATCCGCCTGTAACGCAGTCGCGTCTCATGTGTCAACGGCGCAATCCAAAATCTGCGTTGGCACTTCGGATGACGCGAGCCCGGCGGCTGCGAGAGACTCATGGCGTCGTCTCTACCTATCATTCCTGGAATTGAAGACCGGCTTTGGCTGTTCCAAAAAATCCGGAAATATGGAATTTTGGGACGCGGAAGGGCGTTCCCGTAATCGAGCAATGATTGACTGGCGGCGCAAGCTGTCCATAGGTCTTGTATCGTCCCCGCATGAACATCCTTGGATCATGGCGATGAGCAAGCAGTCTGAATTTGCGGTGCTCCTCGGGTTAAATCCCCTCTTCTCCGGCTTGGGCAGCGATTCGATCAACAAGATCGCCGCATTGTGCCATACGCGTTATCTCGCCACTGGCGAGTTCCTGTTCCAAAAAGGCGACAGTGGCGACGCGTTGTTTGGGATTCGACGAGGACAGATTCGCATCGAGACCGGCTCGGCCGCTGGCGGGCGGGTCACGATGAATGTGCTCGGTGCGGGTGATCTCTTTGGAGAAATTGCGGTGCTCGATGGTCAAAACCGCACCGCCGACGCAACGGCGGGAGAACCGAGCGAACTTTTCGTTGTCCGCCGGAATGATTTCCTGGCCTTTCTTGAGAGCGAGCCCCGGGTGGCCGTGAAACTTATCGCACTGCTCTGCCAGCGGATCAGATGGGCCAGCGGCCGCTTCGAAGAGGCGGTCTTGTTACCCCTTAAGGTTCGGCTGGCGCGACGGCTCTGCGGCCTTGCCAGCGATTTCGGATCGGAGATTCACATTTCTCAGGAACAGTTGGGAATCTATGTGGGGGCGGCACGCGAAAGCGTTAACCGTCAATTGCAGCAATGGCGGCAGCAAGGAATCCTCGAGATCCACCGTGGCCGTATTTTGTTGTTGAATGCCAGCCGTCTCAGGGCGGCGGCACGCGAGAACTGAATTCCTCGTTCGAGACCTTCTCATCTGATCGAAAAGAAAGCACCAGATTCAAAAATTTGAGCGCGTTCCATGTTCCGATTGAAAAAGCCGAGCAACTTTTTCAAAACATGCTCTAATCAGCGGCAGGATACGTAGGCTCGCTTTTTTTCGATTGCTCGATCTCCTGTCCCACGCTGAGGAGGCGTTTACCGAGCCGCCACGTCAACCGCGAAATATCGTCCATCAGCGTGAAAACGGCCGGAACGAAGACGAGCGACAGCGCGGTTGAAACAAGCAGTCCGCCGATCACGGCAATCGCCATGGGCGACCGGAATTCCCCCCCAGCGCCAAATGCAAGCGCGCTCGGGACCATGCCGGCAATCATGGCGACCGTCGTCATGATGATCGGCCGCGCCCGCTTCTGACCAGCATCGATGATTGCGGCATCGCGCTCCATGCCATGGCGAATAGATTCAATTGCAAAGTCGACCAGCATGATCGCATTTTTCGTGACGATGCCCATCAGCATCAGGATTCCGATCCAGACGGGCGTGGTGAGCTGTTTGCCGGTCAGCAGAAGCGCAAGGATCGCCCCGCCGATCGAGAGCGGCAGTGAAAATAAGATTGTAACTGGCTGCAAGAAACTTCCAAACAGAAGCACAAGCACCGCATAAACCATCATCAAGCCGTAGCTCATGGCGTTGGCAAAGCCATCGGCCAGCTCATTGAGGCTCTCCGCGTCGCCCGACTGGTTGACGATGATTCCCTTGGGAAGGCTCTTCATCACCGGCAGAGCATTGATCTCCAGCATCGCATCGCCGAGCGCGGAACTGCCCGCGAGATCCGCCGCGACCGTAGCCTGGCGCTCGCGGTCATAACGGTTGATACTGGTCGGTCCCTGATAAAATTGGATATCGGCGATTGTTGATAGCGGAACCCCGCCTCCGCGGCCTGTGGGCACCCGCAGCTGCTCAATCACCTGTTGGTCGGCACGGGCGTTGGCCTCGAGCTGGACACGAATAGGAACCAGGCGATCGCCCGCGTTGAACCTCGCCAGCGCCGGACCGACGTCACCAATCGTTGCGACCCTGATCGTCTCCGCCAAGCTCTCCGTCGGCACGCCAAGGCGAGCTGATAGGTCTGTCCGCGGACGAATGCGAAGCTCTGGCCGGTCAAGCGACATGTCCGTCGTAACATTTTCAACGAGCGGTATGGCCTTCATCTCATTGGCAAGCTCGCTGGCGACATTCACGACGGTCATGCCGTCTCCTCCGGTCACCACCAGAGAGATTGCCCGCAGCCCGTTCTCGTCAGTAAACCAGTACCGAATGTCAGGAACGCCATCAAGCTCGCGGCCTATGGACAATTCCAGGTCCCGCTGGCTGATCGCCCGCTCGGATTTCGGTTTGTAATTGATGATCAACCCAGCCCGGCGGATCTCATTCGCCCGTTGCGGTGTTCTTCCGCCATCGACGAAGACGCTTCTGACTTCCGGCCGCTTACGCAAGCGGGCGGCGATAGCCTCCGTCGCTTTTTCCGTGTCGGAGAGTTGCGAGCCGGGGGGCAGTTCGATCGCCAGGACCGAGCGCGCCGAATCCTGCGCTGGCAGGAAACCCTTGGACAACAAACCCACGCTCCAAATCGACAGAGCGAACAACAGCAAACCCGTGAATACGGTCACGAAATGGTGCTGAACCGACCAGGTCACCAGACGAACATAAGCCTTAGATAGGCGCCCCGGCGGTTTTTCCGGCTGATGATGCGGGCGGAGGAAATAGGCGGCCAGCATCGGAGTGACAAGGCGCGCCGACAGCAGGGAGAACAAAACCAGCGCTGAGACGGTGATGCCGAACTGCTTGAAGAACTGGCCCGCGATCCCGGACATGAAGCTTGCGGGCGCAAAAATCGCAACAATCGTCAAGCTAATTGCGATGACCGCAAGGCCAATCTCATCGGCGGCTTCGAGGGCCGCCTGATAGGGCGATTTTCCCATCAGCATATGACGCACAATGTTCTCGATCTCGACGATCGCGTCATCGACGAGAATGCCGGTGCTCAGCGTAATCGCGAGAAAACTCACAAGGTTGAGAGAAAACCCCAGAACATCCATCACCCAGAATGCCGGGAATATCGAAAGCGGCAGGGAGATCGCCGCGATCACCGTGGCCCGAAAATCGCGCAAGAACAGGAACACGACGATAACCGCCAAAGCGGCGCCTTCGAACAGTGTCTGTATCGCCGCTTCGTAATTGCCCTGGGTAAAGTCGACCGAGGTGTCAATCAGCCTGAGTTCGACATCTGGATTGGCCCGTTTGAGTTCATCGACGCGTTTTTGCACCGCCTCGGCGACGACGACATCACTCGCCCCCTTCGAGCGTTTGATCCCGAACGCCACGATGGGCTCACCATTGAGCCGTGCGAAAGTTCGCCGGTCGGCAATTGTGTCGGTCACTATGCCAAGATCATCAAGCCGGACCTCGCCGCCCCCGGGCAGGCTGATCATCGTCGCCGCCAGTTCATTTAGAGTCTGCGCCGAGGCAAGCGTACGGATCGTCTGATCGCGGCCACCGATTTCGGCGCGGCCGCCAGCAAGATCCACATTTGTGCCGCGCAAGCGATGGCTCACATCGGCCGCCGTCAAGCCAACCGCCTGCAGCCTGTCGGGATCAAGCGAAACAAGGATTTCCCGCTCGACGCCACCGATACGCTCGACTTGCGCAACGCCACGGACTCCCTGCAGGGAGCGGGTGACGGTGTCGTCCACGAACCATGAGAGCTGCTCCGGTGTCTTCCCTGGAGCGATCGCCGCATAGGTGACGATCGGCAAGCCGACCACGTCAACGCGCTGAATCAGCGGCTCCTCGACATTTCGCGGAAGCTTCGCGCGAACGCGGGTGACTGCATCCTTGACATCATTGAGGGCGCGATCAGTATTTGTCTCGAGCCTAAACATGACGGTTGTGACCGAAACTCCGTCGCTGATCGACGACGCGATGTGACGGACTCCCTCCACGCCGGAAACGCCGTCTTCGATCGTCTTCGTGACCTGCGATTCGAGTTCGGCCGGCGCTGCTCCGAACTGGGCCACGACCACGGATATCACTGGGATATCGGCGTTTGGCAGGCGGGTCACCGGCAGTCTGTTGAAGCTCGTCCAGCCAAGCACCAAAAGGATGATCGACAAAACGATCGAGGGGAGCGGCCGGCGGATCGACCAGGCCGAAATGTTCAGCGCCATTGCGGCATTCTCAATTGTCCGGCTCGTCGACAAGAATTGTTTGCACTCGATCGCCATCATGCAGCGACGTGCCAGCATTGGCGACGACGATGTCGCCCTCGTTGAGGCCTTCGCTGATTTCAAAACGGGTATCGGAAGAAAGCCCGACGCGAACCCGACGCGTCTCGACCATCTGGCCTCGCACCACCTGCACGCTGGTTCCCTCGGTCTGATTTAAGATGGCCTCGCGCGGCACGGCCACACCACAGCTTTGGCTGGCATCAATCGTTGCCTCGGTGAACATTCCAATCCGCAGCGAGGGAGCCTGCGCAACCGAAAGACGCGCCCGGCCGAGTTGTGTCGTTCGATCGATTTGGGCCGGCACAAGGCGGACTTGTCCGATCAGTTCCGTGCCGTCTTCTAACTTGATCCGCGCGGTTTCCTCCGGTTTGAGTTTCGGCACATGGATGCCCGGCACGTCGGCTTCGAGTTCGATTTCATTGTCGACCATAATTCGGAACAGCGGCTCGCCACGCGGCGATAACACCGCCCCGACCGTTGCGGCCGATTGGGTCACAAGGCCAGCAGCAGGAGCCTTCAAGGTAATGGTGTTAGATGCCAGCTTTGCTGACGCGGACGCGCCGGCGGACGGGCCTGGGACCAGTCTTGTCCCGCGTGCAAGGACTTGCCCAGTTATTACTAGATCACCTGCCGCGGCCAAGACTTCAGTGACTCGGGTTCCCTCGTCGAGACTTACGACGGCTTCCTGTCTGGGTACGAGGATGCCGGAGACGTAAATCGTGTCAGAGAAGCATTCCTTGGTGGCACGAACGAGCTTCACAATGACGCCGCCCCCGAACTCCGGCGGCGCGGCAAATGCGCCTCCGCGCTCAGACCCGCAAAGAACCGCCCCGGCGAGAAAAGTTGCCGATGCGACACCGATCTTAATCAGGACGGAGGATTTCATCACAAGACCATGCCATAGCCCGAAACACATTGCTGATCGCTGCGAGACTCCATATCCGCTCTCCGCATCCGGAGGGAGAGCCATGGACGACTTCCTCCCAGGGTGGAGTCACGTTTCAAAGCTTGCTCTCGTCTCTTATCTATTCGCCACATTGGCCGCTGTGTTGACGACCCTGACGCGGCGGTTTTCCGGTCCAAAAGGATTGTCTGGGTTCTTCAGCCTGGTTTTGCCATAGCCAACGGCCACCAAATCCGCAGCCGGGATGTTATACTGCAAGACGAGGAATTTCTTGACCGCGTCCGCCCGCCGCTCAGAGAGCTTCTGATTGGACGCATCGCCACCCTTGGCGTCCGTGTAACCTTCGATGATAAAGGTGCTTCCCTTCAAAATCGCACTCGAGAGCGCCACGCCAAGGGCCTTGGCGTTACCCATGGCCGGGGATGCAATCTTGGCCGAATTGTAATCGAAGTTAATATCGTTATCGTAACCCTTCTTAACCTGATCGAGGGTAGCGATCTTTTCACGCTCATTGAGCGTAATCGAACGGGACGGCCGGTTCCTTAAACTGTCGATGAACTGCGATTCCGCCGCGTTCGGCGCCTGTTCGGAGGGCCCCCCCGTGAGGCTGCGTGTCAATGGCTTTGGGGTCAACGCCTGGATGATTTGATCGGCCAATGGCTGCTGTTCGGCCGCGGGCGCCGATCGTATAAAGGTGCCCCAGCCCAAACCTATGACCGGCACCGAAAAGGCTAGAACACGCATGAATTTGGCAAGATTTACGGACATGATTGGTCTCCCAGTTTATTTGAAATAAAAGTCTGAAAAAATCCGTGCAACACTAATGCTTGCTCTTAATGAATGCCACTCCTATCAAATGCCGCGGCAATGGCGGGATCGATCTGTTTCGCCGCGGTGATATCGCTGTCCCCGCCGGTGGAATCGCCGGTCTGTTTCTTGGCTATGCCACGCCCATACAACGATGATGCTTGTTTCTTGATCTGCAGCGCCGCTTCATAATCGCCGATCGCGCTCGATGGCTCGCCAATTTTCAATTTGACAAAGCCGCGGCTGTCCAAGGCATCGGCATAAACCGGCCGAAGCTGAAGCGCCTCGTTACAGTCCTTGAGCGCTGTCTTGGAATCGCCGACCATGGCGCGGGCCCAGCAGCGATTGTTGAGCGCCTCGGCATCCTTTGGATGGAGCCGAAGCGTCTCGTCGAAATCCTCAATGGCGCGGGAAAACTCACCGGTCTTCGCATAAAGTTGACCCCGCCTGTAGAACGCGGCGGCATCCTTTGGATTCTTTTGAAGATATTTATCTAGATCCTTTATCGCATCGCGGTCCTTGGGATCGGCGCTCGCTTCCTCCACCGGCAGCTTCGGAACTGGCGCCGCATCCGGCGCCACGGGAACGTCGAGCTTCGCCAATTGGTCTTGCGCAGGTCCTGCATAGTTTCCGGATGGATATTTGCGGAGGAAATCCTCCCATGCTTGTCGCGTTCCCAGTTGCTGAGCAAGCTCGTAATCGTGCTTCTCTTCGGCTGCCGCATCAGCCGCCGGTGCTGGCGT
Organism: Methylocapsa sp. D3K7; assembly: GCF_029855125.1. Classification (GTDB taxonomy): domain Bacteria; phylum Pseudomonadota; class Alphaproteobacteria; order Rhizobiales; family Beijerinckiaceae; genus Methylocapsa. Next base: position 2,154,230 of record NZ_CP123229.1, read on the forward strand.
GTTTGCCTTCCCAATCAGATTGACCGCAGCTACCTGGCCGAAGATGAAATCCTCATTCAGCGAGGAATAATTCGAAGGGTTCTGCTCGCCCTGGCTTGCTCGCAAGACGCCCATGCGCGTGCGGTTGAAGACCTCTTCGGCGGGAACGCCGGGCGCCCGCATTTCATTAAGCAATTCGCTGACAAACAGGCTCCGGTCCGCCGCTGAATCTCGAACCACGCTGCCCGATCCAGCCGAGTACATGACCAGCGTTCCACTCGGCGGATTGGCAGGCAACGCAAGCCCAAGGGGAACCGGGCGGAAATTGCCTTCAAACCGGTTGCGCCGCGAAGCGTCGAGAATGGCGATTTTGACGTTGGCGCCCTTTTTGTTCATCTCGGACAAAACATTGTCCACACTCATTCCATCATGCCGAACGTCGTTTTCTTTGTAGATCTGTCCATCGACTGGGATCATGTAGCTCTGCCGGTTCGACTGAATCCCGAAGCCGCTGAAGAAGAGCAGGGCGACCGTACCCGGCTGTATTTTGTCGAACAAACGGGTGAAGGCGCGTTGCATCTCCTCTTTCGTCAGGTTCTCTCCTTCCTCTACTTGAAATCCATCGCGCGTGAGTTCATCGCCCAAAGCACGGGCGTTGCCGATGGGCTGGGTCAATTTGGGGTCGGCGTTGGGATAATTGGCATTACCAATGATCAAGGCCACGCGTGCACCCCGCCCCCCTGCATCGGCCTGCTGCGCGAAAGCATCGTGGGCGGCGGCCGGCATGAGGAGGGTCGAAATAACAAGAATAAAGGCTCTGCGCATGCTCGCATTATACCATTATTACATAAATTATATGATCACGCGTCAAAACTTAGCGCTGGGAATGACCTCAGGTTTTAAAACTATCATAATTTGGGGGATCTCACCAGACGAAGTCAACAAAACAGCGGCTCCACGCCCTGGCTTCACGCCGCAACGGCGGCTGTCATGAATTAGCTTGAACAAAGTGAAGGCCAGAAATCGGCCCCGAGGCGAAACGCTTGGCAACACGGCACCGTGCGAGAACCAGCGAAGTTTGATTACGCGCTCAAAGGCCCCGCGCTCCGTGGGCGCGCCATGCGATTCCAGGCGTCGAGACCGGCAATCTTATAGGCTTCCGCCAGCGTTGGATAATTAAACGTGTTTTCGATGAAATAGTCGATCGTGCCTTTGAGATTGAGCACGGCCTGGCCGATATGAATCAATTCCGTCGCGCCTTCGCCGACGATGTGGACGCCAAGGAGACGGCGGGTCCTGGTTGAGAAGATCATTTTCATCATCCCGGAATTAAGACCCATGATATGGCCGCGCGACGTCTCGCGAAACCGGGCGACGCCGCATTCATAGGCGATCTCCCGTTTTCTCACCTCCTCCTCGGTCATTCCCACGGTTGATATCTCAGGCACGGAATAGATGCCATAGGGGAAGAATTCCGGCGGCGCCGCCGGTTCTAGCCCGAAGGCATGGCAAGCGGCGACGCGGCCTTGCTCCATCGAAGTCGAGGCAAGGCTCGGGAACCCGATGACATCCCCGGCGGCGTAAATATGGGGGACGGAGGTTTGCAATGTGGCCGGCGTGACCGCGATGCGGCCGCGATGGTCCGTCGCGATGCCCGCCGCTTCGAGATTGAGCGCATCGGTCGCGCCAACCCGCCCAGCCGCGAAGAGCAACATCTCCGCTTGGACGACTCGGCCATTGGCGAGCGCAACAACCGGCCGGCCGGCCTCGCTGAGTTTGATGGAATTAACAGCGGAGCCGAGCCGCAAAGCGACATTACAGTCGCGCAGATCATGCGTGAACTCCTCGATCAGTTCCTTGTCGATGAAATCGAGAAAAGTCGGGCGCGGCTCGATCAGCGTGACCGCGACGTCGAGTGCGCTGAAGATGGTGGCATATTCGACGCCAATGACACCGGCTCCGATGACCGCAAGACTGCGCGGCAGCTTCTTCAAATCGACGATCTCGTCACTGTCGAGCACGTTCACCCCGTTGAAGGGCACATAGTCAGGCCGGAATGGCCGCGTGCCGCAAGCGATCAAGATAGTCGCGGCCGTGTACACGCGCGTTTCGCCGCTCTCGCTCGTCACTTCGATCTCATGGGGGCCGGCAAAACGTGCCTTCCCCCACCGCGTTCTCACGGCATTGCGGTGGAACTGATGCTCCAATACCTCGACCTCGTGATCGAGCGTTTTGTGCATCCGCATCATCAGGTCGCTGGCTTCGATCTCCTGCTTCACGCGATAGGAACGCCCATAGAACCCGCGCTCGCGCCAGCCGGAGAGGTTCAGGACTGTTTCGCGCAGCGTTTTCGATGGGATTGTGCCCGTATGGACGGAGACGCCGCCAACCCGGCGGCCCTTCTCAATGACGAGAACGGACTTGCCCAGTTTCGCCGCCTGGATCGCCGCCCGCCGCCCCGAGGGGCCGCTTCCGATGACGATCATTTCGTACTCGTGCATGGGACCGACTTTGTAATATGGAAGCTGTGATTGAGGCTCGATCGCAGCGGGAAGCCTTCAACAGCAAAGCAAATAACGCGCCAGCGATAGGCTCTGGTTTGCGGGGAGCATTCGTATCCAGCTTAAACTCCAGTGTATTCCGTCGGAGACAGCCGGTAGCGGTTAAGGTTTTGGCGGTCCGTCGCAGCCGTCCCGTCAATGCTGCCGGAGCCGTTCCCTCATTCACCTCACCGTTTCCAGTGGGTTGGGCGACTGCCTTATTTCGGCCGTCCTTTTTTCCTGATATAAGAAGCTGAGGGTATTCGCTTCTTCGCAAACTAGAACTTACGTGAAACCGTTCGAGAACGGATAGCTTGGGTAAAGAACTCACTAAGATGAGGGATCCGGTGTCGAGCCCGTCGCCTTTGCTGAGTACTAAACGGATATTTCGACTTGTCCTGTGTATTTAGGATTTCGCCTTCCATCGCGCGCCGCCTTTCGGCCGCCAGAACTTTCATGCAATGCGCCGCCGCAAGTCATTGCGGAAAGACGAGACCGCCGGCGACGGTTCGAGAGGTTTCTACCAAGCGCTTCGAGGTTCTTGTAGAGGCGCACGATTGGAATTAGGACCGTTCATGCCAACCATCTCCCTGGTCGACGATGACCGCAATATTCTGACCTCCGTGGCAATCGCCCTCGAAGGGGAAGGCTATCGCGTCCAGACCTATACGGACGGCTCGACGGCGCTCGACGATCTTAAGAGCAACCCTCCCGATCTCGCGATTTTCGATATTAAGATGCCGAGAATGGACGGCATGGAATTGCTCCGCCGGTTCCGCCAGAAGTCCGATGTGCCGGTGATCTTCCTGACCTCGAAGGACGAGGAAATCGATGAATTGTTCGGCCTCAAAATGGGTGCCGACGATTTCATCCGGAAACCCTTTTCGCAGCGCCTGCTCGTCGAGCGCGTCAAGGCGATTTTACGGCGCGCCAATCCTAAGGAACCCGGTAGCCAAAAAGAATCTGAGGCGAAGATTCTCGAACGCGGCTTTCTCAAGATGGACCCGGAGCGCCACGCCTGCACTTGGAAAAACGATCAGGTAACACTGACCGTCACCGAGTTCTTGATCCTTCAGGCGCTGGCGGCGCGGCCAGGCGTCGTCAAAAGCCGCAACGCGTTGATGGACGCGGCCTATGACGATCAGGTCTATGTCGATGATCGTACGATCGACAGCCATATAAAGCGGCTGCGCAAGAAGTTTAAGGTCGTTGACGACGACTTCGAAATGATTGAGACCCTCTATGGGGTTGGCTACCGGTTCAAGGAATGAACCCGCCGAACCCGCAGCCTTGATTTCCCCGGCCCGCCGGCAACTCCTATATGTTTCGCGAACAGGATGAACCGCCTGGATGCACGCGCACCGGACCGTGACCGCACTTTGCCATGCAATCCAAGGGCCGTCGGGGGGCATGCGGGCGGCTGCATTTATCGGGCGTGCTCTTTTTGGCGACATCCTCTATAGTGGTTCCATGAATGGCCTTGACATGTGCCGCTGAGCACGGGGACCGGTTTGATCTGACCGGCGTCCCGGTGCGCAAGCAAAACGGGGCTGAGATTACGGGCAATTGCTATAAATTTTATGCCCCTAGGAGGGGATCGCCGGTCAATGAGTCTTGAGGCACGCGAAGGAATGGGCTTCGAACGGGCGCCTGGCATGGCGCGGCGGGCGAAGCGAATCCGGCGGAACCTTGGCCTGCGATTGCGCGCGTTCGTTCGCGTCGCTAGCGGGCGGTTTGCGTCTCCCTTGGCGCGGCGGATCGTGTTTCTTAACCTTGGCGGGCTCGCGGCGCTTCTCATTGGATTTCTTTATCTCAATCAATTCCGCGAAGGGCTGATTGACGCGAGAGTGCTGAGCCTGCAAGTGCAGGGCGAGATTATCGCCGCGGCCATCGCATCCTCCGCTACTGTCGAAACCGACTCGATCGCCATCGATCCGGACAAGCTGCTGCAGCTCGCCCCAGGTCAGAGTTATGCGCTGGCCGACGAAACCGCACCATCGCTCGAGTTTTCGATAAATCCCGAGCGAATCGGGCCAGTCCTGCACAGACTGGCTTCCCCGACCCGGACACGCGCGCGCATTTACGACCGCGATGGTTATTTGCTGCTTGACTCGCAATCGGTGACAAGCCGTTCCAATATCATGCGCTTCGATCTGCCGCCGCCTGCGCAAGATGAATCCAAGTCTGTCTGGATGCGCATCGGAAGCGCCTTAAAGAGCCTAACCGGCAGCCCAAGTTTACCCCTTTACGAAGATATTGGCGTCGCCAATGGCAAGACCTATCCGGAAGTCGCGCGCGCCCTGAATGGCGGCGAACAATCCATCGTACGGATCGATCCCAAGGGAGAAACCATAGTCTCGATCGCCGTGCCGATCCAACGTTTCCGGGCAGTGCGCGGCGCCCTGCTGTTGTCTACCCAAGGCGATGACATCGACAAGATCATTGGCTCGGAACGCGCCGCCATCGTCCGCATCTTTCTGGTTTCCGCCGCCATCATGCTGTTGCTCTCTTATTTCATCGCTGGAACTATCGCCGAGCCGATCAGGCGGCTGGCGGAGGCGGCCGAGCGGGTGCGCCGGGGGACCAAGGCACGCCGGGAAATCCCCGATTTCACCAACCGCTCGGATGAGATCGGCCATTTGTCCGGAGCGTTGCGCGATATGACCAAGGCACTTTACGATCGAATCGAGGCGATCGAAAGCTTCGCCGCCGATGTCGCGCATGAATTGAAGAATCCGCTGACCTCCTTGCGAAGCGCGGTCGAGACGATGCCTGTCGCGCGCACGCCGGAATCCCGCCAGCGTCTATTGTCGATCATCGAGCATGATGTTCGCCGGCTCGACCGGCTCATCAGCGACATCTCCGATGCTTCGAGACTTGATGCGGAGCTGGCGCGCGACGACGTCGATCTCGTCGATCTGATGCGCTTACTTGATACGGTTGTCGCCGTCGCCAACCTCGTCAAAGATCAAGGCGCGAATCAGGTTGAGCTCGTCATTGCCCGCCACGGCAAGGATGATAATCGCAGAGCGCCGTTCATGATCCTCGGGCATGATTCCAGGCTTGGTCAGGTTTTCAACAATCTTATCGATAACGCACGCTCGTTTTCGGGTCCCGGCGGAAGCGTCCGCGTGCTGTTACGCCCGGCCAAAGATTATACGCCGCAGGGCCATGTGCGGGACGGTTATGAGATCGTCATCGATGACGATGGGCCGGGCATTCCCGCCGATGCCTTCGAACGCATCTTCGAACGGTTTTATACCGACCGCCCCGGTCAAGGCTTCGGGCAAAACTCCGGCCTTGGACTGTCCATCTCGCGACAAATCATCGAAGTCCATGGCGGCCACATACAGGCGCTCAACCGTGTCGGGCCTCCCGGCCCCGACGGGGTCATTCCGGTGCTTGGCGCCCGTTTCCTCGTGTTTCTGCCGCAGGTTCAATAAGTCTTGCCCGGCGAAGAAGACCGGCTCACCGCCGGCATGGAAAAATTCTATCTCCATGCAACCGCTGCCGTTATCGGCGAGGCTGGCATCCTCATCATGGGGCGGACGGGAGCCGGCAAAAGCAAATTGGCGCTCGCCCTGATCGCGGCGGCCGAAGCCGCTGGCACTTTCGCTAGGCTTGTCGGAGACGACCGGATCGGCATTGAGCGCAGAGGTGACCGGATCATTGCCCGAGGGCATCGCGCGATCCTCGGAAAAATCGAACGCCGCGGACACGGTATCGGCGAAATACCATTCTTGGCCGCGGCTGTTGTCCGCCTTGTTGTCTCACTCGGCGGCCAAGGCCATGCGTGCCCGCCCCGGCTCCCGGATGAGGCCGAAGCCAACACCGTCCTGGCGGGCCTGCGACTGCCTTTTACAAGCCTGCGGCAAGACGCCGCAGCCTGCGATCTAGCCGCCAGCGTTCTGGCCGATCCTCGATTGTATGGAAAAGGCCGCTAAGTCTGCCAAACACCCTCCATTTCCCTCGCGAATGGCAAATCTAAGATTTCCCAGACAGGGCTTCGTTCCGATTCGTTTCCGTCCGAGTGCACGAATGGGATACGAGAGCGATCGCCGTCGAGGCGCGTCATTTTACTTGCCAATTCAGGTGCGCTGCACAAAATGCCCCGGACTCCGGTCCTGGCTGGGTCATTCCAGCAAGGATCATCCGCAAGACCGCTGCTTGCTATCTCGTGTTTTTGCCTTATCACGAATGAGCTTTCCGGAGGAGGAATGGGATGGCGGCGGCTGGTCCATGGAATGAAACAGCCATACCCGCGAGAGGCCATTAGGCTTTTGCAGCGGGTTTGTTCTATGAAGCCATTCCTTAACAAGGCTCTTCGGGCTGACGTGGAATTTTGTGATCGAGACGCAAATCCTTCAAACGCTGGGAGCATGCTGGAATCGAAAAAGCCTCACGGTTTTTCCGGCCTTGCGCACGTCTGGTCACCCTGCTTCCCATGACGAAACCCTCTCACATAAGTGCCGACGGGCACGAAGTTCCTGAATGAACAGGTCCCTTTGATGATTGGAATCGTCCTCGTGACCCATGGCCGCCTCGCGTCGGAATTCCGCGCGGCGCTCGAGCATGTGGTCGGTCCGCAAAAGCAGATCGAATCGGTGGGCATCGGACCCGATGATGATATCGAACAGCGACGCCAGGATATTATTTCAGCCGTCGCGCGGGTGGACAGCGGCACCGGGGTCGTCGTCCTCACCGATATGTTTGGCGGCACTCCTTCCAATCTGGCGATCTCCATCATGAACGGTGCAAATATCGAGGTGATCGCGGGCGTCAATCTGCCGATGCTGATAAAACTTGCCTCGGTGCGCGATAGCGCGAACCTCGATCAGGCGGTGTGTCAGGCGCAGGATGCCGGCCGCAAATATATTTACGTCGCAAGCAAGTTCTTGGGCGGCAAATGAGCGGCGACGATACAAACAAGGTTGATCCAGGCGATTGTCCGGATTTCGAGCCGCCGCCGGATGTCCTCGTGCGCACCCTCGAAATCATCAATCGCAAGGGGCTGCACGCGCGTGCCACCGCGAAACTCGTGCAATGTATCGATGGGTTCGACGCGGCGGTCACCGTGAGCCGCTGCGGAGAAACCGTCGGCGGAACCTCGATCATGGGCATTTTGACTCTCGGCGCCGGGCCTGGAATGACGATTACCATTACCGCGGAGGGAACCCAGGCAGCCGATGTGTTGGAAGCCGTCGCTGCACTCGTCGCCAACCGCTTCGGCGAGGACGAGTAAGCCCGGCAGAAATTTACCAGGTCAGCTGCCCGCGCGGTTGGGGTCGCGCCATTCCCGCTCGAAAGGTAGCCGCCAGGCATGCGGGGCGACGAGTTGATGGATCGATTTTGGTCCCCACGAACCAGGCGGGTACAGGCGAACCGGAGGCGGCGCTTCCAGCAAAGGGATCGACACTTCCCAGAGCCGTTCAATCCCCTCGGCGGTCGTAAACAGCGTGTGGTCGCCGCGCATCGCGTCGAGGATCAAGCGCTCATAGGCTTCGAGGACGTCGCCGATCAGGCCGGTGTCATGCATGGCAAATTGCAAGCTCAGCTTATCGAGCCGCATGCCGGGCCCAGGGCGCTTGCCGTAGAAGGACAGCGACATCTTTGAGGCATCCGCCAAGTCGAACGTCAAATGGTCCGGGCCTTGCGCGCCAACCCCCGACCCCACGGGGAACATGCTTTTGGGGGGTTCCCGGAAGGCGATGGAAATGATCCGTTGCCCCTCCGCAAGCCGCTTGCCGGTGCGCAGGAAGAACGGCACGCCGGCCCAGCGCCAATTGTCGATCGAGCATTTCAACGCGATGAACGTCTCGGTATCCGACTCGGGGTCCACCCCCTCCTCGGCCCGGTATCCGGTGTATTGCCCGCGGATGACATCCTTCGGCTCGATCGGCAACATGCTGCGAAAGACCTTGTTCTTTTCCTCGCTGATCGGCGCCGGTTCCAAGGCTGTTGGGGGCTCCATCGCCATGAAGGCGAGAATCTGAAACAAATGGGTCACCACCATATCGCGGAAGGCGCCGGTCGCCTCGTAGAACCCGGCGCGTGAGCCAAGCCCCAGCGTCTCCGGCACGTCGATCTGCACATGGTCGATGAAATTGCGGTTCCAGATCGGTTCGAACAGCCCGTTGGCGAAACGGAAGGCAAGGATGTTTTGCGCCGGTTCCTTGCCAAGGAAGTGGTCGATCCGGAAGATCTGGTCTTCGGAGAAGACCTCATGCAATTCGGTATTCAGTCGCACCGCGCTGGCGAGGTCCGTGCCAAACGGCTTTTCCATGATGATTTGTGAGCGCTCGACAAGCCCTGCTTCGTCCAGCAAGCGGACCGCCGACAAGGCGGCATTGGGCGGCACGCTCAGATAGTGCAAACGGCGACAGTTAGCGCCCAGCTCCTGTTCAGCCCGTTCCACCGCTGCCTTGAGGCCGCTGGCGCCCGCGGCCAGCGGGACATAATCTAAGGTCTCCGCGAAGGCGTCCCAGGCGGCCCCATGGTTCTTACGCGTGGCGAATTGATCGAGGGCGCCGCGCGCGAGCGTCCGGAAACCATCGGCGTCGAGGTCGTCGAGCGAGACGCCAATGATCCGGCAGCCGGGGATGACCCCGGCGCTCGACAGATGGAACAGGCCCGGCAGCAGCTTCCGCCGGGCGAGGTCTCCGGTGGCGCCAAAGAGAACGACGGCTTGCGGATATTTCGGACCAACCCCTGGAGGAATCTTTGCCAATGTGCGCATCCCATGCCCAGCCGCTTAGGCCGGCAGCGCAGCGCCCCAGCGGCAAAATCCGAACTGTCACTTTCAGAAGGCGATCAGCCTCCACGATAGGCGCGCGCTGCCGCGATGAGGCCGGCGGTCGAGGCGTCGAAGCCTTCCGTCGAGCGGCTCGCGTCGGTGACGACAGGGGTCAGCTTATTGGCGAGTTCCTTGCCAAGTTCGACGCCCCATTGATCGAAGGAATTGATGTTCCAAATCACGCCTTGAACGAAAACCTTATGCTCATAAAGCGCGATCAATTGGCCGAGCAGGCGCGGCGCCATCTGTTTATAAAGAAACGTGCTGGAGGGCCGGTTGCCGTCGAAAACCTTGTGCGGCGCGAGCGCCTCGATCGCATCGGTGCTCAATCCTTGCCCGGCCAATTTCTGCTTCACCTCGGCAAGCGGCCGTCCCTGCATCAACGCCTGGCTCTGAGCCAGGCAATTGGCGAACAGCAAATTGTGATGCTCAATATCCGCGCACAAAGGTAGGACCGCGACGAGGAAATCGATCGGCACGATTTGGGTGCCCTGATGCAACATTTGGAAAAAGGCATGCTGACCGTTGGTTCCAGGTTCGCCGAAAATCACCGGGGCGGTTTCGATTCGCGCGCGGGCGCCGGTTAAGTCCACCGACTTGCCGTTCGACTCCATTTCGAGCTGTTGCAGATAGGCCGGAAACCGCGCCATCCGCTCGTCATAGGGGATAACGGCATGCGCCGCGCAGCCCCAAAAGTCGCGATACCAGACTCCGAGGAGAGCCATCAGCACCGGAATGTTGCGCTCCAGGGGCGCTTCGACGAAATGGCTGTCGATGTCTTGTCCGCCGCGCAGAAATTCCTCAAATTTCTCCTTGCCGATTCCGATCGCAAGCAAGAGCCCAATCGACGACCAGATCGAATAGCGGCCGCCGACCCAATCCCAAAAGCCGAACACGCGATCGCTTCTGATGCCGAATGCGGCGATTTTATCGAGCTGGGTGGACACGGCACAAAAATGATCGCCGACCGCCGCCTCGCCGAGCGTCGCCGCGATGGCTTTCCGCGCGGTGGCGGCATTCGTCATGGTCTCGATCGTCGTGAAGGTTTTTGAACAGACAATGAAAAGCGTCGTTTCGAGCGGCACCCGTTTCAAGGTATCGCCGAGATCGGCGCCATCGACATTGGAAACCGTGTGCAGTCTCAGACGGTTGGGAACGAAGGGCGCGAGCGCCCGCGCGGCCATGGCGGGGCCAAGATCCGAGCCGCCGATCCCGATATTCACGATATCGGTGAATCTCTCCCCGCTCGCCGACTTTGCGTCACCATTATGGATGGATTCCGCAAAAGCTTCCATCTTGTCCCGCTCGGCCAGCACCTCCGGCATGACATCATGGCCTTCGGCGAACATGGGTCTGCCCGAAAGATTGCGCAAAGCCATGTGCAGGGCGGGACGGTGTTCGGTGCTATTGACCGGTTCGCCAGCAAAGAGCGCCGCACGGCGCTCTTCGACACCGGCGGCCCGAGCGAGATCAAGGAGCAGCCCGAGCGTTGTTGTGGTGATGCGGTGTTTCGAATAGTCGAAAAGGAGATCGTCGAGTTCGACGTGAAACCGCGCGAACCGGTCCGGGTCATCGCGGAAAAAGTCAGCGATCGATTGCCCCGCCAAGGATTGTTTGTGCGCGTCGAGCGCGGCAAGGGCGGCTTCGATATTATGTGTAGCCATGCGTCACACCCCAATGATTACTGGACGCAAGCGAGCCGCTTCAAAATGGCAAAAGAAAGTGCGGAGGTTCCGCCACTGCCAATCCGGTGATGAATTTTGGCGGCGGACGCGGCCATCCCCGATCCGGCGGAACCAGGGACCGCGGAAAGCGGCCCCTGGTTTCTATTCGCATTGTCAATACAACCAGGCGCCGGAGCAAAGCCCAGACAGCCCAGCCCCGTCACGGATTGTAGGCACGCTCGCCGTGATCGTTGATGTCGAGACCTTCGAGTTCGACCTGTTTCGTTGGTCTAAGACCAATGATGAGATCGACGAATTTGTAAAGAATCGCCGACCCGATTCCCGACCACAGCAAAGTGAAGATAACCGTTTTCAGTTGTATCAGCACTTGTGCCTTCATGTCGTAATCCCCCGGCGACGCGAAGCCAGGTTTGGCGGCATAGTCGGTCAGGCCGACGCCGCCGAGATAAGGGGCGACGAGAATGCCGGTGCCGATCGCCCCGATGATGCCGCCAACACAATGTACGCCGAAGACATCGAGGGCATCGTCGTAACCAATCAGCGGCTTTACATAAGAGACCATGGCGAAGCACACCGCTCCAGCGAAGAAGCCAAGGACCACCGATCCCATCGGGCCTGCAAAGCCAGAGGCTGGAGTGACGGCGACAAGGCCCGCGACCGCACCGGAAATCATGCCCAGCAGCGAAGGTTTGCCCCTCAACAACCATTCCATGAACATCCAGCCGAGTGTCGCCGCCGCGGTTGCCACCATGGTGTTCACGAAAGCGAGCGCAGTCGTTCCTGTCGCCTCGAGGTTCGAACCGGCGTTGAAGCCGAACCAGCCCACCCAGAGAAGCGAGGCGCCGATCATCGACATGGTGACCGAATGCGGCGGCTCGATATCGCGGGGATAGCCGATCCGCTTGCCGAGCATCAAGCAACCAACCATACCGGCGATACCCGCGTTGATATGGACCACGGTGCCGCCGGCGAAGTCGAGAGCTCCCATTTTGAAGAAGTTTCCGGCATTGGCGTTCACCGCATCAAGGTTGGCCTGTGCAGCTGCTTTGGCAGCATCGTCCGGAGCGTCGAGAAGGGCCTTCGCGGCATCGGCGATGGTGTCCGGGCCTGCCCAATACCAAACGCTGTGCGCGATGGGAAAATAAATGAAGGTCACCCATAAAATGATAAAGACGAAGACCGCCGAGAATTTCATCCGTTCGGCTATAGAGCCAATGATCAGCGCTGGCGTGATCATGGCGAAGGTCATCTGAAACACCATATAGGCGTATTCGGGCACCACGACTCCGTTGGAGAACGTCGCCGCGGTGGAATCAGGGGTCAATCCTTTGAGAAAAGCCCGGTCCAAGCCGCCGACGAGATTGTTCCACTGGAACCCTTCGAGGAGGCCGAGCCAGGGGTGTTCGCCTCCCGCGAATGGAATTAACTCATGGCTGCCTTCGGTAAAGGCAAGCGAATAACCATAAATCACCCAAATGACTCCGACGACCGCGACGATCGCAAAGACTTGCGAAAGCACGGATGCCATGTTTTTCGTGCGGACCAAGCCGCCGTAAAAAAGCGCGAGACCGGGTATCGACATCATGAGGACAAGAGCCGACGAGGTCAGCAGCCAAGCGGTATCGCCCTTATTGGGGACGGGGGCGTCTGCGTGGGCGAGCCCAGCCGCTCCCGCGGCCAGCAGCAGCCCTAAACCGATCGCCCTTGGGGCAATCCTTGGAAGGAAACGAACATTCATATTCAACTCCTGCGATACAACAAATTGGAAGGAAGGCACCTCAGATGGCTTCTTGATCGCGCTCGCCGGTCCGGATGCGGACCGCTTGATCGAGCGCGGTGACAAATATCTTGCCGTCGCCAATTTCACCGGTCCGGGCCGCCGTCGTGATGGCATCGATGGTCTGGTTGACGAGATCGGACGCCACCGCGACTTCGACTTTCAACTTAGGCAGAAAGCTGACGGCATATTCCGCCCCACGGTAGATTTCCGTGTGACCCTTTTGGCGGCCGTAACCCTTAACCTCCGTCACGGTCATGCCGTGCGCACCGATCGCCGTGAGAGCATCGCGGACCTCGTCCAGCTTGAACGGCTTGATGATCGCAGTAACTATTTTCATGTTGCTTTTCCTGCTTGCCTCTACCTTGGGAACTTCGAAACGGGTGGGAACTTGTTTGTGGCGCAAGGCCGGGCGCGGGATGGCGGCCGTGCTTGGCTTGCTGATAGCAAGCCTTGGGCCAATTGCTGCCCGCAGTTATGAAACCACCTAAGCTACAGTCACGAGATTGTGAAAGCCTATGCTCATGGAGGAATGATGGATATCGCGTTTTGACAACCGCAAGATTTTCTCTTAGCGGGCTCCTGACTTCGGCCGCATCAAACCTTCCTGCGCGACCGACGCGATAAGCCGGCCATCATGCGAGAAGATGAGTCCACGGGCGAACCCGCGCGCGCGGCCGGAATTTGGACTGTCCTGCGCATAGAGCAACCACTCATCGGCGCGAAATGGCCGGTGGAACCACAAGGCGTGATCGAGGCTGGCGACCTGCAGGCCCGTATCGAAGACGGAATGACCATGCGCGCCAAGTGCGGCGTCAAGAAGCGTCATGTCGGACAGGTAAGCGAGCACCGCACGGTGGATGGCCGGATCATCCGGGAGCGGCCCTGTCGCGCGGAGCCACACATATTGTTCGGTGGCGCCTGCTTCATGCGTGACATAGCGGGCAAGATCGACCGGCCGCAGCTCGATGGGGCGCTCCCGCGCGAACCAGCGTCGAATGGCATCCGGCATCGAGTCCCCAAAACGCCTTAGCATTTCGGCTTCGCTTGGCAGGCTTTCTGGCAACGGCACCTTGGGCATTGGAACCGCATGTTCAAGACCCGGCTCCTCGATCTGAAAGGAAGCAGAGAGCGAGAAGATCGCGCGCCCGTGTTGGATCGCATTGCAACGCCGCGTCGTAAAACTCTTGCCGTCCCGGATCCGGTCCACCTCATAGACGATGGGCACCGCCGGATCGCCCGGCAAAAGAAAATAGCCATGCAAGGAATGCGGCGGCCGCGCCTCGACCGTGCGCGCTGCCGCGACGAGGGCTTGCGCGACCACAAGGCCGCCAAAGACGCGCTGCCAGCCAACCTGCGGACTCCGCCCGCGAAAGATATTTTCCTCGATCCTCTCAAGATCGAGGATCGTCAAAAGCTGGTCGACCGCATGGGACATTGACGCCGCGCTTCCGTTCCTAAATCCACGCATTCGGGGGCAGCGGTTGTCACATGAGAAGTGTGGCTGGCCCCGGCTCACGAATCAAGCGGAACCAGTAGCGAACCCGTTGGGCATAATTGCGGTCGCCGCGCGGCTCCGCCCCCGTGTTCGCGAGGATGTCCCTTTCCCCTATTTGGAAATATCTTCGATAGGCTGTTTCGAATCCATCTTGATGATTTTCGTTTTGCCTTTTGCGGCGGCGATCGCGGCAGGAAGATCGACGGCGCGGATCGATTGATCGTTGTAAGTTTTGAAATACCATTTGAGGTTCTTTAGATCGGCGACGCTCGTCCAAAGCGTATAATCCGCCTCCGCCACGCCGCCCTCGGCCTGGCGGACGGCGCCGAGCGGAATGTCGAAGGCATTGAGGATATGGAACGCCTGGAGCACGGATTCCGGCGCGGTTTGCGATGGGATCGCGGCTTGTGTAAAGGCAACCGCCCGAACCAATCGCGACGGCGGCGTGAAATCGCCCGGAAGGCCATGCATGCCGCTTCCTTGGCCGAACTGCGCGAGCTGGAGTTTGCCAAGATCGACGGGCGGCACATTGGTGGCCGTCAGATTGATGTAATTGCGCAAATTGGTCATGTGCCAATCGAATGTCGGCGCGTTGGACATGACCCCGAGCGGATTGTCATAAATCTTGAGTTTTTGATCGACGGGCTCGATGACGAGGGATTTGCCGCTGCGGTCATGCACGACGAAATGCACGGGCGGTGCCTGCTTTATGGCTTCGACGACGACCGGGACCAGCACGACCTTGTCGAAATTCGCTTTCACCTCGTCAATATTTGCGAAATTCCCAAGAATCCAATTGGCGTATTCATGCGGGGCCATCGCATGCGGCGTATTTTCGGGGGTCGCATCCGGATAGGAGGCGTAGCCAGGAAAATAGAAAAGGCCGACGTAAAGCCCCTGGTCATTGATGCCATCTATGATGACCGGCAAATCAACTGCATTGGCGCCCAGCATGCCATATTTGGTCTTGTAGGTAAGTCCCTTGCCGCCATCCGGCGTCGAGCCGGTGATCGTTGTTCCCTTTGGAATGACGATGACGTTCGATTTGAGATCGAAGCCGAATTCCAAGGTGCGGCCCGGAACCACCCCGCCATCTTCCGCGATAAGTCGGACGCCGGTGCAGGCTTGCGCCTGGGCAATGAGCATAGCCGCTGCCGCCAAGGCAGCGGCTGCACAGTTGCGGATCATTCTTTTCCTCCCAAATTGATATAAAACGCCATTCATCAATAGACCGGATCGATCCGATCGAACAGGCGTTTTGGGAGGCTGAAAGGGATTACTCGAGAGGCCGCGCCTCTTCGGGCAGCATAATCGGGATGCCATCGCGGATTGGGTAGGCAAGCTTGGCCGCGCGGGAAATCAATTCCTGGTTCTGCGCGTCATATTCGAGAGTGGTCTTGGTGCGCGGACACACCAAAATTTCCAGCAGCCGCGGGTCTATCCGCGATGGCTCCGGCGCTTTGTTCCCGCCCGAACCTTTCGGTTTTTCCGTCATAACTCGATGCTCCAGATTTTGGGTTTCCGGTGACTGTCGCGCCGGACTTGCCGTTAGTGGAGGGGCGCGGATGCGTTTTTGCCGCGCGCAAGTTCGATTTCGGTAATCGCGACGAGCACGTCCGCCCGCCGTTTGAGATCCCGCGCCTCGAGCAGTGCCTGTTTTTCCTTGGGACTGCAAGGGCTCATCATGGAGAGCGCGTTGACAAGCGCCTCGTTCGGCGCGCTGTTGATACTCTTCCAGTCGACTTGGAGATGGTTGGTCTCGGCAAAATCGCGCAACGTGCGCAGGACGCCATCCCGGTCGACCTGATCCTCGCCCACGCGGGGACTGAAATCGGTGGTGAAGGGGCTGAAATCGGGGCGGCATTGGCGGTATGGCGTCGTCCCGGCAAGTTCCTCGGCGATCTTGAACCTAGCAATCCCCGTGAGCGTGATCAGATAGCGCCCGTCCCCGGATTCGGCGAATTGGGTGATCCGGCCGGCACAGCCGACCGGAAACAGCACCGGCGCGCCCAAGCCGGCGCCAGCCTCGGGATCTGGTTGGATCATGCCCACGATCCGATGGCCTCTAAGGGCGTCATCCACCATGGCAAGATAGCGATCCTCAAATATATTGAGAGGCAGTTCGCCGCGCGGCAGCAGCAAGGCGCCCGCGAGCGGAAAGATTGGAAACGCCCCCGGGAGTTCGTCCAGGCCGCTATAAGCATGGTTCATGCTCATGGTCCAATCCTCCTCCGGCCTATTCGGACGATCACACGACTCATTTAACATCATCCTATTTAAACCCACAAATTGCCGGGTCCAGCCTCCGGAAAAGGAAAATACAGCTTTGTCACGAAGTCGCAGTCTTAATTTGACCTCGTTTCGGTTCATCTTTGTAACCAACAGCCCTCTTATTGAGCATATGCCTAATATATAAGCATTCAGATTTGCCCATAAAGCTTAAGCTGTACTGCGTAAGCGCGCGAATCCAGCGTCGAGATCGGCCTTGAGATCCTCAATGTCCTCAAGCCCCACGGAAAAGCGCAAGGCGGGTCCTGGCGGATCCCACTCCGTCACGCTGCGATAGCTCCGGCAATCAAAGGGAATGACAAGGCTTTCAAAGCCGCCCCAAGAGAAGCCCATACCAAACAATTTCAGCCCGTCGAGCATTGCCGCGAGGGCGGCGGGGGAACAAGGCTGCAAAAGGACTGAAAATAATCCGGACGAGCCGAGAAAGTCCCGTTTCCAATAAATATGACCTGGACAGGAGGGAAACGCCGGATGCAGAACCTGGGCAACTTCCTTGCGCGCGGCGAGCCAGCGGGCGAGGTCGAGTGCCTGCCGTTCGGCTTCCTTGAGACGAAGTTCAAGCGTGCGCAAGCCGCGCAAGCTCAAGAAGACGTCCTCCGGCCCGGCGCACATCGAAAACGCGTCAAACGTCGCCCGGAGCCTTGGAAACCAATCCGCGTTGGCGGATACGAGCCCTATCAAAAGGTCGGAATGGCCGCCGAGATATTTGGTCCCGGCCTCGACCGCCATATCAGCACCACGCGTGTGCGGCGGAAACAGCAAGGGCGTCGCCCACGTATTATCGAGAATCAGGCAAAGCTTTTTGGCCCGCGCCAATTCAGCAATCGCGGGAACGTCCTGAACTTCGAACGTCTGGGAGCCCGGTGTCTCGACGAAGATCACGCTGGTGTTCGGCCGGATCAAGGATTCGATCGCGGCCCCAAGCGCTGGATCATAATAGGTCGTCTCGACTCCCATCCGGCGCAAAACCGTATCGCAAAAGATACGGGAGGGGCGATAGACCGCGTCCGTCACCAGAATATGGTCACCGGCTTTGACCGCCGCGAACAGCGCGAGGGTAATCGCGGCAAGGCCCGACGGGGCAAGCACGGTTCCAGCGGCACCCGACAATTCCGTCCACGCCGTTTCCAGCGCCGCTGTTGTCGGGGTCCCCTGCGTGGCGTAGGTGAACCGTGCCGTACGCTTCGAAAAAGCCTCCACGGTCGGAAAGAGCACGGTGGATCCACGATAGACCGGCGTATTGACGAAGCCGTGCTGGTCGCTCGGATGGCGTCCGGCGTGAACGAGTTTCGTGCGGGTTTTCAGATGACGGCGGTCTTCCGGCGTGGTCTCGATCATTGTGCGTCCCATCAGCCCTTGTTGCGCTGCAAACTGGAGGCTTGACCGGCGTTTCGTCAAGTCCGGGAATGAAATCCAAGCCAAAAGACAGCCAAATTGTCCGGCGTTTTGGGTGAAACCAGGAACGGGCTTGCCGGACTTCGCCGTTTTGGGCAAAGTCCGGGTTCGACTGAAGCGGCCGGCATGGGAGAACCGCGCGTGCATATCTTGCGGCTCGTGCTTTTGGGCCTTGCCGCCCTCGCTGGGATCGTCGCCGGCGCCGCCTTACTCCAAAAGGCGTTGCGGTCCGAAGATCACTACTCCCCAACCTTGACCGCAGGCAGTGGCGCGCCGGACGCCGAAATCGCCGCGGCGCGGCATGGACTGGAGGCAAAACTCGCGGCGGCGCCTGACTACGCCGCTTTTTTTGAACATCTAAAAAGCGTCTTCCCGGCCGATTATGAGGCCTTCTTGGCAACTTACGCAAAGCGCCTTGCCGCGAATGACGAGCCTCGAAGCCCAGATGGCTTGGTGGAGGAAGCTAGCCGTTTTCTGCGCCGGACGCGCGGCATTCTTGCCGCCAAGGCCGGCAGTCCGGCGCTGGAACACATCTTTGAACTGCAGGCCTCCATGCTACGGGCGCTCTCCAGCAAGGACCCGCATCTCTGCGTCAGTTTTCTCAATCACGCCGAAAGTCCCGGCCTCTATGAATTCTCGGCGCAAAACCGTGGCCTAGTGACCGCCTTGGGGATCGCCGGCATTGACGCCATTCATGATGGCGAAGTGAAACAGGTGGACCGGCCGGCGCCAACCGACCGGGATTTCGCCGAACTTGAAAAGGCGTTGCGCGGCAATGGTCTTGGCACCCCGGAGATAGAGGCGCTGCTCGATGGAAAGGTGAGTGAACCGCCTCTCGCCGACGAAAAACTGTGCCAGGCCGGGCAAATCTATCTAGAAACGCTCGCCGCCATGCCGGAGCCAAGCCGGGTGCGGATTTATGGTTTCGCCATCGGACTTATGGCGCGATCGTGAGGATAGCCGCTGACGCGTTACGGGTTGCGGGGTTCGCCTCGAACAGCTTTGCCGTACTACCGCCGCAAGCTCGGTGTCTGATCACTTTCGTTCGGCGGCAACGCGCAGTTGCGCGTGCCCCGGCAAAAGACCGGGGGAAACCAGATGCCGCACGATCCTCACACGCGCCGCCGCCAAATCAAAGCCCGCCTCGAAAAAGCAGAAAAAACACTTTCGGCAACACGCAGTTCAGCGGGCGGCCACAGCCGCGCCGTGCTGCTGCATCTTGAACGGGAGATTCATGCGAGCAAGAAGGATTTGGCCTTGTTGGACACGCCGCCGGGTGACTCCGGCAGCATCCCGCCATCCCCCGACGGGAAACACTAGAAAAGCGGTGGCTGGTCAAATTGAAGTACGCTTGCAGACCATCGATGGCACATAAGGCGTTGCGCGGCGCCTAAATTCCCTCCCTGCCGGGGTCAATTGGTCCGGAGGGCCCTATCGATTGTAACTGACACTACTCCTGATCAGGGGACGCAAAGCAACTGGTTTGGTGGCAATCAAACCGGGCCATGCGGCGTTTTTTTTAGGGAGTGATTAATCATGAGAAATTTCCCAAGACGATTTTTCTTCACAGCAGGCGCGGCTGCTCTTGGTTGCGCCTTTTGGGCGACACCATCATTCGCCGACCCGGGCCGGGGCGCGAATGTGATGTGCTATGCCTGGGCAAATAATGCTTCGCCAACGATCAACGTACCTTACGAGCCCAGCCCGACTTATTCGTTTAACGCGCAGAATAGAGCCGGAGGTATCAGCGTTACCAAGACTGCGACCGGCACCTATACGGTCACATGTACGGGTGTCGGCGGCGGCAGTCAGTGGGGCGCCGGCGGTCACGTGCAAGTCTCGGCATATGGATTTGGTAATAATGGTTCCTGCCATGTCGCAGGCTGGGGCACCGGCGGAGCGGATTTCTCCGCGACGGTCAACTGCTATGGCGGTGGCGGCACAGGAGGCGTGCTTAAAGACAGCGCGTTTGATCTGCTTTTCGTTTGGTAAGCGAAGCCAGCAAGCTGCCCACCCGGCTTGTTCTGGGTGGGCATCTCGCGAGATCTTCAAGCAGCGACTTTCCGCGACTGTATGTGGCCGCCCGACTTGTTCTACTGAAAAATTTTTGCGGCGTTCTCAAGCGTCTTCCACACGCCCCAGGCAAGTGGGATTCCAACCGCCGCCCAAGCCAAGCCCGCTTTCGCATCAATGCCGCCCCGGCCAATTCCATAGGACTTGAACGCCACCTTTGCGCCCGCGAGCGCCGTTTGCGGGGTGTTGTCCTTCATATACCATTTGGGAGAGACTGGACGAATCAGCGCGTTGCACACGAACCCCACGGCCAGCAAAGCCGCCAAAACATAAAAGATATAGGGGTACACATGGTCGCGCGGAACGCCTTCCGCCACCCGCGTATCATGCAGATAGTTGACGATAACCGGACCGACGATGCCAGCGGTCGACCATGCGGTGAGCAAGCGGCCGTGAATCGCGCCGACATACCGCGTGCCGAACATATCGGCGAGATAGGCGGGCACCGTCGCAAAGCCGCCGCCATACATGGACGCAATGATGCAGAACGCCGCGGCAAAAATCCCGACCGCCTTAAGGCCCGCCAGCGTTGGTGCGGCTGAATAGCAAAGGATGCCAAGGACAAAGAAGGCAAAATAGGTTGTCTTGCGGCCAATCTTGTCGGAGAGCGTTGCCCAGAAAAACCGGCCGCCGATGTTGAACAAGGAGAAGAGGCCGACGAAGCCGCCACCGATCGCCGCCGCCAAAGTCTTTTGCGCGTCCGTGAACTGGCTGAAACCAACCGAGGGATCACGGAACAAAGTGCCGCCGAAGGTTTCCTGAAGCATCGGCGAGGCGGCGCCGATGATGCCGATCCCGGCTGACACATTGAGGCACAGCACACCCCAGATCAACCAGAACTGGGGAGTCTTGTGGGCGTCCTTGAGATCGACGTTGTGTGACGTGATCATCGCCTTTTGGACCGTGGATGGAGTCCAGCCGTCAGGGCGCCAGCCGTCTGGCGGCAGCCGGTACCCGAAGGCGCCCGCAAGCATATAGATGAAATAACCAACCCCCAGGACCACAAAGGTTTGCCAGACCCCGACCGAGGTTGGAGTCTTAAAATAATTCATCAGCAAGGTCGCCAGCGGCGAGCCTATCATGGCGCCGCCGCCAAACCCCATGATCGCCATGCCTGTCGCCATGCCGCGCCGGTCCGGAAACCATTTGATGAGGGTCGAAACCGGCGAAATATAGCCAAGCCCAAGTCCGATGCCGCCGATGATGCCCGAACCGACCCAGAGCATCCACAGCTGATGGAAGTTGACCCCGACCGCCGAGATCATCAAGCCGCCGCACCAGCAAAGCGCCGCGTAAACGCCCGCCTTGCGGGGACCAACCCGCTCCAGCCAGCCGCCCCAGATCGCGGCGGAGGAGCCGAGCAAAACAAAGAACAGCGTGAACATCCAGCCAAGATCAAATTGAGTCCATTCGCAATCCCTGGCCGTCAGCGCGTGCAGGGTTCCGGCGGTCTTGTCCCAAAACGTCGTCGCCGCGCCGGCGCAAGCTGCCACTTTGGCTCCCGTCGCGGTCCCGACCGCACGCGACAGCGGCAGCCAGAAAACGCTGAACCCATAAGCCATGCCGATACACAAATGGATGGCGAGCGCGGCGGGAGGCACGAGCCAGCGGTTGAACCCGGCCTTGGCGATAATTCTATCCCGTTCAAGAATACCTGGCGATGCCGCAGCGATTGACGTGCTCATGCTCATTACCCCGTAACGCGTTGATAAGGCTACGCCCGGCCGAGACGCCGTGCGGAAAAAGTCGATATTTAGTAATTTTGCATAACGAGGGTCACGACGCGCGTAACACCTCGCTCTCCCCCACGCCAAAATCTTAACCAATGCGCCATTCAAACACAACCGGCGGCTATCGGCGGGAATGTTGGGGAACTGAATGTCTACGCGTCGATCTTGAGAACCACACGGAAGCGCGCCTTGCCGCTCATCATCCGGTCGTAGGCGGCCTGGGCTTCTTCAAGCGGGAAAATCTCATTCATCGAGGCGATCTTGTTGAACTGACTGAATGAGAGCGTATCTTCGGAGTCGGCCGCAGTGCCCGAATACCAGCCCCGCACCGAAGCGCGTTTCCGCGTGCCGCCCGGGGTCGGGAAGATCGCGCTCCACCATGCGGAACCGCCCGCCGGGTTCTGGAACGATCATTGCGCGCATCTTCACCATTATGGCCTCCACTGCGGATTCGATCAGCTTCCCTGCGTCTTGGCGGTCGAGCCATATTGCAGGACTTGCACCTTCTCCAAGGTGACCAGCCCGCTCGCCATCATGGAGTCCAGCACCGGCAGAAAGGCGTTGATCTTATCCTCGCTGTCGACGATCTCGATGACGAACGGCAGATCCTCCGAAAGCCGGAGAATCTTCGTGGTGTGCACCCGGCTCGAATGACCAAAGCTCATCGGCCCGCGCAACACGGTGGCGCCGGCCAAATGCATCTCGCGCGCCTTCATGACAATCGCCTCGTACAGCGGCTGATGGTCGTGGCGGTCGTCCTCGCCGATAAAGATCCGCAGCAGCATGGCATCGCGCGGGATTTGCATTTCGTTAAACTCCTCACTTCGCGATGAGCACCGGGCATGGTGCAAGGTGCATGATGCGATCCGCGCGGCTTCCGACCAGCCGCTCATACAACGCGGAATGACCTCTGGCTCCGATAATAAGCAATTCCACCTTGAGATCGCCAGCAAGCGTGACAATACTACGCACCGGGTGCCCGGCGATCACATGAGTCGTGAGTTTCACCTGGCTTTCGTCCGCCATCGCTCGGGCACGCTGGAGAACGCTGTGGAAGCGCCGCGCGGCGCTTCCTGTTTCTTCCCGGACTTCTTCAACGAATTCCGGCATATAATCGATTTCTTCGACCGAGACCATGTGAAGGGACGACTCATTTTGTTTGGCGATCGCAATCGCGAGGGTGAGCGCGTGAAACGCATGTTCCGAGCCGTCGTTGGCGTGCAGGATTCTGCTGAACATCAAACGCCTCCCGGATCAACCGATTTACCGATCCCATGCTGGATCGGAACAACGCCCGCCTGTCTGGCTGGTGTATCCTCCGCCTCGCTGCTGGGCCTGAGATGGTGCGGCAGATAAAATGCATTGGCAATCACCGTCGGGATGACAGCGCTTGCAATGACGGTTGCGACAAGCGCCGAGTATTGGCTCTTGTCGATGATCCCATGGGAGAGGCCAAAGAGGGATGAGATTGTCCCAAAGGTTAGTCCCGTGGACATCAGGAGGGTCGTGTACATCGCCTCCTGGTTCGGAGAGCCAAAGAGCCGCGTGACCGGATATACGCCGATGACTTTGGTGGCGATCTTGATAATCAGGAAAAAAAAGAAAGCAGCGGGTGCAGCGATCAGCGCCGGGATCGAAACAAAGGAACCGGCGCGGATAAAATAGAACGGCGTCAGCAGGCCGAACGTTAGCGTGCGCAAGCGCCGGACCAATGCGTGATCTTTGCCGACGGTTCCGGCAAGCACCATTCCGATGAGATAGGCGGGGAGTACCGCTTCGCTGTCGGCCCAGGCGGCGAGCGCGCCCATACCAAGCAGGCAAAACAGCAGAAATTTTGTCTCAAGCTCGGAAGGCCGGCCACCATACCGTTTGAAGAAGCGCGGCGTGAGCCACGGAAGCACGGTGAAGACAACGGCGCCCACTCCAAGGAAGATCAATGTTTTAATCGTGAACGGAGCAAAGATGAGACCAAGCGCGACGACCGTCCCGAGGTCGGTCACAAAGCATGCGGCCAAAATCGTCTTACCATATTCGGTGGTATTGAAGCCGAATTCCAGCATTACGGCATAAACGACGGCCACCGAGGTCGTCGACATGGCGACCCCGGCAAGCCAGCTCGGCATGACGTTCCAGCCGAGCAAATAATGCGCCGCAGCCGCGCATCCCAGAAATGGGAATAAGAAGCTCGCGAGCCCGATCGTGGCCGCTTCCTTCCATTTCAGTTTGAAAACCTGCGGGTCGAGTTCGGCGCCCGCGAGAAACGTCAAGACAATTGCGCCTATTCCCGAAAGAAACTTGACCCAGGACTCGTCGGTCCCAAGCACGGCCGAGCCAACGACGGCGCCAATGATCAATTGCGCGACTGTTCCAACAATGATTTCGGACAGCGCCGTCGAGACGCGGAACCAGATCGAAAACAGGCTCGCGATCAGCGCGAGACCTAGCCACAGGGATGCGAGTGCCCAAACGCCAGTCATGATTCACCCTCGCGCTTGAAGGGGTGACGAGCACACGGCACGCAGGCCCTGGCGACCCGAAAGCCTTGGCCTTCGGACATCGGCATGAACGAAAAAGCCGGAAATTCCACAATAAGTGAGAGACACACAGCAATCTCCTGCCCGTTGTTGCGTGGCAGGAGTCATCAGCCTCTTCGGCAATTTTGGGGGACTCCATCCCCGTTCGAGGACGCAATTCTAACCGAGAATCGATCCGTGGCAAGGTTTAGATATTTCCGTACAAGCAAGCGGAACCTGCAGCGGAAATCTCTTGGATTTGCATCGCGTCAACCTCCCTTCATTTGGTTCAAAAAGGTTGCGAGGATGTGGCCGAGCCACACCGCCAAAAAACAAAGGGTCAGCGAGAGAACCGCATTGGCCCCGGCCCGCAACCATTCGCCGTCCCGGGTGAGGTTGAGCGTTTGCAAACTGAAGGACGAAAAGGTCGTATAGCCGCCGCAAAGGCCGATCATCACGAATTGCCGGGCCGTGGTGCCGATCAACAGGCGGCCATCGGGGCCGGTCAGTGCGGCGAAGAAGCCGATGACAAACGAGCCGGATATGTTGACGAGCATCGTGCCCCAGGGAAAGGTTTCCCCGATGCGGTTTGCGACAACGCCCGAGACCCAGTAGCGCGCGGCGCCCCCCAGCGAGCTTCCCAGCATGATCCATAGATAGAGCATCGGCGGCCATTCCTCTAGGCTGCGGGCGTTGCCCGCTGAATCCGTATTGACCCTGGTAGAGCCAGGACGGCGGCGCACGCCGGCGGGATGGAAGTTCGAAGCTCCCTCAGCCTCACGCCCCGGCGATGCGCGAAAGCGTCTCCTCGACTGGGCGGGCAAGCGCCAGCAGCAAACCCGCGATGGCTTGGATATCGTCAAGGTGCGCATGCGGCAAGTGCGTGGGAGCGCCTTCCCGCGCGTCGGTGGCAACGGCGGCGATGCTGTTGTCCTCGGGGTAGAGCCAGGGTTTCCCATTCTCTTCCCGGTGGACTTCAATTTTGACGTGCGGGTCGCGCTTGTAGCCCTCGATAAGAACGAGATCGGCTGGGCTCATGCGCCGCAAGAGTTCGGCGAGTGCCGGTTCCGGAGCGCCACGCAATTCATGCATCAAGGCAAAGCGCTTGTCCGAGGCGACAAGAACCTCGCGGGCACCCGCTTCCCGATGCAGATATGAATCCTTGCCCGGCTGATCGACATCGAACGCGTGATGCGCGTGTTTGAGCGTCGAGACGGAAAAGCCGCGTTCGCAAAGAAACGGAATAAGCTTGACGATCAAATGCGTCTTGCCCGCGCCGCTCCAGCCCGCAAGACCGATCACCCGCATGATTGCAAACTCCGTAAGGCGTGGCTTTGCCCTGTCTCGCATGATCTTATTGCATGCTCCACCTCTTTAGTAGCTCAAGCGATTTTTTATGAGGTCCAGTGATCAGGAGGCGGCCAATGGCCTCTTTATATTTCACATCAAGCGTGGCAAGGGATGCGGGACATAAGCGCGGATAGCCCGGCGCCACGCTCGCGCGCCCCATCGCTGTTCCGTCATACTGCTCAATCCCATGCCTGCCAGGAGAGCCGCCGGGTGACCAACGAAAAAACCTTCCCCGCCCCGGCGTTCACGCCGCACGCGTTGCGCGGCCGAGTTCTCGCCGAACTCCATGCGCGGCCGTTCGTACCCATGACGGGCTCGAAACGCATCCTGCACTTTGCCTTCATGACCGATCCGGCCGCCGCTGCCAAGGCACGCCAGGCGCTTGCGGCTTTTTGTCTGGACCGTGCCAGTCCCGTGCCTGTCCCGGATGCAAAACAGCATTGGGTCGAATTGCCAACGGCCATCTTGCGCTGGGAGCATCATGGCGAGTTCATGACCTATACCTGGGACCTTCCGCAAGGCGCGGGCAAGGCAAATCCGGACGGCAAGCGGCGTCTGGCGTTCGAGCCGGGAGCCGATGAACTTTCAAGCTTCATGCGTCTATTGCCGCAGCCGGGTCCGTTGCTCGTTGCCGCCGATCTGCATCTTTTGCCGGAAGGCCAATGCGATGAGCAATGGCACTCACTGTTCGATCCGAGCCGGTTGGCGGCGTCCGAGGTCGTAGATGGCGCCGCCATCGCCGCCACGGATTTTCATCCCGACGCCTTCGGGTTCGTGCGTTTCCTCGTGCTCGACCAGCGATTGACGCCGGGCGAAGCCGGAATGCTGGTGCGCCGGCTGCTCGAAGTTGAAACCTACCGCACGCTCGCGCTATTGGGACTTCCGGAAGCTGAAGCGGCCGCCCCCGCCATCCGCGGCATCGAAATGCAGCTGCCGCTTCTCGTCCAGCGAATCCAGGAAGGGGAAGGATTGGAGGCGAGCCGCGAGTTGCTCGGCCAATTGACCGCGCTTGCCGCCGAACTCGAGGCGGGCGCCGCGCAAAGTCTCTACCGGTTCGGGGCGACCCGCGCCTACTACGAGCTTGTCAGTCTGCGGCTCGACGCGCTCGACGAAGTGGCATTGCCGGACTTGCCGACCTTGAAAGCCTTCCTGACCCGCAGGCTCACCCCCGCGATCCGCACCTGCGCCTCGACCGAAGAACGCCAGGAAAATCTCTCCCGCAAGCTGGCCCGGGCGGCGCAACTCCTGCGGACCCGCGTCGATATTGAACTCGAAACTCAAAACAAGGATCTTTTGAGCAAGATGAACGACCGGTTCCGCTTGCAGCTAAAATTGCAGCAGGCCGTCAAGATCGTCTCGATCGGCGCCATTTCCTATTATGTCCTCGCCATCCTGCATCTCGTTTTCGAGGGGCTGCACCGGGAAATCGATATGCTCGACCCGGTCCTCGCGACAGCGATCTCGGTGCCTTTCGTCATCGCGGCGTTTTTCTGGATATTCCGCCGCCGCCGCGACCAATCGGCGGAGCCTTGAGTTTCTCAGGACGCATCTTGACGAATTAGGCTGACCATGCGCCATGCGCCAGCAAGGAACTGCCGCCGCTCCGGCAGGGGAGAGTTTCGATGGCTTTGAGTGTCGCCGTCCAGATGGACCCGATCGACAGGATCAATATCGCTGGCGATTCGACCTTCGCACTGCTGCTGGAAGCCTGTGCTCGTGGCCATAAGCTGCTCTATTACACTCCCGACAAGCTTTCGCTGAGCAGCGGCCGGGTGGTGGCAAGGGCGGCGCCGGTCGAGGTCCGCGATATCCCAGGCGACCATTTTACCCTGGGAAATGTCAAACCGGTCGATCTCGCCTCGCTTGATGTAGTGCTTTTGCGGCAGGACCCGCCCTTCGATCTTGCTTATATTACCTCGACGCATCTGCTTGAGCAGCTGCAGCCAAAGGTCCTCGTCGTCAATGATCCAGCGAGCGTGCGCAACGCGCCGGAAAAGCTGTTTGTCATGAATTTTCCGCAGTTTATGCCGCCGACTCTGGTCACCCGCGATAGGGATGCCATCGACGCGTTCCTCGATGAGCATGGCGAAGCGGTGATGAAGCCCTTGCATGGACATGGCGGCGCGGCGGTGTTCAAGATTACCCGACGCGACCCGAATTTGGGCTCGCTTTTCGATCTTTTCGCGGCGACATTTCGCGAGCAATGGGTGGTCCAGCGCTTTTTGCCGCAGGTGGCGGAGGGCGATAAGCGAATCGTCCTCGTTGATGGCGTCGCGGCTGGGGCGGTCAACAGGGTTCCGGCCACCGACGATATCCGCGCCAATCTGGTGCGCGGCGGCGCCGCGGAAGCGGCGGCCCTCACGCCGCGGGAACATGAGATTTGCTCTGTGCTTGGCCCCGAACTCAAACGGCGCGGCTTGCTTTTCGCAGGCATCGACGTGATTGACGGCTATTTGACCGAAATCAACGTGACCTCGCCCACGGGCATCCGGGCGATCAGAAAACTTGGCGGCCCGGACCTCGCGGTCGCGATCTGGGACGCAATCGAAGCGAAATTGCGCGCGGGCTTGCCATCCAGCGCAGCTGCGCCCACATTAGGCCAGGGAAAAGAGGTTCCGGAAACCCCGGAGAAGCCGGGGAATTTTCGCTCCTCCCCATCTGTTCGGACTTAATGAACGCATTGCTTGATACACAGTCGCCGGTCCGGCATCGGCGCCAACGGATAAGCTTGCCGCAAGGAGCCTACTTCCCGCGGGCGGTGTTGCACGTCAAAATCGCCACGCTCCACGCGGAGGGTAAGCCGCCCCAAGACGTGCGCAAGCAAGTGGTTGCTCTCTTTCGCGAGGCCTTGGATCACGGGCGCAAACTGGCCCAGACTGCGTTTCTGGCGGACGGCGGCGGCCTCGCCTGCGCTACCCGTTTGGCGCAAATCGAGGATGCTCTGATCCGCGAAATTTTTGATTATGTCACCACTTACGTTTATCCAGCGCCGGCGAGCCCCGCCCCGGAAGATTTCGTGATCGCGGCAGTTGGAGGCTATGGCAGGGCCACCCTCGCGCCAGGATCGGACATCGATCTTCTGTTTCTCCTATCCCCAAGTTCGCGTCAGTGCGGCGAACGGATCGCCGAGGCGATTCTCTATATGCTTTGGGATCTTGGTCAAAAAGTCGGCCATTCGACGCGCACGGTCAAGGAGTGCTTGGCTCAGGCACGCGACGACATGACGGTCCGCACCGCGCTCCTCGAAGCCCGATTGATCCTCGGGGCGCCGCCTTTATTCGAAAGCATGCGGGCACGCTTCGAACGCGAGATCGTGCAATCGACGGCAAGTCAATTCGTCACGGCCAAACTCGCCGAACGCGACGCCCGCATCGCCCTGGCGGGCCGCTCCCGCTATCTCGTCGAGCCAAATGTCAAAAACGGAAAAGGTGGCCTGCGCGATCTCAATACTCTGTTTTGGATCGCCAAATATGTCTACCGGCTGCGGGAAGCGACCGATCTCGTTGGCGCTGGCGTGTTCTCCCGTTCCGAATACCGGTTGTTCCGCCGTTGCGAGGAGTTTTTGTGGAGAGTGCGCTGCCATCTGCATTTTCTGACGGGCAGACCGGAAGAACGGTTGAGCTTCGACCACCAGCGCCAGATCGCCGGACTCCTCGGCTATTCGGAGCGCAGCGGACTGGCAAGCGTCGAACGGTTCATGAAACATTATTTTCTGGTCGCCAAGGATGTCGGCGATCTGACCGCGATCGTCTGCGCGGCACTCGAGGAAAGGCAAGCAAAGCCTTCCCCGAGATTGGCCCGATTTTCGCCCTTCCGGCGCAAGCAGGAGGCCATCGCAACCGGCGATTTCGAAGTCGAAAATGGCCGCGTCACGGTCACCGGGCCGGAGGTTTTTGCCCGCGATCCCATCAATCTGATCCGGCTATTTTCGGTTGCCGACCGCAATGGTCTTGCCATTCATCCAGACGCGACCCGGCACGTCACGCGCGCCCTCAAGCTTGTCAACGCGAAGCTTCGCGCCAACCCGGAAGCCAACCGCCTGTTTCTCGGCATATTGACGTCCCGCAACGAGCCGGAAATCGTTCTGCGGCTGATGAATGAAGCCGGCGTGCTTGGCCGCTTCATTCCCGAATTCGGGCGCATCGTCGCGCTCATGCAATTCAACATGTACCATCATTATACGGTCGATGAGCATCTTTTGCGCGCCGTCGGCAATCTCGCTGAGATCGAAGCGCAACGAGTTGCCACCGAACTTCCTTTGGCGAGCGAGATTTTGCCAACGATCGCCAACCGGAGAGCGATGTTTCTTGCGCTGTTCCTGCACGATATTGCCAAGGGGCGATTGGAAGACCATTCGAGCGCCGGGGTCGCGGTTGCGCGGACGCTTTGCCCGCGTCTCGGCCTCACGGAAGCGGAGACCGAGACCGTGGCCTGGCTGGTCGAGAACCATTTGGTCATGTCGGACACCGCGCAGCGGCGCGATCTGAGCGACAGCAAAACCATCGCGACCTTCGCCAGTCTCGTGCAGACACTTGAACGGCTCAAAATGCTGTTCGTTTTAACCGTCTGCGATATCCGTGCCGTGGGTCCTGGTGTCTGGAACAATTGGAAGGCCGAACTGCTTCGCACCCTCTATTGGGAGACCGAGGTCGTGCTTGCCGGCGGCCATTCGGCGATCGACCGCAAGGAGCGTGTCGCGAAAGCGCGCGAGCAATTGCGCCAGGCGTTGCCGGAATGGTCAAGCCTCGATTTCGATGCCTATGCGGCGCGGCTGCCGCAAGCCTATTGGCTCAAGGCAACTTTGGAACAGAAGCTGCTGCACGCCAAAAATTTGAACATGACGGAGGTGGAGGCTCCAGCCCCGATGACCCACATCCGCACCGATCCCGAGCGGGGCGTTACGGAACTCACGATCATCGCCCCCGACCACGCCCGGCTGTTGTCGATTATCGCCGGGGCCTGCGCCGCGACGGGAGCCAATATCGTTGACGCGCAGGTGTTCACGACCGCCGACGGCATGGCCGTCGACACCATCTTCGTGTCGCGGGCTTTTCGCTATGACGAAGACGAATTGCGGCGGGCCGGAAATATCGTTCTGGCAATCGAGCGCTCGCTGAGCGGACAAGTCCGGCTGCAGGACCTGATTGCCGCCCGGACGCCGCAGGCCGGACCCGACCGCAGCGTGTTTCGTATCCATCCAGAAGTCTCAATCGACAACACGCTGTCCAACCGTTTCACGGTTCTTGAAGTCACCGGGCTCGACCGGCCCGGCCTGCTTTATGAATTGACCGCGATTTTGTCGAGGCTCAGCCTGAATATCGCCTCGGCCCATATCGTGACATTCGGCGAAAAAGCCGCCGACGTGTTTTATGTGACGGATTTCACGGGAGAAAAAATAACCTCCGCGCAGAAGCAAGAGTCGATCCGCCGGTCAATCTTGCGAATTTTCGAGCCGGCAAGGGAGGCCCGCCCGGCCCCCGGCATGGGGGCGGGCGGGCCGTCGCGCCCCAACACCCATTGATGAGATTTCCCGAAAACTGCCGCATTGCAGCGTTCGGCCTTGATTTTGGCGGCGGGAAAACGGATATCCACGCCATGCGAGTTATCGAAATCCGCCAGTTAACAGAGTGATCATGAACGACAGAAAAAAGCCTGAACTTGATCCCGCCGCGACGATCCAGAATGACGCCTTTAGCGATGTGGAGACGGCGGGCGCGGCCCCGCAAGCCACGACTTCCGACCCAGATGCTTTCGCGGTCTTGGAAAAGCTGCGGCAGGAAAACGCGGAGTTGAAGGACAAGCTTCTGCGCACGCTTGCCGAAATGGAAAATCAGCGTCGCCGCACCGAGCGCGAAGTCGCCGACGCCAAAACCTATGGGGTGACCGCGCTCGCCCGTGATATGCTGACTGTCGCCGACAATCTGCACAGGGCCGCAGGAAGTGCCACGTCTGGCACTCGGGAGCAGCAAACATCCGCGCTGAAAACCTTGGTCGAGGGCGTTGAACTCACGGAACGGGATTTTCTGTCACGGCTTGGAAAATACGGCGTCAAAAAGCTTGAACCGCTCGGCGGGAAATTCGACCCCAATCTGCATGAAGCTCTTTTCGAGGTGCCCGACGAAAGCGTGGCGAATGGCACGGTCGTGCAGGTCATGGAGGACGGCTACGCGATCGGCGACCGGGTGCTGCGTCCAGCCAAGGTCGGGGTTTCCCGCGGCGGCCCAAAACCCGCAAACCAAAACGCTTCCGCCTAACCGGCGGAAGCGTTTTGTTCATTTGGCGGTGTGATAGTGAAACCGGCGAATCCGTTGGGGATCTGGCCGCCGGCTCTTCTGTTATTTGCGGTCAATATTTGAACGTGATGCCGGCGCCCGCCGCCCATGGATCGAGCTGCACATGAGTGCGGATTGGGATACCCGCGTTCAAGAGATCGCCGCTGACGTCCGTCGAGTAAATCACTTTCTTGACGTCCACATAGACGCCCCAGTTTTGGGTCAGCATCCAGTCGGCGCCGGCTTGCATGACGAAACCGAAGTTTTGATCGACGGCGAGATTCGTCAAAATACCGTCGCTGATGTTGCCGAAATTCAGCACATAGGCGGCGCCAACACCAAGATACGGCTGGAAAGCGCCGAAATTGGTGAAGTGATATTGGGCAATCAGCATGGCCGGCCCATACCGCACGCTTCCCAGAAGGTTCGTTCCCAAAGCGTTCGTCAAATTGAGGCCCGTAGCTTTAAGATGAGCGACCGGAGGCACGCCAGCCGAGAGGGCGAGCGCGATATTGGGCGTGAGGAAATAACCCAATTCCAAGCCAAGTGTGTAATTTGGCCGGATGGCGACGTTCGAGATCTCGCCGCCAAAGACGGGCAAGAAATTAAAGAAGCCGCCGCCGGTCGATTGCGCGTCGGGCAGCGTGAAAACGCCCAGGGCGCCGACATGGACATAAAATAGAGGTGCGGGCGGCGGAAGCGGCTCCGGCACTGGAGTGAGATCCGCGGCATCAGCCCGCGTGATGGCGAGAGCTGCGATCAGCGCAGCGGCCCATAGTTTGATAGCACCGGTCATGAACTTCCCTCCTTGCTTTCTTGTGAGGTTAGGGTTCACGCGATCTTGAGTTTTTGTCAAACGATCGGTGCTTGTCTTGCGCGTTTGGATGCGCACTATGGTTTTTTTGCCACGCCGTAAAACCGCGCTTTTGCTGCCTAATACAAGCTTGATCCAGAACAATTCGCCGCATTTCTCAACACGATAGTAAAAGCGTATAAGGCGTGAAACCGGGCTCTCCGGACGCGCCCGTAAAACAATGCCATCAACCCAAGGAGCCATCGGATGAGACCCGCCATCAGCCCGCGAAAAAGGTGGCGCGCGCCACTTGTCTATTGCTTGCTCTTGCTGGGGCTTGGTTTCGGGATCACCGGCGCCTTGGCCCATTCGCGCTTGGTCCGCTCGGACCCAGCGGCGCGGGCGGTGCTCGATAGGGCGCCCAAGGAACTGAAGCTGTGGTACAATGAGGCTATCGAACCGGCCTTCGCGAAGGTATGGATTGTCCCCGCGCAGGGGCCGCAGATCCCCTTGACCACCAAAGCCGACCCGTCGGACCAGCGCGTTGTCGTCGTCACACTTCCTGACAATCTGCCGGCCGGGCCCGTGAATATCGGGTATCACGTCTTGTCCGTCGACGGCCACACGGTCGACGACAAGCTCACTTTCACGATCAAGGCTGCGCAGTAGGATGCTTCGCCAATGATCGATCCATTTGCGATTGTCCGGGCTGTCGGCACCTTCGGTGCGGCGATTGTCGTCGGTTCCGGGATTTTAATTTGGTACACCCGCGATGCGCTCGTGCCGGCGGGCGGCTCCATTTGGCGCCGCCGTGTGGTGTTGTCGGTTTTGGCGGCCGCTTTGGTCAGCGCCGCCGCGACGGTAGCGGGGGTGATCGGCGCCGCCACCGCCGCCGCTGAAATCGGCACCTTTTCCGTCAGTGGCACGCTCATTGGGACGTTTCTTCTTCGCACGGGCGTTGGGCGTATCACGATCGTCGAGATTGTCTTCGCTGCCGCGGCTTGCGTGCCCGCCATCATCGCCTGGCTGACCCTAAAAAATACCAAGGTTTCGGATGCGGCTCTTTTGTCCGCGGCGCTGATTGCTGCCGCCGGTCTTGCCACCGTGCCTTTTGCTAGCCATCCGACCACCCTAGACCAGCGGCTCATCGGCGTTGGCGCGGCCATCGCGCACCGCTGGGCGTTGAGCGTCTGGCTCGGCGGGCTGCCGGCGCTGCTCTTGTTGATCGGCGCTGGACCAGTCCCGGACGACACGCGGCGGGTGGCCGCTCTCGTCCTGCGCCGGTTTTCATGGCTCGCCACAATTGCGATGACCGTCATTCTGGTGAGCGGGAGTTTGTTGACCTGGTTCCTCGTCCGCAATTTTTCAAGCGCGATCGGCACGGACTACGGGCGCCTGCTCCTTCTCAAGCTGACTTTGCTCGGCGGCGTCCTTTTCATTGCCAGCGGCTTGCAGCGCTCTCTCCTGCCACTGCTGGAATCAAGGCCGAGCGATCCGGTGTTCCGCGACTACGCCAACCGGGTCAAGATCGAGACGGGCCTTGCCATCTTCATCGTTGTCATCGCGTCCCAAATGGCGGGAATGGCGCCGCCCGAGCACGAAAATATTTTCTGGCCGCTGCCATTCCGTTTTTCCTTCGCGGCGACATGGGCCATTCCATGGGTTCCGGCGCGGTTTATTGGCGGTGGTGCCTTAGTTTTGCTTGGCCTCACAGTGCTCGCCGTCAGTTTTTTGCCAGCGCTCAGGCCGTCCTGGTTCCGGTTCGCGCGGAATGTCTCGCTGGGCGCGGCGGCTATCGCTTTGCTCGCTGGCAGCGGGCTCGCTTTCCCGGCGATCTCGGTGCAGGCCTATCCTGATACCTATCTGACAACCGACATTCCCTATTCGGTGACGTCGATCGCCGCCGGTCTCAAGCATTATGAAGACAATTGCACCGGCTGCCATGGCGTCAGCGGCCATGGTGATGGTCCCGCGGCGGCAAGCATTCCGATAAAGCCGGCCGATCTTTCGGCGCCGCACACAGCCTTGCATACGGCTGGCGATCTCTATTGGTGGATCACGCATGGGATCACCGGGTCCGCCATGCCAGCCTTCGCCGACGTGCTGACCAATGATGATCGCTGGGACATCATCAATTTTCTCGGCGCCTTCGCGGTTGGCTATCAGGCACGTGTCATCGAACCCCGGATCCAGCCCGGCCAGCACTGGCTGGGACCGCCGGATTTCCAAATTACCGATGAAAACGGCACCACCAGCCTGCTCAGTGACTATCAACGCAAATCGGCACTTCTCGTGGTACTGTTTACTTGCGAAAAAGAAACTCTGGCGCAAGATACTGCGCGGCTTGAGCAGTTGCTGGCGGCGCGCGAGAAGCTAGCCAATCTCGGTGCGAAAATCGTCCTGGTGGCGCCAGGCCCCGCCTGCGAACCTTTGCGTGGCCTCGCCGCCGGCAAAATACTGATCGCGGACCGGGATACCGCCGACGTCGCCGCGACTCTCGGCCTATTCACTCGTAGCTTTCACAACCGCCAGCAAAATGTGGTCCGTGTGCCGGAGATGCACGCGGAATTCTTGATCGATCGCTCAGGCTATATTCGCGCCCGCTGGCTGCCGGTAGAAGACGATCTCTGGAGCGATCCCGCCTTCATCGAAACCCAGCTCGAAATGCTCTCGCGCGAGCCTCCGGCGCCGCCACCTCCGGATGTTCACTCACAGCACTAGCAGCGGCGGGTGGTTCTTTATAGCATCGCAGGCAACACCCGGTCGGGAGGCCGGTGGTTGTCCATGAACGTCCGGATGTTGATGATGACCTTGTCACCCATGTCGATGCGGCCCTCCGCCGTTGCCGAACCCATGTGCGGCAGCAACGTGACCTTGCCGGCGTCGGCCAACCTGACAAGCTTTTGCGAGACCGCCGGCTCATGCTCGAAAACGTCGAGCCCCGCACCTGCCAGTTCGTCCGTCTCAAGCATGCGGGTGAGGGCTGTCTCGTCGATGATTTCGCCGCGTGCCGTATTGACGAGGATCGCGTCCGGGCGAAGATATTTTAACCGCCGCGCCGACAGCAAGTGATAGGTGGCGGGCGTATGGGGGCAATTGACCGAAACAATATCCATCCGGGCGAGCATCTGATCGAGCGATTCCCAATAGGTCGCATTGAGTGTTTCCTCAACCTGCGTGGCAACCGGACGCCGGTTGTGATAGTGGATCTGCAGGCCGAAGGACTTGGCGCGCTGGGCAAGCGCCTGACCTATGCGGCCCATGCCCACGATGCCAAGCCGCTTGCCGCTGATTCGGCGGCCAAGCATCCAAGTCGGTGCCCAGCCGGCCCACTCCCCTGCGGGGATTATTTTTGCCCCTTCGACGATTCGCCGTGCCACGGCAAGGATCAGCGCCATCGTCATATCGGCCGTATCCTCAGTCAGGACGCCCGGTGTATTGGTGACGGTGATCCCCTTTGCCATGGCAGCGGTCACGTCGATATTGTCGACTCCATTGCCAAAATTAGCGATGAGTTTCATCTGCGGCCCGGCGATCTCGATGAGCTCGGCATCGATCCTGTCGGTCACAGTGGGAACAATGACCTCAGCAACGCGGAGGGCTTCGGCGAGGGCACCGCGCGGCATCGGCTTGTCATCGATGTTAAGCCGGGTATCGAAGAGCTCGCACATGCGGGTTTCGATGACGCCAGGCAGTTTGCGGGTCACGATGACGAGCGGCTTTTTCCGGCTCATTCTTCATATCCTTCAGACTCACTGGATGCCATGAAAAAAAAATTCCGGAGCCCCCGAATTGACCCATTTCCCTTGCTGCGGAGCGGCCTGCCAAAAGTCTAATCGCGGCTCCTTGGCAGGCTGCTCTTCACCTAGCGTTAACGGTGAGGCGGCACAGAAGAAGCAAGAATTTGTTTTACATCGCATCGCCCGGCCTCTGTAACAGATGGCAGTCCAAAGACAAGAATGCCTGCGGCGGCTGATGCGCATTGATACCGGCCATGATAGAGTTTGCGGCGCCGCAACAGGAATGAACCCTCGGACGATGAGCAAAAATGTTTCGCGCCGTTTCAGAC
Organism: Methylocapsa sp. D3K7; assembly: GCF_029855125.1. GTDB lineage: Bacteria > Pseudomonadota > Alphaproteobacteria > Rhizobiales > Beijerinckiaceae > Methylocapsa. Next base: position 2,190,986 of record NZ_CP123229.1, read on the forward strand.
TTGTCATCGCGGTTGTTTTTTTCGCTTGGAGCGGCGGCGAATGTGCGCTTGCCGAGCAAAAAGGGTCGGCGAGCGGCTTACCCATTCCGCGTTATGTGAGCCTCAAATCAGATCGCGTGAACCTGCGCGAAGGCCCCTCCAAGGACCATCGGACAACCTGGGTCTTTCAGAGAGCGGGACTGCCGGTCGAGATTACTGGGGAGTTTGAAATTTGGCGGAAAGTCCGCGATTCGGAGGGAGCGGAAGGCTGGGTCCTTCATTCGCTTCTGTCCGGGCGGCGCACAGTCCTCGTCGCGCCATGGAAAAAGGGCGTTAATTCGATCCTCTTTAATAAAGCGAGCAACAAGGCGGCGCCGGTCGCCAAGCTGCAACCCAATGTGATCGCGAGCGTCCGCGGCTGTGATGGCACCTGGTGCCGCATCACAGGCGAAGGCTTCGATGGCTATATCAGCCAGTCGGATCTGTGGGGGGTCTATCCTAACGAAAAGATTGAGTAGCGCCTCCCCGTTCCCGGGATCGCTTCCGTTTGCCCCGCACCGCCCGAGTTTGTCCAAACGGGCTTTGATCCCTCCCCGGGGGCAGTCCAGCAATGGCTGCTTGCCTTGCAGCTTTGCTTATGAATTTCAAGCCCAGGTGCCAGATCAGGGAACGGAATTGCCATTGTCGCGTTCTTCCCAGGCGGAACCAAGAGGGTGAGCGAGAGTACGCCCCCTGTAAAGGCCACAAACATAGCAAAGCCAATGCCTGAATCTCAGGCGAAATACCTTTACCAGGACTGGAATCTGGGAGGTTCCCTAAGTTTTTGACCAACCAATACAATTTTACCCGGAGTGACAATTGTCCAAGCCGATCATGGAGCTACAATGACAACAGAGACATTGCAACGCGAGGTCCGGTCGTCGGCAGAGCTTCAAGATGTTTGCCTGCGGACCTTAAAGCAATGCCCAGGATTTGAGCGGGTCGATACAATATTAATCCAACCCCGCGAAAATGCGGAAGGCGCAGCAAATTGGACCGTGGCGGCGGTCAGGCCGCGAGTCGACAACCGGTCTTTGCGCGGGGCCCGTGAGATGATCAGTTTTCTACAGAAAACCTATGAATTACACCCCGAGGATGCACTGAATCGAAACTGCAAACGCCGCGCTTAGCCTAGAGAACAATCCCAACAATCTAGAGGATAATCCTAATAATAAAGCCGGCGATTTATTGCCACCAAGCGGGGATTCCCAGCTGGAAACCCCCTCGAAGCAAATAAGCTCAAACAAGAACGAACAAGAATAGATCGCCGCCAAACAACTGCGCGCGGGCGGGCGCTGTTTACTCTTCAGTAACCTTGTTTTTCTATAATCTTGCCGTGGATCGATCGAGGCCCCACGCGGCCGGTTTCTGTGTGGGGCGTTCATCCGCGCGAATATGACGCGGCTAATCTCATTTATTTCAAAATGTAAACGAGTGTTGATGGTTGCCCCCATCTTCTTGCAGCAGATCTGGCCGCCGTGGCTAGCGCAACCTTGGATTTGGGCTTATCCGGTTGAAGATGCCGGCAATACTGCGGGCACCCCGAGTGTCTTCCTGTCCCATCCAAACGAGGATCGAACGAGAAACGCTCGAAATCATAGAGTTGGAGCGTGCCGGACAGGCAGAGGCCAAACGCCTGTCTGGGTACATGCTCTAGGTCTCCATTGCCTTGGCAAAAAGGAGCCCCTGTTTTGATCAACGCGCATGTACTGGGGACGGGCGGCTACGCTCCAAAGCGGGTTTTGACAAACCAGGATCTCGCGGAGATGGTCGATACGACCGACGCGTGGATCACTGGCCGCACCGGCATCAAGCAGCGGCGGATCGCAGCGGAGGGCGAAGTCACCTCGGATATGGCGGTGATCGCGGCGCGCCATGCGCTGGCGATGGCGGGAACGGCGGCCGAGGATCTCGATATGATCATCGTCGCCACGGTCTCGGCCGACATGCCGCTGCCGTCTTGCGCCGTCATCCTTCAAGCCAAGCTTGGCGCCCGCCGGGCGTTTGCTTTTGATGTCTCGGCGGCATGCGCCGGTTCGCTGTACGGATTGAACATTGCCGCGCAATTCATCAAAACGGGGCAGGCGCGGCGTGTGCTCGTCATCGGCGCCGAACTGTTGAGCCGCCTCGTCGATTGGAGCGACCGCAACACATGTGTTTTGTTCGGTGACGGGGCAGGCGCGATGGTGGTTGGACCATCGCCTGGGCCCGAGGCCGGCATCCTCTCGATGCATCTTCATTCGGACGGCACCGCCGCCGGGATTCTGACGATCCGGGGCGGCGGCAGTCAATATCCGCAATCCGAGGACGTGCTTGCCCGGAAGATGGACAAGATTACGATGAACGGGCGGGAAATATACAAATTCGCGGTCCGCGTATTGCCCGAAGTCATCCTCGAAGCGCTCGAGGCGAACGGCCTTGAGGTCACCGACATCGACCATATCGTCCCCCATCAAGCCAATGCCCGGATTGTCGAATCGGTTCTGGGAAGGCTCGGCATCCCGATCGAGAAATGCTGGCTCAACCTCGACCGCTATGGCAATACGTCAAGCGCTTCGCTGCCGATCTCCCTCGACGAAGCCAATCGGGCAGGCCGTCTGAAAAAAGGCGATCTCATCGCAATGATGGCAATCGGAGCCGGCATGACCTGGGGCAGCGCCTTGATGCGCTGGTAACGCGCGGACTGACAGTCCACGCCATCCTTTCATCCGGGACCCTACTTTCACGCGGACCTTGGCCTGGCGGTCCTTTGGAAAGCGCGGGTTTATTGGGCGACGATAACCTTGCTGGCGGCGGCGACGACGGCTTTCTTGAACGCCCCCTCGATGGTCACCACGAAATTATAATGGGACTTGGAGAACGGCGCCGAACGGAACGGCTTGTTGCTGCGCCAACCGACTAGGATCGCGCCGATGGCGAGTTTGTTCGGCGTCATCAGCAGCGCGCCGCCGGAGGCGCCGTCTCCTGTTTCGCAATCGAACGAAAACTCCCGGGTTCCTTCCGCGCCGACCGACAATTGGTCGTGCATGGCGCATTTTTCCATCGACAATTTGCGCCCCTCGCCCCAATCAATATGGCCGCGTGCGACAAATTCGACAGGCGAATTGGGAGCCGCCGGATCAGCCAGACTAAAAGGCGTTGCACCTTCAACCGGATGGGTCAGCTTGGCGACCGCCCAGTCATGAACCGCGGCGATTGCGTAAGGGTCCTTGCTTCCAGCAACGATTGAGCTGAGATCGATCGGGACACGCAGGTCCTTGCCGTGGATTTCCACCGAGAAGAAACAGGTCTTCGCGCGGGGTGCACCTTTTTCATCGAAAAACACATGCGCCGCGGTGGTAATCACATCAGAGGCGAGCGTCAGCTGACCGGCGCCATGCGCGTCGCCGCACTCAACAAGCCCTGAGCCCGCGAATCGAGCGCGAAGATCGGCCGGGTTCAACTTCTCTCCGGCCGCGAATTCTTCGACGCCGCGCCGGCTATTTCGGCCAAAAACCACAACCGGAACGATTTGGGAGGGTGCCACCTCTGGCAAACCATGCGAGAAAACCGGACCAGCGGATACCTGAAGGGACGTTCCAAAAAGGAAGACGCAAACAGCGGCGGCGTGCTTTCCACCCTTTTGAGGCATCGGTTTTCTCCTATCGGACGGGCAGGGGATTAGCTTAGATCGCCCTGCGGTCGTTAATCAAGCTGGACCGGTATCGTATTTTGCCAATGCGAAAACAAAAAGGCAGGATCCGGGCGAATATGGTTCTGGGTGAATCGTCAGTCCTTTGTGTCATTTACGGCACACCCCCACGCCCAGAATCAGGGCAGAAGAAGCCTAGCTGCCGATCCTGTTGCGAGGCTCGCGCGGCGCGCCGGGCTTGCGTTTTCCGGCATAATTAAGACAAAATGCCGCGCGCACTCGTAGCGCGTTAAATGTCCAATGTGCCGGGCCCCTCAACGCCAGGCCTTGTCCGGGGCCGGGCTGGCGTGACTCTTCTCGATCAGTATAAAGATGATGTCGCCGCCGGTCTTATCGAGCGGGACGCCTGTCAGGAAGAGGTGGCGCATCAGCTGGACAGCCTGCGGCTCGCGCTCGCGGACGGCGCGGCGCGGACACAAGGCGTTCTTGGCTGGCTCACCGGTTCGGGGCGCAAACCGGCACCGGTGCGCGGTCTTTACATCTGGGGCGATGCCGGACGCGGCAAGACGATGCTGATGGATTTGTTTTTCGACGGGACTCCCGTCGAGCGCAAATCCCGCATGCATTTTCATGCGTTCATGGCGAGTGTCCATGCCTTCATCCACGAGTGGCGCCAGTACCGGCACAAGAGTTCCGTCAAAGGCGACGACCCGGTCGCGGCGGTGGCGGATTCCATCGCGCAAAAATCGTGGCTCCTATGTTTTGACGAGTTCAGCGTCACCGACATCACCGATGCGATGATTCTCGGCCGCCTTTTCGCGGCTCTGTTCGATCGTGGCGTGGTGATCGTCGCGACCTCCAATGTGCGGCCGGACCTGCTCTATCAGGACGGTCTCAACCGTGCGCTTTTTGTGCCCTTCATTCAGATGATCGAAGAGCGGATGCAAATTGTCCACCTCGATGCCCGCCACGACTTCCGGCTGCAAAAACTAAGGGAGCACAACGTTTATTTCGTGCCCGCGGATGCAAGCGCGGCGGCGGCGCTGACCGCCGCGTTTCAGCGGCTCACCGGTAAGCCGCGCGGTGCGCCAATAACCCTCGACGTGCTTGGCCATGCGGTCCATGTGCCACAGGCATGCGCCAATGTGGCGCGCTTTGCCTTCGACGATCTCTGCCGGCTGCCGCTCGGCCCCGCCGATTTCCTGGCTCTCGCGCGCCGTTTTCATACCGTGGTTGTCGATGCCATCCCGGTTATTGGCGCGGACCGGCGCGACGAAGCCAAGCGGTTTATCACGCTGATCGACACTTTCTATGACATGCATGTCAAGCTTCTTGCGTCCGCCGATGCGGAACCGGCGGAACTTTACCTGGGGACCGGCGGCTTTGTGGCGTTCGAATTCAAGCGAACCGTTTCGCGTCTTATCGAAATGCGCTCAATGGAGTATCTCGCCCTGCCGCAAGGCGCGGTGACATCCGTGGGCTCCGGCAATACCAGCGGCCTCGTGGAAACCTAAAGTCATCCCAGACGCAAAACGGCTTTTCCCCAAGCCGAAAAAAAACAACATGCTCCATCGCGCCGCCGGGACCGGTTTTTGCTTAAGCTCCAGAAGAATGGCGCCGGGGTTGCATAAATCCCCGGCTTCCCGCAGACATCATGCCAGTCGTCACCTGATAAATGTGTCGAGAGAAAAGGACAAGCAATATGGCGCGCAGTAAGATCGCATTGATCGGAGCCGGTCAGATCGGCGGAACCCTGGCTCATCTCGCGGCGCTCAAAGAGCTTGGCAACATTGTCCTGTTCGACATCGCGGAGGGGACGCCGCAAGGCAAGGCGCTCGATCTTGCCCAATCGGGTCCGGTGAATGGCTTCAACGCGTCTCTCACCGGAGCAAACAGCTATGAGGCAATCGCCGGGGCCGACGTTGTGATTGTGACGGCTGGGGTGCCGCGCAAGCCTGGGATGAGCCGTGACGATCTGCTGAGCATCAACCTTAAGGTCATGGAAGCGGTCGGCGCCGGCATCAAGAAATATGCGGCGGACGCATTTGTCATCTGCATCACCAATCCGCTCGATGCCATGGTCTGGGCGTTGCAAAAAACCTCCCATTTTCCGGCCAACAAAATCGTCGGCATGGCGGGTGTCCTCGATTCGGCGAGGTTCCGCCATTTCTTGTCGGAAGAATTCAAGGTCTCCGTCGAAGACATCACCGCCTTTGTTCTCGGCGGCCATGGCGACGACATGGTGCCCTCGTTGCGCTACTCCACCGTGGCCGGAATTCCCCTGCCCGATCTCGTCAAAATGGGCTGGACGACGCAAGGCAAACTTGACGCGATCGTCGAGCGGACCCGCAAAGGCGGCGGCGAGATCGTCGGCCTCTTGAAGACCGGCTCGGCCTTCTACGCGCCGGCGGCCTCGGCGATCGCCATGGCCGAGTCCTACCTCAAGGACGAGCACCGGGTTTTTCCCTGCGCGGCAAAGCTGGACGGACAATATGGCGTCAAGGATCTTTATGTCGGGGTGCCGGTGGTGATCGGTGCCAACGGGGTCGAGAAGATTGTCGAGATCGCGCTTGATCCGGCCGAAAAACAGATGTTCGAGAAATCGGTCGCGTCCGTGCAAAGCCTGGTCGAAGCGTGCAAGACGATCAATCCTGCTCTCGCGCAGTGACCATTCCCGGCCAAGCTCAAGCGCCTGATGCTTCCACTGTTTCCGGCTTAGCGGCCCCCTGGCAGCGGAAAAAATTCCCTAAAAGGCGGCGGTCCCTTATGCGTAAAAGAAAAGTTCATACGGCTCTGTTAGCGATGGGTTCTGTCTCAATGGGCGCGAGACACTCCGGCGGCACTCCCGCCACACGGCCATTTTCCTGTGCCTCCTCTCTTGCCGTCTTCCTTGAAAACCGTGTTGAACTGGCGTGAAACCTGCTTCCTTAACCGTTAACCTCCAAGGGACCTGCCGGAAAAAGAGACGGCCATGAATATTCACGAGTATCAGGCAAAAGCGGTCCTCAAGGAGTTCGGTGTCCCGGTTTCGCGCGGAATAGCGGTGTTGCGCACGGTCGATGCCGTCACGGCGGCCGAGGAGCTGGGCGGTCCGGTCTGGGTCGTGAAGTCGCAAATCCACGCGGGCGGCCGCGGCAAGGGCAAGTTCAAGGAGCCGGAGGCTGGTTCCCAAGGAGGGGTGCGGCTCGCCAAATCGGTGGCCGAGGTTGAGACCTATGTGGGTCAAATGCTCGGGCGCACCCTCGTGACCGTGCAAACCGGCCCCGTGGGCAAGCAGGTCAACCGGATCTACCTTGAGGAAGGCGCCACAATTCTTAAGGAATTCTATCTGTCCTTGCTCGTCGACCGGACTGCGAGCCGGGTTGCTTTCGTTGTTTCGACCGAAGGCGGCATGGACATCGAACAGGTGGCGCACCAGACCCCGGAACGGATCACAAGCTTCACGGTCGATCCGGCAACGGGGATCATGCCGCACCACGGCCGCACCGTCGCCAAGGCCCTCGCCCTTTCCGGCGATCTCGCCAAACAGGCTGGAAAACTTGCCACGCAGCTCTATACGGCCTTTGTCGCCAAGGACATGGCGCTGCTCGAAATCAATCCGCTGATCGTCTCGTCGGAAGGGCGCCTCAAATGCCTCGATGCGAAAATGTCGTTCGATTCAAGCGCCCTTTACCGGCATCCCGAAATCGCCGCCTTGCGCGACGAAAGCGAGGAGGACGCACGGGAAATCGAAGCCTCGAAGCATGACCTCAACTATATCGCGCTCAACGGCACCATCGGCTGCATGGTGAATGGCGCCGGTCTTGCCATGGCGACAATGGACATCATCAAGCTCTATGGCGCCGAACCGGCGAATTTCCTCGATGTCGGTGGCAGCGCCACCAAGGATCGCGTCGCGGAAGCCTTCAAGATCATCACCGCCGATCCCCAAGTCAAAGGCATTCTCGTCAATATTTTCGGCGGCATCATGAAATGCGACGTGATCGCCGAAGGGGTCGTCGCGGCGGTCAAGGAAACCGGTCTCGAAGTGCCGCTCGTCGTGCGGCTCGAAGGCACCAATGTCGATCTCGGCAAGACCATCATCGCGCAATCGGGCTTGAACGTCATCCCTGCCGACGATCTCGACGATGCGGCGCTGAAAATCGTTGCCGCGGCGGGGAAGGCCTAACATCATGGCGATCCTCGTTGACAAGGATACGAAAGTTATCTGCCAGGGCTTTACCGGCAAGAACGGAACCTTCCATTCCGAGCAGGCGATCGCCTATGGCACGAGGATGGTCGGCGGCATCTCGCCGGGCAAGGGCGGCGCCACCCATCTTGGCCTTCCGGTCTATGATACCGTCGCCGATGCCCGCGCGGCGACCGGCGCCGAGGCCACCGTCATCTATGTTCCGCCGCCCGGCGCGGCGGACGCCATCTGCGAGGCGATTGACGCGGAAATCCCCCTCATCGTCTGTATCACCGAGGGCATTCCGGTGGCGGATATGATCAAGGTCAAGCGGGCGCTCTCGGGGTCGTGCTCGCGCCTTATCGGCCCGAACTGCCCTGGCGTCATGACTGCTGGTGCGTGCAAAATTGGCATTATGCCCGGCAATATCTTCCTGCCGGGCTCGGTCGGCATCGTCTCACGTTCGGGAACCTTGACCTATGAGGCGGTCTTTCAGACAACCCGCGAAGGGCTTGGCCAGACGACGGCGGTCGGCATCGGCGGGGACCCCGTCAAGGGCGCTGAATTCATTGAGATTTTAGAAATGTTCCTCGCCGACGAGGTCACCACTTCGATCATTATGATCGGCGAAATTGGCGGCTCGGCCGAGGAAGACGCCGCCCAATTCATCGCGGACGAGGCCAAACGCGGCCGCAAAAAGCCGATTGTCGGCTTTATCGCCGGGCGCACCGCCCCGCCCGGCCGCCGGATGGGCCATGCGGGAGCGATCATCTCTGGCGGAAAAGGTGCCGCCGCCGACAAAATTGCCGTGATGGAAGCGGCTGGGATTGCGGTGTCGCCCTCTCCCGCGAGGCTCGGCAAAACCCTGGCCGAAGTCCTCCGGCGTTGACCGGGACCTTGAGAAAAGCGCGCAGCGTCCGCATGTAAGGAGGACGGGGTTTTTGGGTGCGGCGGGAGGCCGGACTTAGTTTTACAAACTCCCTTTTGACAGGGCAAATGGCCCAGGCTTGACCTGCCTGGACAAGGATTAAAAAGCTTGACCGCCAAAATTCCGTCGCGGGTTTTTACGGGTGGAGTGCACGCCCGGAAATATAAATTCGCGGCGATCCGAAGGAGACGATGATGGCGCGCAGAGACACGAACGGACATGCGAATGGCTCGGGTGGCGGCGCGAGTGCCCGCAGCGTGCCGAACGCAAGCTTCGCGCGCACCGCCTTTCTCGATGGCGGCAATGCCGCCTATATCGAGCAGCTCCAGGATCGCTATCTGAATGATCCGGCGTCGCTCGACGCGTCCTGGCGGGAATTTTTCGCGCAATTGGAAGACGACGGTGCCGCCGTCGCGAAGGCGGCGCAAGGGCCTCGCTGGAAGCGGCCCGGCTGGCCCGCTGCGGGCACCGACGACCTGGTTTCCGCGCTCGATGGCAATTGGGCGGCGGTCGAGACTCGGATCGGCAGCAAGCTCAAGACGCAAACCGGCGAAGCAGGTTCGTTTTCGCAAGAGGATCTGCTTCGCGCGACGCGCGACTCAGTCCACGCCCTAATGATGATCCGCGCCTATCGCATGCGCGGTCACCTGCACTCCAATCTCGATCCGCTGGGCTTGGAGGCACCGAAGGACCGGGAGGAACTGCATCCGGCGACCTATGGATTTTCGGAAGCCGACTATAGCCGTAAAATCTTCATCGACGGTGTGCTAGGGCTGCAATACGCCACCGTCCCCGAAATGATAAAGATATTGCAACGGACCTACTGCGGGACCATTGGCTTCGAATTTATGCATATTTCGGATCCGGCCGAAAAGAGCTGGCTGCAGCAGCGGATCGAGGGCCCCGGCAAGGAAATCACCTTCACCAAGGAAGGCAAGCGGGCGATTTTAACGAAGCTCGTCGAGTCGGAGGGATTCGAGAAATTTCTCGACGTCAAATATACTGGCACCAAGCGTTTCGGCCTCGATGGGGCCGAGGCAATGGTCGCGGCGCTCGAACAGATCATCAAGCGCGGCGGCGCCTTGGGGGTCCAGGACATCGTCCTCGGCATGGCGCACCGCGGCCGCCTCAATATCCTGTCCCAGGTCATGGGGAAACCGCACCGGGCGATTTTCAATGAATTCAAGGGCGGCTCCTTCACGCCCGACGATGTCGAAGGGTCCGGCGACGTCAAATACCATCTCGGGGCTTCGTCCGATCGCGACTTCGACAGCAACCGGGTTCATCTTTCGCTGACCGCCAATCCTTCGCATCTTGAGATTGTCGATCCCGTCGTGCTCGGCAAGGTGCGAGCCAAGCAGGACCAATTGCATGATATTGTCGAGCGCACCAAAGTGTTGCCGCTGCTCATCCACGGCGACGCGGCGTTCGCCGGTCAAGGCGTCATTGCCGAATGTTTCGGTCTTTCGGGTCTGAAGGGATACCGGACCGGAGGCTCGATCCATTTCATCATAAACAATCAGATCGGCTTCACCACGGTGCCGCGCCATTCGCGGTCATCGCCCTATCCGTCGGACAGTGCCAAAATGATCGAGGCGCCGATCATTCATGTCAACGGCGACGATCCCGAAGCTGTCGTCTATGCCGCGAAGATCGCGATCGAGTTCCGGCAAAAGTTTCACAAGCCCGTCGTCATCGACATGTTCTGCTACCGGCGCTTTGGCCACAATGAAGGTGACGAGCCCTCGTTCACCCAGCCCCTTATGTACAAGCAAATCCGCGCCCATAAGACGACGCTGCAAATCTATACCGAGAAACTCGTCGCCGAAGGGGTGTTGACCGATGGCGAGGTCATGAAGCTGCAAGCCAATTGGTGGCACCATCTTGAAACCGCGATGCAGGCGAGCCAATCCTTCAAGCCCGGCAAGGCCGATTGGCTCGATGGCCGCTGGTCCGGCCTGCGGGCGGCAGCGTCCGGTGCCGAGGAGGATCGCCGCGGCCGCACTGGCATCGACCGTGCGCGGCTCACCGAAATCGGGCGCCGCCTCACCACGGTTCCAGAGGGTTTCCATCTCCATCGCACCATCAAGCGCCTCGTCGAAAACCGGCGGAAAATGATCGAGACTGGCGAGGGCATCGATTGGTCGATGGGTGAGGCGCTTGCTTTCGGGGCGCTCGTCGATGAAGGCTATCCGGTCCGCCTGTCCGGCCAGGACAGTGAGCGCGGCACGTTTTCGCAGCGCCATTCGGTGCTGATCGATCAAGAGACGGAAGCGCGCTACATCCCCTTGAACAATATCCGCGATGAGCAGGCGCATTTCGAAGTCATCAACTCGATGCTGTCGGAAGAGGCCGTGCTCGGCTTTGAATATGGGTATTCGCTCGCCGAGCCCAACGCGCTTGTCTTATGGGAAGCTCAGTTCGGCGATTTCGCCAATGGCGCGCAAGTCTTGTTCGACCAGTTCATCTCCTCGGGCGAACGCAAATGGCTGCGCATGTCGGGTCTCGTCTGTTTGCTGCCGCATGGTTTTGAGGGCCAGGGGCCGGAACATTCTTCGGCACGGCTCGAGCGCTATCTGCAACTTTGCGCCGAAGACAATATGCAAGTGGCCAATTGCACGACGCCCGCCAATTATTTTCATATTCTGCGGCGCCAGTTGAAGCGTGACATCCGCAAACCGCTGATTTTGATGACGCCTAAATCGTTGCTCCGCCATAAGCGGGCAGTCTCGCGGCTTGACGAATTCGCGATCGGCGCTTCGTTCCACCGGATATTGGCGGACGATGCCGAACATGCCTCCGACGGAACCGTCAGCCTCACCCAGGATGCCAACATCCGCCGGGTGGTGCTCTGTTCCGGAAAGGTTTATTATGATCTTTTCGAGGAACGCGAGAAGCGGGGTATCAATGATGTGTATCTCCTGCGCGTCGAGCAGCTTTATCCTTTCCCGCTCAAGGCGCTGATCTCGTCGCTGGCGCGGTTCCCGCAGGCGCAGATCTACTGGTGTCAGGAAGAACCGAAAAACATGGGCGCCTGGAACTTCGTCGATCCCTATCTTGAATGGGTGCTCTCGCAGACGGGCGGCAAAAGCAAGCGCCCGCTTTACGCGGGCAGGCCCGCCGCCGCATCGCCCGCGACCGGGATGCTGTCAAAGCATGTAACGCAAATGATGGCCTTCATGGATGAGGTCTTCGCGGCTTGAGAGGCGGCGCTTTCATTTCCGGTGTGACAACTCCAGAAAAAGCCGGATGGCTTTGAGCAGGACAAATGGCAACTGAAATCCGCGTGCCGGCCTTGGGCGAATCGGTCACCGAAGCAACGATTGGGCGCTGGTTCAAGAAACTCGGTGACCCCGTAGGGGCAGACGAGCCGATCGTCGAACTCGAAACCGACAAGGTGACTCTCGAAGTCAATGCACCGGCCTCGGGTGTTCTCGCCGAGATTATCGCTAAGGATGGCGAGACGGTCGGCGCCGGGGCGCTTCTCGGCCAAATCGGCGATTGTGCTGGTGCCGCGCCATCGAAGTCCGAGGCTGAGCCGCAAACCAAGCCAGTTCCGTCGCCAGCACCGCCCAAAGCCGCATCCCCGGCGCCAGCTCCTGCCGCGCCAGCTCCCGCGATGCCAGCCTCGCCCGCCGCTGCGAAAATCGCCGCCGATCACGGGATCGACGCGGCCGCCGTCGAAGGATCCGGCAAGCGCGGTCAGGTATTGAAGGGCGACATCCTCGAGGCGATCGCAAAGCCCCTAGCTCCCGCCCCCGTCCCCGTGGTGCTGCGGGCTCCGGCGCCCGCCATCGCCGAAGAACGCGAGGAGCGGGTGCCGATGACGCGGCTGCGCCAAACCATCGCCCGGCGCCTCAAGGACGCGCAGAACACCGCCGCCATGCTGACGACCTTCAACGAGGCCGACATGAGCGGCGTCATGGCCTTGCGCGCGCGGCACAAGGACGCCTTCGAAAAGAAGCATGGCACCAAACTCGGCTTCATGGGATTTTTCGTCAAAGCTTGCGTCGGCGCGCTGAAAGAAGTGCCGTCCGTCAACGCCGAGATCGACGGCGCCGATATCATCTATAAGAATTACTATCACCTCGGCGTCGCGGTCGGCACCGACAAGGGCCTCGTCGTGCCGGTCGTGCGCGATTGCGACAAGCTCTCCGTCGCCGAGATCGAAAAGACGATCACGGATTTCGGCCAGCGCGCCCGCACCGGCCAGCTCAAGATCGAGGAGATGCAGGGCGGCACTTTCACCATCACCAATGGCGGCGTCTATGGCTCGTTGATGTCGACGCCGATTCTTAACGCGCCGCAATCGGGCATTTTGGGGATGCACAAAATCCAGGAGCGTCCGGTCGCCATCAGCGGCAAGATCGAAATCCGCCCGATGATGTATCTCGCGCTCACCTATGATCATCGTCTCGTCGATGGCAAGGAAGCGGTGACGTTCCTGGTCAGGGTGAAGGACGCGCTGGAAGATCCGGCGCGGCTGGTGCTGGATATTTGAGCTTATAGGCTGAGAAAGTGTTGCGGTGCCAACATTCGCGATTGTCGATGGTGTGAAAATCCAGTTCTATTTCGACGAACATCCGCCGCCGCATTTTCACGCTGTCTTCGCTGAAAGCGTGGCGCAGATCCAAATCGATCCAACGCAAGTCTTGCGGGGATCGCTGCCCCCCGCAAAGCTCTCCATGGTGCTCGCTTGGGCAGCGAAGAACCGTGCCGGGTTGATGAACGCCTGGGCGGCCGTCGCCGCCGGTCAGAAGCCAATGAGGCTGCAATGAGCGAGATTGTTCGCATGAAATCTGTCGAGTCCGTTCTCCACGGAGTCGTGAAAATCGTCTGGCTGGACGGCTACGAGGCCATCGTTGATTTGCGTCCCGTCCTTGCCGAAGGCGAGGTTTTTGAATCCCTCCGCGACTCGCCTGAACGTTTCAACTCCGTCAAGCTTGCTGAATTCGGACACGCAATCACCTGGCGCGACAGCCACGACGATGAGATTGATTTCGGTTCGGACCAGCTTCGCCGCCGCGCGGAACGCCAGGCCGAAATTCTTCGGCTTGCTAGCTAATGTATGAAAGCTCCTATGGCCTATGATCTTATCATTATCGGAACCGGCCCCGGCGGCTATGTCTGCGCGATCCGGGCGGCGCAGCTCGGCCTCAAGGTCGCGGTTGTCGAAAAGCGCAAGACGTTTGGCGGAACCTGCCTCAACATCGGCTGCATCCCCTCGAAGGCACTGCTTCAGGCTTCGGAAAAGTTTCACGAAGCCGCGCATGATCTTGCCGGGTTCGGTGTCATCATCGACACGCCGCAGCTCGACCTTGCTGCGATGATGAAGCACAAGGACGACACCGTTGCAGCCAACGTCAACGGGGTCGGCTTTCTCTTCAAGAAGAACAAGATCGACTCATTCTTCGGCACCGGGACGATTACCGCGCCGGGCGTTGTCGAAGTTGCGGCGAGCGATGGGTCCACCCAAAAAGTCGAGGCAAAAAATATCGTCATCGCCACCGGCTCCGATGTCGTGCAACTTCCAGGCATCGCCATCGACGAGAAAACCATCGTCTCCTCGACCGGCGCGCTATCGCTGGAGCGCGTCCCCAAAAAGCTTCTCATCATTGGCGCCGGCGTGATCGGTCTCGAACTCGGCTCGGTCTGGGGCCGGCTTGGCGCCGAGGTGACCATCGTCGAATTCTTGGACCGGATTTTGCTGGGCACCGACGCCGAAGTCGCCAAACAGTTTCAGCGCATGCTGGAGAAACAAGGGTTTCATTTCCATCTCGGCCACAAGGTGATCAAGGTCGAAAAAACCGCGGCGGATCTTTCCGTCCACATCGAGCCTTCGACGGGGGGCGATGCCACCGTGCTCGCGGCCGACAGCGTGCTCGTTGCGATCGGCCGGCGGCCTGTCACCGACGGGCTTGGCTTGGAGGCAGTTGGTGTCGCGCAGGAGCGGGGGCGGGTCATCATTGATGATCATTTCGCGACCAACGTCCCCGGCATTTACGCCATCGGCGATGTCGTGCGCGGCCCGATGCTCGCCCATAAGGCCGAGGATGAAGGCATCGCCGTCGCCGAGATCCTCGCGGGCCAACATGGGCACGTCAATTACGGGGTCATTCCGTCCGTCGTCTATACCGTGCCGGAGATCGCCTCTGTCGGCGCCACCGAGGAAGATCTCAAGGCCAAGGGCATTGCGTATAAGTCAGGAAAATTCCCGTTCACCGCCAATGGCCGCGCGCGGGCGATGCGGCATACGGAAGGCTTTGTCAAAATCCTCGCCGACGCGGCAACCGACCGCGTGCTTGGTGTCCACATCATCGGTGCCGCGGCGGGCGAATTGATCGCCGAAGCCTGCGTGCTGATGGAATTCGGCGGCTCGGCGGAAGATCTTGCCCGCACCTGCCACGCCCATCCGACGCTCTCGGAAGCCGTCCGCGAAGCCGCACTCGGGGTGGACAAGCGGTCGATCCATATTTGAATGGGCAGTCCCATGACGAAAACCGGAATTGATGCGATTCGCGAGCTTTTGCGCTCGAAGCCGAGGCCAGTGGGTCTCGGCGAGCGGCGGGAGCGCCTCGATTCCATCGGCTCCGTTCATCCAATCGCTTCCGATATTTCAATCGAGGCGGGGCACGCCGGAGCCGTTCCCATTGAGTGGTCCTTGGCGCCGGGCAGCGATCCCTCGCGCGTTCTTCTTTATTTTCACGGCGGCGGTTATATATCGGGCTCTATCGTCAGCCATCGCGGCATGGTCGTGGAGGCCGGACGGGCGGCGGGCGTGCGAACATTGGCCGTCGGTTACCGGCTCGCACCGGAACACCCATTTCCGGCCGCGCTTGAAGATGCTCGCGCGGCCTATGACTTTCTCCTTGCGCAAGGCATTGCCCCTCACCACATCGCCTTTGCGGGAGACAGCGCCGGTGGTGGACTTTCGCTGGCGTTGCTGACCACGCTGCGGGATGCCGGTCAACAATTGCCAGGATGCGCCTGGCTTGTCTCCCCCTGGGTCGATCTTGAAATGAGGGGGGAAAGCCTCAAGACCAAGGCCGATGCCGATCCGCTGATTCAAAAGCCCTATCTCGAGGAACTCGCCGCCGCCTATCTTGGCGGCACGGATCCGGCAAACCCACTCGTCTCCCCGCTACGCGCAGACCTCTCAGGGCTGCCGCCGCTGCTGGTGCAGGTGGGCTCCGCCGAGACCCTGCTCGACGACGCTGTCCGCATCTCATCTCGCGCGGGCAGTGCCGATGTCCAGGTAACACTCGAGATTTGGCCCCACATGATTCATGCTTGGCATCTTTGGGCCGCCGAACTCGAAGAGGGGCGCCTGGCGCTTGACTCGGCCGGCCGCTTTATCAAAGCTAGGCTTTGAGCCAGACTTTCGGCGCGATCAGTCGGTTGTGTTGGCATCTCCATGAGCGCCATAGTGCCAAATTCCTTGCCTTTGGTGTCCCCATACTTAGGCAGTGTCACTTCGTAAAAAAGTTTCACAAGCTCGGCCTGCCGGTGGGCGCCCGTCTTTTCCATAATGTGGGTCAGATGCGACCGCACCGTCGATTCGGCAATATCGAGTCGAGCCGCGGCTTTTCCCAGGCCGTGGCCGGACACCAGTTGGGCGACGACCCGCGCTTCTCCAGACGTCAAGGCGAAGAGCTCCGCAAAGACCTTGATCCGATCGGTCGTCTTGAGCCGCCAGTCGGCGATGATGAGACCCGCCACGGGGCGGTCATCGCCCGTTTCAGGATCAGAATGCGGGCCAAGCGGAATCACATGCACGACGAGTGAAGGCATGCCTTCGCAATCGCGGAGGATAAGCGCGCCTCCTTGTCCCGGCGTATCCGTGTGCCGGGAAGCGGATTCGATCAGCGATTGCAATTTTTTGGCCATTCTTGGATCGTCGGCGCCAAGGACGTTATGCTCGCACCGCAGGCCGCCGCCCGCATGCAAAAGAGTCCGCCCTGAATCATTGGCGTAAAAAATGGTCCGGTCCGCCGCGACGAGGACCAAACCGAAGCCGGCACAAGCCATCACTCGCCCCAAGAGTTTCGCTTGCGCCCTATCCTCGTTGTCGCGGTCCCTGACGAAGATGGGGTGTTTGAAAGGACTCATCATGTGCATGTCTAACTCCAGCAGTGGCAGCAGAGTCTTCCTCACTGATCCCGGTGTTCCGGATCCCTGCAAGAAGGTTGAGATTGACTCACTTTTGCCTCGCCGCGCGCCCCCTTTTCAGGGGGTGTGGGCCGCGCACTTCGAACGAGGGGGAAGGTAGACGACGCTGCAACCTCATTAGCTCTGATGAAGCTGCACCGTTTTGCGGATTTGCAATGACGTCCCTTCAGGTCTGGTGCGGCAGCCGTGTCTGGGCTGTCCGATCAACACTGGCGAAAGGCCACCGTTTGCACACCGGTGGCACCCATTACAACTTCGCGGCAATCTCAACGCCAGCCCCGGCGATCTGTCCGTCCTGCGAGGATTGCACGCCCGAGACGCCAATCGCGCCGACGACCTGGCCCTTGTTCAATAATGGCAGCCCGCCTTCGATCGGTGTCGCGCCGGGCAGGGTCAGCATCACCAGGCGGCCACCCGCGACAATTTCCTCGATCGCTTTCGTCGGCCGTTTAAACAAAAGCGCGGTGCGCGCCTTTTCCTGCGCAACAGTGACAGAGCCTAGTGGCGCGTCGTCGAGCCGCTGCAGGTACAAAAGATTGCCGCCGTCATCGAGCACGGCAATCGTCACGCTCCATTTGTTCTTCAGCGCTTCGGCCTCCGCAGCGGCGGCGATCTGCTTGGCATCGGCGAGGGTCAGGGCGTTTTTCACAAACATTCAGGTCTCCTTTGAGGCGCAGCCCAATTCTGTGCTGGCGGCATAAACCTCACACGTCCTTGAATGTAAAGGGCGAGATGCTGCGCATCGATTCGTCGACGCTGAGCGGGCGGAGCGCCGGGGGCGCCGCGCGCTGCGGGCAGGCGGGGCGGTCGCAGAGACGGCAGTTGATCCCAATCGGCGCCGCCTCAATCGCATTGACATCGAGCCGCTTGGCATAGACGAGCCGCTTGGCATATTTGATCTCGCAGCCAAGCCCGATCGCAAAGCGCGGCGCGATTGCGCCGAAGGGGCTGAGCGAACGCCGCACCGTGCGGGCGATCGAAAACCATTGCGAGCCGTCGGGAAGTTCGATCGCCTGCGTCAAGATTTTGCCGGGCTCGGTGAAGGTCGCATGGACATTCCACAAGGCGCAGGTGCCGCCTGAGTTGGCGAAGGGAAACCGGCTCGACGAAAACCGTTTCGAAACATTGCCGGCCATGTCCACGCGAATGAGAAAAAACGGCACCCCGCGGGCGCTGGCGCGGCCGAGCGTCGTCAAGCGATGTGCTACCTGCTCGAAACTCGCGCCAAAGCGCGCCGCCAGAATCTCGACGTCATAGCCCGCGAGCTCGGCGGCTTCCTGGAAGCGGCCATAGGGCATCATCAGCGCCCCAGCGAAATAATTGGCAAGCGTGATCCGCAGCAAGCGGCGGCTCATTTCGTCGGCCGGCTCAAGCCGCAGGGAAATCCCGTTCAACAATTCGCCGAATTGGCTGAAGGCGAGCTGATAGGCTGCCTGAAACGTCCGGCCCGGCGGCTCGACGGCTTCCGACATCATCAATTGGCGGCGGTGATGATCGTACCAGCGAAGCCGGTCGCCCATGACGTCAATCGGCAGCACACGCACGCGGATGCCGTAACGGCTCCGCAAATGCTCGGAAAGGAAAAGGAACAGATCGCCTCCGGTCGTTGGAAGCTCTGAGGCAAAGGTTTCGGCGGCGTCTTCCAGTTCTGGGAAATGGTTGCGCGCCTCCTGCAGGATGGCACGGTTGCGGTCGATCGGGCTCTCGCCCAGAACGGGTTCGGCGCGGTCGCGGTCGCTCGCCGCCGTGGCGCCCGCCTCGGTGGCTTCCCGCGCCGCCGAATAGGCGCGGTAGAGACGGGCCATCGCCGCAAGGAGGGCGGGCGAGTTCTCGGCCGCGTCCCGCACCTCGGCGCGCGGAACCCCGGCCTCGCGAAACAGCGGATCGGCGAGAATTTGCTCCATTTCGCTGACGGACTGCTCGTCCTCCATCTCCATGAAGTCGCGCGGGTCGACGCCATAAACGTCGGTCAGCTTGATCAGCACCTGGACGGTGATCGGGCGCTGGTTGCGCTCCATCAGGTTCAAATAGCTGGGCGAAACGTCAAGCTCGGCCGACATCGCCGCTTGGGTCAGATGGCGGTCCCGGCGCAGCCTCTTGAGGCGGGGGCCAGCGAAAATTTTCCGGGGGGCATTGGCCATGGAGGGGTCCAGGATTGAAAATTCTTTACATCTATACAGCATTGCACTGTAGTGATGTTACATCGCAACTTCAATCCGTAAACAAGCTGTTGCACCTCCAGGCATTTTCTCCAATATGTCACACTACAGTAGAAAATTTCCGCCCGGATGACATGTTTTGTCAATCCCTGTGAATAAGGCGCGCCCAATGAATTATCAAAGCCCGATCGCCCAGCCGAACGAATATCAAAGCCATATTGCCGAGGTGAAGCAGCTCGTCAAAAGCAAGAACGGCACCTGGGACGCCATCAACGCCGAATCCGTGGCGCGGATGCGCCTGCAAAACCGTTTCCAGACGGGTCTCGACATCGCCCGCTATACGGCCGCGATCATGCGCAAGGACATGGCGGCCTATGACGCCGACCCGGCCCTTTACACCCAGTCGCTCGGCTGCTGGCACGGGTTCATCGGCCAACAGAAGATGATCTCCGTCAAGAAGCATTTTGGCACGACCGACCGACGCTATCTGTATCTCTCCGGCTGGATGGTCGCCGCGCTGCGCTCCGATTTCGGCCCCCTGCCGGATCAGTCGATGCATGAGAAAACCTCCGTGCCGGCGCTGATCGAGGAGCTTTACACCTTTTTGCGCCAGGCGGACGCCCGCGAACTCGGCGGCATGTTCCGCGCGATCGACGCCGCCCGCAAGGCCGGCGACGCCGCCAAGGAAAAAGAATTGCTGGCGGCCGTCGACAATTATCAGACCCATGTCGTGCCGATCATCGCCGACATCGACGCGGGCTTCGGCAATGCGGAAGCGACCTATCTGCTCGCCAAGAAGATGATCGAGGCGGGCGCCTGCGCGCTGCAGATCGAAAACCAGGTGTCCGACGAAAAGCAATGCGGCCACCAGGACGGCAAGGTCACCGTCCCGCATGAAGTGTTCCTCGCGAAGGTGCGCGCCTGCCGCTACGCCTTCCTGGAACTCGGCGTGGAAGAGGGCATTATCGTCACCCGCACGGACTCGCTCGGCGCCGGTCTCACCCAGCAGATCGCCGTCAGCCACGAGCCGGGCGATCTCGGCGACCAATACAATGCCTTCCTCGACTGCGAGGAAGTTGCGCCTGGCGATGCCCGCAACGGCGACGTCATCCTCAACCGCAACGGCAAACTGCTGCGGCCGAAGCGTCTCCCCAGCAACCTCTATCAGTTCCGCTCCGGCACCGGCGCGGACCGTTGCGTGCTCGACTCCATCACCTCGCTGCAGAACGGCGCCGACCTCCTATGGATCGAAACCGAAAAGCCGCATGTGGAGCAGATCGCCAGCATGATGGACAAGATTCGCGCCGTCATTCCCAACGCCAAGCTGGTGTACAACAATTCGCCGTCCTTCAACTGGACATTGAATTTCCGCCAGCAGGTGTATGATGCCTGGAAAGCGAGCGGCAAGGATGTGTCGAAATATGACCGCGCGGGTCTGATGAGCGTCGATTATGACGGCAGCGATCTCGCCGCCGAGGCCGACGAGCGCATTCGCACCTTCCAGGCGGACGGTTCGAAGCGGGCTGGCATTTTCCACCACCTCATCACGCTGCCGACCTATCACACGGCGGCGCTGTCGACCGACAATCTGGCGAAGGAATATTTTGGCGCGCAGGGCATGCTCGGCTATGTCAAAAATGTTCAGCGCAAGGAAATCCGTGAGAGCATCGCGTGTGTGAGACATCAGAACATGGCGGGCTCCGACATGGGCGATGATCACAAGGAATATTTTGCTGGCGAGGCGGCCCTCAAGGCCGGCGGCGCCCACAACACGATGAACCAGTTCGGTTAAAAGACCAGCTCTTTCATCATTGCACCATTCGGAATGGAGATCGCGGCCCTCTCACCGGGCCGCGATTTTTTTGAGGGTGCAAATCGTTTGTGCCGGGGGCAAGTCGCGGCTTACTCGCTCCTAATTGATCGACGGTCGCCATCATGACGGATGGCATTGGGCGCTACTACTATACCGTTTTCGAAGGCACTGCCGCTGCAGGTGATGGATTGAAGGGTGTCGGCGATGCAGACATTGTGGCAGCAGCTTTGAGTTTAGCGTAATCATCGAGCACGGTTTCGATACGCGTGAGAAGTGGATCAAAGCCCGAAAAGTCGATGGTGCCCGCTTGCAGCCGCACAACGCGGTCGGCAAAGATGACTTTGCCGTACTCGCCAGAGGCCTCGTGCTCCTTGTCAGCGTTGAAGGTCTTGCCGTTGATTTTTGTTGCAAGCAGAGCTTGATCGAAAAAATCTTCCGGGCGGGACTTGTTGTCGGGCCCCCTGGTTGGCGTCTTTATTAGATAGAGCGGGCCGCCTAGATAGTAGAATGGCAGGTCCGTCGCGTGATTAATGGTAATGCCGAACTTCTTGCTCTGAAGCAGTTTGAAAATCTGCGTGGCACCATCGTCGTTGTCGATAAGCACGATCACCGGGTGCTTCATCGGACGGTGCCTGTATTTAGCTAAGTTGTCCTTCCACGCTTCAAGAAAAAATTTGAGGTCAGAGGAACCGCCTCGTAGCTGCAGAAGGTCTTTCGATTGCTTTGAATATTTAAAAAAGTTCACGTTGATAGAAAGCTTGCCTTCATTGGACGACGCGAGCTTCGGGTGTCCTGTCGCCAGCTTGCGGATCGCGCTCTTAAGATAGATCGGATCGGTAGGTCCTTCGCAGATGATGAGCGGTTTGGGCGGATCGATGAAGTGTTTGAAGAATACGAGCCGACAGTAGACGAGGCGAATGGCTGAGGGATACTCATTTTTTTGTTTAGTACGATCAGTGTGCAGCTTGTGCTGTTTTTCCTTGTTCTTTTCAGCTTCAATCTCAAGATCAGTTTGTCGTTCTCGGATGTGATAGATATGGTTAAGAATGCCCTCTAGGCGTTGCACGGAAGTGTCATCCACGCCGCCGCGCTTATAGGTGCCGGTAGTGAGAAATGAATTTGTCATCGCACGCGCAAGTTTGTAGTAACGCTGCGGCACGTTGACCTTCTCGTTGACCGTGAGGCCTGTCACGGTTTGACGGCTACCTCGCACCTGCATGCGGGTTTTGGCATCGTTGATGGTGAAGCCCCCATCCTCGATGCGCGATTTTAACTCATCACCCAGCACCCAGGCTTCGCCTATCGCTACTGCCAAGGCCGTAGGAAATTTCTCCTGACTAGTCGACAAAGTGATGTCGTCCGCATAGCGGGTGTAAGCACATTTGTTTCTTGCGGCCAGCTTGACCAGTCGCATATCGAGAAAATGGGTTAGTAGTTCGGACAGGATAGGAGAGCATGGGCTTCCCTGCGGCAAGACCCCATCATTGCAAGCGATTTGGGCGAGGACGGTCGCAACCGGTTCCGCCAGCCTAAATTGATTGTTATTGATAAAGAAGCCGCGCACACGACCGAAGTGCAAACTCGGAAAGAAATTCTTCAGGTCGAGATTCAGCACATACCGGCGCGATTTGTGCGCTTTCGCATTTGTGATGATCGAATAGTCCCTGCGAAACGCGTGCGACAACTTGTTCTCGCGTTTCTCGGATTCTTCAAGCTCGTGCAGGCATTCGTAAAGAACGTCGGCGAACCGCTTCTGCAAGCCCTTGAGCATCGGAATCGGCGCGTCGATGCGGCGGTCGCCGCCGCCTTTCTTTTTGATGTCGAAGCTCGTGTATTTCGCCGCCTTCGGAATTTTATAGACGATGAAGGAGAGGGCGCTCGGCTTGTAGCCAAGCAGCGCCGCAACATCATATCGGGTTTTTGCTGTGCGAACGGCGTTAAGTATCGACAACGCGAACCACCAGAAGGAATGGGCTTACAGGCACTCCTACGCGTCGCATAGGTCATAGGTCATTGGTCATATGCATCGAGCACCGTATAGGGAGCAGCGCCCCTAACATTGGATCATATATCGCGAATCACGATAACAAATCTGCCTGTAAGCTTGTTGCCAGTGTAGCGACGAACTTGATCGATGCAATCCACCAGGTCCAGCGTGTCGTGTTTATCCACATAACCGGGGGCTCCCGAAGAATTTGGATGTCGCCGGCCAATCCGTCCTCCGCCATGTGGTGGAAGAGGACTGTAAAACGGCACGGGCATCGGCCACTCAGGCGGCCAACTGCATGTCGGCCGCCCTAAAGATTTTCGCTTCTCTTGGCCGTCGCCGTGTCAGAACTTGAAGAAGTTCATGAGATCGCCAATGGCGGGAGAGTTTTTAGGCACATAAGCGTTTCCACGTTCAGCGACCGGGTTTGGCAATCTGTCGCGGCTCAGACGCGAAATGGGGGGCAGAGTCCAGTTCTTCTCGATGAACTTCAACAGCGAGACATGGTCGTAATAGGTGTGATCGACATATCCCCTTTTCGCAAAGGGCGACACCACAATGAAGGGAATGCGCGTCCCGTCGCCAAAGAAATCGAGCGGCTGGATATAGCCTGAATCATAATAACCGCCGCCTTCATCGGTGGTGATGAAGATGGCCGTCGAGGCCCAAAGTGTTGCGTTGCTTTTGACTTGCTCGATCAACGACTGGAGGAAAAGCTCGTAAAGGTCGGTGGTCGAATCGGCGGGATGTCCGGCCAAGGCCTCGAACGGACGAACAAAAGACACAGCGGGCAGCGTCCCGTTCTTCACATCGTTCAAGAACGCACCGTAATTTTGTAATTTCGCTTCCTCCGACGGATTTTTCATGATGCTCAAATAGCCGGTGAGCGGATCACAAATACCGCAGTAGGAATGGAACAGCAAAGGCACGCCATCGACCGAAGTGGCGAAGTTGGTGGGATCGTCGCCGCGATCGCCGCTGTAATATTTCCACGATACGCCTTTCGCGGTCATGACATCGGCGATGGTCGGGATGCTCTGCGGCGGCAAAGTGAAAGACGCCGGACCGAGAGTCCTTGGGTTGCTGCTCGTCTGGTTCCAATACATATTGTAGTTGTTGACCAGATAATAATGGTTCGGGGCGCAGTTGGTGCTGGCACCGGCGCGAAGGTTCTGTACGCTCACCGCGGCAACGCCTGGCGCCCTCGAATCGGAGCAGTTCACATAGGAACCGCCGCTATAGCCGTCTTGGGTGTAGTAATTGTTGGTTCCGGCGACCGGATCTGGATTTTCGATCTGATTGCTGAACGGCACGGCGGCGGTGCCGTCGAGATTGGTGTTGGTGAAGAAGGCTGCATGGCCTGAAACGAGCGCCTGAAAATTGGCTCCCGTGCCGCCCATGATCGCTTGGTGGCAATTATCGCTGATCGCATATTGGTCGGCGAGCGATTTGAAGATGGCCGCATCGCCAGGCTGCGCTTTGCCAGTGGCATCGGTAAAAGGGTTCATATTGTAGAAGCCCATCGAGATGGCGCCTTCCATGGGATTGAACCCTCCGGCCGGGGGAGGCGCGCCGTTCGATCCGGTGCCGATGGTTTCCTCGACCCAAACGAATTTGTCGAGCTTGCCGCCATCATAGTCCTGCCACATCTGAAAGAAGCGATGGACAGGATCACCCGTATAGGCGGAGTAAGGCACATATTTGCTAATCTGATAGGGACCGTTCGGCAGATTGGCGGGAAACCGCGTATCGAGAACGCCTTGCGGCAACCCGAGGCCATAGGTCGTATAGGGCTGCGGCAGCGTCGCGTAGGCGCCGGTCGTAACGGTCTTCGTACTGTAATGAATCTCGTCGCGTCCGATCGCCTGTTTCGCCTTATCGAAATGCGGGCCAGGCGTACCGTCGGCATTGACGATGCCTTTGCTTATGAGATTGTCGATCGTTTGGCCGGCCGCCGGCTTATAGGTGCCGAAGAGATTGTCGAAGGTGTGATTTTCGCCGACAATGATGATCACATGCTGGATCGGCGTTGTTGGGAGCGGCGTTGCGAGAACCGGCGTGAATATCTGCGTGCAAAACGCGCTCGTCGCAAGGCACAGCGATTTGAAAAGCGGCTTCGATGTCATTGGATGTCCTCTGAACAATTGCGGCGAGGTTTTTCACGCAGAAGCAAAGAGTGACTTCGCCCTGCGGCAATCAAACCTGAGCGCCCCATATATCGGCGGCCGCAATTTCAGGCTGATGTCAGGTGCAATGCAGTTTTATGAAGCGCCTTCGCCCACCGGGATAGCCAGGGCGCACCGAGGATTTGGACCCACAGGGACAAACCGAGCCGAATGGACCCGCGTCCAGGCCCGCCCTCCGCGACTTTCCGCCTCTCCTCCGCTGAGCAAAAGCCACAAATCCGGTCACCCTTCTGCTATATTGCTGCGCCAGTTACCCTTCCAAATCGCGGCTTGCCACTCTGGGGGATTGATGACGAAACGCATACGCAAGGCTGTTTTTCCAGTTGCCGGTCTTGGAACCCGATTTCTGCCGGCCACCAAATCGGTGCCGAAGGAAATGATGACCGTCGTCGACCGGCCTGTCCTCCAGCATGTCGTGGATGAGGCGCGCGAGGCCGGAATCGAGCATTTCATCTTCATCACCGGGCGCAACAAAGGCGTCATCGAGGATCATTTCGATATCGCCTATGAGCTGGAGGAGACCTTGCAAAGGCGCGGCAAGCTCAAGGAGTGGGAGGCGCTCAAGGCCGATCTTCCGGCGGCGGGCGCGACGAGCTTCACCCGCCAGCAGGAGCCGCTCGGACTCGGCCATGCGGTCTGGTGCGCACGGGAGATCGTTGGCGACGAGCCTTTCGCGGTGTTGCTCCCCGACATGGTGACGATGGCTTCGGAACAAGGCCGCTGTCTCGCGCAATGCGTGGACGCTTATGAAAAACACGGCGGCAATATTATTGCGGTCGAGGAAGTGGCTTCGGACGAAACCCACCAGTACGGCGTTGTTGCGATTGGCAAGGATTCCGGCCACACCTTCGAGATCACCGGCATGGTTGAAAAACCGCCCAAGGGGACAGCCCCTTCCAACCTGATCATTTCAGGACGCTATATTCTGGGTCCGGAAATCTTTTCCATTTTGGAAAAAGGCGAGAAAGGGGCGGGGGGTGAAATTCAACTCACCGATGGCATGAAAATCCTCGCCAAGAGTCAGAGCTTTCACGGCGTGCGCTTCGACGGCAAGACCTATGATTGCGGCGCCAAACTGGGGTTTCTCGCCGCCAATATCGCCTTTGGCCTCGCCAATCCCAACTTGGCTCCGCTGCTTCTGGCCGAACTGAAAAAACTAACCAGCGGCCTCTAGAGTGCTTTCCGATCAGATGGACTCATCTGATCGATAAGAAATCGCTCCGATTCAAAGAGATGGAGCCTGTTCTGATCGAAAAAGTCGCGCAACTTTTTCGGAACATGCTCTAGCAGCTCACGGCACTTTCAGCTCGTCGAGCGCCGGATAATCCGTGTAGCCTTCAGCACCGCCGCCATAAAAGCTTTCTTGCTTGGGCGTGTTCAGCGGCGCGTTCTTGCGCAGCCGTTCCACGAGATCGGGGTTGGCGATGAAGAGTTTACCGAAGGCGATCAAATCCGCCTGACCCTTTTGCAAGGTGTCGATCGCAAGATCGCGCGTATAGTCGTTGTTGGCGATATAGGCGCCAGCAAACGCCTTGCGCAGCCCCAAAAAATCGAACGGCACATTGTCGCGCGGACCGCCGGTCGCCCCTTCGATGACATGGATATAGGCGAGTTTCCGGGCGCTCAACTGCGTGGCCAAATAGCCGAAGGTCGCCGCCGGCTTGTTGTCGATCGCATTGTTGGCCGGGCTCACCGGCGAGAGGCGGATGCCGACGCGGCTCTTGTCCCAAACGGTCAAAATCGCATCGGTCACTTCAAGCGCGAAACGGGCACGGTTCTCGATCGATTGGCCATAGCGATCGGTGCGCTGGTTCGTCCCATCCTTCAAGAATTGATCGATCAAATACCCGTTCGCGCCATGAATTTCGACACCGTCAAAGCCGGCCCGCTTGGCGTTCTCGGCCGCTTTCACGTAGTCGGCAATGATGCCGGGAATTTCCTCAAGACTCAGGGCGCGCGGCTCCGAGGTCTCCGCAAAGCCAGATTCGATGTAGGTTTTCGTGTTCGCGGCGATGGCCGAAGGTGCCACCGGCTTTGCCCCGCCCGGCTGCAAGGAGACATGCGACACCCGCCCGACATGCCAAAGCTGAATAAAAATTCTGCCGCCCGCGCTATGCACGGCATCCGTCACTTTCGTCCAGCCCGCGACCTGCGCCTCGGTGTAAATCCCCGGCGTCCAGATGTAACCCTGACCCTGTTGGGAAATTTGCGTGGCTTCCGAGATGATCAAACCGGCGCTCGCACGCTGCCGGTAATAGCGGGCGTTGAGATCATTCGGCGCATCGGTGCCCTTGGTGGCCCGGTTGCGGGTCAAGGGCGCCATGACGAGGCGGTTGTTCAACACAAGGTCGCCGAGCTGAAAGGGCGAAAAAAGAATGCTGGCATCTCGCGTCATCGCGCAGGTCCCCGCTGATGTGGAGTGAACACGGCGGGAAGGCGCCGCGTCCTCTTTATATGTTAAGGACCGGCTGATTGTGCAGATGCGAACAAGGAAATTTGAACCGGCCGCCCGGCCTCAGTGAGGCCATAAATACGGCGCCGTGGGTGGCGGAGGAGCGGAGGGGTGACCATGCCAGCAAGGGCAGCGTGGATTCGGGGCCGGAGGCAGCGAGCATCTTTTTTGGATTTCGACTTCCATGCGGGCGATTTCGCCAAGTTCAAGCGCGCCCGTCATGAGGATCCCGTAAATCGCGGTAAGACTGATGCGGTGCCCCCCGGCAGCCTGCACATTCAGCCTCCTATCGGCACCCATAGCGCTAAGCTCCGTCAGTGGTCAGTGAGGCCTGGACTTTCCATCAAGATGGTGGGGTGATGCAAGCTCTTTGTATTCCTCAGCGGCCGTCCAGCGGCAAATTTCCTTGCCGTTCTGATCGACGAGCCGCACGGCCTCGGCGCTGACCTCCCGCGACACACCATCGACGAGGATCTGCTCGCGTTTGGGATGTTCAGCGCGGTAAAAGCTCCGGACTCCAACGTGGGCTAGACCACGGAAATAGTCAACATCCGGCTCGGGAGACCAGAACGGAAACCGTTCGAGAACCTCTGGACGCGCGCCGTGCGCGGGCCAGATATACTCGATAAAGCAGTTTCCAAGCGGGGATTGCATAGGCATTCCTCCCCCTTTCAAAGCCACGTAATCTTCGTGAGGGTAGAGTCAAGGGGGGAACAAAAATAATAATTTTAATGGCTAATCAGAGGGAAGAACGGTCGCGGCACAAATGCTAAGCCGCCGAATTGCGATTTCTGGCCACGCTGGTCATTGGAATTCAACGACCAGCTCAATGTTCTATCTCTAAAGGACCGCCTTCCGTAGGGCGCCGGCGGTCCGTGGAGCGCTATTTTGCGGGTTTAACCGACGAGTAAATCAAATAGGTGACCAAGGAAGCAACCAAGGCTCCAGCACCCATCATGATATAGAGTGTATGCGGACCCATTTCATTCTCCATTCAATGGTTACGATGGGATCGGATAGCACACAATGGAGCGAAGAACTGGTCAAAATTGCTCAAGTCTCTATGTGCAGCGGGATTCGAGCATCGGAGTTGGTCCGGATCACCTTCAGCCGCCAGCAGACAAACTCCAGCTGATTTAGGGCCTTGTAACGTAGACGCGAGCCAGCTTTCTCTCAGCGATGATTTGGTGGAATACTTTGCACGCTCCGCCGGTGTCTCTTGGACAAAATAAAAACGGGTATCGGCAAGCCGAGACCCGTTGTGAAACAATAAAACCCAAAAAAGAGCGTCGAGAAATTAGCTAACTTTAGGTTTCTTGAAAATATTGTAGCCAATAAAAGCCGCCAAACTCGCGACAATGGCTCCGGCTGCGTAGATAATATATAAGCTATTTGGGCCCATGGATTTTTCCTTTCAGTTTTTTATTTAGTCTCGAAGGTTTGCTAGCAGACAATTAACAAAAGACCTAGCGTTAAATGGTCGCAGTTTAAAAGACTTACCGAAAGGCACCGGCGGAAAGGCTTCAGCGCGGCGACCCTGGCAGCGCATTATCCCTTCAGCCTCCGGCAGACAAACTCCAACTGATCCAAGGTCTTGTAACGCAGGCGCAATTCGCCAGCCTCGGTGGCGCTCTGAGCTATGATCGCCTCAATCCCCAGCGCGTCTTTCAGGCTCTTTTCCAGGGCCCGTGTATCGGCCGGCTTTTCCTCAGGCTCGCGTTTGCGCGGTCCCTGGCCCTTGGCGCGGACGGGTTCCGGCGCCGGCTCCAGCATTTGCTCGACGTCGCGGACAGATAAATTTTGCGCAATTATCTTGTCTGCTAGCAAATCGGGCTCTTGGGATGTCAAGAGCAAGCGCGCATGACCCGCCGAAAGCTTGCCTTCCCGCAGCAGGATTTTCACACGGTCGGGAAGCCTCAAGAGCCGCAGGCTGTTGGCGACATGGCTGCGGCTCTTGCCGATGATTTTGGCGAGATCCGTCTGACTATAATTGAACTCGTCGAGAAGCTGCTCATAGCCCGCCGCTTCCTCGAGCGGGTCGAGGTCGGTGCGCTGGACGTTTTCAATGATCGCCAGCGCCAGCGCCTCGCGGTCGTCCGCCTCGACGCTGTGGATCGGCACCTCATGCAAACCGGCGCGCTGCGCCGCCCGCCAGCGGCGTTCTCCGGCGATGATTTCGAACATGCCCGCTTGACCGGCCGCCGGCCGCGCGAGAATTGGCTGGATAATCCCCTTTTCCTTGATGGATGCCGTTAGCTCCGCGAGTTCCTCCTCGCCAAATTGCCGGCGCGGATTGCGCGGATTGGGGCGGAGAAATTCGATCGGCAATTTTTTGGGCGCGCGGGAGGCTCCCATCCCACTTTCGGCTTGCGTCTCGGCGCCGCCGAGAAGCGCGGCGAGCCCTCGCCCGAGCCGCGGCCGTGCCTCTTCGGCCGGTTTGTTTGCTTTCATTCTAGGTTTTCCAATCTCGGCACGTTTTTGTTACATCACGCATCCGCCTCGGGATCAGGCCGCGCGTTGCTGACGCTCGCGCTGAATAACCTCCGAGGCCAATTTCAAATAGGCCTGGCTGCCGCTACATTTAAGGTCATAGAGCAGCACCGGCTTCCCATGCGATGGCGCTTCGGACACCCGGACATTGCGCGGAATGACCGTTTCATAGACCTTGTCGCCCATGAACCCCCGCACATCGGCCACGACCTGCACGGCGAGCGAGTTGCGTTGATCGAACATGGTCAGAACGATCCCGTGGATGGTCAGTCCAGGATTTAGCGTGTTCTTGACTTGTTCCACGGTGCTGAGAAGCTGCGATAAGCCTTCCAGCGCGAAAAACTCGCATTGCAGCGGGACCACCACGCTATCGGCGGCCGCCATCGCGTTCATGGTCAGCAAATTGAGGGACGGCGGGCAATCGACCAGCACATAGGTCAAGCGCTCTTCAATGGGTCCGCCGCGCTGCTCTTCCGCCAGCGATGTCAGGGCTTTCTTGAGACAAAAAGCGCGGTCTGGCCGTGCCGCGATCTCAAGTTCGAGACCGACGAGATCAATCGTCGAGGGAGCGATGAACAAACGAGGAACACCCGTTTCGCGGAGGACGGCCGCGAGCGACTGTTCCCCGGTCAAGACATCATAGGTCGAGAATTCACGCTCGGCACGCCCAATCCCGAGGCCGGTGGAGGCATTGCCCTGCGGATCGAGATCAATGATGAGAACCCGCTCGCCCATCGCGGCGAGCGCCGTGCCGAGGTTGATCGCGGTCGTCGTCTTGCCAACGCCGCCCTTTTGATTGGCAAGCACGAGCACGCGCATCTCGGCGGCCGCCACATCGCTCTCCTCGACAACGTCTAAGGTATTGAATCTACGAGCTTTAAAGCGGAAATCGGTAGCCAAGACAGATCCATCCAAACCGCAGCGATTCAGCTCTCGCTCCGCTGGACCAGCACCAAGCGCGCCGTCGCGCATGTTTGGCTTTGCATGGTCGTGATAAAATATTTACCGGCCGTTAACGAGTCGGTCAATTCACTCTCGAATTGTTTCCCCTTGGAAAAAACCCCCGTCGCGCCATTTTCGATGAATTTTTTTGCGTGGCTCAGAAGGACGTCCATCGGCGCCAAGGCGCGGGCACTGACCGCGTCGATGGGCTCGTCGAAAGCCGGCAGAATCGTTTCGAGTCTGCCGCAATGAAGGATGGCAGGCGCCGATGTCTCGCGGATGACGGTTTGCAGAAAGGCGCATTTGCGGCGGTCCGACTCGATGAGATGCACGCGCGCCTCCGCGTTCCCCGCATATTTGATCGCCGTGACGAGCCCCGGAAATCCGGCGCCCGAGCCAAAATCCAGCCAGCGACGCGCTTCCGGCACCGCATTCGACACCTGCAGGGAATCGGCGAAATGCCGGACCCACATGTCGGCGAGGGTGGAGGGCCCCACCAAATTGAGCGACTTCTGCCATTTTTCGAGGAGATTTGCGTAGATGTGCAAGCGCCGCAGAGTCTCGTCCGGCAGCTGGGCCAAGAGCGGATGGGCGAAGCGGATGGACGCGTGAGCGGGAGAGCTCTTTGGCAAGGATCAAGAACCCGCGGCGGCACGGCGAAGTTTTGACGCCAAGAGCGTCATCGCGGCCGGAGTCATTCCCTCGATCCGGCCCGCCTGCCCTAAGGTGCGCGGCCGTACCGTTTCGAGCCGCGCGCGGATTTCGTTGGAAAGCCCCGTCAAGGTCCGGTAATCGACATCCAGCGGGATCGCCAGAGCCTCGTCGCGCCGGAAAGCGTCGATATCTTTGGTCTGACGATCGAGATAGACCGCATATTTGGCATCGATTTCGATTTGCGCGGCGATTTTTGGCGCGATTGCCGCCAGCTCCGGCCAGATAGTGGCTAAGCTTTCGATCGAAACATCCGGCAGCGCCAAAAGTTCGAACGCGGTCCGGCGCAGGCCATCCTGATTGACCCTGAGACCCCTCCGCACCGCCTCGTTCGGAGTGAGGCTCAGAGCTTCCAGGCGCGCGCGCGCGGTCGAAAGCGCCGCCTCCTTGCTGGCAAAGTGCCGCGCCCGCTCCCGGCCAACGCAGCCGAGGCGGGCACCAAGCGCCGTCAGCCGCTGATCGGCATTGTCGGCACGCAGCGAGAGCCGGTATTCGGCGCGCGAGGTGAACATGCGGTAGGGCTCGCTGACGCCCTTCATCACGAGATCGTCGATCATCACGCCGAGATACGCGTCGGCGCGGCTGAACGCGACCGGCTCCCGGGCGCCCGCCCGCAGCGCGGCGTTGAGGCCCGCGACGAGACCTTGCGCCCCCGCTTCTTCGTAGCCGGTCGTGCCATTGACCTGCCCAGCGAGAAAGAGACCCCGAATTGCTTTGGTCTCAAAGCTCAAAGTCAAGCCGCGCGGATCGATGTAATCATACTCGATCGCATAGCCGGGACGTAAGATCGCGGCCTTGGAGAGGCCGGGGATGGTGTGGACAAACGCAAGCTGGACCTCTTCAGGCAGGGCGGTCGAAATGCCGTTGGGATAGACGGTGTCGTCGTCGAGCCCCTCGGGCTCCAGAAATATTTGGTGCGTTTCGCGCTCCTTGAACCTGACGATCTTGTCTTCGATCGAGGGGCAATAGCGCGGGCCAAGGCCAGAGATCGCGCCGGAATAGACCGGCGACTGACCAAGGTTCGCCTCGATGAGGGCATGGCCCTCCGGCGTCGTATGGGTGATGAAGCAATCGATTTGCGGAGTCCGGATCGCCTCCGTCATAAAGGAAAAAGGCTCTGGCTCGCGGTCGCCGGCTTGGCGCTCGAGCATGGACCAATCGATCGTCCGGCCGTCGAGCCGGGGCGGCGTCCCCGTCTTGAGACGGCCAAGGGCAAGACCTAGGGCTTGCAGCCGCTCCCCGAGACGGATGGCGGGATTTTCCCCCATACGTCCGGCCGGAACGCGCTTGGCGCCGATATGGATCATGCCCCTGAGAAACGTTCCCGTCGTCAGAACGAGAGCACCGCAGCAAAGCGTGTCGCCACTGGCGGTCTTGACCCCCTCCACCCGGCCGTCGGTGAGAAGAATATCGGCGGCCTCGGCTTCGATGACCTGGAGACCCTCTGTCTCTTTGATCGCCGCCTGCATCGCCTCGCGGTAGAGCTTGCGGTCGGCTTGCGCCCTAGGGCCGCGCACGGCGGGACCTTTGGCCCGGTTGAGGACACGAAATTGAATGCCCGCTTGATCCGCCACCCGTCCCATAAGCCCGTCGAGGGCGTCGATCTCGCGGACGAGATGGCCCTTCCCCAGCCCGCCGATGGCCGGATTGCACGACATCACCCCGACCGTGGCAAAGGACAGTGTGACGAGGCCCGTGCGCGCGCCCATGCGGGCCGCGGCCGCCGCCGCCTCGCAACCGGCATGGCCGCCACCAACAACGATCACATCAAAGGATCCGCTCGAACCGCTCATCTATTTTAGAACCTGTCTAAAAACGTTTCACGTGAAACACTTTGGCACTCGGCTCAATGCAAAGCCACGCGCCGCCAGCGCCGAAGGGCGACCAAAGTCCATACACCTTCGACCAGTCCAAACGGCCACGCGCCTTGCAAAAAGCCATAGGCCGAACCCAACGCGCAGGATCCGGCAAAAGCAAGAATGAACCAAGGACTTCGCTGTTCAAAAGCATAGGTAACGAGCATGGCGGTCACGGCGAGGAGGCCGAAGAGGGTCAGTCTGTCCACGGATCGTCCGACTTGTTTAGAGCTTTTCTAAAAACGTTTCACGTGAAACACTTTGGGCGCTCTTACTTCCCGATGCAAAAGCGCGAAAAGATTTCGCCCAAAATATCTTCCACGTCCACCACGCCGGTTAGTCTTTGCAACGAGAACATCGCCGCGCGCAAGTCCTCCGCCAGCAATTCCGCCGGGGCCTCGGGATTGTCCAAGATCCGCGCCAGAGCGGATGCCGCAGCCTCGAAGCTTTTGCGGTGGCGTTCGCGCGCGATCAAGCCCGTATGGCCGCCGCCCACCGCGTCACGGGCGAAATCTTCCATCCTCTTGATGAGCACATCGATATTTTCGCCGGTTTCGGCGCTGATGCAGAGATCTTGACATAAGCTTTGCTTTTTTCCCTCCGGGACAAGATCGCTCTTGGTGAAGACGGGCCAGACCTCGCCGCCTGTCACACCGGACGGCACGGGGTCCCGAGCCTCGGAGAGCCACAGAACGAGATCGGCGGCCTGGGCTTTTTCCCGGGCCCGGAGAATGCCGATTTGCTCGGCTGCATCCGTGCTTTCCCGCAGGCCCGCCGTGTCGATCAAAGTCACCGGGCAGCCGCCGAGATCAAAATGTAATTCTATTATATCACGTGTAGTCCCCGCAAAGGGCGTGACGATCGCCACGTCGCGATGGGCGAGCGCATTGACCAGCGTCGATTTCCCGGCATTGGGCGGCCCGGCGATGACGATGGTGACGCCCTCCCGTAGCCGCTCCCCAGCGCGGGCCGTCGCGAGTTCCGCTTTCAGACCGGCAAGCACGGGCGTGAGGATTTCACAGACGCGGCGGCCGGACGCGCCCGGCACATCTTCCTCCTCGGGGAAATCAATCTCGGCCGCGAGGAGCGCCGATGCCTCAAGCAGTGCGCCCCGCCAGATCGCGGCCTGGCGTCCAAGCACGCCGTCCGACTGGCGCAAGGCGGCGCGGCGCTGCCACTCGGTTTCGGCGTCGATGAGATCGGCGAGCCCTTCGACCTCCGCCAAGTCCATTTTGCCGTTGATGAGCGCGCGGCGGGTGAATTCCCCCGGCTCGGCGGGCCGCGCGCCGCTGCCGCCCAGCGCCTTGACCATCGCGGCAACCACGGCGCGGCCGCCATGACAAAAGAATTCCGCATAGTCCTCGCCGGTAAAACTCTTTGGCGCGGGGAAAAAAGTTACGAGCCCTTTGTCGATGGCGTCACCTGTGGCGGGATCGCGGAAGGTTGCGAGCGCGGCGGAGCGGGGGGCGGGCAGTTTGCCGGCAATGCTTTCGACAATGACCCGCGTCGCCGGACCCGAGAGACGCAGAACCGTGATCGCGGCGCGCCCCGCGCCCGAGGCGATGGCAAAGATCGTGTCGTGATCCATCGGTTATCTATATTTACTTTTTTGTCTAAAGACATGGTGTTAACGATTGTATCGGCTCAAACGATGTGGCCATATTGGGGATTGAATCAAGCGGAGGAAAATATGGCGCATGAGCTGAATAAATTGCTTGAAGCTGCCAAACGCATCATTCCTTCGAATGAGCAGCGCGAGGAGCAAAGGCGCAGCTTTGCCTATGGCAACACGGCAATCGAGAACGATCTGATTACGCGCGAGATGATTGACGCGGAGGCGGAACGGCTCGACCAGGAAAAGCATGAGCGATCAGCCAAACCGGCGTAACACACGTGCGCTTGAACCGGCGCTTATCACTGACCCAATCGAGCTTGCGAAGGCGGAGGCGCGCAACGGCCTCAAGCAATATGACGCAGGCGTGCAAGCAGCTCAAACTGCCATCGAACGAGGTGGCTTCAAGCTGCGGCCATCCTTGATATGTTCGCTGCACCGGGAAGCGCTTGATGGCTTGAGTTCATATGCCGGAATTTTTAGGCCGGGCGGGGTAGAAATTGGAAAGAGCAAGCACGAGCCCCCTCCAGCGCATCTTGTGCCCGAACTTGTCGAGAATCTATGCGATTATGTGAATAACAATTGGGAGCGGAGTACCGCGCTTCACCTTGCCGCTTATGTCATGTGGCGGTTGAACTGGATACACCCATTCGCTGATGGCAATGGCAGAACGTCGAGGACGGTTTCCGATGTCGTTCTTTCCATTCGAGCCGGATATGTCCCGAGCGGGTCGCCGTCGATACCCGATCAAATCGTCAAAAATCGCACGCCGTACTTTGAGGCGCTCGAAGCCGCCGACGAGGCATGGAAACAGAACATCCTCGACTTAAGCAAGATGGAAAGTTTCTTGGAAACGCTGCTCGCACGTCAATTGAGGGCTTTTTTCGAGAGCGTTGGCGGCAAACTGCCGTAAGACCTTTGATAGTCCTTTGGCGGGTGGGAGAGGACCGGTTGCCGGTTCACTTCTCTTTTTTCGATGCCGGAGAAGGCGCGATTTCTATCTCTGTCTTTTGCTTGATTTCCAGCAGCGCCGCCTTGTCATCGTCGGTAAGCGAGACGGAAACTGGACAATCCTTGGTAGTAATAAAATTCACGATCTCTGCGGCCTCAGGTCCTGCCACTTGAAGGAATTTTGACTGTATGATGCCACGCAAAATATAAACCGCACTGACATCTTTTACGCATATGAGGCCCCTCAGCTCCTTGGCGAGAGCTTTTGCATAAGTCGAGTAATCGACACTCGTTCGCGCGAGCTTCTTTTTCCAATACAAAACGTCCTGCGGAAGTTTGGCGGCAGGATCGCATGAGGCCAGAGACTTATCTTTACTTGTGCAGTCGAGCCGTTCGATTCGCATCAATGCCTCGTCCCTCATCTTGCCTTCGGGAATGGTGTTCATCAAATTCCGAAGGTCGGCATAGGCATTGGCGTCCCAGGGCTTAACTTTGAGGGCGCCCCAAAAATCAGCCAAAAGAAAAAATGGTAATAATTTATCCCTGGGCTTCCACGCGGAATTCCAAGTCACACCCTCGAGCCGGATCGCTCCAAGTTCCACTGGGTCTGGCTCTGACCAGGACCAGTGTGTGCGCCATAGAATGGCGTCCACAAAGTCGGTTTGATTGATCGTCGCGCCGTCAAGCACCGCACCCTGAAGGCGTGCCGAATGGAGCACCGCGCCTTCAAGATGTGCCCCTTCAAGCGTCACGCCCTCAAGTTCCGCGTGCAAGAGCGACGTGTTCTGAAGCTCTGCTAACCAGAGGGTCGCGCCCTGAAATTCCGCCCGATCGAGCTCCGCGAGCTGAAGCTGCGCCTGGTTGAGCGACGCGCCCTGAAGCTGCGCCTCTTTGAGGGAAACGCCCTGAAGCCTCGCCTTGTCGAGCGACGCGCCCTGGAGTTGCGCCTCTTTGAGCGACGCACCCTGAAGCCGCGCCTCTTTGAGGGATGCGCCCTGGAGCCGAGCCTCATTGAGCAACGCGCCCCGGAGCTGAGCCTCATTGAGCAAAGCGCCCTGGAGCTGAGTCTTCTGTAGTGACGCGCTGTCCAAAAATGCCCCGGTCAAATCGGCCTTGGTGAGATCGGCACCGTCCAACACGGCTTTTTCCAAATGGCGTCCGCGAAGATCAAAAAGATGTTCCTTCCACGTTAGCTTTTTCGGATCGTCGATTTTCAGCGCCTCATAAATGTTGAAGCCCGGCAAGACCAGGGTGTTCGAAAATAGGCTCTTTCGCCTTCGCGTTGTTTCGTCCACGTCGCCCGCGAACAAGAACTTTTGAGTCCACATTGCCGCGTTATCCGCTAGCCGCCATTGCGACTGATCGATGACGGAGGGCGTCGATTCCGGCCATTCGCCGGGAATGGTGGCGACCACGATGGAAAACCAAATCACCAAGAAGCTTGTGACAACCTCGAGAAAAAATCCGGAGCCCTTCATTCCCCAAACGAGGGCACGAGAGTACCCAGATCTTTCACCACTCAAACCAGCGAAAACTGGCGGGCGGAGCAGCCATAACAGCACAATGTCAAGAAATAGCGCAACGCGCTGTGCCCAAGTGATCGTCACATGGTGAAACGGCAGGAATTGAATCTGCAACAAAAGCAGCAGCAGAACCGGAAAGACCACGAGCGTCGTCAGGGCGATGAGTTTGAGCAGAAGCCCAAAAATCCCGCCACGCAATTCCGGCGGACCGGCGAGGATTTGGACAAAAATGTTGCTCGGCAGAAGGCGGCGCAGCTTGTCACGGATGGCCTTGTTTTCTTGGTCCGCCACGGCGCCGTCCAGAGCATCGGGAAACTGGCGCTTCAACTCGGCATGAAAGCGCGAGGCTTTTTTGCCGAGCATGATGAAATGCATCAGCGCATAGGCGTGGATGATGAGGACGATAAAAGGCGCCAAAGCAAAAAAGGCGAGGAGTGGCAGTTCGATATTGAGGAAGGGCAGTTTGACGGCGCGCTCCAGTAACAGATCTTCATGGGTGACGGCGCCCGCCGCGATCGCCACATAGAAAAGCACAAAGAGATAGGAGAGCCAGAGCCCGCCGCTGACGGCGGCGGCGTCCTCGACCGATTTTTTGATCTCCGCGAGATCGTCGGCTTTTTCAGCGATGGCGGGCAGACCCGCCGCGACCGGCGGGAGCGCAGTTTGGCGCTCGGACCGCTTTGCCGCCTTGGCCAGCCGCCATGCGCGCAATCTTGGCTGCTGCATCTTCCCCCCGCGTCACGGCGCAATTTGACCCGAGAACGCCACGGACTGCAAGCGGGAGGTCCAGAATTGCTCTTTGGCCCAAATCCCACCAGCGCCCATCAAACTTATGTTCCTGGACGAGAGCTGTTCCCCCTTTAAAACCTCACACGGAGCCCCCTATTGGCCGCAATCGCCACACTCTTAACGCGATAGGCGTGTAGCTGCGGGCCTCTCCCGGAGGAAACGCGTCACCTCGGGCCGATCGACTCTATTGAAAACCGGAGACACGCTATGATGGCGAGTTTTGCTGACCTCATTGAAGAAATCGACAGGCGGTACAGTCCCGGTCCCAAGGCGCCCCAGCTTGTCCAAGAGACCTTCCGCTGGGTGATGGAGCAACCCGGCGGGGCCGAGGGTCTGTTGGAGAGATGCAGCGCGGCGGGCCTTGCCGCCGAGGTTGCATCCTGGGTGGACGGATTGGCTCCCGTGCCTCTGTCCGGGCAAGAGGTCGAGCAAACCCTTGGCGCCGAGACTCTTGGCGCCTTCGCCGAGAAGACCGGCCTCAATCCCAATTTTGTCAGAACGATTTTGGGCTATGCCCTTCCCGAAATCATCATGCTGGCGAAAAGCGGTGCCGTCCCGCCTGAAATTCCGGTTTTGAACGCCGACGAACCCGCTGTTGCGCTTTCGCCGTCCCCGGCCGAACCCTTTTCGCCAGAGGACACAGCGCCCATGCAGGCGGGCGACAGGATATTCCTTCCCGCTCCCGCACCAAGGGTGCCGCCGCGTTTCAAAAAATTCGCCACTTCAGGTTCGGTGCTGGCGCTTGCTCTTTTTGGTTTGGCCTGGGCGGGGTGGCATTTTTCCGGTGGTCCCGCATCACGGGAGAGTGCCGGGCGGACAGAGACGCACATGGCCGAGGACATCCGGGCCCTCAAAGCGAGCGTTGAGGCTTTGCGCGCCGCCCAGAGCCAGTCACAGACAGATGCCACAACGCTTGCCGATCTGAAGTCGCGGCTCGATGCGGCGAAGAGCGAGACGGCGGCGTCGATCGCCGACGTTGCAGGGAAGGTCGCGCAGCTACGGGATTCCGAGACGAAAGTGTCGCAACTTTCCGAGCGGCTGGATCGCCTCGAACATGAGATCGCGGGCCCCGCTGCTTCCGCACCCGGCGCCACCCCGGTCCAAGGCGCCGCGAGCGGCCGGAAGCCGGCGCAAATGGCCGCCGCGCTGCCCAGGCCGCCAGCCTTCGACCCGTCCCAAGATTCCGGCGGCCCAGGATCGCGCCGAAGCCGGCCGCAATTGATCACGAATTGGGTTGTCCGTGCCGTTTACGATGGGATCGCGCTCGTCGAAGGTCCGCATGGCTCCATCGAGGTCGCGCCGGGCGAGCCAATTCCTGGCGCCGGCACGGTGATCTCGATCGAACGGCGTGGCGCCGGCTGGATTGTGATCACCAACCGCGGACTCGTCGATTCGGCGCCCGGCGGATTCCCGTCAAGGGACCAGCCGCGCTTTTAGCCTTTTTCTTAAGGCAAAGCGGCAGATTTCAATTTCGACAGCGGGCGGATCTTGACGCGGATGCTCGCGGGTTTCGCGGCTGCCTTGACCAACTGGCCGGTGGCGGGATTGCGGACGAGCGTTCCAGCCCTGCGGGCCGGCACTTTGCGAAGGGTGACTTTCAGCAGTCCCGGCAAAGTAAATTCGCCAACGCCGCGTGGATGCACCGATCCCAAACACACATTTTCCAAGGTTGCGTAGACACCTACAGCGGTCTTACGAGGAATATCGTTCTGCTCGGCAATCAGGTTGATCAGCGCCGACTTGGTCAGGGTTTCTTTGACCGGGCGAACCGCCGCTGCTTCGGGTTTGCTCGCTTTTTTCCTCGCCGCGGGCTTGCCGGTTTTTGCCTTAGCCACAAGCGTTCTCCTTTGATCGAATCATTTTCTTCCAGCCGGGTCATAGCCCAAAGCATCTTCGGGTTGCTAGCCATCTTGCGGGCGATGCGCAACCTTCGAACGGGTTTGCGGGAAAGACTCAACAGATTAATTGCTCTGGCGCTGGGCTCCTACCCCCCCTCCAGCCAAGGCTTTCCGTAAAGCAGGGCAAGCCCCAGCAAGCCTTGCAGACTGAGGCTGCCAAAGCTGAGAGCAAGCAAAAGCAGGAGAATATGGGAAACGGAACGCTCTTCTATGATGATGAAATTATACACAGCCAAAGCAAAGAATATGGCCCCAAAGCAGAGAGGTATCGCTCCGTAGAGATAGGCTTCCTCCTTGGAGAGGGGCAGGACGTTGAGCGGGCTGACAAGAAAAAGGAAGAGAATATGGGCCAAAAAGCTCAAGGCCGTCAGGACCGAGCATATGAAAAGCGCTCTTTCGGGAGGCCAGGGAAAGGGCGAGGGTTTCCCCGGCCCCGATACGGCGCCGTTGTCCAGCTTCGTCATCGCATCCTCCCAGTTTCGCGAAGACAGGCCGTCAGTTTGGCCCAGATTGGCTTTTTGGCAAGGCTGGCATTAGGGTCGGCACGCCAACGGACAGCCGGTCCTTCCCAAGGCCTCGCGATGCTGACCCTTTATTCCTACCCGGATCTTTTTGGCGTTGCCGACAACAATCCGTATGGATTGAAGGTCTATGCTTTCCTGAAGCTGTGCAAGCTTGCCTTCCGGCACGAACATATCCTCGATGCGGAGAAGGCGCCGCGTGGGCAGCTACCCTATCTTGAGGACAATGGCGAGGCCATCGGCGATAGCGACACGATCATCGCCCATCTGATTGCGCGCTACACGCTGCCAATCGACGATGGTTTGACGGCAAGCCAGCGCGATACGGATCATCTCATCCGGCGGATGCTCGATGATCTCTATTGGGTGATGTCTTATTCGCGCTGGAAAGACCCGCGCTTCTGGCCGCTGTTCCGGGATGCGCTTTTGCGCACCCATCCCGGCCTCACGAAAGCCGCACTGGACAAGGCGCGGGACTATAATTTCAAACGTTATTATTATCAGGGTATCGGGCGCTACGAGCCGGAGGCGGTTTACGACAGGGGGGTTGCCGACCTGCGGGTGCTGGCGCACCTCGTCCCCGAGGGAGGATTCCTGTTTGGGGCAAAACCGTCCAGCGGCGACGCGAGCATTTACGGATTTACCGCCAATATCTATTTTTACGAGATCGACACGCCGCTCAAGGAGTTTTTGATGTCCCGGCCCAATCTCGTCGCGCATTGCCGGGCGATCCATGCCGCGCTCGCGGGATGAAACCCATGCCCCCCTTTGCCGCCGGGTTTCTTGTGCATTGCTTCACCGCCAGCGGCGCGGCGCTGGGGCTCGCGGCACTGTTCGCCGCCGCCGATGGGCGGTTTGCCGCGATGTTCGCTTTTCTGGGCGCGGCGCTGGCGATTGATGCCGTGGACGGCACCTTGGCGCGGCGGGCCAAGGTCGCGGAGAGCGTGCCGCATATCGACGGCGTCATGCTCGACCTCGTTGTCGATTTTCTGACCTATGTGGTGGTGCCGCTCGTCGCCGTGTGGCGTTCAGGCCTCCTCGCGCCGCCGCTCGCGGTCCTTGTTTGCTGCGTGGTCTGCGCGGCTTCGGCGCTTTATTTCGCCGACAAGCGCATGAAGACCCACGATCTCTGGTTTCGCGGATTTCCGGCGATTTGGAACGTGCTGGCGTTTTATTTGCTGGTGTTCCGGCCGGGGCCAATGGTTGCCACGGCGGTTGTCATCGCCGCTGCTTGCTTGATGTTCGCGCCGGTTGTCTTCGTGCACCCGTTGCGCGTGGTGCGTTTGCGCCTCGCGACAATGACGGCGACGGGGGCCTGGAGTGCCGCCGCAATCGCCGCCGTGGACCAGGGTCTCTCGCAGGCGGATTTCGGCATCAAGGCTGTGCTCCTCGGGGTGGGGGTGTATTTTCTGATCTTGCCGCTGTTCCGCAACAGCCCATAGTCGGGCGGAGCTGGACACCCGCACAACTTTTGCATTGATACGGACTTGCGCCTCCCTGCCTCGAACCAAGGCCAAACCCTCATGTCGGCAAATGGACACAACGAACTTGGGCAAGCCGCGAGCCCGTATCTTTTGCAGCATGCCAACAATCCAGTGCATTGGCGGATGTGGGGCGAGGCGGCGCTCACGGAAGCGCAAGCCTCGAACAAACCCATCCTGCTGTCCGTCGGCTACGCGGCCTGCCATTGGTGCCATGTGATGGCGCATGAGAGTTTCGAGGACGTGCCGACCGCCGCCGTCATGAACGAGCTTTTCGTGAATATCAAAGTTGATCGCGAGGAGCGGCCGGACATCGATCACATTTATATGTCGGCGCTGCATGCGCTTGGTGAGCGCGGCGGCTGGCCGTTGACGATGTTTTTGACGCCTGAAGGCGAGCCCTTTTGGGGCGGCACGTATTTTCCGAAGGACTCCAACTACGGCAGGCCCTCTTTCGTCAGCGTCTTGAAGACGGTTGCCGAGGCGTTCCGCAAGGAGCCCGCGCGGATCAAGCAAAATACCGAAGCGATCGGCCGCGCCCTCTCCAGGGTGGCGCCGGGCGGCGGCGATGGGGTTCTGGGTCTTTCGCAATTGGACGCCCTCGCGCCGCAGATCGTCCCGATCATCGATACGGTTGCGGGCGGCTTGAATGGGGCGCCGAAATTTCCCAATACGCCCATCCTCGAACTGCTCTGGCGTGCGGGTGGCCGGCTGGGGAAGGAGCCTTATCGCGATCTCGTCAAATTGACCCTGACGAATATGTCGGAAGGCGGCATTTACGATCACCTCGGCGGCGGCTATGCCCGCTATTCGACGGATGTGCAATGGCTCGTGCCGCATTTCGAGAAAATGCTCTACGACAATGCGCAGATCCTCGAAATGCTGGCACTCTGCCATCATGAATATGGCGGCGAACTTTTCCGGGCGCGGGCGCAAGACACTGTGGGCTGGCTAGCGCGCGAGATGACCAATCCAGAGGGCGCGTTTTGCGCCAGCATCGATGCCGACAGCGAAGGCATCGAAGGCAAGTTTTATGTCTGGACCTATGGCGAAATCGCCGCGCTGCTGGGGCCGGAGGACGCCGCATTTTTTGGTAAATTCTACGATGCCAATAGGTTTGGCAATTGGGACGACGAGGCGCATGGCGGCCACGCGATCATCCTCAACCGGCTCGACACTCCAAAACCTTCTTTGGAGGAAGAAGCGCGGCTGGTGCCGTTGCGCGCGAAACTTTTCGCGGCACGTAAGAAGCGCATCAGGCCTGGCCTCGACGACAAAATTCTCGCCGATTGGAATGGGCTGATGATCGCTGCCCTCGTTCATGCCGCGACGCTATTTGATGAACCCGAATGGATCGCGCTCGCCGCGCGGTCCTATGCGTTCATCGTTGACAATATGCAATATACCGATGCGCAAGGAAACCGGCGCCTCGCTCATTCGTGGCGCGCCGGCGTGCTTGTGAAGCCGGGTCTTGCGCTCGATCATGCCGCGATGATGGGCGCCGCGCTCGCGCTGCATGAAGCGCGCAATTTCGGGCCGTCGCTTACTCGTGATTATCTCGCCGATGCGATTGGCTGGGCGGAGGCGATGGAGGTCTATCATCGCGATCCGGCCAGCGGGTTCCTCGCCATGTCCGCCAATGACGCGGGCGATGTCATCCTGCGGCTCGCCCCGACATCGGATGACGCGATCCCCAACGCGCATCCTCTCTATTTGGCCGCGCTCATCCGGCTCACGGGTCTCACGGGCGATGAACGCTGGCTGGCGCGGGCCGATGCACTTTTCGCTGCCCTGAGCGCGGCGGTGCGGGGCAATCTGGTCAGCCACGCCGGCATCTTGAACGCACTCGATTTCCGGCTGCGCGCCAAGGAAATCGTCACAGCTGGGCCGCAGCGGAAGCAGCTTTACGAGGCGGCGCTTGGTGTGCCCTTTACCGCGCGCATGGTGATGGACATCGAGGGGGTGGAGGAAGTGCCGCAAACCCATCCTGCTCATGCGCAAGTAAAACTGGCGGGCGAGGCGGCGGCGTTCGTCTGCTCCGGCGGCACGTGTTCCTTGCCGGTGCGGGACGCCGAGGCATTGCTGGCGAATATTGGTTATGCTTAACTGCCCATCGCAGGTCCGGACCAAGCCGCCCCGTTCAGAAAAACCGGACCGCAGCGCGGAACCGCGCGTCCAATAAGCTGGGAGGATTCAATTTTATGTCTGGTTTTTTTGCAATGGTCGTGGGGAATATAGTAAATTTTGTGGCGTATATTTCGCATCTGGCAATCTTGATTTTCCGAAACTTCGTCTTTTTCGTATTTATAGTTGCATTTTTCTACGGCATTTACCGGCTGATCCGGGTCGGTTTCGACAAGCTCCGGGGACTGCGGATGCCGCCAAGCCCCCCAGAGCCACGGGATGGCATGAAAAACGGCGAATAGATTTCTCGGTCCAGCTCAGGCCTGGCGTTCCCGTGGGGTCCCCTGTGGCCGTGGTGCCGCGGGCTTACC
This sequence comes from Methylocapsa sp. D3K7, assembly GCF_029855125.1. Lineage (GTDB taxonomy): Bacteria > Pseudomonadota > Alphaproteobacteria > Rhizobiales > Beijerinckiaceae > Methylocapsa. Next base: position 2,235,766 of record NZ_CP123229.1, read on the forward strand.
GAGACCGGCGAAGACGCCCATGCGATGGATCAGGTAGAGCGCCGCGAAGGCGGCGAAATTGATCGCCAAAATCCGCCGCACGATGGCCGGCGTGAAATTCGAGAGGCCACTCCCAAAGGCAAGCGAAATCGCGACGAGCGAACCTTCATAAACGGCAAAGGCCGCCAAAAAGGCGAAGGCTCCGCCTGCCAGCGGAACCCGGCCCTTGACCCATTGCGCGGCAAGCGTCGATACCAGCGCAACGGCGCCGAGCGCGGCCCCCCAGGCGAATGTGCTTGGGTCCAAGGGGTAATGCAGAACGGTAAAGCCGGCGATTTGATTGGTGAGCCACACCGCGCCGACAAGCAGGAGCGCATCGCGGCGGCTGAGGGTCAGGGCAGCGAGTGCCGCGAAAGCAGCGAGCGGCAGAGCGCAAGCAAAGCCCAGGCTGAAGACGACACTGGCCAGAACCAGCAAGGCGATCCAGAGGGGCGTGCGCCACGCGGGAGCAGGGGAGTGCTCAGCCATCATCTCTCCTTGTACGAGGAAGAGATGATTATGCACCGGCGCGCCACCCCTGACTAGGGCATTGTCATCAAAATGTTGCGAATGATTTTGGATTTTCCCCAGGCGCTTGTCCGTTGCGCGGTGGCGCCCGGGGTCGAAAAGGGGCATTAGCAACGCCGCAACGCCCCACTGGCGTGATCTCCACGACGATGGCGATCCCCGAAGAAGCTGAGAAAAGCGCGGCTCGCGGTGGCTGCCTTTATAAAATGATTTGGAACGAAAGCAGCCGGCAACGCCAATCGAAGCCAACATTTGGCGCGGCGGCTCCATCTGGTTTCCATGTGAACACCGTTATTTGCAAATCGCTGAAAGAACCTGGAAAGCTCGGATTTGCGACCAGCGCATGTGTCATGGTCGCGTAGCACGGCGCCGCCGAATTCGGCGTTACCACGACGCTGACCGGCTCCGCGAAAGAATTGATAGTGCTGCAAATGAAATCACTGAGAAGGAATACCCGCGTTCCATCGGCGCCGGTTGAAGAGCGGCTGCTGACATCGAGCAGGCTTGCCGGAAGTCCGCTGGCTTGCACGCAGCTCTTGCTGGGAAAGAAAATGCTCCGCGACATCACGGTGCCGTCTTCGGCGGTCGAAAGGCTGACGCGGAAAAACAATGGAAACAGCTGCTCTGGGCTTGCATCTATTTTCTGGCCGGAAATAGATTCGAGCTGCTTCTTGAGATCAGTGAGGTCCTTCGACAGTTTGGCGTCGATTTCCATGTGATCCTCCCAACGTGGCATATCCAAGATTCCCGACGGCTGCCGAGTGTGAGTTGCCACATGTCAAGACACAACCACAATCCTCGTTATCGCGCGCCCCCTTTTCATGGGACGCCAGTGTACTTCGTCGCCGCTATAATTTCCTTGATGTGTTCCCGAACGAACGCGCGCCACGACATCCTCTTCGCTCCAAAATAACCTGCTGGTTCTGTGAGCCAAGGCGTCGCAACATCGCGTGGCTCCTCCATCTCCATCGAGCCTATCAGCGCCGGCGGCGGCCCCTGAACAGGGGTCGCGCGGCCGCGAGTGCTGTGCTGAAACTGCTGGCGCGCGACGATAGCCGCGCCAACAGAAACGGCTTGAGGAGGAGCCCATCATGACCGCGATCGCAAAAACGATGTCTGCAATTCCGTGCTGCCCGGATATGAGCCCGGACAACGCCTGCGACGTTCTCGATTTTCACTACCGTCTCAATTACCCGGTGCGGCTGCTGGACGTAAGCCAGGTCACGATACCCGTCGAAGTGAAGCTGCACTTCCGGCTTACGAGGTGCCCCGGCCCCCTTGCCCTCGGAAATCTTCTTTACACAACGACATTGCTGCCAGGCGAGAAGGTGAAGCTCTTCACTTCCGACCGCCGGACTAAATTTACGTTCGACAGCGATTCCGGGGTCAGTTACCGCAACACGCAAAGTTCGGAAGAGTCGTTCTACATGCAGCAGATGAGCGATTCCCTGTTCGACACTTCCGCGCGCGATTCGGGAAACTCCAGCAACCAGTCGCATGCCCATGTCGATGGCCACGGCGATGCGGGGGTCGACGTTCTCGGTCTTGGCGGGTCAGCCAATATGAGCGGGAATTTCGATTCCAACTCGCTGTCCACATATCTCAATGAGCACAGCAGCCATGCACAATCCTCCCATAACGCCACGGAGATGGGCACGCGTAAAGCCGCCAGCGTATCGGTCGGAGAGGTTCAAAGCCGCACCCACACGCAGACGGAATCGGAAGACCATTTCGAATCCTCGTCACGGGAATTCACCAATCCGAACAAATGTCACGCGGTGACGTTCCTCTTCTATCAGATCAACAAGACGCAGACGGTGAACTACAAGCTCGAAGCGATCGAGCGCAGGGTGATCCTCGATCCGGCCAATGATTTCACCAAGGTCGCACTGAACCCCATCACCGCGAGCGACGGTGTTTCCCGCACATCGCTCGGCCTGCTCGCCACCGATCCCAAGGTCCGCTTCAACAGTATGAACACTGCGACGGGAAGCGTGGCGCTCGTCCAAGGTCCGGGAGGCGTGAATTTTCCGGGCCGCGAGCTGCTTCAGATCAATCTGCGGGCCCTCGCCCTCAAGCAGGTGGATAAGGAACTGACCGAGGCGGGACTGCTCGGCCCCGACGGAAAGATCTCTCCGACAGCCCAGGAGAGCTTCGGGTTTCAGTCACAAAAATCCTCGCTTCCAACTCCCGGTATCCTGGTCAAGGGCTGTCTCGACGAATGCTCCGTCTGCGAGCCGAACCTCGAAAAAGACATCGAACTCGATCTTAAACGGAAGGAGTTGGAGAACGACTTGCTGAAGCGCAAGATCGACCTGCTCGACAAATCGCAAGAGTACCGCTGCTGCCCTGGGGAGACGATCCCCTGTACGCCCGCGTAACGGGCCAGCTGACAAGCAACGCAAGGCTGGCGATTATTCCCCAGCCTACGCCGCCTGCTGCTTCGGCCGCACTTCGGCGGTATAATCGTCGATCATGGCGCGGGAGATGGCGCTGGGCGTGAATTTATACGGCCCGGCCTCAGACACTGGCGTGACTTCGGCGCCGGTGCCGCAGATGAAACATTCCTCAAACCCGGTCAGTTCCCCGGGCATGATGCGGCGCTCGATCACCTCGATGCCGCGCTTTTTGGCGAGACCAATGACGGTGCGCCGGGTGATGCCATCGAGAAAACAATCGGCGATGGGCGTGTGGATGACGCCGTTCACGGTAAAGAAAATATTGGCGCCGGTGCATTCGGCGACCCGCCCCTGCCAATCGAGCATCATGGCATCGGCATAGCCGCGCCGCTCGGCCCGATGCTTTGAAATGGTGCAGATCATATAGAGCCCGGCGGCCTTCGCCCGGCAGGGCGCGGTCAGCGGATCGGGCCGCCGGTAATCGGCGATATCGAGCCGAATGCCCTTCATTTTCTGTTCGACGTCGAACATGCTCGGCCAGTCCCAGACCGCGATGGCGACATGGATCGTCGAATTCTGTGCCGCGACCGCCATCATTTCGCTGCCGCGCCAGGCGACCGGGCGGACATAGCAATTTTGCAGATTGTTTTTGTCGACGACGAGCTGCTTTGCTCGGTCCAATTCGGCCGCGGAAAAGGGAATTTCGAAATCGAGCAATTGTGCCGAGGTCAAGAACCGTTCCGAATGTTCCGTCGATTTGAAGATCCGCCCGCCATAGGCGCGCTCGCCCTCGAAGACGCAGGAAGCATAATGAAGGCCATGCGAGAGAACATGCAGCGTGGCGTCCTTCCAGGCGACAAGGTTGCCGTTCATCCAGATAAAGCCGTCGCGCTGGTCAAAAGGCAACACGGACATCGGACACTCCTGAGCTATAAGTGCCGGGGCTTAAAGTTCATGCTTCAAGTCCAGGGCTTAGGTTCGGCTTGCGCGGAAACATGCGCCGGTCATAATGAAGCTCATATAGCGAGGGGACGACAATAAAAATAAGGACCGGCTCGAAAAATCGCCAGGGGAGGTGGACTTGACGTATAAGGAACGACCTGAAATATGTCAACAATGCTGACGTAAAGGCGGCTCGCATGGTTCTGATGGCGCAAAGCGAGGCTACCGCGGCAAAGCTGCCGCAACGGTCCTTCGGCGCTGCGCCTCCGGCGGATGGCGCGCCGATGTATGATTTGATCGAACTTATGTTTTTCGCCTATCGTGATTTCGTCGGCGATGCCGATCATCTGCTCGCCGCCTTGGGCTTCGGCCGGGCGCATCATCGGGTCTTGCATTTTGTTTCCCGGCGGCCTGGCCTTACCATCGCGGAACTCTTGGACATTTTGAAAATTACCAAGCAGAGTCTGAACCGGGTGCTCAAGGAACTGCTGGATCAGGATTATGTCGAAGCCCGCCGGGGGGTCACGGACCGCCGTCAGCGCCAGCTCTATCCGACGCATCGCGGCGAGGCTCTCGCTTTCGAGGTCGCCGATGTGCAGTCGAAACGGTTTGCCACGGTTTTCGCCAAACTGCCGGAAGGGACCCGGCCGCAGGCGATCGCATTTCTTCTGGCGATGGTCGATGCGGACGCGCGCGACAAGGTTGCCGCGATGACCGGCGCCAGTCCCGCCGCCCCATGCTCTGGGCCGGACCGGTGAACCCGCCCCTCCCAGGATCATCGGATATCTCGCAGGCGGCGCCGGCCGACGACGCGGCGCATTTGCTGATCGTCGACGACGACCGCCGCATCCGCGCGCTTTTGTCCCGGATGCTGAGCGAGGAAGGCTATCGCGTCACGGCCGCCGCCGACGCCGAGGACGCCATGGCGCGCCTCAAGAATCTGTCGTTCGACCTGATCGTCCTCGATGTCATGATGCCGGGCGAGGATGGTTTCGCTTTCGCGGCGCGGCTGCGGGCGGCCGGACCCGATCTCGCGCGGGTGCCCATTTTGATGCTGACCGCTCGCAGCGAGCCGGATGACCGGGTGCGCGGTCTCGAGACGGGGGCCGATGATTATCTGGGCAAGCCTTGCGAGCCGCGCGAACTCAGCTTGCGGATCGCCTCGATTTTGCGGCGGGCGCCGCCGCGCGCGATCGCGGGGCCGCCGGCGGCGGTGCGGTTCGGCGATTTCAGCTTCGATCTTGGCCGCGGCGAACTGCGCCAGCGCGACGACATCATCCGCCTGACCGAGCGCGAGCGCGAGATGCTGCGGCTTCTCGCGGAGCACGCGGGCGAAACCGTCGCCCGGGAAGCTCTCGCGGGATCGGGCGGCGCCGCCAATGAGCGGACCGTCGATGTGCAGGTCAACCGGCTGCGCCGCAAGATCGAGCGCGATCCCGCCAATCCGCTGTATTTGCAAACCGCGCGGGGCGCGGGCTACCGCTTGCTGGTCGATCGCTAAATCATCAGGGGACGCGCGTTTGAGCCTTTCCCTCCCCGTTTCCTTCACGCAGCCGCGCTCCTGGTGGCGGGGGCTTTGGCGCAGGCTCTCGATGCTCCTTCCCAAGGGCCTTTACGCGCGCGCGCTTCTCATTGTCATCGTGCCGATGGTGATCCTCCAATGCGTGCTCACCTATGTGTTCATGGAACGTCATTGGCAGCGCATCACCATGCGTCTTTCCACCGCCTTGACGCATGAGATCGCGGCAATCGCCGATCTGCATCATGCCTATCCCGGCGTCAAGAACGACGACCTGCTGGCCCGGATCGCCCAGCAGCGGTTGAACATCGATATCGAGTTTTTGCCCAAGGGGCCGCTGCCGCCGGCGTTGCCAAGACCTTTCTTTTCGATCATCGATGCGGCTTTGTCGAACGAGATCAAACGCCAGATCGGCAAACCGTTCTGGCTCGACACGGTGGGCCGGTCGAACTTCATCGAGATTAGAATTGCGCTGAACGATTCGATCCTGCGAGTCGTCGCCGAGCGCAGCGCCGCCTATGCCTCGAATTCCTATATTTTCATTTTGTGGATGATCGGCACGTCATTTGTGTTGATCGTGGTGGCGATTGTCTTCCTCGGCAATCAGATCAAGCCGATTCTCCTACTCGCCGGGGCGGCGGAGGCTTTTGGCAAGGGCCGCGACCTTGACTTCACGCCACGCGGGGCGCGCGAAGTCCGCCAGGCGGGATATGCCTTCATCGAGATGAAGCGGCGTATCGAGCGCGCCTTCGAGCAGCGCACCACCATGCTGAACGGCGTCAGCCACGATCTGCGCACCATCCTCATGCGGTTCAAGCTTTCGCTGGCCTTGATGCGGCAGACCGAGGAGACGCGGGATCTGCAAAAGGACGTCGATGAAATGCAGCGCATGCTGGAGGCCTATCTTGCCTTTGCGCGGGGCGATGCCGGCGAAAGCGCGGAGGAAATCGATATCGAGGAGTTTTTGGAGGATTTGCGCCTTGACGCCGAGCGGGCGGGGTTTGATACCAAGATTGCGTTTTCGGGCAATCCGGTCGTGACGTTGCGGCCCAATGCGTTCAAGCGCTGTCTTGCCAATCTCATCAGCAATGCGCAAAGCCATGCCAAACATATTTCGATCGAGTCGGCGCGCGATCAGCGGTTTCTGACGGTTCATGTCGATGACGATGGGCCCGGCATTCCGGCCAGCCAGCGCGAAGAGGTGTTTCGGCCGTTTTTCCGTCTCGACAGTGCCCGCAACCAGAATCAGGGCGGCACCGGTTTAGGGCTCGCGATCGCCCGCGATATCGCGCGCTCGCACGGCGGTGATATTGGGCTTGCCGACAGTCCGTCCGGGGGCCTGCGGGCGACTGTACGGGTGCCGGTCTAACAGTCCTTATTATGTGCCGGCGCATGCTTCCCGCACTACCGACCCCTTGCATTCCGGGTCTGGCCATCCATATACCATCTGTCTGGATGGTGTATGGAGGTTGCTTTGACTGGAACTGTGCATCGGCTTCGCGACAAAGCGACTGAAAGTGAGAAGATCACGATCAACCTTGGCTATATCGACCTCGGCCATATCGATTTGCTCGTCCAGGAGGGTTTTTATTCCAACCGGACCGACCTGATCCGGACGGCGATCCGCAACCAAATTGCAACGCACGCGGATGTCGTAAAAAAATCAATCCTTCGACATACCCTTGAGCTTGGCATGCGGTTCTATAGCCGCACGGACCTGGAAACCATCCAGGCCAGCGGCAGCAAGCTCAACATCCAGGTCATTGGCCTCGTGACGATCGCCGCCGACGTCACACCGGACCTCGCGCTGGCAGCCATCGAGTCGATCACCGTGCTGGGCGCGCTTCAGGCCAGCGATCCCGTCAAAGCGGCGCTGGCGGATCGAATCCACTGAAGACCGGGGCAAAGCGTTTCAAGCAAGGGAACTGACCCATGAAAACCATTTTCAACATGGCGATGCGCAAAGCCACGAAACTCGCGAAAAGCCAGCATGTGATCGAGGCAACACGGGTCATTCAGCACGCCCTCGGAGGACTGAACCGGGGCCATCCTGCCGCCGAACGGGGGGATGCGGATTTCCCGGAGAAACATCGTGACCTTGGTGGGCGTCCCGAGCCAGCCGCGGCCTTGCATGCGGGAACGGCACGCCCCCCGCAAGCGCCAGACCACGCAAAACCCCCGGGGGAAGTGCTGACTTCTTTGCAACGGGTCAATCGCCTGCCGCCCGCCGGCAAGCCGTTCGGCAAACCCGCGATTTCGCCGCCCGTCCCCGCCGGTGCGCGCTATGAAAGCAAGACATTCAGTTGCGCGGCAGGTGCCCGGGACTACAAAGTTTATGTCCCGGCGGCCGCACACCGGGACAAGCGCCCATTGCTCGTGATGCTGCACGGCTGCACCCAGAATCCCGACGATTTTGCGCTGGGGACGGGCATGAACATCCTTGCTGAAGAGCACGGTTTCATCGCCGCCTATCCGGGACAGACGGCGGCGGCCAATCCTTCCGTCTGCTGGAACTGGTTCAATCTCAAGGACCAGCACCGCGGTGAAGGGGAACCCGTGATCATCGCAGGCATTACACAGGCCATGATTTCCGATTATGGCATCGACCCCCGGCGCGTCTATGTCGCCGGTCTCTCGGCGGGAGGCGCCATGGCGCTCGTCATGGCGATCAGCTATCCCGAGCTTTATGCGGCGGCCGGAGTTCACTCGGGGCTGCCTTACGGGCTCGCCAGAGATCTGCCCTCGGCGTTCGCGGCGATGCAAGGCCAGCCGATGCCCTTGCACACGGGATCAGGCAAAGCGCGGAAAAAGCATCCACAGCCAAATGTCAGGACGATTGTCTTTCACGGCGACAGCGATCATACGGTTTCTCCCTCGAACGGCCAATTGATCGTCGCGCAAGCACGTGCGAGCCTTCGCAACTCGACCCAAGAGTCACAGCTGGGCCGCTCGGGGAACCGCGCATACACGCGAACCGTGATCAAGGACGAGCGCGGCACCATTCATCTGGAACATTGGGCCATCACGGGATTGGCGCATGCTTGGTCTGGGGGACGGCCGGAAGGCTCCTACACGGATCCGCATGGACCTGATGCGTCGCGCGAAATGCTGCGGTTTTTCTTATCTGACGGGAAAGCCAAAGATTCGCTCCCACTCATGTGAAGAGATTGCCGCTGCGTCTGCTAAGGGCATCTTTGGAGGCGGAACGAAAGCCTCTGTCGCGAGTTAAGGGCGCTTACCGGCAGAGAGGGTTGGACGTGAAATCTGTTTTCATTGTTTTGACAAGTCTTGCGGCTACGTCTCCAAGACTATCCGCGAAATTTATTTTGATCCCTAAACTCTTGTGATCTCGGCGGCGGATACAAAAGTAGAGGACGTGCCGGTCAAGACGGTTGATTTCAAACGTGGATCGAAGGCCAGCAAGGCAGTTCGCTTCGTATGTCTCATTGGCGAGAAGGGCTAAGTTCTGTTGACCTTCTTCACGGCTAAGTCATCGAGTGGCACTCGCCACCCTAGAATGGAGATTGATTTTGAAACTGGCTAGTATAGCGGCACTCCTCTCCATCGCGGTCCCGGCTGTGGCGGCTGCTGACCAGCTGACCTGCGTCAGCACGACATTCAATTTGCTCTCGCCCAACGATAAGGTCTGCGTCTCGGATTTTGACGATCCAAGGGTCGCGGGTGTGACCTGCCACATCTCCCAGGCCCGGACCGGCGGATGGGGCCAGCCGCTTGGTCTCAATGAAGATCCCTCCAACTTCGCGATAGCCTGCCGGCAAGTTGGCCCTATCAATGTCGATCTGTCGAAATTGACGGATGACGAGGAGGTGTTCAGCGAGAAAACCAGCATCATCTTCAAGGCGACCCGCGTGTACCGCGTGCTCGACCAAAAGCACAACACGCTGGTTTATGTCGCGGTGAGTTCGAGGCTGGTGAACGGTTCGCCTGCCAACAGCATCAGCACCGTTCCCATCATGCCTTGGCCAACGAAGTAAAACGCTTCAACTCAATCCCCGCAAATGCCGGTAGACGATGACGCGGGACACGAAGCCGGTGACGATCGCGATACCCGCCGCAATGAGCGCGATCGCGCCGTAGATATTCCAGCCCAGCGAAAAATCGCCGAACATCGCCTCCAGCTGCTCTCCGCCGGGGGATGTTCGCAGCCAGGAGGCGATCAGCCCTGAGCCGAGGAAAGTGAGAATTGCAAGGCCGCCGCCAATGGCACCGCCGCGCAATCCTAGCCGGAAGAAATGCCGCTGGAACTGACGCGAAATATAACCATCCTCAGCGCCAACGAAATGCAAAACCTCGATGATCTCGCGATTGCCCGCCATCGTGCCTTGCGTCGCAAAGCCCACCGCCAGGATCATTGCGGCAAGGACAAGCGCGAAGATCACCGCCGCGATAAAGACGACGCTTCTTGCCATGATGGCGAGACGCTTGAGCCACACTCTGTGGTCATCGATGCTCGATCCGGGAATCGAATCCGCCAGTTTCTTGCGCAGGACCGCGATATCCAGGCGTTCCTCTTTGTCGAGGCCGACGATGACAAGGCGCGGCACCGGCAGTTCGGACAGATCGAGGCCGGTGCCAAGCCAGGGCTGCAACAACTCCTCGGCTTCCGCCTTGCTGTAGGCGCGGACCGAGGCAACCCCCGGCGTCTTGCGTGCGAGTTCGACGGCCTTGTTTGTGTCGGCATCGAGATCGCGGCCAGGCGCCGGGCGGATTTGGATGGTCATTTCGCGCGCGACTTCGTCTTGCCAGCCGCGCGAGGAATCGCTGATCAGCATCGCTGCCCCGGCGGTGAGCGAGGCCAGAAAGGTCATGATGGCGACGACGGTCACCAGCGCGCGGCCAGCGATGGACGCCGCCGGCACGAGCGCCATGTCACCTCGGCGTCCCATGTTGCCGCTCTTGTCCGAACGCCTCACGTTCCACGCCGCTGCTTGCATTCGCCGGATTGCCTCCGGGAAAAAACTCATCGCCAGCCTCAATCATAAATGTGAAGGCGGCCGTCGCCAAGCACGAGCCGCCTGGCGCCGTCGAACTGATCCATCAAGGCAAGATCATGGGTCGCGATCACGACGGAGGTTCCCGATTTGTGGAGTTCGGTGAACAGCCGCAGGAGTCTGCGCGCCAAACTGGGATCGACATTTCCTGTTGGCTCGTCGGCGAGCAGAAGCTCCGGCCGCACGATCAGGGCGCGGGCGATCGCGGCGCGCTGCTTCTCGCCGCCCGATAGCACCGGCGGCAAAATATGCATGCGCTCGCCAAGACCGACCCATTGCAAAAGCTCCGTCACCTCGGCCCGGTAGCTCACTTCCTCCTTGCCGCGCACCCGCAGCGGCAGGGCGACATTTTCATAGGTCGTCAGATGGTCGAGTAGCCGGAAATCCTGAAACACGACGCCGATCCGCCGCCTCAATCCGGTGATTGCGGTTTTGTCGAGGGCCAAGGCGTCCGTGCCAAACAGGGCGATGGCGCCGCGCGTCGGCCGCAAGGACAAAAGGATCAGCCGCAACAGCGTCGTCTTGCCGGCGCCAGAAGGGCCAGTCAGGAACTGAAAGGACTGAGGCCCGATGACGAAGCTGATATCCTTCAGGATTTCCGCCCCCATCCCGTAGCGCAGGCCAACATTCTCAAAACGTACCAAGAAGACCTCGCTCGCGGCGCCCGGTGTTTCGCTCCCGGATTGTTGCTTTATTCAAGACAAATTAAAGCGAAATTTCGAGCAGCACAGCGGAGGGGCGTCAATATCCCCCAGTATTCCAGACTGCCGGGGCCAAGAGGTCTGTCTGGATAGGTGCTCAGAACGATGCCTCGCCCGTGCCGATCGACTAACAGCGCCTTACCGGATTGACCGGGTTTCTCCCGCGAGAATAAATGAATCATAAGCATACCAAATATATCTGCGTTTTGTTGCGGCAAATTGATGTTGAATAGACTTGTACTGACTCAAATAGCCCGGACTTAAACTTAAACTGGTCTCTTCCGTGTTGAAATTTCAGCACGGAGGGCAGGTTGGAGACGATCGATACTTTGATCATTGGAGCTGGCCCGGCCGGGCTGACCACCGCCTATACTCTCGCCAAGGCCGGACATGGCGTGGTCGTCATCGAGCAGGACAAACACTATGTCGGCGGCATCAGCCGGACCGTCTCCTACAAAGGCTTCCTCTTCGATATCGGCGGACACCGGTTCTTTTCAAAATCGCGCGAAGTGGTGGCGCTGTGGGATGAGATCCTGCCGGATGATTTCCTCGTGCGGCCGCGGCTCTCGCGCATCTATTACGCAGGAAAATTCTACGCCTATCCCTTGAGGGCGTTCGAGGCCTTGCGCAATCTGGGCCTTGCGCAAAGCGTGGCCTGTCTTGCCTCCTATGCCTATGCCCGCGCCTTTCCGGTCCGCGATCCCAAGACATTCCATCAATGGATGCGCAATGAATTCGGCGAGCGGCTGTATGCGATCTTTTTCATGACCTACACCGAAAAGGTGTGGGGCATGGATTGCGACGCCATCTCGGCGGATTGGGCAGCCCAGCGAATCAAGGGGCTCAATTTGTTCAAGGCGCTCGCCGATGGCCTCCGGCGCTCCTTGCGGTTGAAGCCGCGCGGCGATGGCGGTGGCGGCGTCAAAAGTTTGATCGAATCCTTCCGTTATCCGCGCCGGGGCCCGGGCATGATGTGGGAGGCCGCCGCGAGCAAAATTCGCGGGTTCGGCAGCCGCATTCTGATGGATCGAAAGTTCGAAAAACTGAGCTTCGACGCCGAGCGGCAAATTTGGACGGTGGACACGGTGAGCGGCGATGGCACACGCGAAGCTATAGAGGCCCGCAACATCGTCTCCTCGGCGCCTATTGCCGAACTGCTTGCCGGGCTTAGTCCGGCGCCGCTCACTTTGCTGCATGCGCGGGAGCTGAAATACCGGGATTTCCTGACCGTCGTGCTGATCGGTCAAACACCGCCCACCTGGCCCGACAATTGGATTTACATTCACGATCCAAAGGTCAAGGCCGGCCGGGTGCAAAACTTCCGCTCGTGGTCGCCGGAGATGATTCCGGATGAAACCTCAACATGTCTGGGGCTCGAATATTTTTGCCATGAGGATGACGCGCTATGGGCGATGCCCGATTGCGAGCTGATCGCGCTTGCCAAGCAGGAGATTTCGCAGATCGGCTTGATGGCAAGCGAGGAGGTCGTCGATGCGTGTGTCGTCCGGCAAAAGAAGGCCTATCCCGTTTATGACGAGACCTATCTTGAAAATGTGCGGATGATCCGGTTCGAGCTTGCGAGCCGCTTTCCGGCCCTTCATCTTGTTGGCCGCAACGGCATGCACAAATACAACAATCAAGATCATGCGATGATGACCGGCATGCTGACCGCCGCGAATATTTTGGCGGGACGTCCGCTTTACGATGTGTGGGCTGTCAACGAGGACGCCGAATATGGGGAAGCTGGCTTTTCCGGTGCGAAGGATGCCCTTGCCAGTACCAGACTCGTGCCGCAAAAAGTGGCGTGAGAGCATCGCGGGCGTTCATGTCCGGTATTCGCCGGTTGCGCTGATCGCTTTCCTTGTCTTTGTCCTGAGTCGTCCCTATCGCGGGATCATTCAGGACGCCCATATTTACATGGGCCGGGCGCTCGCCGATCTCGATCCAAACGGGGTTGGCCGCGATTTGATGTTCGTCCATGACGGACAATTCGGCTTCAGCCTGTTCCGCATCGTGGCGGACGCAATGGTGTGGTGCCTCGGTCTTGCGGCGGCGGCGAAATCGCTGGCGATCCTGGCAGCGTTGGCGTGGTTCTTTGCCGCCCGCGCCTTCGCCCGGCAATTTGCCAGCGGAACGGCGGTTTGGGTTGCCGTGATTTTCGCGGCTCTTTTGCCCAATGCTTATGGCGCGCCCTACCCGCTGGGTTTTGCCGAATTGATCGCCATCCCGCGCCCTTTCGCCGAGGCCTTGGTGCTGGCCGGGCTCGCCGCCTTCGCGGCAAACCGCGCTGGCATTGCGCTCATGTTTATCGCGGCGGCGGCCCTTCTTCATCCGATCATGGCGCTCGCTGGATGTGCGGCCGTCCTTGCGGTTCTTGGTTGGGAAGATAAGCGCTGGTTTTGGCTTTTCGCGCTCGGTGGCGCGCTGTCGCTCTGGGCCGGCTGGCTTGGGATGCCCCTGCTGGACCGGCTGTTCATCGTGGTCGATCCCTCGTTGAAGAGCTTGCATGAATCACGAAGCCCATTTTTGTTTCCGAGCCTTTGGCCGGCGGAGAGTTTTCCGCCGCTCATCGTTCAAGCAACAAGCCTTGTCATTACGGCCCATGCCCAGCAGGGACGCCGCAGGACGATTCTCGCGGCAATTCTCGTGGTGGGTTTGGGCGGCATTGCGATGGCCGCGATGTTCGGCGATTGGTTTTCCTCGCTTCTGATCGTTCAAGCGCAGCCCTGGCGCATGGCCTGGCTGATGGCCGTTGCGGCGGCGATGGCCTTCGGTATCTGCGCGGTCGATTTGTGGCGGGCGGGTCCAAGCGCACGCATCGTGCTGGCGCTTCTGGTGCTCTGCTGGTCGTTCGAAACGCAGTTCGCGGTTGCGGGTCCCGCCGCAATGCTGGCGCTACTACTGCATTTTCGCACGGGGCGGTTCGCACCATTGGTCACGCCAAGGCGGGCCGCTACTGTTTGGATCTTTGTTCTTGGCATGAGCGCGATATGGCAGCTCCGTCTCTATGCCTATCTTTGGCACTTCGCGATGACCGTGCCGACGGGATATGGCAATCCTGAACTCGTCTTGATACGGGGTTTCCTTGTCCTTCCGCTTTGTGTCCTGACCGTGTGGTTCGCCATCGCCAAGCCGCGCATTCACCCGTTTCTCACGGGTGCAGGCATTGCCATTTTGCTGACCGCGGCCTTGGTGTTCTGGGATCATCGAACGCCCGCCCAACGCATGATGGAGGAAAGCCGCCCGCCGCCAGACATCGCGACGTTTCTCGATCAGCGCCCCGGTGAAGTGCTGTGGATCGATGGGCTAGCCGAGACGTGGTTTGTGCTCGGCCGGCCGCAATGGGCCTCTCCCCTGCAAGGCGTCCCGATTATTTTTTCAGACGTGCTTGCCGCCGAGTGGCGGCGCCGGATGCAACTCCTGATGGACATTCGGCTGGCCGACCAAAAAGGCTTCGCACCCTGGAGCGAGCCTTTGAGCGCCGACAGGGCGCGATTGTCGCAAGACAGCGTGCGCGGGCTTTGCGCGCGGCCCGACGCGCCAGCTTGGATCATCGCGCCGCTCGAACTTGGCGCACCCCCCGCGCCAGGGATCGACATGAAACGCTGGACGCTGCCTCAGCCGCAATCCCAAATGATCAAGGCCGACGGCGATTACACTTGGCGGCAAATCGATGCCTTGGGGGCGATCCTTTGCCGCAAGCCATGAAGAAACTTTTACCATAGATTAAATATAATATTGGAGGCGGCGATTCCCCATTCCCGGAGCGTGCGCTCCAAAGACCCGACCAATTTGCCTCTTTCGCGCCTCGCCCTATTTGGGATTGTTCCTGCGCCCGTCGACAAGTTGGGAGGACATGATGAAAAGTTTTGTTGGCTTCGCATGCGTAGCGGCAATCATTTCTACGGCGGCCGGGATTGCGGCGCCGCCCTCACGGGCCGATGAGACCTGCCTTTCGCCCTACACGGCGTCGCTCATCAAGGGCCAAGAGGCCTATCTGCATGTCTGGACGCTGGGAGAAAAAGGCCTCGGCGATGAATCCGACAAGCTTGTCACGATCGGCGCCGATCCCAAGTCGAGCAGCTATGGCAAGGTGATCAATAGCGTGTCGGTTGGCGGTCGCGGCGAGGCGCATCACATGGGCTTTACCGACGACCGCAAATATCTTTGGGCCGGACGCCTCGATGATTGCAAGATTTTCATCTTCGATGTCGGAACGGACCCTTCGCATCCAGCACTCGTCAAGACGATTACCGATCTCACCGGAAAGACGGGCTATATCGGCCCGCATACGTTTTATGCGATTCCCGGCCGAATGGTGATTGGCGCTTTGTCGAACGATAAGACCCGCGACGGGGTCACTGGCATAGCGGTCTACAGCAACAAGGGCGAATTTCTCTCCGCCCATCCGATCCCAGCGGACAATGGCGGCGACGGCTATGGCTATGACATCGCCATCAACCCGAAGAAAAACGTGTTTTTGACATCAAGCTTCACCGGCTGGAACAATTACATGATGGACATCGGCAAGCTGATCAAGGATGCCGAGGCGATGAAGCATTTCGGCAACACGATGGTGTTGTGGAATCTGAAATCCATGCAACCAGAAAAGATTTTGAGCGTCCCCGGCGCGCCGCTTGAAATTCGCTGGTCGCTGAAAGAGGGCGACGATTGGGCGATCACCGCCTCGGCGCTCACCTCGAAACTCTGGCTCATCAATCACGATGCCAAGGATCAATGGCAAGCAAAAGAAGTGGGCACAATCGGCGATCCCGCCAAAATTCCGCTGCCCGTCGATATTTCCATATCGGCGGATGGTACGCGCTTGTGGGTGAATACGTTCATGGATGGCACCACCCATTTGTTCGACATTTCCGACCCGGAACACCCAAAACAAATCTATGAGAAAGTCACCGGCAAGCAGGTCAATATGATTTCCCAGAGCTGGGATGGGAAACGTGTTTACATTACCTCATCGCTGTTGGAAAACTGGGATAAAAAGGGCGATGACAACGAGCAAGTTTTGCGTGCTTACGACTGGGACGGCAAGGATTTGGCGCTGAAATTCGAGGTTGATTTCTTCAAGGATAAACTCGGCCGCCCGCATCATATGAAATTTTCGGGTCAGGCCAGCAAAGCTTCGCTGGAGGTGCCGGGACGCTTGGCATCACAGTGATGAAGCGGCGCGCCCGTACCCTTGGTGTACTTTGCGCGATCGCCGCCGCTTCGACAGGATTCATCGCGGCGAGCCCGGCGCTTGCCGCGGCGGCGGACACGGGTCTAACGCTACCAGCGCCCGGAAGCTACAGGCTCGATCATATTCAGCGTGTGCCGTTTGCGATCGTGCTTGAGGGAAATAATGTTCCGCATGTGCTCTCACGCTATACGACAGGCGCGATCACCCTACTTTCGTTTTTCTACAGCACCTGCGCCGATCCCAACGGCTGTCCGCTCGCCTGGGATGCGTTCGAGCACGTACGCAAGGCGATCCTCGCGCAGCCGGATCATTATGGCCGGGTCAGGCTTGTCTTTTTGAGTTTGGACCCGGCGCATGACACACCAAGCATGCTCAAGAATTTTGCGAAGGCATACGACTCCGGTGCTGCCGTCGTGCCCTGGCATTTCCTGACCTCATATTCCTATCTGTTTTTAAACCCGGTGCTCCGCAGCATGGGCGAGGAAATTTCCGTTGACCGGAACGCCTCGGGCAGCGGCGAACGGATTTTGAACCATCTTTTGAAAGTCTTCCTGATCGACCCTCAGGGCTGGGTCCGCGAGATTTACTCGAACCAATCGCTCGACCCGGCGGCGATCCTTGGCGATATCAAGACCCTGACGCTCGAAGCCGCGGATCATGATGATCCTCTACGGTAACTGCTGGGGCCGGCTGGTTTTTCGGGCTTAGCCGAAATCCCACGGTTTTGGCCTGCCGGTCAGGCGCTTGACACCCCCAATCGGCTGCCATATCGCAGGGGCCTCGGCGCGGCCTTCGCGCCGCCGGGGCGGAGTAGCTCAGCTGGCTAGAGCAGAGGAATCATAATCCTCGTGTCGGGGGTTCGAGTCCCTCCTCCGCTACCAAATCAATATCCGCCCGCGTTCGCTTCTGTCCAGACTGCAACCGGACTTCGCGAGGCACGGGACGCACGGGAAGAGGCCAAGCGGCTCTTTTGGCCGCTGGACAAGACCCATCACTCGCCAAAAGGCTCGCCAAGGCTGCGAGGGCGACCGCGTCCGCCAACACCTTTGAAGCAATCGCCCGAGAACTCTTAGACAAGAAACGGCGCGAGGCGAAGGCCGAGGGCACTTTGGTGCAGCTTGAGTGGCGTTTGAGCCTCGCCCGGCCCGCCATCGGCGCGCGCCCTATAGCCGAGATAAAGGCGCCGGAAATCTTGAGCGTTCTCCGAAGCGTCGAATCGCGCGGCAGGCATGAAACCGCGCGGCGGCTCCACGCGACGATCGGCGAGGTTTTCCGGTACGCGGTCGCGACCGGGCGAGCCGACGCCGATCCTACCGGCGCATTGAAAGGCGCATTGACCGCGCTGACTGTTCAACATCGCGCCGCCATTATCGAGCCTAAGGCGTTCGGGGGGCTTCTCCGCGCCATCGAGACATATGAGGGCGCGCCAGAGACCAGATCAGCGCTCGAACTTCTCGCCCTAACCTTCGTCCGCCCCGGCGAGCTTCGCGCGGCAGAATGGGCGGAATTCGATCTGGGCGCGGGTGTCTGGTCTATCCCAGGTGAAAAAACGAAGATGAAGCGCGCGCACCGCGTTCCGCTCGCCCCGCCCGCCGTCGCCATCTTGCGGAACCTCCAGACGATTACGGGCCATGGAAAGTTCCTTTTCCCGTCTATCCGCTCGGCTTCGCGCTGCATGAGCGAGAACACGATCAATGCTGCGCTTCGTCGTCTCGGCTTCGACAAGGACGAAATGACCGGCCATGGTTTTCGGTCGGCCGCGTCCTCGATGCTGAACGAAAGTGGCCTATGGAACGCCGACGCCATCGAGCGGCAACTCGCGCATGTCGATAACGATAGCGCCCGCCGTGGGACAACGATTCGATCGCGAGCGCCGCTGCCGTTTGGCAAATTTGTAGCCATTGACAAATCTATTCTTGTAAGAGCATTTTCACTTTAACGTGATTTAGTTAAGCGGTTGGAGGTCAGCAATGTCATTGCGCGCACGCTCATCCACTACTCTCGCAGCCGCCCTCTCTTTCATTGCCCTCATCGCTAGAGCATCACCTCTATCGCCGCAGCGACGAGCCACCATGGAAGCGCGGGCGGCAAGGATCTGAGCGTCGCATAGGCGCCAACAAGCGCCCCAACTGAATTGAGAAGATTGTATGCGGCCGTCACAGCTGCCGCCAGCCCGCGTTGCACGGTGCCAATCAGCGCCACGGCGATATTGAGGTCGAGAGAGGTCGACCTCATCACCGAAGGATCGAGACCGGCCAGTCCCATCAAAGCGAGATAGCCGGACGCCGCCCATGGCTTCCGCATCACGCTGCATATGCTACACTATGTGTTAGTCCAGAGTTCCCCGGCGAAACGCCGAAATAAGAAGCTTAGTTCACGTGGTCTGCATCGAACCAATTGTTCGACCCATTCGACCAGTTTTGCAAATGGCGCCGAGAAGGTTCTCAACTTTAGATGTGGAGGCTAATCATGTCGCCCATTTCGACAGTCTCTGTACTGATGAGTAAAAACATCCCGGCTGTTGTGACCATGGGTATATTGCTCGCCGGCTTGAGCAGCATGGCCCTTGCGACCCAGGACAAGTATACTGTGCAAGTGCCGAGTGGGCTCGCATTCTCCGAGTTCAGGGGATACGAAGCCTGGCAGACTGTCGCCGTCAGTCAGAGCGGAGATCTGATTGAGGTCATCCTCGCCAATCCCGTCATGATCGACGCCTACCTGGCCGGCGTTCCCAACAACGGCAGGAATTTTCCCGATGGCTCCAAGATGGCGAAGATCCATTGGAAAACGAAAAAGAGCACGGAGGCCCCCGCTCCGACGACGGTGCCGGATACCCTGCATGACATCGATTTCATGGTGAAGGACAGCAAGAGGTTTCCGGACACTGGCGCATGGGGATACGCCCAGTTTAACTATGCCGCCGCCTCCGATGCGTTTACGCCCGAAGGGAGGGGCACCAATTGCGGCTACACGTGCCATACGATCGTAAAGGCAAAGGATTACGTTTTCACGGCCTACGGAAAGAGGTGAACGGGAATAAGCTGCTTCATGGATAAGATTGGCCTCATCATCGATGGCACGAGCAACATCACAGCCCGAAGACAGATCAGATCAGTCTTACCTGATGCCATTGACTGGTATGGGAAACCATCACCGAAGGCTCGCATCTCCGAAAGGCGGCCGCCTGCCACTCGACCCTAAGAGCAACGAACCCGAGTTCCTCACCGACCTTACGCTTCGATTTGAGAAGGACGCAGCCGCGGAAGCGCAGCTCGACACGACCGTCCGCCTCGACAACGTCAGGCAAGAAGACTTCGACACGGTCTTCTATCTGGGTGGCCATGGCCCGATGTGGGATCTTGCCGAAGACAAGCACTCCATTGAACTGATCGAGTCTTTCCTCGCCGCTGGCAAACCGATCGGCATCGTATGCCACTCCACTGGGGCGTTGCATCACGCTCAAGAACCGAGGGCGCGTGCGGTGACGATGAGTTGAAGATCGTTGTGCGCGAGGTGGACCAAGAAATGATCTCTTTCTAGGGAATGCAGCGATGACAGCCCATCGGGGCATGGCGCCGACCACCTTCTACGCATGGCGTGTCCATCGTCAGAATATTTGAGATAGAAGGCGGCGCGATTTAGTTTTGCTCATCTGTTTTCGCGAATCTCGGCGTTCCGCGATCACGAGGTGAATGCCGTGGCTAGAAAAAGGAAAAGGAGTAAACCCGCATGCGTCATTTCGACGCGCTGTTGTGCCGACTTTCCGTTTGTGTGTTTAGGCGTGGCGTCCTTGCGGCGGGGCTTGGATTGTGTGTGATCACAAGCGTATTTGCTGACGATATTGCCCTTTCCGAGCAAAACTTTGACTGCATCATTGAATGGCCAAAAGTCAGGAATACGCGCATCAAGCACGCCGATCCCGAGAAGTTGAAAGAAGCAATGCGTATCTTCGGAGACAGCATACCGGACAAGGAGTATCCCGCCGGCACCATCCTGCAGCTCGTTCCTTTTGAAGCCATGGTGAAGCATCCGCGTGACATGTTTCCCAAAACGAACGGCTGGGAGTTTTTCGCTTTGGACGTCTCGGAGGCGGGCACAAAAATCCTAGATCGGGGAGATAATGTCGTCAATCTCTCGCAAGGGGTAACGTGCCTAAGTTGTCATCAGCCTGCCGCTAGGTACGACTTCGTGTGTGAAAAAGGGCACGGTTGCGATCCTATTCCGTTCGATGATCAGAAGATTGGCGAGCTTCAGAGAGCAGACCCTCGTTGCGCCAAGAAGTAGGGACGGCTCCATTTGCGACCATCACGGGGACGTCGGATTGCGAAGCGTCCGATGGAGAAAATCCCCGGTCAATGCCGCGATCTCGTCAGGTTTCTCGTCGAGCGCAAAATGACCCGCTTCGAGAATATGGATCTCTGCGTCTGGTAAATCCAACCGATAGGCTTCGGCCTCAGCGACCTGAAACGATGGATCATATTTTCCCCATATGACGAGCGTTGCCGGATGGTGCTGCCTGAGCCAAGCTTGCCATGCTGGATAGCTCGCGACGTTGGTCCGATAGTCGTAGAAGAGGTCGCTCTGAATATCGGCTTCGCCCGGCCGGCTGAGGAACGCGAATTCGTCCGTCCAAAGATCGGGGTCAAAATTCTCGACGTTCGGACTGGAGCCCACGTGCCGCTGCCGGGTCGCCGCGAGGGACAGGAAATTTTCCCGAAGTGCCGCCTCGTTTGGAGCCCGGTCCGCCCAAAATTCGTGCCGCTTTTGCCACAGCGGGCCAAGTCCATCCTCATGGGCGACGGCATTTTGAATGACGAGGGCCTGAAGGCGCTCCGGGTACGCGAGTATGAGCCTAAATCCTACCGGACCCCCATAATCCTGCAGGTAAAGCGAATAGCGCTTGAGGCCGAGGGCCTCCGTGAAATGTTGCATCACCTCGGAGATATGATCAAAGGTGTAGGAGAAAGCCTTGGCATCTGGCGCATCGGTGTGGCCGAATCCTGGGTAGTCCGGCGCAACGAGGTGGAACTGGCCAGAAAGCCTGGACAGGAGAGGCTCGAACATGCGCGAGGATGACGGAAAGCCGTGCAGCAGCAAAAGTGTCGGCGCATCCGGCCTTCCGGCTTCGCGATAGAAGATCGAGAGACCATCGACCTTGACCGTTCGATAAAAGACGTGCCGCGCACGATCCGTCGAGGCAGCTCGGCTCGGTGTTTGCGTGACCATCCCCAGCCATGTGGTAACAAGAAAAAAAGAAGTTAGCTTGAACAAAGGGCCCCTGACAAATTTGGGCGGCGTCCTTCAGTCGCCGTCCAGACCTCGTTGCTGAGGATTCGTCAGCATCCATTCCAGCCGCTCTGTCAAAATAGCACATTTTGGCTTCTCCTGGTAGCGTGCAGGAGCGTCCCTTTTCGGTTCAGCCCTCCGGTGTCGAGCGTGATGGAGAAAGGGAGCGCGACCGGGGCGGGCTCTTACGCGTTGAGTGATTTTGGACCGCTGACGAAAAGACTGTCCCGAAGATAAAATCGCAGGAGGCGGTTCGCATCCCGCGAAATGCCGATCCTGATGCTCTGCCCGATTTCGACGGATTCAAGGTCCCCGCGTCCGAGCCATAGAGGGCCTTCCCGGCAAAGATCGATCCCATCGAGCGAACGATCAACCCGCAACGCCGCAGTGAGCCTTCCTGGTCCTCGCGCCAGATCGCGCAAGCGCTCGATACCGCGATTTCGCTGCATGATCGGGATGCCTTCGAGCGGCTCGAGCGCCCTGACCAGGACGCCTGCGCCGATCCCGGGCGTCTCGCTCGAGACATTCAGCATATATGAACTGCCGTAGGCGAGATAAATATAGGCGTGCCCACGCTCGAGAAACAACGAACCATTACGCCGGGTCATCCCCCGGTAGGCATGCCCGGCGGCGTCGCCGACGACATACGCCTCGGTCTCAACAATACGGCAGCTGGCGACGCCTTCAGGCAACTCCCGCACCAAGACCTTGCCAATGAGATAGCGGGCGAGAGAGACCGTATCAATCGGCAGCTCCGAGCGAGCGAGCGGCAGATGGTCATCCTTACGGCGGCCAGGTTTCAGGGCATCCGCTCGACCCATTGCGCTCGCGAAGGCCCCGGCTCGAATGGATCGCCGAAATACTGGGTCTCGCGGGCCACCTTCCCATCGAGGAACTCCATGATGCTCACGGTGTAAGACGGCCGTCCGTCATAGGTTAGGACAAATTCAGTGACCCAGAGGTCGCCCGCGCCGATTATCCGCCGCACCGTGAAGCGTTTCCGGTTCGGCTGCGCGGCGCGAGATGACTGAATCTTCCACCGCCCGCGGATGCGCTCGCCCGATTGTGGATATTCGAGCACTGCATCCTCTCGGTAAATCTGGTGCTCAGCCTCAAAGTCGTTGGTGTCGGAGGCGGCCCAATGGCGATCCAGGGCCGCTCTGCTGTCGTGGTCTTCCATCTCGATCCTCCCTCGCTACGCAACGTCAACTTCAAAGCGAGCCGGGCTGCCGATGCCGGGGTCAGTCGATCTGGTTTACAAAGCGGCCCGACGCTCGCCGCAATGCCTCACCAAATCCTCTTGCCTGTCACCATTAATGTGAAGCCGAAGCCCTCCGTGTCGTGGCTCTGCATGACGATATCTACGCTCAGCGCCGGCACTCTTGTCACCGCAGCTTCAGCCTGCCGGGCGTTGTAACCGCCATCGGCCGAGGTCGGTTGAAGCTAAGGGAAGCGCCTGTGTATTTTTGTCGCGGAACAGCCCCGGCTCAACCTACCGATTTGAGGTCACCTAAGATAGTCGGTAGCAGCTCGCTGACCGTCGGATGAATGTGCATCGCGTGCTGCATGACCGTGTACGGGGCTTTGGCATACATCAGATCGAGGATCGCGTGGACAGCCTCGTCACATCCTGTACCGAGCAATGAGGCGCCGAGGATCTCTTTGCTGTCGCCATCGACGAGGATGCGCATAAATCCTTGCGTCTCGCCCTTTTCGACGGCGCGGGCAACGCGCGTCATCGGCCGTTCGCCGGCCAGCACTCGACGCCCGCTGGTGCGCGCTTGGGCCAAAGTCATGCCGACGCGACCCAATGGCGGGTCGATATAAAGGGCATATGCGGTGATACGCTCGCTGACCCTGCGCGGATCTCGGTCGAGCAAATTCGCGGCGACGATCTCGAAATCGTTGTAGGCGGTGTGGGTGAAGGCGCCCTTGCCGTTGCAGTCGCCGAGAGCCCAGACGCCCGGCGCAGTGGTTTGCAATTGGTCGTCGACGACGATGTAGCCACGCTCGTCCCAGCGCACCCCGGCTTTGTCGAGATCGAGATCGTCGGTATTCGGTCGACGACCGACTGCCAGCAACAGATGCGAGCCAGTGACTTCGGGGGCACCGTCTGAGCAATCGACCTTGGCGATGATCTCATCGCCGCGTTTCGCGAGGCTGATGCATTCGGCATTCAGCCTGACATCGACGCCCTCGATCTCGATGATGTCCTTGATCGCCGCCGACACGTCCTCGTCCTCGTGGCGAACGAGCTGCGGCGCCATTTCGATGATCGTAACCTCGCTGCCAAAGCGGCGGTACATTTGGCCGAATTCGAGGCCGATATAGCTGCCGCCGACAATGATGAGATGGTGCGGCAGGAAATCGACATCCATCATCGACGAATTCGTCAGCCGGGGCACTTCATTTATGCCGGGCATTGGCGGCACCAGCGCCCGGCCGCCGACATTGAGGAAAATCCGTCCAGCGCGCAGCCGCTCGCCGGCGATTTCCACTGCTTGCGGCGACGCGAACCGAGCGTGGCCGCGGTAGAGCGTGATGTTGGCGGCGTTTTCGAGGGCCGAGGTAAGCCCGTTTCGTGACGCCGCCACAATCGCATCTGTGCGCGCTTTAACCCGCCGCATGTCGATGCCGATATCACCCCCGATCACCACACCATACTCGGCGGCGCGCCGCGTGATCCGGGCGGCATAGGCGCTCGCTACCAAGGCCTTGGTCGGGGTGCAGCCGGTATTGATGCAAGTGCCACCGACGAGATGTCGCTCAACGACAGCGACCTTCATCCCGGCGCCGGCTAGGCGGAATGCCAAAGATGGTCCGGCCTGGCCGGTGCCGATGATGATCGCGTCGAAGTCGGGCACGACAAGCCTCTCCAGCAGTAGGAGGCGCCATTATAATAACCAGTTGCTTATATCGTTAATGTACAACACGACCGGCCGGGCACAAGGGGCCGCTTCAACCGCGTCAAAGATCGAGCGCAATGTCACCTTGGGGCTGGCTGCAGCAGATCAACAGATTGCCCTCGACCGGCGGCTCGACTGGGTCCGGCCGGTAGACGACGGAGCCGGAAATCAGCCCCGTCTCGCAAGTATGACAAACTCCGGTGCGGCACGACCAGCGCACCGGCACATCGCACGCCTCAGCTAGTTCGAGCAGGCTGTGGAATGCGGAACCCCAGTGGACAGCGAGATTGCTGCGCGTAAAGGATACAAGCGGCCCGCCCGTGGCTTCCCCCGGCAGATGCGGCGGCCGCCGCGGGACCGTGGCGATGCCCGGCGTCATCGACTGGCCCGACCCGAAATTCTCGGTGTGCAGGCGGTCACGGGCGAC
The DNA here is from genome assembly GCF_029855125.1 of Methylocapsa sp. D3K7. Classification (GTDB taxonomy): domain Bacteria; phylum Pseudomonadota; class Alphaproteobacteria; order Rhizobiales; family Beijerinckiaceae; genus Methylocapsa. The sequence goes on from NZ_CP123229.1 coordinate 2,260,701, forward strand.
CCCCCAGCCTGCAAGGCCGTCGACGAGACCGCTCATAAACGCGGCTGGACCGCAGATGTAGAAGTCCGCATCGGGCGGGACGCCCATTTCCTCGAACCCGTCCACGCCCACGCGCCCCACCCTATCGAAATCGACAGTCGGCCGATCGGTTGGCTTTGGTGCACTGTAGCGAATGTGGCTACGGCTTCCGGGCAAGGCCTTGAGGAGCTCGCGCACCTCCGCCGCAAATGGATGCTCGCTGCTGTTGCGGGCACCGTGAATCCACCAAATCTCCCTCCGAGTTTGCTCGGCGGCCAGTACGTGTAGCATAGCCAGGACTGGGGTGGCGCCGATGCCGGCGCTGGCAAGGACCACGGGACGCTCACCCTGCCGCAACGTGAAGCTGCCGCGCGGGGCGCTTACATCAAGAATATCGCCTGCCAGAGCCCGCGTATCGATGTAAGCCCCGGCAGCGCCATGCGGCTCGCGCTTGACGCTGATGCGATAGCGATCCTCGCTCGGCGCGCCCGACAGCGAATAGCTGCGTAGGAGAGCGCTCCCGTCGGGCCGTGGCCTGAGCCGCAATACGATAAACTGCCCCGCCAGGGCGGCCATCAGCGGCTCACCGTCGGCCGGCTCCAGGACGAGCGAAGTGACATTGCTGCTTTCGTGCAGCTTGCGGGACACCCGCAATGAGCGGAAGCCTCGCCACGCGGGGGGCGGGCTCGTCGGTGGGCCAAGCCCGGGGTTACCTGTTATTCCGTTGACTTTCCGTTCCCGGTCGAGCAGCGCCTCTAACGAGGTACGCCAACCGGCACTCAATGCCGGGATGCGCAACGCTCGTTCCAGCCCGCTCGCCGGGTGACCCGGCAAATATAACAGCGCATTGATCTCGGCGACGACCACCCGCTCGGGACCCGCCTTGACCTTCACGATGTCGTCGCCGGCACCGACTTCGCCTTCCCCGAGGACCCGGAAATAGAATCCGGGCCTGCCGTGTGAGACGAGCAGGGCTGCCATCTGAGGCTCGTTCATGCGGATGCCGACCCGATAGCAGGTGACGCGCGGCTGCGTCACTTCGAACAGGGCATCGCCGATCCGGTAATGATCGCCAATGCACACTTCAGTATCCGCCAGTCCCTCGACTGTAAAATTCTCTCCAAACTGGCCATAGGTAAAGTCGTTTCGACCGAGCTGGTTTTGCCAATAACGATAAGATTCGATCTGGTAGACAAAGACTGCCCGATGTTCGCCTCCATGCCCCGCCAAATCTCCTTGGCCGTCTCCATCGATGTTGAGCCGTCGTGTCATCCGTCGGCCCTGAACCGGCGTTTTCCAAACGGCGGTGTGGACAGTTTTCCCTTGCCACTCGATGTCGCGTGGCAGGCCCACATTTACTGAGAGCAACCTCGCCATCATTTTGATCTCCTCTCAAGAGAGACCCAAGAGTAAGCACATTTCCGTCAGGGCCGATCAAGCGTCAAATCGAGAGCGCGTAACTCAGGCCCGCCGGCTTCATCGTCACGAAAGGTTGTGACAGCTTGCCGCTCTTTCCAAACCGACATTCTCTGAAAATTCCAGGTGTTGCAGACATCTCTATTTCATACCGCAGCGCCGAATTTCCGGAAAGGATCGAATTTATGCCCTCCGACCAAAACCATTGTAGGCCCGCTGCCGCTTCTGATCGTCCGGGATCTGCTGTTCCGCTCTCGACCTGCCGCTTCTGTTTCGCGCCCATATTGGTCACTCAGCCGCACTGGCTCTCTTCTCGAAAGCAGACATTACGTCGGCGAGGGCCTTCACCAAAACGGTCGCCGCCGCCGTTCCGGCGGTATATCAGTGCCGGCGTAGCTCGCTTCCGGCAGCTATCGGGAAAATCCAGAAAATATGTGCCGTTCGTATCATCGGCTGGGGTGCGGTAATTCCTGGCGAACGTGAAAGAAATCATGCCAAGGATCTCGTTTGAGAGATGGAAGCCTGTGCGGCAAGTTTCCGACGGTGAAGTGATCTGAACGAAGCCCCGAGGAAAGTTCGTCCCACTCAAGGGGGGTCGACACTGACGCTCGTGGCAACGCCCGCGTCGAGTACGCTGCAACCGCAGTGGCGCCGCGCCCGTTGCGCAAATAGTCAACAAAAATGTGAGCTGAGCGTAGGCGTTTCGAGTTTATGGCGACGTATCGGTCCGGCCTCTCCTTGGCCATCTGCTCCGCAAATGCTTTGGTGAAGGCTTTAGCTTCGTCCCAATCCGCTCGCGGTTGAATTGGCACCACGACATGCAGCCCTTTTCCACCCGATGTCTTGACGAAGCTTTGCAAGCCAAGTGCGCCGAGCCTGTCTCGTACGTCAGAGGCCGCTTCGATGACCGTCATCCAAGGAACAGCCTCGCCCGGATCAAGATCGAAGATGAGACGATCCGGATGGTCCAGGTGATCGGCGGGCGATCCCCACGGGTGGATCTCAGCCACTCCCGCCTGCACGAGACTGAGGAGTCCTGTGAGATCATCGACCACAAGCATCGGCTCTTTCTCGCCTGTCTTGACTCGACGAACACATTTGTCCCGCCCTGGCCAGGGGTGCTTGGCGAAAAAGCACTTGGCTCCCGTGCCCGAAGGACAGCTCACCAAACTTAATGGCCGGCCGACGATGTGGGGCAATATCCAATCTGCGATACCGGCATAGAATTCGGCGAGTCCTTGCTTGGTGATGCCCGCCTCTACCCAAAGAAGCTTTTCCGGATGCGTGAGGTGGATGTCGCTGGGGTCTCGCGAGGGGGTAGATTGCGATCGCATGGAGGAGGCCTCTAAAGTGATGTCCTTGGCCGCTTTGTCATCCCGGAGCCCCTTGAATGCCGCCGCCCGGAGCTGTCGGTCCTGGGTCCATCCACGATATTCAATCTCGCAAACGAGGCTTGATTTGGCCCATCGCACGCCTTTTTCGGCGCCAGCGGGAAGGGCCTTTGCAAACTGCGGCTTCGTCCCGTTGATGTTCTCGATCTCGTCACGCAACGCCCTCGATTGTTCTCCCGACCATCCGGTCCCGACCCGGCCGGCATAAACAAGCTTGCCGCTGTCATAATAGCCGAGAACGAGCGATCCGGCGGACCGGCTGCTTACCGTCGAAGGGACGTAGCCCAAGATAACAAACTCCTGTCGCTCGACGCATTTGCTTTTGAGCCAATGATTGCCACGGCCTGGACGAAACGGCAGATCAACACGTTTGGAGATGATCCCTTCAAGGCCGAGGCGGCAGGAATGCTCCAGCATGGTGGGCCCGTCCACGGCGAGATGCTCGCTAAGACACGAATCGGCGGCGCTTCCGGCAACCCGGTGAGAAGCTGCTGCAGCAGTTCTTTGCGCTCTGCAAGAACCACCTTCGTCAGATCAAATCCTTCGCAGTAGAGAATGTCAAAAACGATGAATCGGAACTGGTCGATCCGGCCAGCCTGCAGATCGGCCTGCAGGCCGTTGAAGCTCGAAATACCACTTGCGTCTTCAACAATGATCTCGCCATCGATCAGCGCCGAGCCAAGACCAAGCATCTTCAGTGCCTCAGCAATGCTGCGAAAGCGTTCCGTCCAGTCAAGGCCCTTGCGGGTCAGCAACCGGATCGTTCGCCCGTCGATCCTGGCCTACATGTGATAGCCATCGTATTTGATTTCATGGATCCATTTCGGACCGCTCGGCGGCTTTTCGCAAGGCGATGCCAGGCTCGGCTCAAGGAAAACCGGCAACAATCCGGCGCGCGCACTCGAAAGTTTGCAAATGTCCAGCTAGACTATTTTTCGTTCCTTCGCCACTCCGGCTCTGGCCGCGTGATTTACGCACCTCACCCATAGCCGCGAGTTCTTCGTTTGTCCGGCCGCTAAGCTGCGATGTTGTTTCCTCGTCGATGATTTCCCCAATATCTGTTCCTCGGGCAAAGGCATCGTCCGATTTCATGAGCAGCCAAGGCTCGGTCTTTTCTCCAGATTTAGGCCGGATCCGAACGAGATGCCAACGCCCCTTGAGCCGCGCACCATCCAGGGTAAACGCCAAATGGCCTTTCGCGAGCCCCCTTTGCGGATCTCCCTCCGGCTCCCAGTGGCCGCGGTCCCAAACAATCATTGAGCCACCCCCATATTGACCCTTGGGAATGTTCCCCTCGAAGGTAAGATATTCGATCGGATGATCTTCCGTGCGGACGGAAAGCCGCTTCTCTCCAACCGTCAGGCTGGGGCCTTTGGTAACTCCCCAGCTTTTCAACACGCCGTCCAACTCGAGCCGCAGGTCGCAATGCAGCCGACGCGCCGCGTGCTTTTGTACGACAAAGTCGCGGCCCTCCCGGCCGCTACGCGAAGCGATCGGCTCGGGTGTCCGACCGAAGTCGCGCTTCTCGGCGTATTTTTTGAGCGGCTTATCGGCTCGGGCTTGGGATGGTTTTCTCTTGCGGCCCGGCAAGGCTGGACTCCCAACTCACGTCACAAAATTCCGTAGCCACTGTTCGATGTGGTCGAGCGCGGCTTTGTCGCTCTCGACCTGCGTGATGCGTGCGCGTTTCAAGACCTTGAAGGAATGGTCGCCACCCGCCACAACGTAAAGCTCAGTGCGCACTTTAAGCTTTTGAACGATGGGTCTCAGCTCGTCAGGCGTGCCGAATGGGTCACGAGACCCTTGAACGAACAACATCGGAACCTTGATGTCCGACAAATGCTTGGCACGCAGCTGGTCTAGCTTGCCGGGAGGGTGCAGCGGGTACCCGAGAAAAACGAGGCCCGCGAGATTGGGTTCACCGGCAGCAGCAATCTGCGATGCGATCCGACCGCCATGGATTTGCCGCCGATCACCAGTTTGTCAGAACCTATCCGTTTTCAGGAGCGTCCCATGGCCCCGCGTGCTTCCTGGAAGGGTTACCTCAAGCTGTCCTTGGTGTCTTGTTCCCATACGCCACGCTCCGCCTAGCGCATAAAACGGTTGTAGATCGTCGTGGGCGGCCCATACTCAGGCGGGCAATCGTACTGCCATCGGCAACCGCTCTTCAAGACATGCAGGATGCCGCTGATTACCCGCCGATCATCAACGCGCTCCTTGCCTCGTGCGTCCCATGGCAAATGCGGCTCGATCCGTTGCCATTGGTCTTCGTCCAGTCAAAACAAATTGCCTCGCATCTTCCCGCTCCAGAATCATCAAAGCAGGGAATCAGCAACCAATTCACACATCAAGACTTTTATTGAGTTCCAACCCTAGAAGGCCATCCTGGCGGTGAGAATCGCGGAACGTCCCGGCCCGGGAATAGCTGCCCCAAACCCCGTGATCGTCTCGAAATTTTTCGTATCCGCGATATTGTAAATATTCGCCTGCAACGAAAATGTCTCATCAATCTTATAATTGCCGAGCAAATCGAAGCGCCAGTAGCCGGGGACGCGTCCGATGTCCGCGGCTGTGGTGAAGCGCGAACCGACGTAATAGACGCTGCCACCAACCGTCAGTGCCGGCGTAATTGCGTAGGTGCTTGTCAGGGCGAAAGTGTTATGGGGGACATTCGCGATCTGGTTGCCGGGCGTGCTGATGAAGGCGGTGCCTGCCGCGTTCCGTGCGCTTTCCAGCACGCGGCCATCCATATAGGTGTAGCCGCCGAAAATGCTCCAGGCCTCGGTCAGCTTCCCGGCGATGCCAAATTCGACGCCCTTGACCCGAGTCGTGCCGACCTGCGCGTAAAGACCCGCCGCCGAATTGATCGTTTCGATCGCGTTCTCCTGGGTGACTTGGAAAAGCGCGCTCGTCAGGCTGAGGCGGCTATCCAGAAGATCCATCTTGGCACCCAATTCGGCAACCTGGCTGGTGGTCGGCGCAAAATCCTGCTGGCCCCCGGCGATGGTCAAAAACGCGCTGGAGGGGTCAAACGACGTCCCATACATGAAATAAATGCTGCTGTTTTCGACAGGATGGGCGACCGCGCCGGCGCGCCAGCTCAAGAAATTGACTTCGTTGCTGATATTAAAGGGTGTGGCGGCATTGAATTTGGCGACAACTCCCCTGCTCAGCGTGTTCTCTGTCGCGGCAAACTGCCAGACCTTGAACAAATCATAGCGCAGGCCTCCCAGGAGTTCGAAATAATCGGTGATCTTGACCTGATCATTGGCATACATGCCGATCGTGCGGCCAATGTCATCCTGCAAGGTGCTGTTTGTGGGCAAGGAGCCGGCAAAGAACGGGTAGGGATTGGGGAGGGCGACATTGACTCGGTCACCGGGCGTGAGCGTCGTGCGGAAATGGCTCCTCGTCTCCTGCGAGAGTTCGACGCCGGCGAGCAGCAAATGGTGCAGGAAGCCGGTGTCGAAATGCCCGACGAGATCGGACTGATTGGTGAAAAGCGAATTTTGCGTGTGATTTTGGAAATTATTCGTGTTGTTGATCCAAAGTCCGCCGACTGGATACATGAACGGCACGGGGTTGAGCCGCGTGCCGCCGAACGGCTCGTCGAAAAGGTTGCTTCCGTTGCTGACCTGATTGCCGACTTGCGTGCCGCGAACCCGCACGAAACGGTCGATATAGGAATAGCGGGTCACATTGGAGAGCAGCCATCCGGGATTGATTTCATGATCGATCCTGGCCGTGATGATATGCGCGTCGACTTCTTCGCGGTCTGGATTTTCGGAGGTCAGCTGCCCATAATACGTATTCTTTGGGACCGGTGCCGGCTGCCCATAGGAGGTTCCGAAGTAAGATCCCGGCAATAGCGGAATGCCGTAATCGGGAACGTTGTCATCCTTCTGAAAGAGGTAGCTGAGCGTGACCCTGGTCGCGTCCGTCATGTTCATGATGATCGATGGCGCGGCGCCGACCCTCTTGGTGACGACGTGATCGCGGCCGGCGGCGTTGGTGTCGTTTCCGAGCAGGACAATACGCGCCGCCGAATCGCCGAAGACCTGATTGACATCAGCCACCACGCGGCCGCCTTCCGCCGTGTAGCCCGACATGTCGACGCGTCCGAACGTCGCGAAGAGCGGCAATTTGCTGGTCATGTTGATGACGCCGCCTGTCGATCCGCGTCCGAACAGAAACGACGATGGCCCTTTCAGCACCTCGACATTCTGGACGCTGAATGTGTCGCGGGTGTACCAGCCGGGATCGCGAACGCCGTCGCGATAAAAATCGTTACGCGCCGAATAGCCGCGAATGGCGATGTTGTCACCTTGGGTGCCGCCCTCGCCGCCGAAGAAGGTGACGCCTGGAACATTACGCAGCGTCTCGACGACAGTTGAATCTTGTTGGTCCTGGATGAGTTGCTGCGGAACGACTGTGATACTTTGCGGCGTGTCCAGGATCGGCGTCGGAATGCGGTTTAGCCCCAGCGTGCGTGGGTTATAGTCGCTGCCGCCGCCCGTTCCTGCGACCACGTCGACCGGATCGAGCGTTATTGTTCCGGCGCTAGTGCTTTCAGTTTTCCGGGGCGATTTGCGGCTAACGTCCTGAGTGACCTCCTGATCGGTGTCTTGCGCCACTTCTTGGCTCGCCTCTTGGGGCGCTGCGGCACCTGCGTACATCACTGAGCCAAGACCAATAACCGCTCGCGCCACGGGCGCCCGGGCCTTGGCCAGAATAAATTTGGAGGGAGAACGATCGGACTTTGTGCGCTCGCTTGCGGCCAACTTTTTGGTGCTTTCCCGCGTCATGATTTGGCTCCCGGTCGTTACTTTAGAAGTTTTCTAAAGTATAGATTATCATGTTTTCTTTATATCTCTAAGAATATGATGATCAATACTCGACGCATTATTAGATATATGTTTTGTGTCATGATGATATATTCACAACAATATTAAATTAGAATAATTAAAATCTATGTTATTCTTGACTTATATAGGATTCTGGCAATAAACAGGCCCATCGGATCAGGTTCCCTCGCTTCAGGCCGTCATGGAAAGTTCCCGCGCCAGCTTCGTCCGGCGGATGCTGCGTCAAGTCCACCTTTGGATCGGGCTTGGACTCGGCCTCCTGTTCGTTCCGCTTGGTCTTTCGGGCGCCATGCTGGTTTTCGGCACGGAACTGGATCGCTTCCTTGAGCCTTCCCGCTATGCCGTGACATCAGGAGGCATTGAGCGAACCGCCGGAGTGTATCTCGCCAATGCGGTGGCGGCGGCGCCCGGGAGCCGGGCAGTTGTTCTGCGTTGGCCTCTGAGCACTGATATGCCGGTCACGGTACTCTTGCGGAGTAGTGGGCAAACACGCGTGGCCTATCTCGATCCTCCCACGGGCAATATTCTTGGGATTGCCGGCAGCAGCGACAGTGTTGTGGGGTTTGCACATGCGTTGCATGCGAACCTCATGGTCGACGGATTGACGGGCCGTCAGATCGTCGGCTGGATCGGCACGGGCCTTTTGGTGATGGCATTGAGCGGTGCCTTTATATGGTGGCCGCGCTTTGGAGGGATGCTCCGTGCCTTGCGGTGGCAGCGTGGGTCGAATGTAAGCCTAAATCTGCACCGCACACTGGGATTTTGGATCGCGGGTCCTTTGGCGGTCATGACGCTGACCGGCATCTACCTGAGCTTTCCGCAGCAGTCGCGGGCCGTGATCGCGATATTTACCGAGCTCACACCGCAAGCGCCGCGTCCTATGCCTGGCATCGAGCCGATACGGCAGCCCACGCAAGACCCGCAGCGTGTGATCGAGCTTGCTTTGCAAAGTGGCGAAGGCCTATCGCCCGTCTCTCTGTCGCCCCCCACGGAGCAAAGCAAGTTTTGGCGCGTCCAGGTATCAAAAACCGGCGGCGTGTCGCAAACAGTGCTGGTCGATGATGCGACCTCCGCCATCACCAGCACGCGCCAATCCACAACTGGTGATGCCTTCACCGCCTGGCTACGCCGCGTCCATGAGGCGAAGCATCACGGAGCGGCCTGGCGGCTTATCGCATTCCTCTGCGGTGTTGCTCCCGCATTTCTGCTAGTGACCGGCACAATCATATGGCTCAGCCGTCGCGGGCCGGCCGCATTATCCTTACTTCGTCGCGGGAGACGATTTCGTGGATTTCGTGCGTCACGACCCTCCAACCTTTGAGTTCACATGATCGTCCATATCCCCGACGTTCTCGACCAGACACAGCTCGCACAGTGCCGCGAGGCTATGGAACGCGCTGCCTGGATTGATGGGCGCGCCACGGCAGGGCATCAGTCGAAGCAGGTGAAGAACAATCTGCAATTGGCGGAAGGGGGTCCCGAACATCGCGAGCTCGGCGACATGGTCATCCGCGCTTTACAGCGTTCCCCATTGTTTATTTCGGCGGTTCTGCCGCACACAGTTTTTCCACCACTGTTCAATCGGTACGAGGCGGGGATGGGTTTCGGTTTGCATGTCGACAACGCTATTCGCCAAACCGTCGATGGCGGCATCCGCATCCGCACCGACGTATCGGCGACATTATTTCTGAGTTCGCCCGATGAATATGAAGGCGGCGAATTGGCCGTCGAAGACAGTTACGGCAGCCACACGGTCAAACTTCCGGCCGGGGATCTCGTTGTCTATCCGGCTGACAGCCGGCATGAGGTCGCGCCGATCACACGCGGTTCGCGCCTCGCGTCGTTTTTTTGGATTCAAAGTCTCATTCCCGACAAAACGAGGCGTGCGCTGCTATTCGACCTCGACGCGACGATCATCCAATTGACAAAGGACGTTCCCGGTCATTCCGCGCTGGTCTCGCTGACCGCGACCTATCACAATTTGCTGCGGCAATGGACACAGGTGTGATCGCGGACATCTGCCGGGAAGGTTAGACAGACAGTCCATACCCAGCCGACTCAAAACCGGTATTCGATCCGGCGGTGCCTGGAAGAATGCCATGAGGAGAAAAGAAATGATGTCACTGAAAGATAACCATTTGGTCAGGCGGAACGTGGATCGAGATCTTGCTGTGGCAATTTTGGCGGCTTTGCTCGGTGCGATAGTCTGCGCTGGCCCGCTTCAAGCGCAGACCTCGGCGCCTTCGCCGGACGCTCCACTGGCAGCCACGCTTTCCCAGCCTGCTGCGCCGCCCTCTTCTACACCTGTTTCACCCCCTGAGGCCGCGCCGGTGACGGCGGGGCAGACGGTTGCGCCCGCCGCGGAATCCTCCGTGCCTGCCGCCGAAGCCGCCAGTCCTTCGCCGCACGTCACCGAAGCAGTGCTGCCGTCAACCCTGCCGCGGGATCTCTCCCCCTGGGGCATGTTTCTCAGCGCCGTCCTGCCCGTGAAAATTGTCATGGTGGGGCTGGCGCTGGCCTCGCTCGCGACCTGGACGGTTTGGCTGGCGAAAACGATCGAACTCTGGATGGCCAAGGCTCGGGCGCGCCGCAATTTCGAGATTCTCGCCCATGCCGCGAGCCTCCGCGTCGCGGAAAAAGAGCTCGGCTCCGAGACATCCCCCATCGCGCGTTTTGTTGCCGCCGCCGCGGGCGAAGCCGACCGTTCCGAGGGCCTTGCCATTGAGGGCGTCAAGGACCGCACGGCCACCTTGCTGTCGCGCATCGAGGCATATGCGGGACGGAGGATCATGCGGGGCACAGGGATTCTCGCGACGGTCGGGGCGACGGCGCCCTTTATCGGGCTTTTTGGAACCGTCTGGGGAATCATGGACAGTTTCATTGGGATTTCGAAGACCAACACGACCAACCTCGCGGTGGTGGCGCCCGGCATCGCCGAGGCTTTGCTAGCGACTGCCATGGGGCTGGTCGCGGCCATTCCGGCGGTGGTGATGTACAATGGGTTCGCCCGTTCCATTACGTCCTATCGGGCGCAGCTTGGCGACGCGGCGGCGGAAGTTCTGCGCCACCTCTCCCGCGACCTCGACCGCGAGGAATTGCCGCCGCAAAAGGAAAAGGCCCCGGTCGTCCGTCTGCACGAATCCGCGGAGTAAGCCCGATGGCCATGCGTCTTTCCCTCGAAGAGGATCGCGTCGAGGAAACCCACGAAATCAACGTGACGCCATTCATCGACGTCATATTGGTTTTGCTGATCATTTTCATGGTGGCGGCGCCGCTTTCGACGGTTGATGTGAATGTCGATCTTCCGGCGTCCACCGCGCAACCCGCGCCGCGTCCCGATAAGCCGCTGTTTTTGACGGTGAAACAGGATCTTACGCTGGCGCTTGGGGACGATCCCATTGGCCGCGAGACTTTGGCGGGCGCTCTTGATGCCGCGACCCAGGGCGACAAGGAGCAGCGGATTTTTGTGCGCGCCGACCGCAAGGTGCCCTATGGCGAGGTGATGGAAACGATGAACCTCCTGCGGGCTGCCGGCTATTTGAAGATCGGTCTGGTTGGCATGGAGGCGGCCGCCGCTGAGGAGGGCCCGCTGTCAGGAGGCAAGCCTCCAGCCAGTCAAACTCTGGAGCCGAGGCCGTGACGGTCGCCAAGACGGTTCTGCATCCCGGGGATGAGCCGTCCTGGCAGCGCTGGCTCTTGGCCGCCGCCGCAGTCATCCTTGTTCACGCGGCGATCGTCTTTTGGATCTTGTATATCCGTGACTTGCGGGCCGGCGGGGAGCCTCCGGCGGCGATCATGATCGAGCTTGCGCCCCTGGACGTCGCGCCGCCCACGCAGTCGCCCGCCGAGGTCACCCCGGGACCCCAAATGACCGAGGCGCAGCCCGAGGAGGTCGAACAGCAGCAGACGATTCCGGTACCGGAGCTTGCCCCCACGCCGAAGCCCAACGTCGTGCTGATGACGCCGCATAAGCCAAAACCAAAGCCGAAGAAAATCGAAAAGGAAATCCCGAAGCCGGTGGTGAAACGGGTGCATGAGCCGCCAGCGCCGCGCACCAGCGCGCCGCCCCGCGCCTCCGCGGCGGCGTCGCGCGCGGCCTCCTCGCACGCCGCGAATTCGGCGGCCGCCGCCGCCGCGCGGAGCGCCTGCGCGGCGGGGCTTGGGAGCCTGGCCAGACATTACCCGGAAGCGGCGCGGGCGCGGGGTGAACAAGGAACGGTCCGCCTCGCCCTCACGATTGGCCGCAACGGGCATGTCCAGTCGGCCCGCGTCGTCGGCAGCTCGGGGTCGTCAGCGCTCGACCAGGCGGCACTCCAAATGGCCCGAGGCGCCAGCTGTCCAGCCATGGAAACAACCGCCAACTTCATCCTCCCAATCCGATTCGCAATAAGATAGGAGAGGCGTTTCAAATACATAATCACCTATTGTGATTTCTTTGCAGGCTGGGGCGAGCCAAGGGAAGCATCACGGCAGCGCGTTAGACTGTAGCCTTTCCCTGAGTTCGACGACGCGATCGGATAGAGAAGAAGTCGGGCGTGTTCGCCGCTTGCCGGGTTAAGGCGATAAAAAGCCGATCTCGCCAAACGGGCATGTTCCGAATTGGCAGCAGGCTTGATAATCTACAATGTTGTTATGCTGTCGAATTTTGAGCCAACTTTGCGAGGCGAGCGCGCGGCGGCGGGGTAATCACACAAATGGACTACCGGCAGGATACACCGCTGACATTCTGCAACGCGCCGCAAATGGTTGTATCCTGCTGGTCTTGGATCACCTGTTGCGGAACAACGACGACGCTGCTTGGTATTTGCATGATTGGCACCGGAGTTCCCGATGCATCTTTCACATAGGGCACGTAATAATTTCCGGAATCTTCCGCAGTGCTGCGAACAGATGGGCGCGGCGGCGAGATCGGACCCCTGGTGGCAGTCGCGGCCGCTTGAGCCTGAAGCACGAGAGTGGCGGCCAGTGCGATTAGCAGCATACCTTTCATCGGCAGAATCCTTTTTGGAAATCAACCCATCGCACATTGTGCGCCAGGATTTGTGGCCTTGTTGATGGTTGTTTGGTCTCAATGACGGCGAGGCGGCGTCCAACTCTTACTGCCATTGCCGGAATGATCTTTTGCGCATGTGGCCGGTCTCCAGGGTTAATGCGTTCGCCGGGGGAACGATGATCCTCGCTTGGTTAATCCGGCTGGCGACATTCGCCAGCACGGGGCGACCCGCAATGCGTTCGTCCGCTCAGAACGCGGCCACTGCAATATTGTCAACCTTTGCTAAATTCAGTGGCCCAATGCTATAAAATCTTCATCCTTTTCGTACGCCTGACTTTGCATCCGTGCCAAGGAACTTGAATGAATAAGCGATTGTATATTCAGACGTTAGCCCTGGGCTTGTTCGTCTGGTCCGTCAGGCTGGACGCTGCCTTGGCGCAAACTCCGCCACCGCCGCCATTGTCGGCCGTTTCAAATCAGACTTTCAAGCGGCAGGCCCAGCCGGATATGAAGCAGCCTGTGACCTCACGGCAGCCATTAACACGAGCGGTCCCTTTGTCTGCCACCGCACCGTCTCCTTGGCAACGATTGACCCGACAGCCAACTTTCTTTGCGGGGGCCATGCTGTTGCTGACGGATGGAACCGTGATGGTGCACGATCAGGGATCGAAGAACAATGGCAGCAGCAACTGGTGGCGGCTGACCCCCGATGTCAATGGCAGCTACCTGAACGGCAAGTGGTCGAAATTGGCTTCGCTGCCGTCGGGTTACGCGCCGCTATACTTCGCATCCGCCATCCTGCCCGACGGGCGGGTCATCATCGAAGGTGGTAACTACAACAACGGCCAACAAGTGTTCACCAATCTCGGTGCGATTTATGATCCGCTCGCCAACAAATGGGCACCAGTGTCACCCCCCGATAGAAAGGGATGGGAAAAAATTGGCGCGGCTGCCAGCACGGTACTGGCCAACGGCACCTTCATGATCGGTGGAATCTCGACAATCGAACAGGTGCTGTTCAATCCAACCGATCTCAGCTGGACCGTCACAGGCAAGGGTAAGGCCGATATTAACGCCAAAGAGAATTGGACGTTACTTCCCAACGGGCGTGTGCTCACCGTCGACACCAACAATCTGCAATATTTGACGAATTCTGAGTTGTACCTGCCCGAGTTGATTCGCAAGTCCTGCTCTAAATGCACTTCGGGCCGATGGATCTGTGGGGGGAGCACGATTGTTTTGCTCCCCGATACCAATAAGGATGGTAGCGGAACGCATGAAATGGGGCCGCAACTGTTGCGCCCCGATGGCACCGTGTTTGCTGCCGGAGCCACGGGCCATACCGCCGTGTACGACTCTCTGGAGGGGACCTGGAAACCAGCCCCGGATTTTCCCAACCCGAACGGAACGAGTACCGGTCAGTATAGCGCCGGCGACAGTCCTGCCGCCCTGCTTCCCAGTGGCAATGTGTTGGTCATGGCGAGCCCCGGCGTCGGGAATCAACCACCTGCTCATTTCTTTGTGTTCGACGGCACCAACCTGAAGCAGATTATTCCCGACCCGCGAAACGCGGTAAACCTTTCGGCGTACTACGGTTACATGATCGTGCTGCCGACAGGTCAGGTCATGTTCAATAGCCGGTTCGGTGACATTGAACTCTACACCGATTCGGGAGCCATAGCGGACGGCACAGCACCCACGATCACTACGGTTCCCACGACTCTCGTCACTGGGATGAGCTATCCCCTGACGGGAAAACAATTGAATGGCGTGTCACAAGCTGCAGCCTATGGCGAAGGCTACCAATCAGCCACAAACTACCCACTGGTTCGAATTGTCATCGCAAAGACTAAACACGTTTTCTATGCCAGGACATTCGGTCACAGCAGCATGGGCGTTACCCCCGGGGCGGTGTCATCGACCAATTTCACGGTTCCCGCTGGCATCGAGACAGGCGCTGCGACGCTGTTCGCGGTGGCGAACGGGATTGCCTCTAACCCTATTTCGGTGACTGTGGCGAAAAAGTAATCTCTCCTAGGCGGCGCCAGCACTGACCCAGCCGACGCGCCGCCGCAGCGCAATTCATCATTTTGCGATCAATCCTCCAATTCCTTTTTGATCAGCTGGAAGCCGGCGTCGAACTTAAGTTCGTATGACTGCCCATCACTGCACTCCGCGTCTTCAACCTCATATTTTCCATCATCGAATTCCATCTTGCCGCCCGAACATCCCGCAGCGGCGACTTCTTCCGACAGCTTAACCCCTTCCTCATCAGTCACCGGCCGGCCAGCCCATGCTGAGGTTACAACCAACATGAGAAACGCGCCCGAGGCCAACAGCAAACTGCGCATAATGGTCTCCTTTATTTTGCTGCGGATAGACGTTGTCGGCTTGCAAACTCGCCGTAACGGCGAACGTTCCGGGGTGAATAAAGTCGTTCACCCCGATCCAGGACAGGGCGCGGCCTTGCGGCCCCCACCGATGGCGCTCACCGCACAGGAAGCCCCCAACGGCCTTGCGGTGGCCGTTGGCCCCGTCCCGCGGCGGGGCAGTGGCCGACACACACTCAGCCCAGCTCCCGAGCGGCATTTTAGTGTCGCTGGGTGGACGCTGCGGTTTCGTCGGCAATCTCTCAGCGGTGGCCAACGCCCTTCGGCCACGGGCTTAAATGGTGTTGCCAAATTCAGCCAAAAGAGGGACATTCAGCCGCAGTATCATGATCGTCCTGCGGACAACGGGAATGAATTTAAGAGAAAATGGCAAACAAGTTTACTCTCGTTGGAAGGCATTTGTTGGCCGCAATTTTCTTGCTGTCTTGATTGCCACTTTGATGCTTCTTCAGCCGATTATTTGGCTCGTTGTGCGATCCCTGGAAAACACGGCCCATTTCTACAGATGCGGCGGTCACGATTATCCTTGCGGCGTCGTTGCCCAGCCGGAGCCAAGGCTTTAGCGCCAATACGCCCGCTAGAAACCAATCGCGCTCGGGGTTGCTCGATTGGAACTAAGGTCTGAGACTGACGTTTAAGACCTACGGGGCGACGCTACTGCAAAGGAAATCACTTATGCTACGGACGTTCGCTTTGGCCGTCTCGGTTCTCGCTTTCGCCAGCGGCCTTTCCCTCGCAGAAACCACGCTTTCGACCGGCCAGTGGCTCGCCTCAGATGTCTATAAGGCCAGTGTTTACGATCCTTCCGATCAGAAGATCGGCAGTGTCACAAATCTTGTGATCGATAGCAACGGCAACGTTACAGCAGCGATCATCAACGTCAGCAGCGGTTTCCTTGGCGTTAACCAGAAAGACGTTGTGATTCCGTTCAAAGAATTGAAAGCCGCAGCTCGTGACGGCAGGGATTGGCTGGTGCTTAATCGCACCAAGGACGAATTAATGACGGCTCCCGCCTTCAATAACACGGGCGCCCCGAGCGACTATCGGAATCGCTAGTCGTTGTTCTAGCACGACGGCATTTCAGTGCGGTTGCGGCGCCACACATCGTCATCGAACTCGATGAGGTTACGAAAATCCTTTTGCGCAGCCGCGGCCGCCAAGGGGGCGATATCATCCACAAGCCGACCCTAGCCTAAAGATATGTTGGTATCTTTGTTGGTATAAATTATTTTTAATAAATCAACATACCATTTATTTCAATAGCTTATAATATTAATTCGAGTCCCGCCTCCGCTACCACCTCGCCAGCAATTTCAATGTGGAAGGTGCTCTGAAATTGGCTCCTGCGCGCGCGTAGCCGGTTTCCTTTGCTCCCTTGTCTTTCCTTGGATTTCCATCTGTTCCGAACCATTCGCGGCGGTTCCATACAACACGCTTGCAACACGGAATCGGAAGATGTTCACCCCTTGTCCGGTCCCACATTTAGAGCGTTTTTCGTGCAGGTTGCATCGTAACCTGTGGCGGCGAAGAAGTTTGCTCATTCTTGCGGCGTGAAGAGATCGATGAGGCGGCCGATGGCGTCCCAGAGGCCGCTGACGGTCCGCTCTGCGGCCTTTCGCAGATGCGCTGCTGATTCAGACCACCGATCTCGATGCCGGTCTGCCCGTCCTGTGGAACATTGGAGCGATCGCCGCGAGCGGCCATCCAAGCGCGGCCGATCTCGTCTGTCGAATCTCGCTTGCGTCCGCTTCCATACCAGGGGCGTTCCCACTGACAGCCGAATGGAGCGATGTGCAGAGGGCAACCCTTCCGATTGCCGGCAAGGCCGTCTCGATAATGATCAACTATATCGGCCTTGGCGATCTCTATCGGATTTATCTGACGATGCAACGCGCTGGCGCGGGCTTCAACGTCGCTTATATCGGCGACGACTTTCAGGCAGAGCACAAGGAGCAATTCGATCCGGGATACATGCGCGCTTTGTATCGCTTCGGCTACGAGAAGGCAGCGAGGGGTTACCCGTGGGAGCATGCGCCACCGGGGTTTCAAGCCGAGGACCGGTGATGAGGCTGGATCGCTAAGAGGCGGTCCACGACGCCATCGTGGCGCGAGTGAAAGACTACGTCCTCTGACGCTTCCTTATCGTCCCTCGGTTAATCTTTAATTATTCGAGCCGCGCAAATTATCGAACAGGATGTAGACGCTTACCAACAGGACCCATGCAGGAAAAATGAACAGGGCCCAGTCAAGATAGCCGCTGCCAATAAGAAGGAACAGAGCAGACGCGTATCCTAGATATGCAATCAAACGTGTGACAAGCTGGGTTTTTATAGCAAGCGTAGACGTCGAGATCATAAAAACCGCAGCCATCTTGAATGCGTAAATTTGCATGGCGTCAAAAGCGAATGCGCGGCCAAAAGAAAATGCAGGAGAACCGACTAGTTCGCCGGTTGCAACTGAATAGGCATGGATGAGACCTCCCATAGCCGAAGCTGTAACGAATATCATTCCAAGGAACAGGAGACCGCTTCCCAAGAAAACGGTCGCAAAAAACTGGTCTTCCTTCTCCCCCAGGCGATCACGCAACACACCGAGAAACCACAGGAAAGCAACTCCTGCAAATGGAATGAGGTTCAACGCAAGAGACACTCTTTCCGAACTCGTCTTCAGCCATGAACCGGTCTCATGGGGGCTAACGGGCACTGACTGCCAAAATAACCAGAGGCTGCAAGTGAGAAGGAGAGAAAAAAGGATACCGGCGATGGCGGCCGCTCGCGGCGTTTTCAGCCCGGGATGAATTAGGGGTGGATTAGAATCAATTATGACGGGGGATGGATTTCTCATTGTGTCAAACTCCCAGCATTTCAGCCTCCAGCAATTGTGCCAAAGGATGCGTTATCATGCTCCAGTTCCCACCGGACGAGCGGCCATCTCCGCCTGCCACTCAAAAATCTCTACCCCGATAAAGGATGGATCGACATCGGAAACTACCGACGCTATCGCATTCCACGCCCCCGCAGACAGGCAGGCCTGGAAGAAGCGGGCAAAGTCATCATCTCTGAATGGCTACCATAATCGATATACATGGACAGCTTTGCCATGCGATCGACAGGCGCAAAATATAATAACGCCGAGGTCTTGCCTTCCTCCTGATGTGCAACATGTGACGGTGACGGCGCTCGATAGATTCGGACGCCGCGTTTGAAAAGGAGAATGCCATGAAACGCTCTGGCATATTGTTGGCCATCGCCGTATCTGGCGTAGCGCTGATGGCCAGCCGCCCAGCTCCAGCAGCTGAAGTAGGTTGCTGGTACAACGATGCCTGGCATACGTGCGTGTATTATCCTGGATACCCGCATGCGTCCCCCGGAATGACCGCGCCCCTGATGACGGGCCGAAGCGTGGCGGAGTATCCTGGATACGCGACCCCTCCTGAGGCACTGGCTGCCGATGTGACAGCGCCTTTGATGACCGGCCGCAGCGTGGCGGTCTCCGAGCCGGGCGCTGGGGCAGGCCCCGGAAATTATTGCGCGACTTCCGTGAAGACTTGCTTGCTCCATGAGCCGGGGTGGCTTGGGACTGGCTGCTCCTGCAAAGTCTACGGCGGCCGCGCGCGAGGATTTGTGGAATAGAGTCTAGCGAAACGATAATGAAGCTTCAACGAGACTGCGGGCGCCTCCCTGGCCGCACAACTTGCGACGGCACTGTTGCATCGCTGAGCGAAAATTCGCGGAATCGATGATAGATTTCAATGAGAATTTTCTCTGCGATTTCGTCGATTTATAGCCAATGCAACAGTGCCGCCCAGTGCAGTCGCGTGGTTTCCGACGAAGTGCGATTTACTAGGGCTTCCCTGCCGAGGAATAGGTTGCCACGTCGGTCGGAAAGCTTAAGGCCGTCATCTGGTGGATGTCGGTTGATTGCTTGAGCAGGTAGCTCTCCAGCTTCAGGATAACGTGAGCCGATCGAGCGGCGCGCCGTTGAGCACGCTGGCTGCCGAAGGCGCTGGTCCATTCCTCGAACAGACGCTGGCTGAAGATCTCACAGAGCAGCTCTGCGATCCATTCGCCGTGCCAAGGCTCTTCCGGAAGCGCTCAAGGCGTCCACAGCTGCCGGCGTTCATTTCATCAAGGCGAAATTCCTCCAGAAGTTTTGCAGACTCTCCGTGCCTCCGAAGAGCGTGGTGAAATTGGTTGAGTCCACGAGCACGATGTCGCCTGCGCGCTGCTGATTTGGCGGCATCCAGAGCAGACAATTGAACTCCGTATTGCCGGCAGCGGTGAAAGGGTGGGGACGATCGAGATCAATGGGCTGGCGCGCGAGCAGATGCACGGATTTGGTGTCTTTGGAAGTTAGCTCATAGTGCGGCAGGTGCGGATGGAAATTGAGCGTAGGGACGTTGTTGAGGAGTCCCAGCTTGTCCATGTCCCGGAAAGCCGTAAGTGGCGCGATCTCCTTCGTGCCTTTGACCAACGCCGGACGGAGTCCGTAGGTATTGTGCACCGGTACATTGAGCGCACTCATCAGGGAACGGGTATATTGCCCAAAGCGCTGTTGGCGCGGCACGAGCGTGTCGCCGTGATGGAGGTATTCCATCTGCCGCTGCTTCAAGTCGCTGGTGAAGCCGACATCGTGATGCGGCGCGAGCAGCAGGCAGGTGCCTTCGCGCTTGAGCCACTCTCGAATGGCGGCGATTTCCTCTGCTGTGGCTTCCTGTTCGGAAAGAAGGTGGTCCAATCCGAAAACCAGGAGGGTATCGGCGTCGGCTAGAATCCGTTCATCAATCGGCAGTTTGTAGCCGGCCTGGTCGATGCGCTGGAAGACCGCGACTGGGTGGCCGGTGGCTTCACCGGCAATTTCCTGGAAGCTGAGCGTGGAGCGGTGAAAAAGCTCCAACGTACCGGCGATCCCCTGGAGGAATTGCGCGGCACTCCACTCCGGCGTCTCGTAGGCCGGCCACAGCACGGTGCGGACCTCGGTCATCGTGGAGAAGCGGTTCTCCATTGCCGCGGGGTCGCGCTGGGCTTCCCACGGGTAGCTCCACGTCCAGTAGATGCTCAGGCGGCGTTTGCCAGCCGTGTATTTGCGAGCGATGTGGTTTTGGTTATAGGTGCGTGCCGGTGTTAGAGTGCTCATGGCTGTTACCTTATTCCCGTCGTACCCTCAGAATTGATGCCGGGCGCTCTCTGCTTGATGGGCTTGCCAACCCACTTCAAGATTGAGTTCGCGTGTCGCGCTGGCCGCAACGCGAGCCAATATTCCTGCGTAGGTAGGAAACGAGAGCGGGATATGAGCCAAGTCGTTCACCCGCATCCTGGCGGCGATGGCTATCGCCGCTATCTGGGTGATCTCCACTGCCCGCTCACCAACAACGTGGCAGCCCAATATCCTGCAGGTCGTGCGGTCGACGATCAGTTTGCAAAAGCCCATCGTGCGCCCGTCAATGATTGTGCGCGTGGTCGAGTCGAAGCGTACAACTGCGGTCACGACATCGTGTGTTTCACGCGCCTTTGTTTCAGTGAGACCCACCTGGGCATACTCCGGGTCCGTGAAGCTGCCGATAGGACTCACAGGGTCCCCAATCTTCATGGTCGGGCCCAGCACGGCGTTGGTGGCCGCCACGAAGCCGTCCTGTATTGCTTGAGGGACCAACATCAGGCGACCGGTAATGTCCCCAGCGGCGAAGATATGTGGCGTGGAAGTCCGCAGATACTCATCAACCTGCACGAACCCTCGATGATCGGTCTCGACTCCAGCCGTAGCGAGCCTCAGCCCGGCAGAATCGGCGACCCAGCCTACCGCCACGACCGCTAGTGTCGCCTCGGCGCTGTCCCGGTTGCCGTTCCTGGAGAAGATCATTCGGACCCCCGTCGGGGTCTTCTCGAAAGACTCGATGGCGCCGAAGTTCTCATGCACCACGATGCATGAGTCGCGGAACGCCGCCGTAACCGCTGTCGATACATCTTCATCCTCACTCGGCAGGATGCGTGGGCCAGTCTGGAAGAGTTGGATTCGTGAGCCAAATGCGTTGAAAATCGAGGCGATCTGCACCCCTGTTGCTCCGGCGCCAATGATCAACATCGACGAAGGGACGGAGGTCAATCCCCAGGCGTCGCTATGTGTACTTGTCAACTCGAAGCCGGGAACTGAGAGCCGCCGGCTCACACCGCCCGTGCAAATGATGATCTTTTCAGCCTGAAGCCTCAGGCCGTCTTCGGTCTCGACAGTGTGCTGGTCGGCGAAGCGCGCAACACCGGCGTGCTCGTGGACTATCACGCCCAGGGAATCGATCTGCCGGCGCAAGGAAGAATGCGCACTCACATCGTCGACGACCTCGCGCACGCGCGCGAGCAGCCGGGGATAATCCAGGACCGGCTTGCCCACGCCGATACCATATTGACCCAACTGTCGAGCTTCACGAATCAGCCGGGCAGCATGGGCTAGGGTCCGCACCGGAACTGGTCCGTCGTTCGCGGCCATGCCGCCAAATTCAGCGCGAGTTACCAGCATGGTACGCGCGCCCAGATCCGCAGCTCGCAGGGCGGCGAGTACGCCCGCCGGTCCAGCGCCGATAACGATGATGTCAATCGACCTATCCCGTTTCAATGGACATCATCCAATGTCGCAAGATATCGAAGCGCCTTGATACCAGGAAGGAAGAAGTAGGCGCCGCCCCGCACGGTGGTGAATGCTGGAAGGCCGGTGATCTTTTTGCGGATCGGGCGTTTAGGGATTTTGAATTCGAGCGTGCCGTCCTGGTTGCCGATGATCGGGTCGCGTTCGTTACCAAGCTCGTGAAAGTTCCGGTCGTTTGCCCAGACGTTTTGCGCGAACTCGAACTGGCGGATGAGGCTCGCGCAGATCACGAAAGCAGCAATGCCACGCTCGGCCCCGTCTTCCGCTGCTTTCTCCGGCAGGTGAGGGCCATAGGTGGCGCCGCGGCGGATCATGCGGCGGCGGTTCATATTGTGCGCCGTGTCGCGGGGATTCATGCGCCGCATGTGCGAGCCGAGCGGCACCGCATAGCCATGCGGGTCCATCTGTTTATAGTTGAAGTCGTTGTTGCGCTGCGGATCGGCACCGAGCGCCGGATCATCCTTGTCGGGTGCCAGCACCAAAGGTGCGCCGCTGCGCCAGCGGCCCATCAGCTTTGCCGCAATCAGTTCCTGTTCTTCGGGCGTCTTGCCGTGCTCGCGCAGGAAGTCGCGGAACTTGCCGACATGCTCTTCCAGGCGGCGATAAGCCATGTAGCTGCCGTTGCGGGAAAGAATTTCTGGTTGCGGCAGATTGGCGGGCGGCCCGTCTTCATCCGGGTAGCCGAGGATGAATTCGCCCGGCTTGAGCGACGCGCCGGTGCCGGGCGTTGGCACTTCGCCAGTGCCCTCGATGACCGGCTGGGAAAGCCGGTCGCGGTAGCCGAAATGGTCATGCGCGTACTCGAACGGCGGCGTTGCCTCCAGGTCCAGCACGGAGAGCACCTCAACGCCTTCGCACTGTGCGACGAGTTTGGCGTGTTCGGCCTGACAGCGATTGCGCTCGGCTGCGTCACGGGCGAACAGGATAGCGATGGCGTGGAGGTCCGGGCTGGCGAGGCTGCCCACCCAGTTGTTGGGATGATTCTCCCCCGTATCGCCGAGCATTTCCGCGCGGGCGACCATGCCCTGTCTGAACTCTTCGGGGAAGGTGGCCAGCGAATCCTCATCCACGCCTAGTGCGCGCAGACCGTTCCAGGTGAAGGCCACCGTTACCCAGCGTTTGTCCGTTTCGACCGAAGCCATGACTTCCGCGGCCGACTGCGCCTTTTCCCGAATCGCCGACAGCCAGGCCCGTCCGCTCGCTGCGTTGCGAAACGAAAGAAATTCGTATCGCCCCGTGAGCGCGGGCGTGCGGGTCAGCAGGATGTGCTGGATGTCGTCGTTTTCAAGCATGGCGCGTCCCCTGCGGGGGATTTACTGCATCTGGTCGAGCATGTTCGAGAAGGCAGCCTTGAGCTGCAGGGCCTTCTTGATCTCGTCCGCACTGACGAACGGATATTCGCCATATTCAAGGAAGCTCGGGCGATGATGGTCACGGACAAACTTGATGAATGCCGGGGCGTTCGTTTTCCAATCTTTCGGAAAGCCCTCCAGATTTTCGAAAACGGTGTTGAGACCGGAGGCCGCAAAGAGGCCAACCGCATCCTCGACATATTTATCGAAGTCGGTATCGAAAATGCCCATGTATTGGAAATAGGTTTCCCCCTTGATGTCGAAAAGGTTCCATCGGAGGTAATGCAGCTTGAGCACGGCAAGGACGTCAGGCTGACCAGCCACAGCCTTCTCGATGTTCTTGGCATACTCATAGAAGACCGGCTCCCGTCCGGGGATGATCTTCGCGATGATGGAGAAGCCGTAGCAAGCCGGAGTCTTGGGAAAAATCGGGCCGTATCTGCCTTGCTGAACTTCATCCTTGAAGAAGCCCCCTTCGGGGATCGCCATGGCCGCAGGCTTCGTCCAGTCGCCTTGCCTTGTTGTGTCAGACATAACTTCCTCCCTTTCATTCTAGCGCTAGCTAGGATTGTGATGACCGAAGTTGCTAGCTGCAGTAGATTCGGTCCTTGGTTCAGCCGTAGTCGCCCGCCCTTTGCAGAGGCGGCAACCAATGGCTTAGCGGCCGAAGGTGTAGTGGGAATGATAAGTCCGATAGTCGGCAGTTTCTCCGGCTACTGGGCGCGGACAGCAAGTGGCGCATCCGCCACGCTGCAAACCAAGGGAGCGAAAGCGCGTACCCCCCCTCCTTTCAGAAGGCTCGACAGAAGCCATTATAATGAAATGCCACACAACTGGGAAGGGCGAGGGTGAACTTGGCGCGGCTTAGTGAGCGATTGGCCGATGTCTAGCATCGGTCGATGCTGTCGAAAAATCCAGTTTTTGGCTTTGTGTTGGGGCATTCCGACTGAGATGCGCCGACGGTTGCCCTTAACGAGAACTGGACTGGACCATTAGTGGACCAACTCCGTTGTCCGTCTATCACGCCTGTGAAATACCCGTAGACGGATCGCCGGCCGCAGGGTCGCTTATTCGCTCATCCTTCCGCAATCATTACGGCGATCTGCGCGGAGTATCTT
This sequence comes from Methylocapsa sp. D3K7, assembly GCF_029855125.1. Lineage (GTDB taxonomy): Bacteria > Pseudomonadota > Alphaproteobacteria > Rhizobiales > Beijerinckiaceae > Methylocapsa. The sequence goes on from NZ_CP123229.1 coordinate 2,284,880, forward strand.
TGGACAGAGGCTTGAAGTGACCATATTCTTTTCGCTCAAAACAGTATCCGCAGCTTCATCTCGGTCTTGAAATTGTAAACCGGGTAGGCTTTGACGATTGGCACGCTGCCTTCAAGGGAGAGTGCCACCTGGTCACTTAGCCGCACGCCAATCAAGGCATCGAAGGGGAGGAATAGCCGTCCGGTCTGACCAGCTATGGGCGCTCCATAATTGATGCGAATATCGTTGCTTGGGTAAAAGGTTATAAATAAGGGGCCAGGAAAATCGATATTGAGGGTAGGGGCGATCTGGGGTTCGCTGATCCTTCGTGCTTGTGCATTGCCCGGGATGCTCGTCGCATAGCGCATTGAAGGAACAAAATAGCAATCCTCCCCCAATTCGGACAGCATATAGCGTACGCCGAACCCCGGCTGGACTTGCCATTCGCCGCTTCCAAGGCTGCCGGCCGCGGTTTGCGCGACCACGCGCGTTCCCACGGCGGCAGCCCAGCGGTCGTTTATCGCATACGCAACAACCGCCTGAAAGGACGCATCGCCAAGTCCAAACTCGTGATCAGCACTTCCTGTCTCAAAATCAGTGGTCGTTTTTTGCACGAGGGGAACCTGCGCGTGCACACCCAGGCGCCAGCCAACATCGAGGGGGATCATGCCTTCCAACCGCAAGGCCATTTGGGCCCGGTTCGTCTCGCTCGTATCGTTCGAAGAAGTCTCGTCCAAACCGCGCACTTCAAACGCGGTCTGAGGACGGGTAAGGTCAAAGCCATTGTTCACGCGAAGCGACTCCGGTGCAGTATCTTCACCGGCAGCCGTCGCTTGGTCTGCGCCCACAATAGTAGATTCGGCCATCGCTGTGAGCGGCGCAAGGAGCGTTGCCAGACTGGTCACGACCTGAGCTATGATCGCCCGCAAAACGCCGTGCTTTGCTTTTTGGCGCATCGCCTGTCTTGTGCTTTCGTTGGCGCGGCGAACGATGACTTCCTCGCCGCTACCCGGCCCTCCTAAAAGCGCGGCAGCGGCAAATGTTGACGCGCATTGAGAACGCGGGGAATTCTTTGATACATCGACACCAAAACAAAAAGTGTTTTTTGCACCGGATGACGGCTTTGTTGAGACCGAGATTGCCGCTTAATGCGCATTTTGTTGTCATCCAGACACACTTTCCTAATTATTTTTGATCGGACACAAGCAATCAAGCGTTCAGATCGACACGCCGCCGCGCGATCCAGTGCCTCGTGAAGTGTTCGGTCTTCACGCGTTCTAGCCAAACTCACGAGAGAGATGCGTCTTGATCATAACCCATTCGACAAGTTCCGGCGCGTTGTGGAACCTTATTGACCGCCCGAGGTTTCAATATCCGCGAAGAGTGCCAAAACGGCCAAGTAGTCCGTTAGAGGGAGGATAAGCGATGAGAAGCATGATCGTTCATGGATTCGCAGCCGTGTCATTTGGAGCAGTGTTAGCAATAGGGATCAGTACCCACGCTCAAGCTGCGGCGCCCGCGAACTATTCGCAAGCCTGCAAGGAAGTTGTCGCGTCCGGGAGCCTATCCGCCAGCTCATTGGAGAAGGCGGCTTATGTCCATCGTGCGGCGCGCCGCACCACTCGCCGGGCAGTCCGCCGCCATCACTACTGAATCGCGAAGATGGTGGCCGCCGAGCGCGGCGAGTTACGAGTGCCGAGTGCATCAAGTGACTGCAGGCAAGAGTCTGCAGTCACCCCTACGTTAGCCATGCTCGGCCTCATTGATAACGCCCTTTTGGCGAGCAAGAGGCTCCCGGTTAAAATGCTCAACATATTTTTGCCAAAAGCTCGGGTGCGCACGGGACGGGAATTTTGCGCTTATGAGGAAACAGGTTGCGCCAAGCGCGCAGGGAGTCATGAGGCACATCTTTGACTTCGTGAAAACGACGGTGGTCGGCGGCGCTATCTTCTTGCTCCCCTTCGCTGCGGTCCTCCTCGTTATCATCAAGGCGGGCAAGATGGCTGTCGATTCCGCGACGCCACTCGCGGAAAAGCTGCTAATTTCAAAAGGCCACGCAGTTCTCGCCGTTTATGTCGTCGGGACTTTTTTGCTTGTGCTAGTGGCCTTCGCCGCTGGGCTTTTCGTGCGTTCTTTTAAAATTAAAAAGGACGCAGCATCGTTCCTTGAAGACAAGGTCCTAAACAAACTGCCTCCCTACGTCGCCCTTCGTAAATACACTGATCGCTTGGCAGGGTTGGAGGCAAAGACAAATGAAGACCTCAAGCCGGTCCTTGTGCGCATGCTGAATGGATGGCAGCTTGGGTTCCTTGCTGACGCGTTCAACGATGGCCAAGTTGCCGTGTTTATGCCCGGCGCGCCAGATCCTTCATCGGGAGTGGTGCAGATTGTCAGCACCGACCACATCACCCTTCTCGATATTTCCTATCGAGACGCATTCACGTGCCTCGAGCAGTCTGGGCGCGGGCTTCCAAAGCTCTTGGCAAGCTCCTCCTTTGAAGCGGCGGCCGGTAGTGAAGTAATGAGCGGCTTGAGTCGTGAGGTTCGCAAATAATTTTTCGGATCCAGCCATTTTCCGGCACGAGATTTGAGCTTTCGCCTATGCTGCGCAGCAAGGCCTAAAAGTTCGCCCGGAACCTTCGCTCCTGGTTCGAGTTTGGAGAGTATCTCTGCGAAATTTCGGGAGACTTCGATGGAAAGACGCGCATTCTTGAAACTGCTCTGTATTGGAGCGGGTGTGGTGGCAGCTGGGGTGCCCGCGGAGGCTCTCACTTCATTCGCCACCTCGAAAGACATGGAGCGCGCGCAAGTCGAGAAAGCTTGGTATGGTCATTGGCGTCGTGTTAATCGGCGTCATTGGCGCCGTGTCCGTCGCCGCTATTATTACTGATCGAGGCAGACGGTACTGCGGCCGAAATATTATCCGGCCGCAGTCTTGCCAAGCTTCCGCACCATTCACAGTCGCTAGATTCTATTCAACCGTTCCCCGGGCGTGACCGTCGTAGACCTTGCAGGAACAGCCGTTCCCGACCCACGATGAATGGTAGAGCAAGCACGTCTTCACGGGAGTCGCGCAATAATCTCCGGAGGCCGCCACGCTTCGGCCGGTCATCAGAGGCGCGGTCGCGAGGGCCGCCAATCCGGTTCCATATCCATAGCCATTATTATAAGGGTAACCATAACCATAACCATAGTAGGGCCTGTGCCAGCGGTTCCAGCCGTAGTTCCTATAGTGGCCACGGTGCCAGCCATAGTGCCTATAGTGATGCCGATAGTACACCTGCTCGATCTGTGTCGGTGGTGTCATAATTTGTGAGCTCGTCACGCTCATGGGACCGGCTGAAGCGGTCGCAGTGAGAGCGAGGAGTGCCGTTCCGGATACTATCGAGATTCCCTTAATATCCATAACACACCTCCACTGAGGCTATTCCACAATCCTCGACGAGGAGTTCCGAAAAGCCAGGTAAAAGCAACTCGCAGCTTGACGCTTTGTTCCAGGTACGCTCCATCAAAGCAGAGTGCCCAAAGGCGCTGCCAAGGCAGCGTTCTGCTGAGTTAGGGCATATCACTGGTGGGCATTTCAACCCGGCGATCACAATCGGCCTATGGATCGGGGGCGAACTCCCACGCGGGAGGTTCCTTACATAGTGTTCCAGGTCGCTGGAGCGATCGCCGCGGCCGCGGTGCTTAAGTTCATGGCGGATAGCAAAGCCTATATCGAACAGCTTTGGTTCTTCTTGCTGGCGCCGATAGCGTTGGCCGTTATCTTCAGCCGGTCTCTGCCGCAAGTCCGGTTAGGGCATTACCGTCATGATCGAATTGGGGAACTATTCGCTCGCTGCTATTTTCGTCACGAGCATCATTGTGCTTTTGATTGCAAGCGAAGTCGGCCACACAATTGGTTGGCGCGCCGCAGAAGAAGCGAATGTTACGACATTGGAAGCCGCAATTCTCCCCGCGCCGATGATCAGCTTTACCTTTTCTATGGGTCTCACGCACTTCGACGAGCTCGCCGGCGACGGTGGCGAGGCCGATCTGCGGCAATGCCACAATGAAAGGAAAATATCAGGCCTTCATCGCAGCCGGAAAGCCGCCAGAAGTCGCGCTTACCGTCATCATGCCAAAACTCGCTATCATCCATCGCAATCGCATTTCCGTGGTAAATGCTCGACTCCCGATGAGCAGTCCTATCGCTCGTAAGGTAGTGCGTGCCGAGCCCACGAGACTATGGCGCACCTGAATTAAGCAGCTTCTCGCCAGTAGCAGAATAGAGCGGCTGAAATAGTGGGTCTTGCGATGTAGCGGACCTCCGCTACCACCTTTCCCCACACTCCAATGACGCCATTGGGATTGGCCGTCGCGCCGAGGAGAGCCGTCAAGCCGACCCGTCCGAGTCACCGGCATTTATGCCTTTGGCCAAAGCGTCCTGAAGCTTCCCCAATTGTTCGGCATAGCGTCCGAGCACTGCTGGATGCAGTGCCAAGACGTTGACTGGCGGCGGCGCGAACTCGAATTCAGCGTTGAGCGTCTTACGTTCAGCCTTAAGCACGCTCATCCATGCACCGAGGTCATTGGGGTTTCCAACGCCCTTCGTGATGCCGTCGACCAGCCGGTCGATCTCGCGGAGACCCGCAACATCCTTTTCACAATGCGTCGTCGCCGTCGTTACAATTGCTATGAAGAAGGACTCGCGGTAGAGGCTGGCTATAGACCGAACCATCGACATAAGCGCGTGGCAGCATGAAGCACAGCCGCCCGCGTGGCGTCAAAAGGGGCCACCCGCGCAAAGTGGTTTCTCCGCTCGGGCTCACTCATGGCGTCGTCGGAACCCTGAGCTCGGCGAGCGAGGGAGGAATAACTGCTTTTTCCGAATGCGCCGTTCCGACTGGCGCCCATTCATAAGGGACAGGCTGCGCGCGGTATACCCAATTGCTTTGGGTGTCTCGCCCGCCATCGGTAAAGTTACCAAAATACGGGCTGATATATTCCCAAACGATCTCGCCATCGCGTGTGACCTGAAAAAAGCGTCCATTATAACCTTCGTCGATCAGCGTAGTGCCATTTGGCAGCCGTCTCGCGCTACTGATGAAGCTTGACCGAAACCTCCATCCCGGGCGCCCGGAACTTTCGCCGCTATATTCCCAGACGATTTCCTGCTTGATGGGATCAATTTCCAAAACCCGAGACCCTCCCGTCACGGTTAAAGGCACAGGTGGACAGCCAGCTTCACCCTGGTTGTCGAAGATCAGGAGATTACCCGCGCCGGGTAATCCCTCAGGGATCAGATGCGCGTCATACAGGCCGGAAATCTGATCGACCGGCCGTGGTATCTCTTTCTTGCCGCGGGCTAGAATTTCATCGGCTGGATAATGCGGCCCCAGCTCCCACGCGACCTTACCTGTCTTTTTGTCGATGATGACAGCGAAATTAGCATTGCGGGAATCGATCAAAACATTGTCGGGATCAAAGCGCTTGTCGCCGACCGTGAACCAGTGGTTGACGCCAAGCACGCTCAAGTTATTTACATGGAGATAATCAGCCATCTTTGCATTGCGGATTAAATTCAATTCATCGGCTGTAAATCCAAACTCATCGAGATGTTCGGATGCGATCCATTTCCAAACGATACCGCCGCCCGGCTCTATTTCATAGATAACGTCATCGAGGACGAGCGGCTGGGCGAAACCCGGTACTGGGTGCAGCAAATTGGCGAGGATCAACGTATTTCCGTTTGGTAAGCGTCGCCAGTCGTGATGCTGTTGCGCGGCGGCGCCGGGAGCTTTGTCGCCACCCCAATGCTGGCTGATCATGGTCTGCATAATGACGATTTATCTTTCTTTATCTGATGCATTTTAGTGGCAAATGGTGTTGGGCGTCACTCGTTGAGCCATCCTCACCTTGCGGAGGCTAGCCAACGACTGGACATCCAATGATCATGGGGCCAAGCCCGTTGACAGAAATGGGCCATGACGTTCAGCGCCGCGGCAGGCGACAGCAAGACGGCCGCCGAGAGTTGGAATAACATCGAGTTTGAGCGGGGCAGATCGAAAAATAGGCCAAATTCCGGTGACGACGACAATGGGTCGGCACAGTTTCAAAGCGTTGGTGAGCATCATGTTGTCTTCTGCCAGATACCAAATGCCAGAGCGTGTTCATGATGCCCGCCCGTCGTGTCCAGCCGACCTATTTCACCTGGGACAGATGCCCTAGCGCGGATTCTGCTGATTTGGTTGCAACATCAGCATGGCCGAGTTTTCCGTGTTCGGCTGCGTCCTTCAAATCTTTGATCGCACTTTCCGTATGAGGATTTGCCTTTTCCTTCTCTGCCGCCTCGGCATGCTGCAGCCCAACTTGAGCATGATCGGCGAGAATATTGGCGTGTCCTTGTTTCCCGTGATCGATAGCTTCTTTTGTATGCTGGATTGCCTCGGCCACGTGGTCTTCCGCTGCCCAGGAGGCATTGGGTGCGAAAAACGCCGCGAGGCTAAAACTTAGGACCAAAGCAATTATGTTACGAGACATGGATACCTCCCAAAAATTACCGATTACGCGCAGCATAATACTATATGTTCCGTAGAATTAGTATAATATCAACCGAGGCTGGCATAAGGGGAAAGGCATTAAGGCGTCGCCATCCGGAACGGCACTCTTCAGTCATCATTTCGCCAAAGCTAGCCCCCTGGTTGGGCGCCTTCCGCAGCCGCAGATCGCGACTGGTCGCCGCAGTGGCCAACCCGAGAAGAGATGCTTGGAGCTCTGGATGAGCGATTCTCCGAGTCTGGTCGACCGCTTGCCCCCCGCCGCCAGATCTTCGCAATGTCTGCGGCCGGTAAATCATTCACATCGAGCCTAAGGTTGGGTTAGTATATTTAGTCTATATATTTAATATATATATCGAGAGGTGGCGCATGGCAAATGTGGCTGTTTCGAGCACGGCCTCGGGCCGCTGTATCAATGAAGATTGGTTGGCCCTGTGGATCGGCCTCTTTATCTTCGTATTGGCGTTGGCGGGACTGTAGGTGTCGGTCGGCACACTCGTGAACGACCCTTGGCTTCTTCTCGACCAACCGCATAGCGATCAACGCGGACGACCGCAGAATGTAGATCGATCGAATGGCTGCGAGCACCAGAATTTGAGATGACCGAGCGCGCCAATCTCAAATTGTGGCGCTATATCGCGCAGACTGGCCGCCCAAAAAGGGCGGCCAGTTTACATTTGCAAGATGAGATGGCGCGCCCTCATAATTTGAGCCGTTCTGCGCAGGACGTCCATAGCCTCGCGTCATCCTTGCCAGCGTCACCTCGCACCGCCAATGAAACATGCCATGCTGCCTCTCCGCCCCGCTGATCAACCAAGGCGCTGGCGATCCGCTTTCACGAGTTCGCCGCCGGGCCAATTCGACATCTCCTTTCGGCTGATGACTTCACGCTGAGACGTCATTTTCAGCGTGCCCCTTCGTGAATCGCCGTCAGGCCGCGTCAACGAGGAGGATCTCGGCATCTTCCAGTGCGGTTACACGTAGGGTCTCGAGCTTGCTGACGGCCGCGCCATCGCGCGGGCCAATCCGGACACCTTCGATCTCAACGGCGCCGGCTGCGGGGACGAGATACGCGTGCCGCTCCGTACCCAACGGATATTCGGCGGTCTGGCCAGCTTTCAGCGTCGCCCCGAGGACGCGGGCGTCCGTGCGGATTGGCAAGGCTTCCTTATCGCAGCCGAAGCCCGAGGCCAGCGTTACGAACCTGCCGGCACGATCCCCTTTCGGAAATGGCCGCGCACCCCAGCCCGGTGCCTCACCCCGGCTCGCGGGCTCGATCCAGATCTGGAAGATCTGCGTCGCCTCGTCCTCACGGTTATATTCGCTGTGGACAATCCCCGTGCCGGCCGACATCACCTGGACATCGCCGGCCGACGTGCGGCCCTTGTTGCCGAGATTGTCCTCATGCGTGATGGCTCCCGTCCGGACATAGGTGATGATCTCCATGTCACGGTGCGGGTGCGGGGGGAAGCCGGTGTGGGGCGCAATCGTGTCGTCGTTCCAGACGCGCAAAGAGCCCCAGTGCGTCCGGTAGGGATCGTGGTAGCCGGCGAATGAGAAGTGGTGCTTGGCGTTCAGCCAGCCATGGTTGGCGCCGCCCAAACTGCTGAAGGGCCGGAGTTCGATCATCGCATATCTCCTTTGAAGCTTGGTCTTGCTTGAGAAGAGAGATAGAGATGGATCGATCATTAGAAAATGAAAATGATCGAAATGCATCGATACCGAAAACGACATGCCGAACTTGCCTGACCTGGAAGCCTGGGCAGTGTTTGCGAAGGTCGCGGAGACAGGGTCCTTCGCCCGCGCGGCCATGGCCTTGCACATGTCCAAACCGTCCGTGTCCAAGGCGGTAACCCGTCTGGAACAACGGCTTGGCTCGGACCTTCTGCATCGGACATCGCGCCAAACGGATCCTGGCCGAAGGAGAGGCGGCGGAGGCCGAGGCTTCGGCGCAAACCGTCAAGCCGCAAGGGCTCGTCCGAATGGCAGCGCCCATGTCGTTTGGCGTCACGCATCTGGCGCCGGTCCTGCCGGAGTTCTTGGCCCTCTACCCCGAGGTCGGACTCGAGTTGCAACTCAGCGACGAGCAGATGGATTTGGTTGGTAATGGCTTTGACGTCGCGCTGCGGATCGCCGCGCTCGCGGATTCAACGCTACGTACGCGGCGGCTGTGCGCTGTGCGACGGCCGCTGGTTGCCTCGCCGGCCTATTTCGAACAGCACGGACGGCCCCTCCACCCTCGCGATCTTGAGACCCATACGGCGCTCATCTACACAAACACCGCTTCGCCCAGTCTATGGCGCTTCCATAACGCACAGGAAGGCGAATATGTCTCGCCGGTGCGTGGGCAACTACATTGCAATAATGCCGATGCCATGGGACCGGCCTTGCTCGCCGGCCTTGGTCTAGCGCTGCAGCCCGAGTTTACGGTTTGGCGCGAGCTCAGGGATGGCCGCCTTGAGGAGGCCATGCCGGACTGGGAGATCGCACCGATCGCGCTCAATCTGGTGACGCCGCCTGGCATCTTGCGGCCGGCGCGAGTGACCGTATTGCTCGACCACCTTGCTCGCTGCTTCACCGCCGCTCCCTGGGCCCAAGCGGTGGCGCAGCCTTCCATATCTGTCTCGCCGGGCTCAAGAAGTTGAGTTCTGAAGGCACACGAAAGACGCACACGGCCATCAATGCGGCCATCGTGATCGCGCTTCCGCCACTGGACACGCCGCGCCGCCGCCCGCCGCGTTGCATCTGTGCTGTTTCAATTCATGGATGCCCCCCAAACGGCCTCACGAACAGAGAGCTCCGAACGCAATATCCGCAGGGCATGGAAAGTATCGGCGATTCCCAACTATTCATCGACAACATTTTCATCGAGCTGTTCTGCGCCCATAGGTCAACCGTCCAAGAGCCACCTCCAAAACTTGAGGAATAGTCGTGGCACCCGAGTTTTTAGATAACCCCAGCGGGGACCGCGATCCCCTTAAGGGCTTCCCCGCCGCCAATTTCCCTCTTGAGCATAAAGATCCATCTTGTTGATGAAGAGCAGGCAGGCGGCCGAAAGGAAACATGACGGTTCGCGAGCCGATGACCGCACGAGGATCTAAGACAAACCCAACTCCAGCTTGGCTTCTTCCGACATCCTTGATTGGTCCCAGGGCGGATCGAAGACTAGATTGACCTTTGCTTCAGCGACGCCTTTTACACCACGCACCGCCGTTGACACCCAGCCGACCATTTCGCCAGCGACAGGACAGCCGGGCGCGGTCAAGGTCATGTCGATTTCGACAAGGCCTTCGTCTTTCACATCGATTCGGTAAATCAATCCAAGATCGAAGACATTCACCGGGATTTCGGGATCATACACCGTACGCAGCGCTGCGATGATGTCGTTGGTAAGAACATCGCTGGCGGTAACGGACGTAGATATTTCTTCTACACTGCTGGCCGGAGCCACGTCGATGGTATGGCTGCTAGTATCCATCATTCGCTCATCGCCTCCCGCAACTCTTGCTGGCCGGCACCGTCCTTCGGCTCGAAGGCTGCTTCGAATGTGTGCCAGGCGAGGGTTGCGCATTTTACACGCATGGGAAATTCGCTCACTCCCCCCAACACCTCGATCTGCTCGCGATCCTCGGGGCGTAAAGGCGCCTCAACCGGCTCTCCTTTCGCGAGTTGATAAAAGGCGTCCGCAAGAATCTTTGCCTCTTTGACCTCTTTGCCAAGCACAAGGTCCGTCATCATCGAGGCAGATGCCATGGAGATGGCGCAGCCCTTGCCTTCGAAGGCGATGTCCTCGACAAGGCCCGACGGTCCGATCTTGAGATAAAGATGCACGCGATCGCCGCACAAGGGGTTATGCCCTTGCGCCTCGTGACTTGCATCCTCGAGCGCGTGGAAGTGTCGCGGATTGCGCCCATGGTCGAGGATGACTTCTTGATAGAGATCGCGCAGGCTTGGATCGATCATCGGAAAAACTCCAGGACGTCGCGCACACCGCGGACCAGAGCCTCCACCTCCGCGTGGGTGTTGTAGAGCGCGAAAGAGGCCCGCGTGGACACCGTTACGCCAAGCCGCTCCATGAGAGGCTGGGCGCAATGGTTTCCGGCCCGCACGGCGATACCGGCGCGATCGAGCAGGGTCGAGACATCATGGGGATGGATGCCTTCCGTCTCGAAAGTAACGAGGCAGCCTTTATCTTGCGCCCGCCCAAAAAGCCGCACGCGGTCGAGATTGGAAAGCTCCTCGGTTGCATGGGCGAGCAGTGCCGACTCATGCGCCGCGATTGCGGGCCGGTCGAGGGACATCAAATAGTCCAGTGCGGCGCCAAGTCCAATGGCCTCAACGATGGGCGGCGTTCCAGCTTCGAACTTGTGCGGCGGATCGGTGTAGGTGACCTTGTACTTCGTCACCACATCAATCATTTCGCCGCCGCCCTGATAGGGGCGCATCCGTTTCAGATATTCATATTTGCCGAAGAGAAAGCCGATTCCCGACGGTCCGTAGAGCTTGTGGCCCGTGGCAACGTAGAAATCACAATCAAGCGCTTGAACATCGACCGGCAGATGCACAGCGCCCTGACAGCCATCAACAAGAATCTTGGCACCCGCCGCATGCGTGAGCCGGATGATTTCGGCAAGCGGTGTGACTGTGCCAAGCACATTGGACATATGCGTCACCGCCACCAGCTTCGTCCTTGGGGTGAGGAGCTTGGCGAAGGCGGCGATGTCAAAGCTGTCATCCGTATTCAAAGGCGCCCATCGCAGCACCACACCGTTGCGCTCGCGCAGGAAATGCCACGGGACAATGTTGGAATGATGCTCCATTTCGGTGAGGATGATTTCATCCCCCTCACCGAGTGTTGCCCCAAGACACGAGGCTGCAAGATTGATGGCTTCCGTCCCACCTTTGGTGAAAATGATCTCTTCAACTTTCGGAGCGTTGATGAAGCGGCGAATGGATGCGCGGGCATTTTCGAACGCGATGGTCGAGGCGCCGGAAAGAAAATGCGCTCCACGATGGACGTTCGCATAAGTTTCCGCGTAAGCCTTAGCCATCGCGTCAAGCACCGGCTTTGGCTTTTGCGCCGAAGCGCCATTGTCGAGATAGACGAGCGGCTTGCCATGAACCTGCCTGGCAAGGATTGGAAAATCCTCGCGCACGCGGGTGATATCGAAACCAGCCACTACTGGTTTTTCCTGAAGCGTCAGCAGACTATTCGACATGCGCGATCTCGCCTGCGTGGAGGGCAAGCCAATCCGCCACAGCCGCAGCCGCACAAGCACGAAGAGGCTCGCTTTCGATGGCTTCAAGGACTTCGCCGAGAAAGGCTTCGATGAGGAGCGCCCGAGCCTCGGCTTCGGGAATGCCCCGAGCCCGCAAGAAGAACAGCGCTGAGGTATCCAGTTCGCCAGACGTGGCGCCGTGGCTGCATTTGACGTTATCGGCCAAGATTTCGAGTTCCGGCTTGATGGCGATCTCGGCTTGCCGCGACAGAAGCACGGTACGGCTCATTTGACGCGCATCTGCGCCTTGCGCGTCGGGACGCACCCGGACACACCCTTGATAGACACCCCGCGAATCGCCGGCGAGGACGCCGCGAAAAGCTTGCCTGCTTGCCGTGTCCGGCCCGGCATGGGTGATGACAGTGGTATTGTCACAATGGCGGCCATCGGCGACGAGATAAATGCCATCTAATTCCGCTTGCGCGTCTTTCTCCGCGAGATTGAGCAGCGCTTCATGACGCGAAAACAGCCCGCCCTCGGACAAGTAGAAAGCTTTGTAGGATGCGGCGGTGTCAAGCTCGCCCAAGGTAATCGCCGATTGCCTTGCGGCCGCGCCAAGCCGGTCAAGCCGGATATGTTTGAGCCTTGCCTTGGGAGCCAGGCGAACCTCAGTCACGATGGTGGAAAAACCTGGCGTGCCACTGTGGGCCTCGATGATCGCCGCCTCCGCATCTTCATCAAGAAGGATCAAAAGGCGCAGGTGCCGGCCCTCGGGGGCTCGCGCTTCTTCTCCTTCCCATTCAAAGCGGATGTAGAGCGGCTTCGTGAGCGTCGTGTGGGCCGGAACGTGCAGGACAAGCCCGTCCTCCATGAGCGCGGTATTTAGATTGAGGAGTGCGTGGTCCTTCTGCGGATTGACATAGCCGATCTTACTGGCGAAGGGGGTCGAAGAGTCGGCGAGAACTCGCCGCAAAGGAACCGCGCCGATTTGTGCGAGATCTGATTTTTCTTCGTTAAGAACGCCATTTTCGAACAGCGCAAGGTGAGTCCCGGGGAGAACCGGAGCCGGAGGTGTGGGACTCAATCCGTCCGCAGCGCGGGCAAGCGCCCGAGAGAGATCGGAATATTTCCAGGACTCGACCCGGCGTGTCGGCAGGCCGCATCCGGCAAAAATGGTCCGCGCCTCTTCCCGCAAGGCACCGAGCCAAGGCACGGTACCTTCCTGCCGGCCAGCCATGACATCAAGGAGATGGTTGAGGGATGTATTGCCGCTCATGGCGCTCACGCCGCCTTTCCGATCAAGGCATCATAGCCTTGCTCTTCGAGACGCAGCGCCAGCGACTTGTCGCCCGAGCGCACAATCTTGCCACCGGCGAGGATATGCACATAGTCGGGCACGATATAGTCGAGCAGCCGCTGGTAATGCGTAATCACCAAAAACGAACGGTCCGGGGCACGCAATTTGTTCACGCCTTCCGCAACGAGCTTCAAGGCGTCGATGTCGAGACCTGAATCCGTCTCGTCGAGGATCGCCAGCGATGGCTTTAGAAGCGCCATTTGCAGAACTTCGTTCCGCTTTTTCTCGCCGCCCGAAAAACCGACATTGAGCGGCCGCTTTAGCATGTCTTCGGACACGTTAAGCAATTTGGCAGTCTCGCGCACGGCGCGCAGGAACTGGACCGCATCGAGAACCGGCTCGCCGCGAAGGCGGGCTTGTGCATTGACGGCCGTCTTGAGGAAGGTGAGGTTCGAGACACCAGGAATTTCAAGCGGATATTGGAAGGCGAGAAAAATACCTTTGGCGGCCCGCTCTTCCGGCTTGAGGGCGAGCAAATCCTCGCCCTTGAACGTCACGTCGCCGCTCGTCACATCATAGCCCTCGCGTCCGGCGAGCGCATAGGAGGTCGTCGATTTGCCGGCGCCATTAGGCCCCATGATGGCATGAACCTCGCCAGCGCCGACTTTGAGCGAAAGACCCTTTAGAATCTCCTTGCCCTGAACGCTTGCATAAAGGTCTTTGATCTCAAGCATGACGATCTCCAAACTGTGTGCCGTGTGCTGCGCGGTATGGGACAGTCATCCGACGCTTCCCTCGAGGCTGATGCCAACGAGCTTCTGTGCCTCGACCGCAAATTCCATTGGCAATTGCTGCAGTACTTCACGGCAGAACCCGTTGACGATCAACGCCACCGCTTCTTCCGTGGCGATCCCGCGAGAAATGCAATAAAAAAGCTGATCGTCGCTGATCTTCGAGGTCGTGGCTTCATGCTCGAGGAGCGCTGTCGGATTGCGTGACTCGATGTAGGGCACCGTATGAGCGCCGCACTTGGAGCCGAGGAGAAGCGAGTCGCATTGGGTGAAATTGCGAGCACCCTCGGCTTTCTGATGGACGCGGACGAGGCCACGGTAGGTGTTTTGCGCGTGCCCTGCAGAAATGCCTTTGGAGATGATCCGGCTCTTCGTGTTTCGGCCAAGATGCATCATCTTGGTGCCGGTATCCGCCTGCTGATAATTGTTGGCGATGGCGATCGAATAGAATTCGCCAACGGAATTGTCGCCGCGCAGGATGCAGGAGGGATATTTCCAAGTAATCGCCGAACCCGTCTCGACCTGCGTCCAAGAAATCTTCGAGTTAACGCCACGGCAATCGCCGCGCTTGGTCACGAAATTGTAAATTCCGCCCTTGCCGTTCTCGTCGCCCGGATACCAATTCTGCACGGTCGAATATTTGATTTCGGCGTCATCGAGCGCAACGAGTTCGACAACGGCCGCGTGCAGCTGGTTTTCGTCGCGCATGGGCGCCGTGCAGCCTTCGAGGTAGCTGACATAAGCGCCCTTGTCCGCGATGATGAGAGTCCGTTCGAATTGTCCGGTGTTGGATGCGTTGATGCGGAAATAGGTCGACAGCTCCATGGGGCAGCGGACGCCAGGCGGAACATAGACAAAGGAACCGTCGGAAAAGACTGCCGCATTCAGCGTTGCGTAAAAATTGTCGGTGTCGGGAACGACGGAGCCGAGATATTTGCGCACGAGATCTGGATGCTTCGCCAGCGCCTCGGAAATGGGACAGAAAATGACGCCAACTTCCTCCAGTTTCGCCTTGAAGGTTGTCGCGACCGATACCGAATCGAACACCGCATCGACAGCCACACCGGTCAGCATCTTTTGCTCGGAGAGCGGAATGCCAAGCTTCTCGTAAGTCTTCAAAAGCTCGGGATCGACCTCATCGAGGCTTGCCGGGGCGTCATCCTTGACCTTGGGCGCCGCATAATAATAGGCGTCCTGAAAATCGATTGGCGGATAATGGACGCGCGCCCATTTGGGCTCCGTCATGGTTCGCCAGCGGCGAAACGCCGCAAGCCGTAACTCCAACATCCATCCGGGTTCTTTCTTCTTCTTTGAAATGAAACGGACGATGTCTTCGGACAAACCCTTAGGGGCAAACTCGCTCTCGATATTCGTGACGAAACCATATTTGTATTTTTGATCCGCTAACTCTTGTAGAGTTTCTGCCTCTTGGCTCATGTCAGATTCCCGACGTTGAAATTAAGAGGGCAAAGCCAAGCAGTGCTGGCATTGCAGGGGTTTCGCCTGTCTTCGGGGCTGCAGCGTTGATTTTTGTAATATTCACCACGATAAAGGCCCCACGACGACGACGTTTTATTGACTGTCATGAGAGGTCTGCTGCAAGCACAATGCCATGGCGGTTGCACACGCGCCGGTTATGCGGATTTACAGATCAGAAGCGGCTAGGTCTTCACGGTGGTTTGACCGATACGTGTGTAGGTCAGCGGGAAGAGCGCTGTCATAGGAAGGATGAAAATCTTCCAGTCAGGCGGTGCCTTCGGCGAGCGCGGCGACGACTGGCCAGCCGACAACGCCCGCTGGATCCAAGTTTCTCAATGCATCGAGAATTTCGAGAGCCTGGGTCCGCTCGGATCTGCGCAGGCGAATGAAGGCTAGCGCCTTCAATGTATAGAGCGCGAAGCGTCCGGCTCCGTCTGGGATGACAGATTGCACGGACCAATCGCGCCAGTTTGGGCTCCAGCCAGCTTGGCGCGCGGCAACCCCAAGGCCATCTTCAGCGGCGGTGACCGCCATGTCAAGATTGCCCTGATAGGTGTGAATTTTGTAAAGGCAGAAATAGACCGACAGTTGCTCCGGCGCGGCTACCATTGCTTGACGGAATAGCCTGTCCGCGAGCGCATGATCGTGACGATAGGCAGCAACCCCTTGCTGGAGTAAATCGTTGATAGCATCGGGGAGATCCCCGAAATTGATAGCATCGGAATTGGAAAACAAGTCTCTCATTTGCGATGCCCGCCTGGATGGCTCTTTTGCGTGTTTGCACACCGTGCTATTTGACGACAGTTAGCACACGAGAGAGGGGAACAGAGACTTTTGCGTGATGAATCGCGACCGCTTTCGTTACTGCCGCGGCAATAGTTCGTCCCCGGCCATCTGTTACCGTCCAACTAGCTCCTCGCCCCGCGGATCAACCTCCAGAAGTTTCACGCCGGCGGGCACCTCGGTTCCATCGCGGACGACACCTCTTAGAATGCCATCGAAGGGCGCCCGGATAATTTCGCCGCCGAGATGGCCGATGATGAAGTCTTTGAAGATCCGTGTACCGATCTCAATGGCTGTATGCCACCGGCCTGGAATCTCCGAGTAAACAAATCGCTCTCCTCCGACGCCACCAAGACGGCGCGAGATTCCGTCTGCCGGGTCGGTCGTACCTCGTTGAAGGATCCGTCCGGTCTTTGCTGGCCGCGTTTCAACAGCGAAATCGCAATTCATTTCCGCCGTGAAGCCAGGACCGAGGCCTATCGTAAAGCGTGCGAGCCTGCGCAAATCCGGGGTGACTTGATATTTCTGCATTCTCGCATCGACGAGGAGATCCAGCGTGCGAAGGACCATCAGATCCAAAAGCCCAAGCTCGGTGATGATCACCTCACTGGCCGAGCCAAAGCCTGAAAGGATCTCAAGTCCGGTATCGACGCGCCGGGCCGCGACGCCCGCAACGGTGACCGGGTCGTCGAAGAGCGCGTCGTGAAAAGCCATTTTCCGCCGGATAACTGGCGGGAGCGGATCATGCGAGAGAACGACGGAAAAGCCGCCACGATAAAGATTAACCGCCACCGCCGATGCAATTTCATTGGTGCCGAGAATCACGGCGAAGGGAGCATACTGGCCATTCCTACCTGGATATTGTGAACTGCTCATACGATTTCCCCTTCAGCACCACTTGCGAAAGCAAAATATGGGCCGCATGAGGCGAGGCCTAAATCAAGGGGACATCTACAGGCTATCGCACGGACGGATGTCGCGTTCCGGACTCGAACCCTCGCCATACCGCGTTGGATGTCAGGAAACCGACAGCTGTTCGAGCCCGCGCGGCCTAATGAAAGGGAGGCGAGAAAGCACTTATGTAAGCCTCTCTTTTGCGGATCCTGAGCGGGCTATGAAATTTGGTTCCAACCTTGCATGGAGGCGTTCGTGACATCAGGAGTGGTGGCGATGGCAATGGCTGGACCGGAAATCGAGCGGCTTATCAAGCAGGCATTCCCGGATGCCGAGGTGGTTGTCGCCGACCTCGCTGGCGATGGCGACCATTTCGCTGCTCGCATCGCCTCCGGAGCGTTCGTAGGCAAGAGCCGGATCGAGCAGCACAAGATGGTCTATGCGGCGCTTCAGGGGCAAGTGGGCGGGGCCATTCATGCGCTTGCCCTCGAAACATCCGTGCCCAAATAAACAGGCCGGCTCTTGCATTCCAGCACTTAAACTCAATTTTGAAGAGGTGGACTATGGCTGAACCAACGACACAACGGATTGAAGCCGTGATCGCGAGTGGCGATGTTGTCCTGTTCACGAAGGGCATTCCGGCGGCCCCTCAATGCGGCTTCTCGGCGGCGGCCATTCGGATCCTTGGCCAGCTAGCGGTACCGTTCAAGACCGTGGATGTGCTGGCGGACATGGAGATTCGCGAAGGCATCAAAGCGTTTTCGAACTGGCCGACGATCCCTCAGCTCTATGTCAAGGGCGAGTTTGTTGGTGGTTGCGACATCATGCGGGAAATGTTTCAGACGGGGGAACTCGCGACCTTGTTGAGTTCCAAAGGTATCGTGGCGACGGTGCAATGAAAGCCACACTAATGACCGCCGAGGAAGAGGGGATCGAGATCCCGCAAGTCTACAAGCGCCACGTTTTTGCTTGCTTTACACAGCGTCCGCCCGGCCATCCTCGTGGCAGCTGCGGCGCCTCTGGTGCCCAGCCCCTCTGGGATCGGATGGGCAAAAAGCTGGAGGCGGAGGGCCTTTCCGATACCGGCTTCACGGCCTCTGGATGTCTGGGCTTTTGCAGCGCTGGCCCTTTAATGGTGGTCTACCCGGAAGGGGTCTGGTACCGCCCAACCACGCCCGAAGATATTGACGAAATCGTCGAGTCGCATTTCAAGCAAGGGAAACTTGTAGAGCGCCTCGTGATGATCTTGACTCGCTGAGGGCAGAAGCCAAGCCAGTTAGATTGCCCCATCCGGCGCGCGCGCCTAAAGGTTGGCTTGCTTGATGGCCATGGCGGCGCGGCCACCATTGTTACTGGCTTGCGCGCGCGCGGCGTTGCGTAATAATGTCAAGCATTCAATCGTCGCCGCCATGTCAAGGGCGGTGAAGCTATCCAGCGTTTCTTGCGAGATGTCGGCGCTCGCCGCAAGCAACCGCTCCACGACGGCGGCCTTCCCAGCCGAAGCCGCATACATGAGCGACGTCGCGCCATTGTCATTGCGATTGTCGATATTGATCCCGGCCTCGATGAGAACATTCATGACGTTGAGATGGCCGCCAACGCAGGCGAGCCAAAGCGCGTTGTTGCCATCGGCATTTCTCGCCTCCAATTGCGAGCCGGCTTCGATGAGCGCACCCACGATTTTGACTTGCCCGCAGAGGCTTGCTTTCATTAAGGGCGTTGTACCATTCGCGATGACAGCATCGACATCGCTGTCGGGAAATCCCTCCGCCGAGAGCCACCGCCGTAATGTTGTTCCGGGTTGCGGACGGTAGGCCACGCACTTTTGCTTTGCCCAAGCCTCATATCCGCCGTCGAGGCTATAGACCTGGGAGAACCCAAAATCGGAAAAAATTTGTGCATATTCCTGGCTCGCGTAGCCGTGGTAGCAATAGATGAGGATCGGTGCATTTTTTGCTGTGCCGGTCAGGACCGCGTCAAGATTGGCGATGGAAACATTTTGTGCTCCAGCGACATGGCTGCGGCGAAAAACCTCTGGGTCCCTGACGTCAAGCACCAGGACGGCCGTGCTTTCGATGAGGCTCTTGGCCTCGGGAACGCCGATGCGTTGGAATGGCGTGCGCTGCCGCATGGAACCCCCTCAATGGTGATCCGACCTGCCGGGATAGGCAGGCAAGGTCGTGATGCGCTCATCTTTCAGCGGATAGCCGACGGTGAAGTGATAGAATGATTGAAAACGTTCGTTTTTGATGCCGAGAAGTTCATGCAACACGTCATCGAAATAACAGCCGATGCCGGTTCCTCTGAGGCCTGCCGCCTCCGCCTCCAGATATAAGACATGCCCGAGCAGCCCCGCTTCCCAATGAAGCTGGCGGTAGCGCCATGAGTTTTGTTTTACGATGGCTTCGAATTCAGCGAGCATGCCAAGCGAGAAACAGCTATCGCACGCGATCGCCTGATAGCAGCTCACAGTCCGCGCAAATGATCGGCAATCGCCGGGCATGAGCTTGATCAAGGGAAGATGAGCTGGGGCATTTTCCAGAGTCTGCCATATAAAATCCGGATTCAGTGTATCACGGAGGGCGCGCAAAGCCTCCGGATCCCGGTGTAAAAGATAAAGACCGGCTTCGAGTCCTTCCACCCGGTGGACAAAGAAAATGGGGTGGACCCGCGGGATGTAGGCCCAAATATCCCAAGGCGCGGCCGGACGATCGAGTAGGCAATCCAGCATGTGGAAGAACGTTCCGGCACTCATCGTCTGTTTGCTATCGAAACGTTGAGCGCTGCGCCTGTTCTGAATGATGCTGGCAGCGTGTGCCTCAAAGATTTCGGGCAACGGCGGGTAGGCTACACGATGAAGCCTCTCCTTTCCTGGCTCCCCGCGTGTCGCGAGAGACACTTGCTCGATCACCGGCCAACGATACATTGGGTGCGGGTCCAGCAGGTTCGCGCGTCCCGTCCATTCACCGGCGCGCGCCGCCGCCGCGCAAGGCCTATCCAGTGAGCCAATAAGATTGGTCGCGGGACCGCTATCAATGGCAATTAAAAGATCGGGCTCTTCCTGTTCCGCCCCAAGAAAATCTCCTGTGCGATCGAGGCCCAAAAGCGCTGTTAGTTCCTCGTATTCAATTTGATCGACGATCCTCGCTGTCCATCCAAGCATTCCTGCTGCATAGCGCAAGGCTCCAAGCGCATGGCCGATGTCAAGCTGGCAATAGCGGAACCCGCGTTCGCCATATTTCCAGGCCTCTCGCCAATGGATCGATGTGAGCCCAATCCAAAGTTGTGCGGGCTGCTGCCCGGGTGTGGCAGTATGCCGACATCTTTGCTCGAGCGCGTGGTCGCGGGCAAAATAGTGGTAAAGGCCGTCCTCCAGGCCCGGCACCTGGCTCGTCAGCAGATAGGCTTCGGTTGGATGAAGGTTGCCGCTCGAGGGATTACAGCGCAATGCCCAGCGGTCCGGCCCGTATTGCTTCCAGGCAGAAAGGCCCAGGGAAAGCTCTATCAACACGCTGACCGAGGCGAGGGTCAGCGCCACAGGCTCGACGCAGTTGTCTCGATAAATTTCCGCAAAGCGCGTCTCGGGCAGTCCCGCCGCGAACGGAAGTGCGATGCGAGGACAGCCATTAAATTCCCGGAAAGGATTGGGCTGCGCGTCCCAATCTAGCGTCTCAGGGCCTGCCGCATAGCGCTCGACTCTATGCTTCGTGCGCGCATGATAGGTGAGCGTGATTTCTCCGGGATCCGCTGCATGTGTCATGAGTGGATGCCCCGCCTGGCATCATCGGGTGCGGGGCAGGGTGCCGGACTCCCAGCGCGTCCGCAGCCAAGAACATCCGGGGTAACTTTCCCGCCACCAAGCAGAAGCGTGACAAGCGGGTCCTCAAAGCCGGCGCATCTTTGCCCTTCTACTTCGAGAAGTGGGCGTCTGATAAGAAGCGGTTCGGCAAGCATAAGAGCGAGAGCATCTGGGGCAGCAACGGTCACGGGATCAACCGCGCCGGATTTCAATCGGGGCGCCGAGGAATTGAACCAAGATGCCACCGGCATGGCTCCGAAAAAACTGCGGAGCCTCTCAGAGGTCCAAGACTCAGTGAGCAAATTCTCCGCCACGATCTCATGCCCTGCGGCTTCCAGCATCCGCTTCTGACGTGCATTCGTGCCGCAGCCTGGTTTTTCATAAAAGGTTACGCGCGCCAATCAAATCTCCCCGAACAATGCCAACCGGATTCTCACCAAATCCTAGGGGCATTCCTTTACAGCGTGCCGAGTTGAATGAGCGGCGCCGCTCCTCCGCGTCCCAGAATAGTGTCCACTTTCTTGCGAACGGATTCGATGGTCAGCGGTTTGACCAGCGCGCCATGGGCGCCCGCTTTCATGCCGTTCACGGCGGCCGCTTCATCCGATTTGTCACATACGATGAGGATCCGCACGCCAGGAAACTTGGCCTTCAGCTCACCGACAAGCTCCATGCCTTTTTCCTTTAGGAACGAAACGCCGAGCAGCAAAACATCGGGTTTGAGCCATTCGGTTCCCTTGTCGTAGGCTTCTTCAAGCGTCGCGAGCTCGTGGGTTTCGATTTCATCATGGAGCATGAATTGTAACGCCGCGCGCGTAACTTCATCATGGTCGACAACGAACACACGCCGTTGATCGACAGCTTTGGAAGTTTCGACCCCGATTTGCATAATGACCTCTCGCCTCGCCATAATTCATCGGACCACGGCCGCGCCCATAAATGTGCTGACGTGGACGTGAGCCGTCTTAAGCAAATTCTGTTCCGCTCGAAGTTCGAAGCAAGCCACGTGAAGGCGCCGCGGCTTCGTTCGAATATGACAAACATGAGGCTGTTGCTTGTTGTGTTGTTTCTGACAGCCAGCTCAACGATGTCGGGTTCAAAACAACTCAACGTCAGCCTCTATATGCACCATATATTCCTTATATATCAATTACTTATAGAATGCAAAAGAACTGGCACGACGGTTGCTCAACAGCTGTCCGGAACGGCGAGTGAGGGCTGAGCGCACGCAGACGCCAGACGAGTGATGCGCTCCTTCCCGTAATCCGCGAGCCAGTTTCTACCAGAGGAACAGTCTCGCGCTGAATGCGCGGTAGTCATTAGCAATCGGTTCGTAAGGAGAGCCACATGTCGTCACTACGACAAATCGCGTTTTACGGTAAGGGGGGTATCGGCAAGTCAACCACCTCCCAAAACACCCTCGCCGCGCTTGCGGAGATGGGACACAGGATTCTGATCGTCGGCTGTGATCCCAAGGCCGATTCGACCCGTCTCATTCTGCACGCAAAGGCGCAGGACACCATCCTAAGCCTTGCGGCTGCGGCAGGAAGTGTCGAAGACCTTGAGATCGAAGAGGTGATGAAGGTGGGCTACCGCGACATTCGTTGCGTTGAGTCCGGCGGACCGGAACCAGGCGTTGGTTGCGCTGGCCGTGGGGTCATCACCTCGATCAACTTCCTGGAAGAGAACGGCGCGTATGAGGACCTGGACTATGTGTCCTATGACGTGCTCGGCGACGTTGTTTGCGGCGGCTTCGCGATGCCAATCCGCGAAAACAAAGCGCAGGAAATTTACATCGTCATGTCCGGCGAAATGATGGCCATGTATGCGGCCAACAATATCTCCAAGGGCATTTTGAAATATGCCAATTCCGGCGGGGTTCGCTTGGGCGGTCTCGTCTGCAACGAGCGCCAGACCGACAAGGAGCTGGAACTCGCGGAAGCGCTGGCGGTGAAACTCGGCACCAAACTTATCTACTTCGTGCCGCGTGACAACATCGTCCAGCACGCCGAACTTCGCCGCATGACGGTGCTCGAATATGCGCCCGACTCCGTGCAGGCGCAACATTATCGGACATTGGCCGAGAAGATTCATGCCAATCAGGGCCAGGGTATTATTCCGACCCCGATCACCATGGACGAACTCGAAGACATGCTGATGCAGCACGGCATCATGAAGGCGGTTGACGAATCGCAAATCGGTAAGACCGCCTCCGAACTGGCGACCGCTTAATTGCTAGGAAATAAATCCGGCCCCTCGCGCGAGGGGCCGGACTGCAGCGTGACAACAGGGATGACAGCGAGGTAGCGCCATGAGCTTGGCAAAAACGGAAAGCGTTGCGGAAATCAAGGCTCGCAACAAAGAACTGATCAACGAGGTCTTGCAGATTTATCCAGAAAAGACTGCGAAAAGACGCGCCAAGCACCTCAATGTGCATGAAGCCGGAAAATCCGACTGCGGCGTTAAGTCGAACCTTAAGTCAATTCCGGGCGTCATGACGATCCGCGGTTGCGCTTATGCCGGATCCAAGGGCGTGGTCTGGGGTCCGATCAAGGACATGATTCATATCAGCCATGGTCCCGTGGGATGCGGACAATATTCCTGGGCGGCCCGGCGCAATTATTATATCGGCACGACGGGGATCGACACCTTTGTGACCATGCAATTCACCTCCGATTTCCAGGAAAAGGATATAGTGTTTGGCGGCGACAAGAAGCTTGCCAAGATCATGGATGAGATTCAGGAGCTTTTCCCGCTGAACAACGGCATTACGGTTCAGTCGGAATGTCCGATCGGCTTGATTGGGGATGACATCGAGGCGGTCTCGAAACAGAAGTCCAAAGAATATGATGGCAAGACCATCGTTCCC
This sequence comes from Methylocapsa sp. D3K7, assembly GCF_029855125.1. Lineage (GTDB taxonomy): Bacteria > Pseudomonadota > Alphaproteobacteria > Rhizobiales > Beijerinckiaceae > Methylocapsa. The sequence continues at coordinate 2,308,529 of NZ_CP123229.1, forward strand.
GTCCGTTGCGAGGGATTTCGTGGCGTGTCCCAATCCCTGGGACACCATATTGCCAATGACTCAATCCGGGATTGGGTCTTCGACAAGATTGCCCCTGATGCGCCGGCAAGGTTTGAACAGTCGCCTTATGACGTTGCCATCATTGGTGACTACAACATCGGCGGCGACGCCTGGTCCTCTCGCATCCTGCTAGAAGAAATGGGCTTGCGGGTCATCGCCCAGTGGTCGGGAGATGGCAGTCTGGCGGAACTCGAAGCGACGCCTAAGGCCCAACTCAATGTGCTGCATTGCTATCGCTCAATGAATTACATCTCGCGGCATATGGAAGAAAAGTATGGGATACCGTGGTGCGAGTATAATTTCTTCGGCCCCTCGAAGATCGCCGAATCGCTACGTAAGATCGCTGGCTTCTTCGACGATAAAATCAAGGAAGGCGCTGAACGCGTCATCGCAAAATATCAGCCTTTGATGGACGCGGTTATCGCTAAGTACCGTCCGCGCCTGGAAGCCAAGACAGTCATGTTGTTTGTCGGTGGGCTGCGTCCGCGCCATGTGATTGGTGCCTACGAAGATCTCGGCATGGAAGTCGTCGGCACCGGCTATGAATTTGGCCACAATGACGACTATCAGCGGACCGCTCAGCACTACGTCAAAGACGGAACGCTGATCTATGACGATGTGACCGGCTACGAATTCGAAAAATTCGTTGAAAAGATTCAACCGGATTTGGTGGGCTCTGGCATCAAGGAAAAATACGTCTTCCAGAAGATGGGTGTCCCATTCCGGCAGATGCATTCCTGGGATTATTCCGGCCCCTATCATGGTTATGATGGCTTCGCGATCTTCGCGCGTGACATGGACATGGCCATCAACGCGCCGATTTGGAAGATGACTAAAGCTCCTTGGAAGACGGAACCGGCGCCTCAATTAATCGCCGCCGAGTAGGCAACCTACAACAGGCTCTTCCCTTCTGGGAAGAGCCAACCCTCATGACGCGAATAAGACATTTGAAAAGGGCTTGCCAATGACCCAGAACGCCGAACACGTGCTCGATCACTTCGAGCTATTCCGCGGCCCGGAATATCAGCAGATGCTGGCGAACAAGAAGAAGATGTTCGAAAATCCACGTGATCCGGCCGAGGTTGAGCGGGTTCGTGAATGGGCCAAAACCCCAGAATATCGCGAGAAAAATTTTGCTCGCGAAGCGCTGACGGTTAATCCGGCCAAGGCATGTCAGCCTCTCGGTGCGGTTTTCGCCGCTGTTGGCTTTGAGAAGACAATTCCCTTCGTCCACGGTTCGCAGGGCTGTGTCGCCTATTATCGCAGCCATTTCTCACGGCACTTCAAGGAACCAAGTTCCTGCGTCTCCTCCTCCATGACAGAGGACGCAGCGGTCTTCGGCGGTCTCAACAATATGATCGACGGGCTCGCCAACACCTATAATATGTACAAGCCGAAAATGATTTCCGTCTCGACGACCTGCATGGCGGAAGTCATTGGCGATGATCTCAATGCCTTCATCAAGACATCGAAAGAGAAGGGTTCCGTGCCAGCAGAATTTGACGTGCCTTTCGCCCACACCCCGGCTTTCGTCGGCAGCCATATCACCGGCTATGACAATGTACTCAAGGGAATATTTGAGCATTTCTGGGACGGGAAAGCAAAGACCGCGCCGGTTCTTGAGCGCCTGCCAAACGATAAGATCAATTTCATCGGAGGCTTTGATGGCTATACTGTTGGCAACACCCGTGAAATCAAGCGGCTCTTCGACTTAATGGACGTCGAATATACCATCCTTTGCGACAACAGTGACGTATGGGATACACCAACCGACGGCGAATTCCGCATGTATGACGGTGGCACGACTTTAGAAGAAGCAGCCAATGCTGTTCATGCGAAGGCAACGATCTCGATGCAGGAATACTGCACCGAAAAGACTTTGCCTCTCATCGCGGCACATGGCCAAGAAGTGCTGGCGTTCAATCACCCCGTTGGTGTCACCGCGACCGACAAATTTCTAATGGAGGTGTCGCGGATCACTGGCAAACCAATTCCAGAATCCATAGCGCGGGAACGCGGCCGGCTCGTGGATGCGATTGCCGACTCGAGTGCGCATATCCACGGTAAAAAATTCGCGATCTACGGCGATCCAGACCTTTGCCTTGGCCTCGCTGGCTTCTTGCTTGAACTTGGGGCTGAGCCAACGCATGTGCTTGCCACGAACGGTCCGAAGGGTTGGGAAGCGAAAGTTCAAGGGCTTTTCGATAGTTCGCCATTTGGGAAGAATTGCCATGTTTATCCCGGTAAGGATCTTTGGCACATGCGGTCGCTTCTGTTTACCGAGCCCGTGGACTTCCTGATTGGGAACACCTACGGAAAATATCTGGAGCGGGATACGGGCACGCCGTTGATCCGAATTGGTTTCCCAGTTTTCGATCGCCATCATCACCATCGCTACCCGGTGTGGGGCTATCAGGGCGGCATGAATGTGTTGGTGTGGATCCTCGACAGGATTTTTGAAGAGATCGACAAGAACACGATCGTTCCTGCAAAAACCGATTACAGCTTCGACATCATTCGCTGAATTAAGCAAGAGAAGATAGCACATCGTCGTTTGTTGATATTCAATGGCGAATGGCGGTGTGCTCATTCCTGTAAAGATCTCCAAGGTCTTATCCTTCCGACAGTGATCTCGGCGGTACCTACGGGAATAGGAGTGACGCATGAGCTCACTATCGGCGACTATCCAAGGTGTATTCAACGAGCCTGGCTGCGGCAAAAACGCCAACAAATCGGAAGCCGAGCGTAAAAAGGGCTGCACGAAACAATTGCAACCTGGCGGCGCTGCCGGCGGGTGTGCGTTTGATGGCGCGAAAATCGCGCTGCAACCCCTCACGGATGTTGCGCATCTCGTTCACGGCCCAATCGCCTGTGAGGGCAATTCCTGGGACAATCGAGGCGCGAAATCCTCTGGCTCGAATATCTGGAGAACTGGGTTTACGACAGATATTAATGAAACGGATGTCGTGTTCGGCGGAGAAAAACGGCTCTACAAGGCGATCAAGGAAATCATCGAGAAATACAATCCACCCGCCATATTCGTTTATCAAACCTGCGTCCCGGCGATGATTGGTGATGATATCAACGCGGTCTGCAAGACGGCGCGTGAGAAATTCGGTAAGCCCGTGATCCCGATTAACTCGCCCGGATTCGTCGGACCCAAAAATCTCGGCAATAAATTGGCTGGGGAAGCACTTCTTGAACATGTGATTGGCACGGAAGAGCCAGACTATACGACGCCCTATGATCTCAACATCATAGGGGAATACAATCTTTCTGGTGAGTTGTGGCAGGTAAAGCCGCTCCTCGACGAGCTGGGAATTCGTATTCTTTCCTGCATCTCAGGCGACGGCAAGTACCGCGAGGTGGCTTATTCCCATCGGGCGCGCGCCTCGATGATGGTCTGCTCCAAGGCGATGATCAATGTCGCGCGTAAAATGGAGGAGCGCTACGGCATTCCTTTCTTTGAGGGCTCGTTTTACGGAATTACGGATTCAAGCGATTCGCTTCGCGAAATCGCCCGGATGCTGGTTGAGCGTGGCGCGCCCGGCGAGCTCGTTGGCCGTACGGAAGCCGTGATTGCCCGGGAAGAGGCGCGCGCCTGGGCCGCCATCGCGCCCTATAAACCACGGTTCAAGGGCAAAAAAGTTTTGTTGATCACTGGTGGTGTCAAATCCTGGTCGGTGCTTGCTGCATTACAGGAAGCCGGCCTTGAGCTTGTTGGGACGAGCGTCAAGAAATCCACGAAGGAAGACAAAGAGCGGATCAAGGAACTCATGGGCCAAGACGCCCATATGATCGATGATATGACCCCGCGTGAAATGTACAAAATGCTCAAAGATGCACGAGCTGACATCATGCTATCGGGAGGCCGCTCGCAATTCATTGCATTGAAAGCCGCAATGCCTTGGCTCGATATCAATCAGGAACGCCATCACGCCTATATGGGCTATGTGGGGATGGTGAAGCTGGTCGAGGGGATCGACAAAGCGCTTTTCAATCCCATCTGGGTAGAAGTCCGCAAGCCTGCTCCCTGGGAGAATCCAGAAAACAATTGGCAGACCAAGGCAATTCTTCAGTTGAACGCCGAAGCCGCCGAGCTCGCCGCCAATCCGGAACTTGCCGAAAAGGCACGGCGCTCCAAGAAGATTTGCAATTGCAAGAGCGTCGATCTTGGCACGATTGAGGACGCGACACGCGCCCATGCCCTAACGACTGTTGAAGGGGTCAGAGAGCGGACCAATGCTTCGGGGGGGTGCGGAGCATGCGCCGGGCGTATCGACGATATTTTGGCCAGTATGCCGGGACTTGCGGATATGGCCGATATTCCTACTCTTGCTGCCGTAGAGTGAATGAAGCTGATGGCAAAAATCACAATCGGCAAGAAGGCGTGTGCGGTCAATCCGCTAAAGATGAGCCAGCCGATTGGCGGCGCGCTCGCCTTTATGGGACTGCGTGGCGCGATGCCCTTGCTGCATGGATCGCAGGGGTGCACGTCCTTCGGTCTGGTCCTTTTCGTGCGGCATTTCAAGGAAGCTATCCCGCTGCAAACAACCGCGATGAGCGAGGTTGCCACCGTTCTCGGGGGCTTTGAGAATGTCGAGCAGGCCATTCTGAATATTTACAATAGGGCAAAGCCGGAATTGATTGGTATTTGTTCAACCGGTGTGACGGAAACGAAGGGCGATGATGTCGAAGGATATATCAAGCTCATTCGGGAGAAATATCCGGCTCTCGCTCGATTCCCATTGGTCTATGTCTCGACCCCTGATTTCAAGGATGCGTTTCAGGATGGCTGGGAGAAAACAGTTGCCAGGATGGTCGAGGTGCTTGTCGACAAACCCGGCAATTTGGCGCGCAGGGATGCAACCTGCGTCAACGTGCTGCCGGGCTGCCATTTGACACCAGGCGATATCGACGAGCTCCGTACCATTATCGAGGATTTCGGACTTGAACCCTCGTTTTTGCCAGACTTGGGGGGATCGCTTGATGGGCATATCCCAGATGAGTTCACCCCGACAACCATTGGCGGAATCGGTGTCGAGGAAGTCGCGACTATGGGCTATGCGTCTTGGACGATCGCGATCGGCGAACATATGCGCCTGGCTGCACAAGCGATGGAAAAGAAGGCGGGGGTTCCTTACAAACTCTTCGATCGACTCTGTGGTCTTTCCCCCAATGATGATTTCGTCATGTTCTTGAGCACGATCAGCGGTAAACCGGTCCCGGTCAAATACCGGCGCCAGCGGGGTCAGCTTATCGACTCGATGCTCGACGGACATTTCCATCTTGGCGGACGCAAGCTTGCCATAGGGGCAGAACCGGATCTGCTGTTTTCCATCAGCAGCATGCTGCACGAGATGGGCACCAAGGTCACCGCAGCTGTGACAACCACCCAATCTCCTTTGCTGGAGCGCATCGCCACGGATGAGGTGCTGATCGGTGATTTGGAGGATCTGGAGACTCTCGCAAAAGACAAAGGGTGCGATCTCCTCATCACGCACTCACATGGCCGTCAAGCTGCCGAACGGTTAAAGATTCCGTTCTATCGCATGGGGCTGCCGATGTTCGATCGTTTGGGAGCGGGGCATCTGATGTCGGTGGGATATCGGGGAACCCGCGATCTCATTTTTAATCTCAGCAATCTGATCATGGCAGACGCCGAAGAACATCACGAGCCGGCCCCAGATACATGGCGGACGCCCAGCGAATTGGCGCTTGAGACACCTGCGGCAGCATTGACCCATTAGGACCAGAGGAGAGGCGGAGACTCAATGAAAATCGCATTTGCAACCCAGGATCTTAAGCGTGTCGATGCGCATTTTGGCTGGGCCAAGAATATTGCGATCTACGAAATTGGTCCGGAAGGCCATCAATTCCTCGAGGCCATTCAATTCGATGGTGACCTCAAGGAGGATGGCAACGAGGACAAGCTTGCGCCGAAGATCGACGCTATCAAGGACTGCGCCATTCTCTATGTTGCCGCCATCGGCGGGTCCGGCGCAGCACGTGTCGTCGCCAATAATATTCATCCGATGAAAGTCAACGAGCCCGAGGAGATTTCGACTCTCTTGCTAAAGCTCGAGGATGTATTGAAAGGCACGCCGCCGCCCTGGCTTCGCAAGGCGTTGGCGAAAGGCAAGGAAAGAGTCCTCGATTTTGATGAGTGAGACCGAAATGGTTGAAGTAGCAGTGCTAGACAAAAGCAATCCGGCGGCTGAAGCCCCGTTCATCAAGGAGCTCATCAAAATATGGCGGGCTCAGGACACCCACGGCACGTGGGATAATAAGGGCGATTTGGATCTGCTCGAGCCCTATATCATTGACAAGGAACAGCGCAGGGCACTGCCGATCATAGGAGACCCCGACCCGGACACAATTTGGCGGATGGAACTTTTTTTCAACGCGGTTTGTATCTCGGTCGAGCGAGAGACCGGGGTCATGATTTCACCGATGTTGAAAATGAGCCATGAAGGTTTTGGCCGGATGGTGCTCATTGGTGGCCGGTTGATCGTCGTCAACAAGCAGTTGCGCGATGTTCATCGCTATGGGTTTGACAGCCTCGCCAAGCTTGCCGAGGAGGGCGATAAATATGTCAGGGCTGGGGTCGAGATGATCAACAAATTCCCAGACGTGGCAAAATACTGAACAGGAACAGGAACGATGAGCGACGTTGATACATTGAAGGCCGAAATCAAGAAACTATCCGCGAAAGCTATCCAGGCCAAGATGGATCTCCATGATTTGTCCGAGGAACTGCCGGTCAACTGGGAATTGATCATGAGCGTCGCTCAGAAGGCTCATGATGCATTCGCGGAATTGGAACTGAAGCGCGCGAATTTGAAGATCCTCGAGACCGTTTGACGTTAAAGGCACAGCCGATGTCACATGCAACGCGAGATGGGCGCTTATGGCAGCCTGATTTTCTTCAGGCCATCGACCCTGGAAAATGTATCGGCTGTGGCCGCTGCTATAAAGTCTGTGGCCGTGAAGTGATGACTCTGAAGGGCCTCAATGAGGATGGCGATCTTGTTGCCCTTGATGATGACGAGGACGATGAGGTTGAGAAGAAGATTATGGTCATGAATGACGTGGGCGCCTGTATCGGTTGTGGCGCTTGCGCCCGCGTCTGTCCGACCAATTGTCAGACCCACGCACCCGAACAGGCCGAGGCCGCCTGACCCGAGGCAGAAGCATGCGCGCGGAAGAGGCCTATCAATGGTTGATCGGAGCCTCCGTACGAACGGACCATGATGCATTCGATATCCACGTCGTTGCTTCCGTTATTGCCCTCGCGATAGAAGAGTCGGACGAGGACAGGATTGCGGTAGCTGGCGGAGTAGGCCTTGCCGGGCCGGTTCTAATGGAACTGACCAGCGCAATGTTTCCGGGCACGGAAGCCTTTTTCGAACTAGCTGGGGTTGACCTCGTGATTGACGACGAGGAGCAATCGCTACGCGATATTTTGGGGATGTATTCTTCGGGCGTCAGCTCCTTGGAGCGTCCGCTCGCCGCCATGATCGCGCGGCGCTGCAAATGTCCTCACCACTTGTGGCAGGATCTGGGGCTACGCGATCGCGGCGAGCTCTCACGGCTTATGAAGCGGCATTTCGCGCGGCTGGCTGAAAAGAACCAGCACGACATGAAATGGAAGAAGTTTTTATATCGCATGGTGTGCGGGTCAGAGGGATTCACACTCTGCACCTCGCCGGTTTGTTCGGAATGCGACGATTTCGTCAATTGCTTCGGTGCCGAAGACGGAGCGGCGCTGTTGGTGGGTGCCGACGCCGCCAGTGAGAAAGCGGCTTAACCCTATTCGATGCCTTGTTCCCGCGCCTTCCACATGGCAGCGATCCGGAACCGCTCATTAATCGCCGTGGGGCTGGCAAGTATTTCTAATTCGGCTTCCTTGAAAGCGGCTTCCACAGTGGCGGCTTCTTCACGGGTCAAAGCAACGCGTCCCGCCATATGCGTCGCCTCGGGCAACACTTGCACGATCGCACGCCGGTTGGGATGCAGCTTAACCTCGATCAAATCAAAAGCTTCAAGCTCGCCGTCGAGCAAAATGGCCAAGCCGACGACTTCCAATCTGCGGCCGTCCTGGGTGATTTTCACAAGTGTAGCCATTGTCAACGCGCCTCTTCAATTGCGAGCCAGCTATATCCGCCTTGATCCCAAAGTTGAGCGAGCATTTGATCTGCCTGCCAGTCCGGAAATTGCAATTTAATTGTTTCGTAATCCGCGCGAAAGCGGGTGGCATCCTCACCTACAAGATGGGCCGACAAGTGGTTGGTCTTGGAACGAAGCACAAAGGCCGTCCCATCCTGGGAGGCGCAGAGTTCGAATGCCGTACCGGCTGCGACGACCGCAAGCGCCTCATTGTTCTCGGCCATGACGAAGACTCCTGTTGGGTCTTTAGGCAGCGACCGCCGGCGTGTCTTCGGCGAGCCCCCACTCAGCCCAGGATCCGTCGTAGATGGCCGCCGTTTTATGGCCGATCAAGTAGAGACCGAGCGCCACGACGCAAGAGGTAATTCCCGAGCCACAGGTCGATACGATAGGGCGCTGGAGATCAATACCAGCCGCCTTGAAACGCGCCGCGAGTGCATTGGACGCAATGAAGGCACCCGATTCAGAATCGATCAAATCCCCCCACGGTACATTGATGGCGTTTGGGATATGTCCGAGTTTTTTGGTAGGAAAGAGATCTTCCTGAGTGCCATTGAATTTGCCGGGGCCGCGAGCGTCGATGACTTGTTCCGCGTTGCTTGCAAGATTGCCTTGCATCTCACCGAGAGTTCGGACAAGCGAGGGGTCAAATACGGCCGTGAAGTTGCGCGGTTCCGGCCGGACGGGGGACATATTGGTGGGGAGTTTCTCCTTCGTCCATTTGCCATATCCCCCATCAAGCATCGCCACTTTTTCGTGACCAAAGACGCGGAACATCCACCAAGCTCTCGCCGCCGCAGACCCGCCACAGAGACGATCGTAGACAACGATCTGATCATCGTTGCCAATTCCCAACAACCCTGATTTCTTGGCAAAATCGGTTTGCACCGGCAACATATGTGGCAAGGGATTGGATTTGTCCGCGAAGTGATCAATGTCGAAGTGAACGGAGCCAGGCAGATGGCGCCCGCGGTATTGCGTTCGTCCGTCAAGATTGGTGCTGACATGGTGCCAAGTGCAATCAAGAATTCGCAGACCAGGTTCCGTCAGGCGCTCGGCCAGCCAGCTCGTGCTTACTAAAGCTTCGGGATTTGCATAGCTCATGCGCTTGTCTCTATGTAGGATTAACGACACCTGTCGTGGAATGGACAATCTGTTGCGAAGACTTCCGACTTACTATTCGGGCACCGCTGTCATGGATTGCTTGGCAAGGCGTATCCGGTTCGAGGCCTTGCCTCGTAATAATCAGGTCTTTCCGGCCACCCGCCTTCCGGCATGAATTTGAACTTGGTGAGGGTGATCGGAGCCCCCTGCGAGCAAGAGACCGCATCGAATTTGATCTCGCGATCGCCTGGACCCGCTGAGAAATCGGCAACTACCGTTCCGTCCTCCTTACAGGCGCGCGCAAATCCTGGTGTTCCCACGAATTTCGCTGCCACCGGATTTTCAACGAAAGCGGGGCTTTCGAGCTCTTCGGACGCGGATCCAAAGGCTGGTGATGCGAAGGTAAAAACGGCAACGACGCCGCTCCGGTCAACGGGGGAGTCCGGATCGAGCGGACGGGCGACGGAATAGACGGTGAGAGTGCCTCCATCGAGAAGAGCCTTGAGCTCCTCGATCCCGCAATTTGCAAACGCTTGTGTGACCTTCACTGCGACTCTCCTGCTCCGATGCTTTACCAGGAGTTTATCAATTTTTGTGCCAACTAAAGCAGGTTCTGAGATGTCCCGCCTTCGCTGACAGGCAAATCCAGCTGATCAGAAAGCATTCTAATGGATTTGCCCGGCCGGCCGGAATGGATCGCTTGAAGCGTGGATTTCGGCTTTGGCGATCGGACTCGCTTGATGATGAACCAGCCGCCACATCCCGCCGACGCGTTTGAAGTGATTGCTCGCCGCGAGAGCTAGCGGCCCAATCATTTCGATGCTGAGGACTCGCCCTTCATCGCCGGTGATGATGGCATGGGGTTCATGACATGTAATCGCTGGGCTGCGTGCATTTTCAAGAATGTCGCGCCAGCTGCCCACCACGCCGATACGTCCGACGAACGCGGGCCAGCCAGGATGAATGCAGGAGATGGCGTCATCGTCCGCCCAGAGGCACGCCATAGCTTCGACATCTCCCATCGAGAAAGCGGCATAGAAGGCAGCGTTGGCGGCGAGGATCGTGCTTTCGTCGGTCATGATCCTTCCGGTGCGATAGCCACGACAAGAAATCAAGCGGAATTCGCGGGTGCATGCGCGCAAACGACGCGGTCCGTCTTCAAACGGGCGTTGGCAAAGGCCAAAAAGTCTTTGCGCGAGTCTTGCCACGATTCTTGCAAGGCCCACCCCACGCGATAGGATGTGAAGGAAGGCCAATGCTTGAAACGGCAATCATTGGAGGCGGCGTATGCGGCCTTGCTTTGGCGAAAGCTTTTCACGACCAAGGCCGGGACTTTGTATTGTTTGAAGCACGTGCACGGCTTGGCGGTCGCGTGCTCTCCGTGACTTGCGGGCGAAGCGGGATAGATGTCGATCTTGGCCCAACATGGTTCTGGCCGGAGACGCAGCCGCTCATTACCCGCCTTATCTCAGATTTGCATCTTACGGATTTTCCCCAGCATGATCAAGGCGCGCTGCTGCATCTCAGAGACCCAGACAAGAAGCCCGAACAGCTCGATGGCGAAAGCGTGCACGGTGGCGCCAGACGTCTTGCCGGAGGTATGGCAAGTCTCATCGATGCCCTGGCTGCCAAACTACCCAAGGATAATATAAAGCTTGGATATGCCTTGGTCGGCGTGACCGAACGAGGAGATTCCGTCGGGCTTAAGTTTCGGTGCAAAGACCTGCTGGTTGAGGTCGCCGCACGACAAGTCGTGCTCGCGCTGCCACCTCGGCTGCTTGACGAACATGTCCGCTTCGAGCCCGAACTCGACAGCGAGACGCGCGAGGCCATGCGCGGGGCCGAGACCTGGATGGCCGCGCAAGCCAAGGTCGTTATAAGCTATGACCGGGCTCTTTGGCGCGATGAAGGCCAGTCTGGAAACGCCTATGTCACGCATGAGCAGGCCGTGCTTGGTGAAATCTTCGATGCCTGCGATATAACAGCAACTAAAGCCGCGCTCGGCGGATTTCTTGCCTTGTCGCCGGAATTGCGGCAATCCTTTAGCGCCGGTCTGCCTCTGCTCATGGCCAATCAAATGGAACAGGTCTTTGGCCATAGGCTGGAACGAGACGAGCAGCATTATCAGGACTGGTCACTTGACCCTTATACTTGCAGCGCTTTGGATCGCACCGCGCCGGGTGCCCCTCATGCGGGTTTCGCCAATCCCCTCCTGCGGCGGGCTTTATGGGACGGAAAGCTCCATTTGGGCGGTGCGGAAACAGCGGCTGGCAGCAGCGGCTACCTCGAGGGTGCCGTCGAAGCCGCAAGGCGGATTTCCCGCGAACTCATCAGAACGCGCGCGTCCTTCGCGCAGACCGTCGCGGTCAGCGTTGAAAACCGCGAGGAAGCCGACCCGCAGTCCCTGAATGCAGCAAGTCTTGCGCGGTTTCGCGAATGGGTTTCTGGTCAAACGGATGCCGTCTTCGAGAGCTATCGGCATCGACTAAACCGTGGCCTCGCCCAGCAGCAAAGGGATCAACTCACCCAGCGCGCCGTTCTCGGTGCGATCGAAGAAGTTTATAGCAAAGCCTTGGATATGCTCGACGGCTTACCCTTTGATATGAGCGGTATTGGTGTCGAGCGCGGCCGTTCGGCGCTCACGCTTGAAGTACAGGCCCCATTCCGTGATGTCATGAAAGCGGTACTCGACGATGTCACAGCGTTTAATGCAACATCTTGTGCTCTCTCAAATTTTCCCGAGGAGCATCATTTGAGCAAAGCCTATTTACAAACGATTCTAAGGGATATCGCCGCTGCCTGGCAAGAATTCTCGCTCGCCGCCAACGCGCTGCTGCTAAGCAAAGCCGAAACATCAGGCAATCGCTGGCACCCGGAGAATCTGACTATGGGGGAATTGCCTTGAACGAGGATACCATGGACTCAGCTATTGCCTACGCGATCTGCGGCTTGAACGATATTCCTAGCCAAAGAGCGAGGGGTTTCAAATTAATGATTGTTGGCGAGGATGGCATGCCGCGTCCCTGGTCCATTGTCGTGGTCCGATGGGGCAAACAGGTCTTTGGTTATATCAACAAATGCCCGCATGACGGGGTCAATCTCGATTGGGAACGCAACCAGTTCCTGGATCCGAACGGTATCCGTCTGCTGTGCGGAAAGCACGGTGCCTTGTTCGAACTCGGAACCGGCATATGCGTTGATGGGCCTTGCAAGGGCCGGAGTTTGACGCCGGTTGCCTTGAGCGTTCTCGATGGAGACATTTGCGTCTTGGGTGTCACGCTCGTCGAGGAGGAGGAAGAGGAGAATCTTCCAGACGAAAAGCAGGCCTGATCCACTGCGGTTCCGGTGGCTTGCCCACAGGAACCTTATACCGGGCGATTGGCATTGCGGTTCTTGACCGGTTCCATCAGCTCTAGCCCTTTTTCATAGGTGATGGCCTCATATCTCGCGTCCAAGCCAACCGCCGCATCAAGGACGTAATCAAGCTTTCCGGCCGTATCTAGCTTTTTGATGTCGTTCTTGTCGATACTCATGAGGTCGAGCATTTCCTTCCATACGGTCGATTCGTCGCAGGGCAGAATAATGAACGTGATGCCCTCGATGGTGACCCGATATTTGGCCAGAAGGTCTATGTTGTTGCAAAATATGAAATAGGTTCCGGTTGGGCTGAGAAGGCCCTTCAGAACCTCAGCGACCTCCTTCAGATAGGCGAAGGAATGTAGGTAGCCGGCCAAAACAGGTATGGCCGGTTCGCCCTCCTGTACGATGGTGAGAACCTGTTCGATGGAAAAATCCGGCGGCCGTTTTTCGTCCGCCACTTGTGCTTGAAACTTGAGTGCAATGTCGCCCCGGAAACCGAACCTCCCGGGCTTTGTCGTGGGGCTCTTGAGGACGGCGTTAAGCAAGCGGCCCTCCCGGTCTAGGGAACTCAGGGCGGTGTTCTCAATCCCAGCTACGGTTTTCTCAATCGTTGTCATGGATCGTCCTTCAGTTTGTTAACGGAAAGATTGCGCAAGTGCTGGCGCCTATGCAATTGGCTGGCCGCTTTGGCGCGATGCGTGCAAGCTCACCCGGATCACAGTTTTTTCGTACCGACGGCAGGCGCGGAACATGAAGCTTCAGATTGAACGGCCCTATCTCGAAACGATGGTCGCGGCTTTCCCAGAGCTTGCACCCTTGAAAGAACAGCTCCGTTTTGGCGACAACGTTGAAGTGCCGTTTCAACAGCTTTCGAGCGCGGAACTGATTTTCCTTCAGAACCTGTATCGCGATGCTGGACCGAAAATGCAGGCCAGTTTTGCTTATCTCTCAACACTCCAAAGGACATTTGACGACAAGGGCGTCACCTTCACGGCCGACGATCTCGAATCTGTGCTACCGGCAATAGCGCGTTACTTGGTTGCCGACGCGGTCCGAGGCTGGATGTTCACCGCGAGTACGGCACGCCGTCTTCTGCCCTATGCGATAACCCGGCTCGACTATACGCCTCCGTCGAACGACGAGACCGGACGTGTCTTTGTCGAATTGAAGGCGAATGCCAAAGGGGCGATCACCAGCATAACGCTCCGGATCTCGGCCAGCGACATCGTCGGCAAAACGGTCGCCGAAATTTTTTCGGCCAAGGGCTTTTTGAAGGAAACTCCGGAGCTTATTGCCGCCTATGATGAGACCGTGGAACGTTATTTCGATTGGCGCGGCAGATATGGCGCGCAATTCTCTGGCCGAGGAACGGGTTTCTATACGGAAGATCCCAATTCCTCCCACCGGGACACGGATTGGTCACGAAAAGACATCGTCGTCCTTGCGTCAGGCGGGGGAGCCGCCCGGTTGGTCAATGACGAAAGCATTTTAACCAATCGCGCACGGACTCTCGATGTAACGGGAGATATTTTTGGTCAATATTTGAGAAAGGCCGCGAAGAGCAATCTCTATAATGCCGAAGATGAAGTGGAGGAATCGAAGGCCGCGATCCGGAAAGGTCTCTTTTGCCAAATTCCTGTCCACGCCTATATCCTCATGTTTCATCTCGATTTGCATCATTATTTGTGGGTTCACGTCGATGACGTCGCACCCTACGCCTATCAGCCAGATCTGAAGAAGAAGCTGATTTTACCCGAGGAGCAGACGGATCTGATCGACATATTGACGGCCGAAATGGACATCTTGATGGATGACATTATCGCCGGAAAATCAGGAGGGACAACCGTCCTTTGCGCGGGGCCTCCAGGGGTCGGCAAGACCCTCACCGCGGAAGTCTATTCCGAGATCATCAAGCGGCCGCTCTACAGAGTGCATTCGGGCCAGCTCGGGCTCAATGTGGCTGCGATGGAGACGGTGCTTAAGGACACATTGACGCGTGCCCAGCGCTGGGGCGCCGTTATGCTCATCGACGAAGCGGATGTCTACATTAAGCGCCGTGATGACGACATCACAATGAATGCCGTCGTCGGCGTGTTCTTAAGGGTTCTCGAATATTTCAATGGCCTTTTGTTTTTGACGACAAACCGCATCGACGACATCGATGAAGCGATTGTTTCGCGTTGTATCGCGTTGATCAAATTCTATCCGCCTGATAGCGCGGCGCGACGGCGGATTTGGACAGTCATGACCGAGCAATTCGGGCTTGCGGTCGATGGGCAGCTTTTGGATCGGCTGACGGAAACATTCCCAGAGGCGAGCGGGAGGGACATCAAGGGCTTGGCCAAGCTCGTCGCAAAATATTGCCACCACAAGAGTGTCGAACCGTCACTGAGCGTGTTCAAACGCTGCTCGATCTTCCGTGGAATGGATCTCGAAGAGCCATTAGCGCGCTGATCGATGGAACGTGCCGCGCACAACATCGCTGTCGGAAACCGGACACACGTCATAAACGCAACAGCGTGGCGACAAAGATAGACATCAAATCAAGAGGTTGCGGGATGGCATGGAGCTTGCTCTGCCGGGGGATCACATGAAATCCTCGGTGGTAGGAGGTGAGCGATGATTAACCTGACCGACAGTGCCTTGGATGCGGTGCGGAACGCGATGGCGGGTGCTTCTGAGCCGGTCGGCGGCTTGCGTATCAAGGTTGAGAGTGGGGGCTGTGCCGGCAACAAATATTTGATGGGTCTCGTCAATGAGGCTGAGCCAGACGATACCGTTGTCGAGCGGGATGGCGTCAAGGTCTTTGTCGATATGAACAGTCACGACATGCTTGCCGGCACGACCATCGATTTCGTCGTGGCGCTCGAAGGCGCTGGGTTCACCTTCGAGAATCCCAATGCTACCTCAAGCTGTGCCTGTGGTAAGTCGTTCGGCTGACATCTTCTTCAAACACACGATCCTTTGAACTCCTCTTCGAGTGAGACCATTCCCATGTTGGCTGAATCAGGACAGACAAGCGCCCCGGTGACTGGAGAGGCTGAGCGCCTTCAGCTCATCAAAGATGTCATAGAGGAGATTCGTCCCAATCTGAGGCGTGATGGTGGCGATTGCGAGCTCGTCGAAGTTTGCGGCAATAAAATTATGGTCAGACTCACAGGGGCTTGCGTCTTTTGCAAGTTGAGCAACGCTACCCTTGAAGGCATTCAAGCTCGCGTCGTGGAGAAGCTGGGTGAGTTCGTGCGCCTTGTTCCCGTCATGGGCGGGGTCAAGGCAAGTCATTGAGGGAGAGGCATTCCGTGCGGCCGATCTATCTCGACAACAATGCGACGACCCGGACGGACCCAAAGGTTCTCACTGCGATGCTGCCGTATTTTACGCAGCAATTCGGCAATGCGTCCTCGACTCATGCCTTTGGTACCGATGTTAGCGGTGCGTTAAAACAAGCCCGTCAACATTTGCAAGCGCTTCTGGGTAGCGCGTTCGATCACGAGATTATCTTTACTTCTGGCGGCACGGAATCCGACAATGCGGCAATTCTCTCCGCACTTGAGTCCCAGGCGGACCGTGATGAGATCATCACGACGGCGGTCGAGCATCCTGCAATTCTCACGCTCGCTGGTCACCTTGAGAAATCCCGGGGAATAAAAGTTCACTACATTGGTGTAGATGGGCGAGGCCGCTTGGATATTGAGGCCTTTCAGAGGGCGCTTGGACCGCGGACCGCCATCGCCTCCGTCATGTGGGCCAATAATGAGACGGGAACCTTGTTTCCTGTGGAGCACCTCGCGGAACTCACCCATGACGCCGGGGCGATTTTTCACACTGATGCGGTGCAAGCGGCCGGTAAGGTTCCGATCGACCTCAAGAGTACCAAGATCGACATGCTTTCGCTGTCGGGACATAAGTTGCATGGGCCGAAGGGAATCGGCGCACTCTACATACGAAAAGGCGTAAAGTTCAAGCCTCTCATACGTGGCGGCCATCAAGAACGTGGCCGCCGGGGCGGCACGGAAAACGTGCCAGCGATAGTCGGGTTTGGCAAAGCCGCGGAACTTGCGGCCGATCATCTGCAGGAAGAACACACGCGGGTCGCGGCCCTGCGCGACCGGCTTGAAAGGGGACTGCTTCAGATTGGCCATTGCTTTGTGACCGGCGATGACCAAAACCGGATGCCTAATACCTCCAACATTGCTTTTGAGCACATCGACGGCGAGGCGATTCTTCATCGCATGAACAGGGAAGGAATCGCTGCGTCATCAGGATCGGCTTGCACCTCGGGTTCGACCGAGCCATCCCATGTCCTTCGCGCAATGGGTATCCCTCCGAAAGCTTTGCACGGTGCGATCAGGCTCTCCCTCTCGCGCGAAAATACCGCTGATGATGTTGAGCGGGTATTGGCGATTATGCCCGGCATCATTGCGAAGTTGAGGGAAACCTCGCCGATGTGGCAGGAACGGCAAGCGGATCCCGAACTCCGTGTGCCAAATTATGTATGAGGGAAAGATGACCGCTCAGGCTTTCCCCCCGGTGATCGTGAACGATACCACGCTTCGCGATGGTGAGCAGGCCCCTGGCGTTTCCTTCACGATTGATGAAAAGATCGCGATCGCGCGCGGGCTTGACGCCGCTAGGGTCGATGAGATCGAGGCAGGAATTCCGGCGATGGGAGCAGCCGAGATCGACGCCATCGCCGCGGTGAGTTCGGCGGTACGCAATGCGGTTGTTATTGCATGGTGCCGGATGACCGAATCCGATGTCGATGCGGCGCTCAAGACAGGTCTTTCGCGGATCAATCTGTCGGTCCCCGTGTCCGACCGGCAGATTAGGGTAAAATTCGGATGTGGCCGCGAGGACGTGATCGCGCGCATTCACCGGGTCGTTTCCTATGCGCGCGACAAGGGATTTGAGGTCTCGGTGGGCGGCGAAGATTCAAGCCGCGCTGATTTCGATTTTCTCCTCCGGGTTGTCGCCGCTGCACAGACCTCCGGAGCCCACCGTTTTCGCTTCGCTGACACGCTTGGCGTGCTCGATCCCTTTAAGACTCATGATCTTTTCGAGAGTCTGCGGCGGGAAACCGACATGGAGCTTGAGTTCCACGGACATGACGACCTTGGGCTCGCGACCGCCAACACCCTTGCCGCCGTTCGCGGCGGCGCAACCCACGTGAGCGTCTGTGTTCTTGGGCTCGGCGAGCGGGCTGGTAACGCCGCACTTGAGGAAGTAGCGGCCGCGCTCGCGCAAGTGTCCGGTCGCATGACGGCGGTCGATCTTACCCAGCTCACTTCTCTCGCGGAGCTTGTTGCACGGGGGACGCGCCGGCCAATCCCCGCAGCCAAATCCATCGTCGGCGCGGCGGCTTTCGCCCATGAATCTGGAATCCATGTCTCGGGGATTTTGCGTGACCCTGAGTGCTACGAGGCTGTCAATCCCGCCCAGTTCGGGCGCGCCCGCAGCA
This sequence comes from Methylocapsa sp. D3K7, assembly GCF_029855125.1. Taxonomy (GTDB): domain Bacteria; phylum Pseudomonadota; class Alphaproteobacteria; order Rhizobiales; family Beijerinckiaceae; genus Methylocapsa. Next base: position 2,326,680 of record NZ_CP123229.1, read on the forward strand.
TCGTTCTCGGCAAACATTCGGGCATGGCAGCAATTTCCAATGCTTTGACCTCGCTTGGTATTACCGCGGATGAAGGCAGGGCAAGACGCGTCCTTGATGAGGTTCGGATACGCGCAGTTGCCCTGAAGAGGTCAATCCACGAATCCGAGTTACTTGAATTCTATGCCGCCACGGGTTCTGAGGAAACGGCTCTCGTGGCACAATCCGCCCTGGATCGAGGCACTCTATGCTGACCGCGCAAAGCCTCAAGCATACGGCCGGAGGAAAGCCTAATACCAGGATTTTGACTCAGCTGCGTGAAGACATCGGTTGTGTGAAGGCGCGCGATCCGGCGGCGCGGCATACGCTTGAGATCATCCTCACATATCCGGGAGTGCATGCTCTCGTCCTCCACCGTTTCGCGAACCAGTTGTGGCGCAAAGGCTTGCGGTTTCCGGCGCGCCTGCTTTCGTGGTTCGGACGGTTCACCACGAATGTCGATATCCATCCTGGGGCGACGATTGGGCGCCGGCTCTTTATCGATCATGGCGCCGGCGTCGTGATCGGCGAGACGGCAGAGATTGGCGACGACGTGACCCTTTATCACGGTGTCACTCTTGGAGGGACAAGCTGGTCGCCTGGCAAGCGGCATCCGACAGTCGAAAGCGATGCTTTGATTGGCGCCGGAGCCAAGATTTTGGGACCAATCGTCGTCTGCGCAGGCGCCCGGGTTGGTGCGAATTCCGTGGTCGTCGAGGATGTTCCGCCGGGCATGACCGTGGTCGGAATTCCAGGAAGGATCGTCCGCGATCCGCACAAGCGGCGGCGCCTCGATGGGCGCATCGATCTCGAACACCACCTTATTCCAGATCCCGTGGGCGAGGCACTTACCCGTATGCTCGACAGGATCGAGTTTTTGGAGGCGCGTGTCGCCCATTTGCAGGGACGCGGCAATCGGCATGCGTCCGGCATGCCTGCCGCACCCGACGCCGAGACCCAGTGCGGGACCGGTAATCTTGAGTGGAAGACGCAATCGGCTCCGGCTTTTTGCGCGGCGATGGAGGCGCTTCGGTCATGAGCATGCTTGATGAATTGGGATGTCTATCCACGGCGGAAGACTTCTTCACCTTTCTCGATGTTCCTTTCGAACCTACGGTTGTTCAAGTCGCCCGGCTCCATATTTTGCGCCGCATGGGTCAATATTTGAAGGGCAGTCAGCTCGACGGGGTTTTCGAAGGTCTGAGCGCCGCGGAGGTCCGCGCGCTTTGCCGCGAACATCTCGAACAAGCTTACCAAGATTTTGTGAAATCTTCGCCCATCCAGGAACGCCTGTTCAAAGTCCATAAGGAGGCCGTCGAGCAGAAGCCGGAGCCTGCAAAGCCATTTGTGCCACTCACGTCACTCGCGGTGGCAGACAAGCATAACGACAAGGATGTCGCCTAGCCGACAATAGAGTCAGGTTTTGTTTTTCGCTTCTGCGCGAACGAGCCGGGCACCATCTGCTGTTTGGGAGACTTCTAGTGTGGGGATGATTGGCATGGCGCTTGCGGTAATTCGTCGGCGATCTTCATTGCAAGGACCCTAGGGCGAAAGTGAGAACCGATGCACATCGTCGTTTGCATGAAACAGGTTCCTGATAGCGCGCAGATCCGCGTTCATCCCGTCACCAATACGATTATGCGGCAAGGCGTGCCGACGATCATCAACCCCTATGACCTTTTCGCGCTCGAAGAAGCGATGCGGTGGCGAGACAAGTTCGGCGGCGAGGTGACGGTCCTGACCATGGGTCCGGCCATGGCCGAGGACTCGCTACGCAAGGCACTCACATTCGGGGTTGACCGAGCGGTGCTCCTGACCGACCGGTTTTTCGCGGGGTCCGATACGCTGGCGACCAGCTTTGCCTTGGCAGCTGCGCTCCATAAAATCGAGTTGGAGTTTGGCAAACCGCAAATGATTTTCACCGGCAAACAGACAATTGATGGCGACACCGCACAAGTAGGTCCTGGCATCGCCAAGCGTCTCAATCTCAATCAGCTTACTTATGTCGCGCGGATCGTGGATCTCGATCCTGAGCTTGGTCATATTACAGTCGAGAGGCGGGCAGAAGGCGGTGTGCAGGTCTTATCGACGTGCTTGCCGGTTTTGATCACCATGCTCGAAGGTGCAAATGAAATCCGGCGTGGGACGCTCAATGATGCATTTCGTGCGGCGCGGGCGAAGATCGTGACGTGGAACGCGGCGGATGCAGGAATCACGGATCTCACACAATGCGGTCTACGCGGATCGCCCACTATTGTGAAAAAAGTGTTTGCACCCTCTCCACGGGCCGAGAAAGCACATCAAATCCCTTCGGCGGATGTTTCCATGGAAGCGCTCGCGGAGACGGTGATGGCGGAAATTTTTAAGCGTCAGCCAGCCCTCGAAAGTGATCTCATGCGATTTTCGGCAGGGCAATAGGAAGAAGAGGCGGGACAATGACCGAGGTCGCGAAACCAGCCCCCCCGGCACAGAGCCGGGCCGGTTTGAAGAAAGAGCTGCCGGAGCACTTCAAAGGCTACAAGCACGTCTGGGTCGTTGTTGAATGCGAGCATGGCGCGGTGCACCCCGTCTCGTTCGAACTTTTGGGGGAAGGCCGGAAGCTAGCCGATAAACGGAGCGTAGAACTCGCTGGCGTCGTCATGGGAAGCGACAAGGACGCGATCGCCGCTGCGGCCATCGCATGCTTCGAATATGGAGCGGATATTGTCTACACGGTGACAGATCCCGCCCTCGCTCATTATAGGAATGAGGCCTACACAAAAGCCATGAGCGATGTCGTCAATACCTACAAGCCCGAGATTTTGCTCCTCGGCGCGACGACACTCGGGCGTGATCTCGCAGGGTCCGTGGCAACGACTTTGCTTACCGGCCTTACCGCCGATTGCACCGAACTCGCCATAGATGATGAAGGCTCGCTCGCAGCCACCCGGCCAACGTTCGGCGGTTCGCTCCTTTGTACCATTCTGACGCTGAATTACAGGCCGCAAATGGCGACAGTGCGGCCGCGTGTTTTGCCGATGCCAATACGGCAAGAGGGCCGGCGCGGGCGCATTGTCGAGCACCCCTTGGGGCTCCTTGAAGATGATATCGTGACCAAGGTAGTCCGGTTCGTCGCCGACAGGGATTCGAACAAGGCCCAGCTTTCCTACGCCGATATCGTTGTCGCGGGCGGCTTGGGCTTACGATCAGCCGAAAATTTTCAGCTCGTCAAATCTCTCGCCGAAGTGCTTGGCGCGGAATATGGTGGCTCGCGTCCCCTTGTCCAAAAAGGCTGGATGACCTCGGACCGGCAGATCGGACAAACGGGAAAAACAATCCGGCCAAAACTTTATATCGCGGCTGGAATTTCAGGAGCGATACAGCATCGGGTTGGTGTTGAGGGTTCCGACATGATTGTCGCGATTAATACCGATCCGAACGCTCAGATCTTCGACTTTGCCCATCTCGGGATTGTCGCGGATGCCATCCGGCTTCTGCCGGCCCTGACGGAGGCGTTCCGCAAGCATTTGTCGGTGAATAGGCTTGCTGGCTAAGGAGGCACGGATGATCGAAGAACGCTTCGACGCGATTGTTGTAGGCGCCGGACCTTCAGGTAACGCTGCGGCGTATACCATGGCCAAGGCAGGCCTCAAAGTCCTTCAGCTCGAGCGAGGAGAATATCCGGGTTCGAAGAACGTCCAGGGCGCGATCCTTTATGCCGATGCGCTGGAAAAGATCATTCCTGATTTCCGGGACGACGCACCTCTCGAGCGCCACATCATTGAGCAGCGCCTGTGGACAATGGATGATACATCCTATGTCGGCATGCATTACCGCTCCGAGGACTTCAATGAGGAACGGCCCAACCGTTACACGATCCTTCGCGCGCAATTCGATAAATGGTTTAGCCGCAAAGTCCGCGACGCGGGCGTTGTGCTGCTGTGCGAAACGACGGTCAAAGAGCTTCTTCTTAACGCCCATGGGAAAGTGATCGGCGTGAAGACAGACCGCGATGGTGGAGTGGCTTTTGCCGACGTCGTAATCCTCGGCGAAGGCGTGAACGGGATCGTTGGGCAACGGTCGGGCCTGCGGTCAGAGCTGAAGCCAGATAGCGTTGCGCTTGCCGTGAAGGAGATGCACTTCTTGCCGCGCGAAGTCATCGAGAGCCGGTTCAATTTGAAAGGCAATGAAGGCACGGTCATCGAGGCGATGGGGACGATCACCGCTGGAATGACGGGGACGGGCTTTCTTTACACCAATCAGGAATCGATCTCTGTCGGCATTGGCTGCATCGTGTCGGATTTTGCTGAAAATGGCACGACGCCCTACGGGCTCCTCGAAGCTTTCAAAAATCATCCGAGTATTAAGCCGCTGCTGGCAAACTCCGAATGCAAGGAATATGCGGCCCATTTGATTCCGGAAGGCGGCTACAATGCCATCCCGGAACTTTTTGGAGATGGGTGGATCGTCGTCGGTGATGCGGGCCAGTTCGTCAATGCCGTGCACCGGGAAGGGTCCAACCTCGCAATGACGACGGGCCGTATCGCGGGTGAGACAGTTGTATCTCTCAAGCGGCAGCGAGTGGAATTGTCGAAAGCCAATCTTGCGGAATATAAGCGCCGCTTGGATGCGACCTTCGTCATAAAGGACCTGAAGAAGTACAAGAAAATTCCCGAATTTCTGCATAGAAATAAGCAGGTATTTGGCCTCTATCCGAGGCTTCTTACTTCCGCCGCGCAGACTTGGTTTCGAGTTGATGGAGCGGACAAACGGAGCAAGGAAAAAGAGATCCTTAAATCATTCCGCAAGGGCCGGTCACTGCCGGGCCTTATCGGAGATGCATTCAAGCTGGCGAGGGCATGGCGATGACAAGCGTGGCGGAAATCGGTGCCTCCGGCGCCAAAGTTGAAGAGAAGCTTTTCCAGAACCGCTATCTCGTGGACGCGGGCCGCCCGCATATCAAGGTGCGCCCGCATGAGATTCCATCGAAAGCTTTGCTATCGCTCACCTACACGTGCCCGGCCGGTTGCTACAGCCAAAATGACAAGGGTCAAGTAGAAATCACGGTGGATGGTTGCTTCGAATGCGGGACCTGCCGTGTCGTGACGGCTAAGACAGGAGAGGTCGAGTGGGATTATCCGCGCGGCGGATTTGGGGTTCTGTTCAAGTTTGGTTGATTGCCAGCGAATGGAGGCGTTGCACGGAGTGGGCCTGTGCGTTTGCCGGACGCCGAAATCGATTTTTTGATCAATGAAGATGTGGGTTTCGGCGATTTGACGATGCGCGCGCTTGGTATTGGCGGCCGTCCGGGCCGGACGACATTCACTGCGCGCCAGGATCTTATTCTTTGCGGAACGGATGAGGCCTGCCGGATGCTCACGCGGCTCGGCGCATCGGTGACCTTCGCCGCGCAAGCTGGAACTCGGAGCTGCAAGGGCGTGCTTTTGTTAGAGGCGGAGGGACCGGCGACGGCGCTTCACGCGGGATGGAAGGCTACACAAACACTCATGGAATGGGCGTCCGGCATTGCAACGCTGACCCATGAGATCGTCGCGGCCGCGAGAGCCAGTGCACCACGAATTGCAGTTCTCTGTACGCGGAAAGCCGTGCCTTTCAGGAAGCGGCTTTCCCTGAAGGCAGTGATCGCGGGGGCGGGGAGATCCATCGTCTCGGGCTGTCGGATACGATCATGCTGTTTGATGAGCATCGGATTTTTTTGGAAAAGCCCGCCGATCTCAAGGCTCCTATTGTTAAGGTGAAGGAGCGATCCCCTGAGCGGGCCGTCATGGTTGAGGTCACATCGGAGGCTGATGCCTTCTTGGCGGCCGAAGCGATGGCCGATGTCATTCAGCTCGAGAAATTCGTGCCCGCTGCCGTGGCGCGAGTCGTGACCGGAATCCGAAAGAGAAGCGATGGCCGTCCGGCTATCGCCGCAGCTGGCGGAGTTAACGCGCAAAATGCGGGGGATTATGCGAAGGCAGGGGCTGATACGCTCGTCACGTCGGCACCTTTTTATGCAAAACCCACGGATATTCAGGTTTGTTTCTTCCCGTTGTAATAAGGCGCCGGCCGTTTGTTCCCCGGGGCAGAAAGGTTTTTATCTACCAACATGGGTTTGACACAGAATTTTGTTGCACTTGCGTCTCGCGCCTGCAACAATGCTTCGGTGCACCAAATTGGATGGCGCACTCATGATTCAAGATAATTGGCAGGCATGCTGTAACCAAGAAGCTTGGTGCGATGGCTATGACTAGTCCAAATCGGGACGATCCGAATCTCGGGCCCGAGAGCAAAAGTTTTTTCGCAAGGCCCAATGAGTTCTCCAACCGCGCGGACATCGCTCTGCATGGCGTCTACGAGATCTCGAAAATTCTGGCCGCCCCCGCGCGCCTCGAGACCACATTATCGAATGTCCTGAAATTGCTGTCGAGCTTTCTCGAGATGCGCCATGGCATCATTGCGCTCCTCGATGACGGCGGCTCGCCTGACGTCGTTGTGGGTGTTGGCTGGAACGAAGAGAACGCGAAAAGTCATTTCGAGAGAATTCCGGAACGGGCAATTGGTCAAATTGTTACGACAAAAATGCCTGTTGTTATCGAGAATGTCGCAAGGAATCCGCTGTTTTCGGATTGGCCGTCCACCGAGCAGGGCAAGACTGAGGCAAAAGTCTCGTTTATCGGCGTTCCGATCAAGGAACGCGACCGGGTGATTGGTACGCTGACCATCGACCGTATTTGGGACGGCCGGGCAAATTTTCGTTTCGACGAGGACGTTCGATTCCTGGCGATGATTGCCAATCTTGTCGGTCAGGCGGTGCGCTTGCACAATGTCGTGGCGCGCGATCGCGAGCGTCTCATGGTCGAGCAAAGCCGTCTTGCCAAGGAGTTGTCCGAAACAATCGTTGCCGACCATGAACCGCGCATGCGGGGCATCATTGGCGATAGCGCCGCGATCCATTCCGTACTCCACAAGATCAAAATCGTGGCGCGGACCAATTCGACAGTTCTCTTGCGCGGAGAATCAGGAACCGGCAAGGAGCTTTTCGCGCGTGCCACCCATGATCTGTCGCCGCGCAAGAAGGGACCTTTCGTCAAGCTCAATTGCGCAGCGCTGCCAGAATCCGTCTTGGAGTCCGAGCTTTTCGGCCATGAGAAGGGCGCTTTCACGGGGGCGATTGGTCAACGCAAGGGCCGTTTCGAACTTGCCGATCGCGGTACGCTCTTTCTGGACGAGATTGGCGAGATCTCGCCCGCGTTCCAGGCAAAGCTGCTTCGCGTTTTGCAGGAGGGAGAATTCGAGCGCGTCGGAGGTATGCGGACGCTCAAGGTGGACGTCCGCTTGGTAGCGGCGACAAACAAGAACCTTGAAGATGCCGTAGCCCACGGGGAATTCCGTGCCGATCTCTATTACAGGATCAATGTTGTAACGATCTCGGTTCCTGCGCTTCGAGCAAGGCCGGAGGACATCTTTCTTCTCGCGCGGGAATTTCTGCGCCGCTTCAATGAAGAGCATGCTACGCAATTGGCCTGGACTACCTCCGCCAAGAACGTCCTCGAGGGATGTTATTTTCCAGGAAATGTAAGAGAACTCGAGAATTGCGTGCGCAGGACGGCCACGCTGGCAAAGGGCCTGAAAATCGTGGCGGATGACTTTGCCTGCCGCCATGATGAATGTCTTTCTTCGACCCTTTGGAAGGGGACGCCCGGAGTGCCGAGACCTTCCAATGCCGCCCCGAGCCAAGCACCCGCTTTCAAAAGCCCGCCCCACTCCTCTCCTCCAGTCTCCGCTCCGGAAAAACTCTCGCCGCCATTGGACGGTGATATCATCGCCCCCTCGCCCGACGCGTGCCCGCAGGCAGGCAATTGCAGCATCGTGAATGGTGAGGGCGAGGCTGAACAGGAGCGTTTGCTTCAGGCCATGGAGACGGCGGGGTGGGTGCAAGCCAAGGCTGCGCGCTTGCTCAATCTCACGCCGCGCCAAATCGGCTATGCTCTCCGCAAATACGATATTCCGATTAAAAGATTTTAGCTTGAGGCGCGCCTCTCTCACTCGTTGAAGACAACGCCTAGGATGCGCGATGCCTTGGGCGTTCTCGCGGCTACGTGCGAGACGCTCCAACACTTCGACAATTTCATTCCAGTGCTGCGCGACATGCCATTGGCGGATCTCGCGGGAGGATGTTCGGATTCCGACATCCCGTCGTACGAGTTGCTCTGGATTGTTCGAGAATAAATCCTTAATGGGCGTGAAATCAGCGGCTTAACTAGATGGCACATTGCTTGCTGTTCACGTCACGAACAGCGAAGCGGTCCGCGCATGTTGTCGCCTATCCCATGCCAAGAACGGTCGGCGAAAATGCGAGGACTTCGTAACAAGCACGACGTCGCGTCCGTAAGAGGAGATGGACATGGCCTATAAGATCATCGCTTCCCAATGCACCAGCTGCAGCATTTGCGAATTTGAATGTCCCAATGCAGCAATTTCGATGAAGGGCGATACATTTGTGATCGATCCAAAGAAGTGCACGGAATGCGAGGGTTCTTACGACAAGCCAAAATGCGATGAAGTCTGCCCGGTCCCGAAGACCTGTGTTCCAGCCTAGACCATGATTGCCTTGAGTTAAGAGGCGTTGGATCTGATTTTTCCCGCATGATCCCCGCTTGAAGAGCGGCGCTTTGAGAATAAATCGCATCATTTGGCTGTCGCATGGACGACAATATCCAAATCATAGTCCCAGAGTCCTGCGACCCAAAGGAAATGACTTCATGAAAGTAATGATTCGCCGTTCCCCCGAGACCGGACTTTCAATTTATGTTCCGAAGAAGGATCTCGAGGAGCCGATTGTCGAATCGGAACATGAGACCTTATGGGGTGGCTGGATACGTATCGCGAATGGCTGGGTGCTCAACCTTCCCGAAATGGCACCTGATACAAAGCTGCCAATAACCGTCAATGCACGAAAAAGCGGCGAAGAAGAGGAGTAATGTGGGATGAATGCACCTTTTCCGCCGATGGAGATCTTGAAACTGGCGGATGCTGAAGCGGTGCTTGCGTCCCTCGTCGCCCCCTTGCGTGCTGGGACGATTGTTCCTTATTTGGGACCGGGCCTTGCCGCGCTCGCTGAACCAGCCGTGCCGATGACGCCGGAGGCGCTCGCGGAGTTCTTCGCCAGCAAGGTCGCGTTGCCACGCCGTGCCAAAGGCAATGCGTGGGCTTCTGCCCAGCATATTGAAAGCATGAAGCATCGCTCGACCCTTTCGGCCATGATGGCAGAGGCCTTCAGTTCCCCCGTTGCTCCCACGGCACTCCATCAGTGTCTTGCGGCGCTCCATCCCCCGATGATCGTTGATACTTGGTATGACGGAGCCATGCGGGCGGCACTAGGGGAATACAAAAACTGGGGCGAGATTCAAGGCATTACACGCGCCGGAATTGGTGAGGACCGCTGGTATCGCTTTTACGATACTGCGGGGAAGGAAACGGACCGCGCGGCAACGGACATGTGGACGACACTTTTATACAAGCCGCATGGCAGTATCGTTCCCGCCAAAAACTTCCTGATATCGGATGCCGATTATGTCGAAGTGCTAACGGAAATAGATATCCAAACCCCAATTCCGGATGCCGTGAAACACCGGCGCACGGAACGAAGCTTTTTGTTCATTGGCTGCCGATTCCACGATCAGCTCCTGCGAACGTATGCGCGCCAAATCATGAAGCGGTCCGCGATCACGCATTATGTGCTCGTCGAACCGGACGGTCTTACCAAGAACGAAGTCCGGTTCATCGCGACGCAAGGCATGACGCCGATTGCCCTTCCACTTGAACGCGCGGTCGCCATTTTGCTCGAAGGCGCATAAGTGCAACACTTCCACTTCCAAACGCCGCTTGCTGCCAAGTCAGTAATGCGCCACGTCACCTGTGGCCTATGCGCGTAAGCTATTTTACAAAATCACGCCTGTTATCTTTCAAACAAAACTCCAATATCCGCCTGTCGCGTTGATAAAGCGACAGCAAAGGTATATTTTTCTAAATCCTGTATTATCATATAGTTACAATATCCATCGCAATGGCACGCGAGTTGCTCGATAGCTCTTCAAATTTCGAATGGCCGGCCTGGAGCGCCAGCCGGAAGCGAGGAGCGGACATGCTAGCGTCAGCACTTAACGAGGGAACGAATCCTGGGACCGCCGCCAATATCGAGGATGTACTGCAGAAGGTTGCGGAACACAAAGGCTGCGGGACGTCTGGCGGCAGCGGCAAAGCAAGCTGCGGAACGGCGGCAGGTCAAAACGATCTCCCGACGGAGATTTGGGAAAAGGTCAAGAACCATCCCTGCTACAGCGAGGAAGCACATCATCACTACGCGCGTATGCATGTGGCTGTTGCTCCCGCCTGCAATATTCAATGCAACTATTGCAATCGGAAATATGATTGTGCCAATGAATCGCGGCCTGGCGTGGTCAGCGAAAAGCTCAGCCCTACGCAGGCAGCCAAAAAGGTGCTCGCTGTCGCTTCGACCATTCCGCAGATGACGGTGCTAGGTATCGCTGGGCCAGGAGATCCCCTCGCTAATCCCGAGAAGACCTTTGAGACCTTCGAGTTGATTGCGAAGACGGCGCCGGACATCAAGCTGTGCCTATCCACCAATGGACTTGCGCTGCCCGATCACGTCGACACTATCGCTGGCTTCAATGTCGATCACGTCACGATCACCATCAATATGATTGACCCGGAGATCGGCGCGAAGATTTACCCTTGGGTGTTCTGGAAGCACAAACGATACACCGGTGTCGAGGCGGCCAAGCTTCTCACGGACCGCCAGCTGCAAGGCCTGGAAATGCTCACCGAACGTGGCATTCTCTGCAAAGTCAATTCGGTGATGATTCCGGGAATCAATGACAAGCATCTCGTGGATGTCAATAAGGCGGTCAAATCGCGCGGCGCGTTCCTTCATAATATCATGCCGCTGATCTCAGCGCCCGAGCATGGCACGGTGTTTGGTTTGACCGGCCAGCGCGGCCCGTCCGCTCAGGAGCTGAAGGCGTTGCAGGATAGCTGCGAAGGCGAGATGAATATGATGCGCCATTGTCGGCAGTGCCGCGCAGACGCTGTTGGACTCCTTGGCGAGGACCGTAGCGCGGAATTCACAACAGACAAGATCATGGCGATGGAAGTCAATTACGATCTCGACTCGCGTAAAGCCTATCAGGCAAAGGTCGAAGAGGAGCGTGTCGCCAAAGTCGCCGCCAAGCAGGAGGAACTTTCAACGCTCGCGGGCGAAATGAGCAACATCAAGCTTCTCGTTGCGGTGGCGACGAAGGGCTCCGGGCTCATCAACGAGCATTTTGGCCATGCCAAGGAGTTCCAGGTTTACGAGCTTTCCACAAGCGGAACGAAGTTTGTCGGGCATCGCCGTGTCGATCTTTATTGCCAAGGCGGTTATGGCGACGAAGACAGCTTGGAGACGGTCATTCGCGCCATCAACGATTGTCACGCGGTGTTCGTGGCCAAAATCGGCGGATGCCCCAAAAGCGATTTGCAGAAGGCTGGCATCGATCCCGTCGATCAATTCGCGCATGAGTTCATCGAGAAATCGGCGATCGCGTGGTTCAAGGAATATCTCCGCAAGGTGAATAGCGGCGAAATCGAGCATGTCGAGCGCGGCGATGCGGAAATTCGCCAAGGAGCACTGATTTCGGCAGCCTAGAAGATTCCTGATCACGCGATCGAAAGGAAATCTCTCACACTTATGGAGCCAGAGCATGTCGAATTTGGAAATAGCGCTGCTTGTTTCCGCGACATGCTCCAGGCCTTCGATGGTCAGGTAATAGGAGCGACTTATGACTTTGAAGATAATTGCTTCACAGTGCACAAGCTGCACAGCCTGCGAAGCAGAATGTCCCAACCTCGCAATTTCCGAAAAGGGGGGAACTTTTGTAATCGATCCAAAAAAATGCACCGAATGCATCGGACATTTCGACAGTCCGCAATGCGCCGCTGTTTGTCCTGTGGACGACACCTGCGTGATCGATCACTCATTCCCCCGTTATCAGGCGGCGGAGTAGGGAACAAGACATGGATCTTAATATAACTCCGGCGGCGGAAAAATTCATTCGTCTCATGCTGCGTGCTGATGGGACTTCTGGGAGTGGTTTTAGGCTGGTTGTGAGCCCTGGTGGCTGTTCAGGCCTTGCGGCTGACATCAGCGTTTTGCCCACGCCTGCCCCCGGCGATGCGATCGTTGAGCGCAATGGCGTAAAGCTATTTCTTCCTGTGGAAAGCCGCATTCTGCTTGACGGAGTGACAATCGATTTCGCCGAAACAGCATCTCAAACAGGGCTCATCTTTCACGACCCCAAAGCAACATCCTGTGGTCAGGGCGGCGGAAAGTCCGCGCAATAAGCCGCAAGGAGAAGGCGCATGAATGGCGCGGCTCGACAAGACAAGCATCAAATCACTTTGGTGGAGGAAGCTCTCCTTGCCGACGCGCTTCTAGGTCGAGGACTGCCCCCTGAAGCGGAATGGCATTTGTGGGAGGCTGGGCTCTCCTATCATTTGGAGGATTTAGCGGAACAGCATCTCCGGAAAGCCGAGGTTTGGGCGCCTGGGCACGCCGCAGTCTTGGTTGGCCTTTATCGCTTCTATTTTTATAAAGGCAGACTCGGCGACGCGCTTGAGATAGCAAGGCAGTGCCTTGAGAAGGCGGCAAGGGAAAACAATCTGACCAACAATTGGCGCGACGTAAAACCCGGAGATGCCCAGTTTGGCCGCTACGAGGAAATGGTGCCGCGCTTCTTTCTCTTTACTCTCAAAGGGTACGCCTATCTTCATATGCGTCTCGGTAATTTGGACGAAGGGTTCGATGCTATCCAGAAGCTTCTAGAGCTAGATCCCACCGACAAAATTGGCGCCAAGGTCTTACTCGAAGTCATCCAAAGAATAGGACAAGACGATGATGGATGACATTGATGAAGCACGGGATTGGCAGGGTAACGAGGTCGATTGTACCACCTGCAAGCACCAGCCCTCGCTTGCAACGGGGCTTTGCCGATTAAAACATGCCTGCGTCAACGACCGGTATGCGCGGCGCATTGATCGTTTCTTTAATTGGAACCCGCAACTTGCGGACGCCTATGTCAAGCATCCCCATTTCGAGGTGCGGGCTATTGCGGCAAAGCATGCCAGCCTCTTTCTGCTGCCGCCACTCCTTGACGATGCCGAGGAGACAGTACGGTGGAATGCGGCGCGGCGCTTACCAAAACGCTACAGCCTGCGGCTGCGGACGGATCCCCATCGTGAGGTAAGAATCCGTATCGTACCCCTCCTAGATGATGCTGAACTCGTTTCAATGATGAGGGACATTGATTATTACGTGCGCCTCGTCATCGCGCGCCGTGTGGCCCCATTGCTTTTGGCTCGGATGATCGGTGACGAGGAAGCCGAAGTCAGACGCGTGGTCGCGCGCCGCATTCAACATGAATGGCTTCTTCAAATGGCCGATGACCCTGATGCAGCGGTCAGATTGGAAGTCGCGCAACGTCTTGCACCGCACCTTCTTGCGCGCTTGAAAAATGATCCGGACTGGCGGGTGCGGTATGAAGTGGCAAGCCGCATCCCCGTTTCCAGGCTCGATGAGATGCTGGAAGACACGGATAGCCTTGTCCGGGAAATGGTGCAGTCACGGTTGTTGGGAGAATCTGAGCTGCGAAGGGATAGGCTAGTATGAGCAATATTGTCCGCGATAGCGACGTGGTCGAGATCTCCGAATCACCTTACTTCAGTTTCGGAGAGAAAGTGAAGGCAAAGCGCGTCATCCGTAACGATGGAACCTATGCCGGTAAGGAAATCGGCGAGATCTTGGCGAAGAAAGGGGAGGAAGGCTACGTCGTTAGTATTGGGACCTTTTTGCAACAATTCTACATTTATGGCGTCGAATTTCTTGAAAGCGGCAATCGAGTGGGCATGAAACGCAAGGAGCTTGAACCGGTGAAGCCCCATGACGATGGGGATGATTTGCCATTACCAGGAGGGGTGCGGTGATCGAGCCGAGGTTTCCGATTTACCAGTGGGGTCAGCGTGTGCGGGCCTTGAATGATCTTCACAACGATGGCTCTTATCCAGATGTTCCCACAGAGGCGCTGCTGGTGAAGAGTGGTGATGGAGGCGAAATTGTCCAAGTTGGGACACATACGGACTCAAACACGCCAATTTATCTCGTTGAATTTGGCGAACGCCTCGTTGTCGGTTGCCTGGAAGAAGAAATCGCCCCGCTCTAGAGATCTTATGATCAAGAAGCTCCCCAATACGAGATTTACATGGTAACGGCCGAAGTTCAAACAAAGATAAGCTTGGGGCGCTTTCCGCATCCGAACGATCTTGATCGGAAGCGTATCGAGCGCGCACTCAAGGCGCGCAAGCGATACCGGTATGTTGTGCCGAGCGTGCGGGCAGTCATGGGCGGCTATCTCATTGAGAGCCCATGCTGCTCGCGTAATGTCGATGCCGATGGCGGCATTATCGATGTCGCTTTGCTTCAATATGATGGTGATCTCGGTTCATGGCAGCTCTATCAGAAAGATCACGGAAGTGAACGATGGGATCTTCATAGCACGCATGCCCGGTTGCCTGAGCTCTTGGATTTGCTGAACATCGATCCGGAACGCACATTCTGGCAATGAAATTGCTATGAAGAGCCCAGACACAAATAGCAGAGCAGGGCCATGTCCTTAAGCGCCGATGATTTGACGCAGATCGATACGATGCTTGTAGCGACTGGCGCGGATACGCTTCTGTTTGGTGAACTGCGCCGCCGGTTTCCACATCTTTCCTGGACGCGCTGCGATGCGTCGGATGTAACGGAAATGCCCTTCCGTGTTTATGAGCATTATGACATTCACCTTTTGGATAGCGTCGATCATTGCGCCCAGATCACGTCCGATCCAACGCGCGCGACGGGGATAATTCTCGCAAAGCGGAGTGCGGCCCGATGATCGAACTGGCGGCCGTTCAAGAGAACGTTGACGGAGATGGCTTGATTGCCGAGGATGCCGACGCTTCTTTCATTGCGCTCTCTGATCCAGACATCACCCTGGCCGAACTTGAAGCCGTTGATGCCGTTTTGCGGTCATCGAGGCTTTCGAGTGGACCCCTTTCCGAGGCTTTCGAGGCGGCCTTCGCAGCCTATGTCGGCCGAAAATATGCGGTTGCGGTACCGAGTGGCACGATCGGGCTTTTGATTACGCTGGCCTCTCATGGGATTGGCCCTGGTGATGAAGTGATCGCCTCACCTCATTCCTTCCGGGAAACGGCGCATGCGATCAGTCTTTCGGGCGCTAGGCCTGTGTTTGCCGACATTGACTATTGGGCTGGCACCATCGTTCCGGAAAAGGTCGAAGCGCGGATCAGCCCAAAGACGCGCGCTATCGTCGGCTGCAACAACAACGGGCACCCGGCTGCTTGGGTTGCGTTGCGTGCCGTCGCTAAGACACATGGCTTGATTCTCATCGAGGATTCCACTGAGGCGATCGGCTCCAGATATCAAGGTGCACTGGTTGGATCCTTTGGCGACGCCGCCATTTTCGATTTCTCGCAACCCTCCCCGCTTGTTTGTGGCGAAGGAGGTATGGTTATCACGGATGACGTGGATATCGCCGTTGCATTGCGGCGGCATCGCTCTCACAGGCTGGTTGAGCGGTCTTCGGTAGTCGTCACCGGGACACCCCCCTACCAGGCTGGAATGAGCGATCTTTCGGCCGCGCTCGGCTTAGCCCAGTTGAAGCGGATCGATGAGATCCTCGAACGGCGGCGGTATATCGAGCATCTTTATTATAAGCACGTCCAATCTTTCGAGGGGATCAAGGATCCCTTCGTCGCCCCTGATGTGACGGAGATAAATTGGTTTCTCTATATCGTGCATTTGGGAACGAGATTTTCGCGATCGAGCCGTGATGCGATCATCGAGGATTTGCGTGTTGAGCAGGTCGAGGCTGCGGCTTACAGCAGTCCATTGCATTTGCAGCGGCATTACTTCGAGTTGGGCTACCGAAAAGGTGATTTCCTTGTGACGGAAAAAGTCGCGGATCGCGCCGTGGCGCTGCCATTTCATACCCATCTCACGGAAGACCAGATTGCGTTCCTCGTCGCAACCATGAAGGACGCCTCGATCAACGTTGGGGCGGGCGCAGCAATTTACTAGACGCCGCTCTGTCTCACCTGGCTTCGCCGGAGAACCGTAGTAAGAACCGCAGAAAATAAGGAGTGCTAAAAATGCCGATGATTACGATTATGCCGTCTGGTAAGACGACAGAAGCGCTGGAAGGAACGACGCTTCTTGCTGCGATTCTAGCAGCTGAAGAGGACCTGAACCATAAGTGCGAGGGAAATGCGTCCTGTGGTACCTGCCATATCTTCGTTCACGAAGGGCGCAAGGGATTGTCGAAAATTGCCCGCGAGGAAAATGAAAAACTCGATTCCATTATCGGCGTCGGCTCGAAATCGCGCCTCGCTTGTCAGGCTAAAGTACTAGGCACGGAAAATATCAAGGTCGAGCTGTTAGGTTTTGGCTCGGGTTTTTAGAGTTTATGGAGGGATCTATGGAAGCCCGCGATGTCACGAGTCCTGCATCCACCAATGTCATGATTCATGCGCGCTTCGCGCCAAACGGTACGGTTGTCGAAATCGGAGAACGCCCAGCCGCTTTGACACCGCAGGATTGGTTCAATTTCTTGAGCGACAATGCGGGCGCCAACTATCAGGCTCTTGCTGGAGGCCGCGGTTTGTTTCGATTGACGCGGACTGAAACCGAAGCTTTGAAAGCCAGCGCCGTCACTTAGACGGCTTCGTCAGCCAGCGGCCCGCCAATCATTGCTTCATTATGCAGCCCGGTTAGCGCCCCGTATTTTAAGTGATTCTCATCCGGCGATGCGGTCGGCTCCCCGAATTTGTCGCCGCCAACGGTAGCGCTTCTGACACGCCGCTGCCATTGCATCAAACCGCCTTCGGCGTTTCAACATCGTCGAACATCGGTGCGGAGGGATGCCGCTATTTTACAAAGTGCGATAAAAATAGAATGCGCTTTTCCGGCGTATCGAGTCCGCTTTCCACGCGCCATTTATTCTGGAAGAAGTAGGTTTTCACGTCGCGGGTTATTTCTTTTCCGCGTATATACCAGCGTTCGACGCCATCTGGAAAAATGACAGCCGGTCCATCATGTCGATGGACCACATCATTGTCGAGCCAAAGCCGTGTATCGACATAAAGATAGCAGCCTGCTTTGCGCGACATATCGTCCTGATTGCGATCGTCCACGACGGTCATCCCAGTCATTGTTTTCTCTCCATATGTCGAAATTTGTAGTGCTCCAATTTTGACATTCTCGCTTTTACCAGACGACGCGAGAAGTGTCCTTGCTGCTAAGTCTCACTCAGCTCGATCTCGTTTACAGCTGCCGCTCTGCAACGCCGAGGGTGGCAAGATTGTAACCTTCCTCCTGAAGCACGCGCTGGACCGCTGGCCGAGCCAGCATCCGGCGGTAATGGGCAGCAAGGTTATCCGGCATCGGAATCTTTGTCTTATCGGCCCAGAACGAGACATAAAAGATAATGGGGTCGGCGATTGAAAAATCTCCAACCACGTAGGATTTGTCAGCGATCGCGTTATTTAAGATTGTGAAGCCCTTTTCAATAATATCAAGGCCGAGCTGACGTACAGCTTGATGGTCGTCTGGATTGCGGGCGAATGTGTTTGTCGCAAAGATACGGGTAAAGCCCTGGCCATGAATAGTATCGACGACATACGCCATGGTTTCGAGAGCCCGCGCTTCGTCCTCCGGTATCTCCGGCCATAATTTGGCGCAGCCGTGGGTCCGCGCAAGCCAATAGGCAATGGCTGGCACTTCGGTAAGAGTGCTGCCATCCTTGCGAACGAGCGCGGGGATCGTGGATTTAGGATTAATCGCGACATAGTCAGGCTTGAAATGGTCACCTGCTGGCAAGTTCACGATATAGACCTCGAATACCTCCTCAAGCTCTTCAAGGATGATGTGAATAGCGGTCGAACAAGAGCCAGGGGTCATGTAAAATTTCATGTAAGCTCTTTTACCCTAAACTCTAGCGCTAGCGAGCGATTTTGGTTGGCATAACAAAACCACGCTGCTCGCAATCATCCGGCACGTTTAATGCAATTGCCGTGTCAACGGATCTGAACGAGGGCGATTGACAAATGCGTCCTACCCTCTGTTCTGTCTACGACAAAGATCAACTACGACAGAGGAAAGCATGGCATTCGATCTTAACACGGAATGGTCTGCATCCGAAGTGAGCCACCTTTTGGGTTCGGTGGAAGACGACCGGTCTTGGCGTCTCGAAGTCACCGGAGACGGACTTGCGCAGTTGAAAGATCTCACTGTGGTACCTGACGCTGCCTACGAAGACGGATTGCACTGTTTTTTCGAGATATGGGATGCTGGCACGGACTTCGTTGGCCAAGGTGCCGCGAGCGACAGCTCACTTTGCAAGAAACTCGAACGGCTTTTACGGGAAAATTATCCGGTCCTTAAGGGTCCGAAGACTCTGAGCGCCCTTTAGTTGGGGCGGGAGGTTCCAGCCGCTTACGTGCCGTTCTTTCGAGGCGGGTCGTGTTGATACGGGAGGAGGAATGTCACCCAACAACATCGAGGTCTATGCCATTTGTGCCGTTAGCAATATCGAGCCAGGGGGCGCCAAAGCCTTTAGCCTTTCGCGGATCGCCGGGGCGGGAGAAAACAGACCTTTCCCGATCGTGATCGTGCGTAAAAACGCGAAGGATTTTTTTGGCTACGTCAATGCGTGTCCGCATGAGGGAATTTGGCTCAATATCGGGTCTGGGACGTTTTTCGATACAGATAAAAAATCACTCAGATGCAGCCGGCATGGAGCTAGGTTTGAAACCGAGACGGGGATTTGCACCGATGGACCGTGCCAAGGGGCCAGCCTTGAACCTCTTGCGCTCGCAGTCATTCAAGGTGATGTCTGTCTTTGCGGCGTAGCGCTCGTCGAGGACGATGGAATTCCAGATCCGTTCGCGGAAGAACTCGATGATACGATGGAGATTATGATCCATCCAGACTAACGCCAGACGAGATCTACACACCGGCAGCGCACCCTCCTTGGAGATAGCATGAAGAACGAAGTAAGTGAGACAGCGCGATTTTTTGTGTCTTACACTGGTATAAAATTGCCCTTCAATCTTGTTAATCCGATCGCAAAGGAAGCGCTTACCAACCGCAATACTTATATTCGCGCCTATTTCAACGAGACCGGTGCGCTCTCTTGCTTTGAAAAAATCGTCTATGGCGAGATCGAGCTCGCCCATCGCTATGAATATTACGGCAACGGCTCGCTTAAGACAGCCGAAATTTCCACGCCTGAGGAGGAATCGCTCTTTGTGTATTTTGACGTAACTGGAGTGCGGCTTTCAGAAGGATGAGGTTGGTTCCACAAAGTTTGAGAGGCGATGATGACGGTTTCGCAATTGATCGAAGCGCTGTCGCAAATGCCCACCGATGCGGTGGTCTTAATAGATAGTGGCGGCGGCTTGTCGGCGGTCTCCGCGCTTGATTTCGTCGCGGGTCACGGACCTGCGAGTCCCGCAGAAGTGATTCTGCTCCCGAATATGAATGAGTAGCTATCCACCGCGCGCAGAGACGCAACGCGCTTGCCGCTCTCACTTCAACCATCTTTCGCTCATGAATATCGCGCCGCGTTCTAAAAACTCCTTGCGTTGGAGAATCCTCGCTTGAGGTGGCACGACGCAGGCACGCGCAAAAGCGCTTGGAGAGAAAAATGACAAATGTCGATGTAGAGACCTCGATGTTCGAAAGGATCGGGGGCGCGGTGACCATCGACCGGTTGGTCGAGATCTTCTATGAAAAGATGGATGCGTTGCCTGAAGCGCAAGAAATCCGTGCCATGCACCAGGCGGATCTCAGCTCAACTAAAACCCTACTTAAGCGCTACCTTTGCGAATGGATGGGTGGCCCAAAGCTCTATTCCGCAGAGAAAGGTCATCCGCGCTTGCGCCAGCGGCATCTGGGCTTCAGGATCGGTGAGCGGGAACGTGATGCGTGGCTGGTGTGCATGAGCGGCGCGCTTGAAGAAACCGTCACGGATATGAAGGCTCGTCAAGAAATCTATGGATTGTTGGCAAAGCTCGCGGACTGGATGAGAAATCAAGCGGCCAATCCGCACGACGCGGGCGGCTCGCGCCCATGATTCGACAGGACTGGCACGCTACTTTTAAAGGGGAGTTCCGAAAAAATCTTCGTCAACGCCGCCCCAGGCCTTATGAAGCGCTAGGCCATCGCGCCATTTTGTCAACTCCATGTCATCCGCGTTGCGATGGGTAATCTTGCCCGCTGGATTTTCAGCCAGCAGATAGGTCTTCCCATTCCGGATAAATCGATTGAGATCCTTCGTATCCGTCGGGCGGACCACGCATCTTGGTAGTTCATCAATGAGGATGGTCGTGGGAAGCATTGCTAGACCTCGACTTAACCAATTGGAAATCTCAAAGACCATCTTCATTCCGGCCCCAAGGATGGGATCCGGGCACAAGCGGCGCATGAATACCTGCCTTTTCGATGGCGACCAGGCTCTTATAAAAAGTGCCTTCATGCACGAGTGTTCCGCCCTTGGTCGTGACCGCGACATATCGAGCGACCGGATCCGTTTCACACAGATAACCGCCGCCGGGATCGAGCGTGTTGCGTGCATTTCCGTCCCAATCCACAAAGAAGCCTTCCGTGACTGGCATTCGATATCTCCATTGACGCGCTTTCTGGATCTTCCTCACCAGAGATCTAGAATATATGAGAGCAAATTTCTTGCCGTGCAGAGTTTTCAGCTAATGACTCGCGTCTTGTCGCAAAGCGGACAATCCGGCTCTTCATAAATGAAGTGCTCCCGACATCATTCACTCGCGGGAAATTATTTCCATCCGAATTGTATCTTGGCACGCATCTCTCATAGCCTTCATATGTATGGCTTTTACCGGAGAAAAGGATTGGATCGTGGCTGATTTGACACAACGCGCAGCATCGCTGGAGGATTTGCGGGATATCTGGGGCTTACTGCAGCAGGTTGCATCAGATATTCCAGCCGATCTGAGGAGCGAAGCTGAGCAGGAAAATATACTGACCGAACTCATGGCCTGCTGCACATCGGGTTTTTCGCCGATTGCAGTCGATAAAAACAAAGCGATTGTCGGAGCACTGCTCGTGAGGCGGGACGATTTCGAATGGGGTTTTAAGAATAGCCAAGCAGTGCACATCTCTTATGCCGCGATTGCGCCGGGGCACCGTGATCAAGGTGTTTGTGCAGCACTCGTCACGGAAATCCAAGAGCGCAAGGCGCCGGTGTACGCAAGCGTGAAAAGCGGCAATCAGTTCGGGTTCGTCGACGAGCTCATGAAACTTGGCTTTATGCATGAATGCACGGCCGCAAGCGGCTGGGGTGATCTCTATAAGTGGCAGCCTTCGCCTAGCAACTGAAACCTCCTAAGTTATGCCAGGCGGAGCCGCGGCATCCGCGAGAGTTTAGAGGCTATGATTCGATTTTGTATCAGATCATAGCCGTTAGTTGTCGATTTAATTTTATCAACAGTCTGAAGCGGGTTCTCGCTCTTGTGGATCACGCCTCAAATATCTTCCCGCAATTCCATATGTGTGAGCGCATCTTCGATGATGGCCCGGCAGTTCAGCAGGCGATGATATTCCGCTTTGTCGATAACAATCGTGTCTGGAGAGGAGCGCGGGGCCGCCGGTCCTTCGGCGGCTGCCGCAGCTTCAAATAAGGTCTTCTCAAGTTGGAATATGCGCTCGCTCGCCCTTTCAAGATAGGGGAGCGGATTCGCCTTGACGTTGGCTTCGTGCAGTGCATCCAGGCTCAAAAGTGTTGTGAAACGCCTGACGATCTGGCGATTCTTCTTACCAAAATCATGCTCGATGATGCTCATGATCTTCCGCCGTTCGCATGGCAAGCCAGAGGGTTGCAAGGAATTCAATCCATCGGCGGCCCTTGGTCGTCAGAGGTTTTTTTCTTTTTCTTTTCGGTCTTTGCCTGGGCATAGGCGCCGGCATTCTTCAGGGCGATCGGTGCCTGGCCTTCGACATATTGCGAGATCCAGAACAAAGTCCGGTCAAGGGCCTTCGAGGCGGCCAGCTTGTCATAACTATTCCCTTCTTCGCAGTCGAAGCCATGCCCCGCTGGATAAGTATAAACGCTCACATCCGGCCGCTTCGCGCGAAACTGAATCACGTCTTCAGGTAGGGTTCGCGGATCATTGTCGCCAAAATGGATCAGCGTCGGAATCTTGCGCTTTTCTTGGTAAGCATCAACGATTCCAGCACCATAGTAGCCTATGGCACAAGCAAGCCCGGTTACCCGGTTGCCGGAAAGATAGGCCAGATAGCCGCCTCCGGAATAGCCGACAATCGCGACCTTGCCGACGTCCTTCACCGCATCGATCGCTGCTTGAATATCGGCAAGAGGTCCATCCGTACCGACTTTCTCGGCGAAACCGGATCCCTCAGCGATTGGCAGCTCATCATTGCAAGGTTCGACGGCGACAACTCCCCGCTCAATAAGGGCTGGAGCGATCGCGACATAGCCTTTCGCCGCGAAACCGTCCGCGATCTTTCGGATTTGCGGATCAGCACCAAGAACCTCTTGTAAGACCACGACAGCGCCCTTTGGCGTGTCTGGAGGGTCGGCACGGTAGGCGGGAAATTTATGCCCGTCCGCTGCAGTAAGCTCGATCATGATGCCGCCTTTAAAAAGAGGGAATGACGTGCCGTTTGTGTCGCTTTGTCATCGAATAAAGAGAGCAGGCAAACAAAGTGCCAAAACTCTTGCCGAAGATGCCGATAGGGAAGGAATTTGCGTCAAATGCCCGAAAGCGCCTTGATCAACTCAGCCAATAATGCGCTAGACCTATTTCCATGGGCCTGACCACCTATGTCATCCAAATTGCCCACGACTTTTGACTTCCGCCAAAAGGAAATCCAAAGCCCGCTTTCAGCTGCTTCGGAATGTTTCCTAGGCGCAGATCGGGGTCAGCCGCCAGGCAGCAGAAGTGAGAAACTAGGTTTCCTCAATCCTCGACCTCGGCACGTTGCGCCAAAATGGCTTCCGCCCGAACTAAGTCGGCCGGTTCGTTTGCGTTGAAGAATGGGTCGTAGGGTTCGATCGGCCAGTCAACAGTAGCGACGTGGTACCGCTGAGTGAAGCAGCCGGTCTTCCGCAGATCCTCGTCGACAAGCGCATGGCGCAGATCCGTCCTGATGCTGACGGGCCAAAGCGCGATGACCGGATGCGTCATTCCGCCAGAGCGAGCGCAAACGATCTCCGCATGTTTATTCTCTCGCTCTTCTTCGAGGCGTGCGACAAGATTGGCGGGCAAAAAAGGCGTATCGGTTGGAATGCTGATCGCAAAATTTATGCCCGGATGGTGCAAGGCGATCCAGTCTAGGCCGGCGAGTATACCCGCAAGCGGGCCTTTGAACCCCGCTACATTGTCGGCGGCGACCGGCAATCCGAAGCCACCAAGTCTTGCCACGTCGCCATTGGCGTTCAACAGGAGCCCAGCGCATTGCGGCCGCGTCACGGCAATGATGCGCCCAAGAATGGACGTGCCGCCGATCGTCCGCAGCGCCTTGTCACCCCCGCCCATCCGCCGGGCCAGGCCGCCCGCGAGCAGCACGCCAAAGCAAGTGTCATTCATCAATTGCCGCGCCTTTGCGGCGCCCTCGCTTCGAGTCCCCGGCGACATAGGCGAGGTCCTGATCGAAGACGATGCGCCCCCAGATAGAGCAACAAAACGTGACGAATAGCAAAGATGCGTAATTTCCATCCCTATTCTCTTGGCGACCTGCCAGATGGATTCGCCAGGAGCGGCCTCGACCTGCGGTCCATCGCCCGGCAAAGGCCTCACGGCATCGGCATGGTCCGGCAATGGACCGCCGCAAGAAACTCGGCGCAGCGGCGTATGTGCGTACCCTAGCGCGTAGGACGAAACGCCCAGCGTATCTTACGTCGCCACAGCCTACCCCTCGCCAAGGCGATCGGATATGGCGGAATGGCGATCGGAGCATGGATTGGCCCGGCCGCAATTCGTCCCGACGCGTTTTCAATTCCCATCTCCTCCGGCGCTATCTCCACGCAACAAGCCGCGAGCGCGGCCAGGGCTTGTGAGAGCGGCGTCAGGTGGTCGAAGCCGCACCAGCGGGCCACTTTCAGTTCGCGAAAATCACTCAAATACGCTATCCCGCTGGAACCAGAAGCCTGCATACATTACGCTTTCTGCAGCCTAGGCTTATAACAAACCGCGTGGATGACCACCAAATTGACGTCGGCCCCTCTTGATCTGCGCGGATTGCAATGCCCTTTGCCTGCGTTGCTGACGCGCAAAGTGCTCCGTAAGTTCGCGCCCGGCGAACTTCTCGTCGTCGAATGCACGGATCCACTCTCTGTTATCGATATTCCGCATCTCGTGCGCGAGACGGGCGACACGCTGGAGCGTCAGGACGCGACGGAGGGCCTCTATATTTTTCATATCCGGCGGAAAATGCCGTGAGAGGACACTGTATCGTGAGGTAAACGTTTGAATGAGGATGATCGGCCATGACCGAGGGTATTTCCGCGCTGAACCTCGTGCTCCTTGGCGATCCGGCACTTTATTCCATCGCCCGTTTCTCCCTCTTCATGAGCGTATCCGAGGTCTTGTTTGCAGCTTTTGTCGGCATGGCGTTCGTGGCCTTGCTGGCACTTGTCCATTTTCCTGGACGAGGACCTTCCTCGTCGTCATCATCAATGAAACAATGCCCTCATGGGTCTGCCTCCCGTCCTCGTTGGGCTAGTTGTTTTTCTGTTACTGTCCCACTCTGGAGCATTGGGCTTCCTTGGCATCCTCTTTATGCCGACTGCGACGATCGTCGCACAAACCCTCCTACTCCTGCCGATTGTCGCGGCCCTGACCCCGCAGACCGTCGAAGATTTTTGGATGGAATATCGTGACGAGCGGACGGCGATGCGCGTCGGGCCGCTCCGGCGCGTGATCACACTTCTATGGGACGCCCACTTTAGCCTGGTAACGGTATTGCTGGCGGGCTTTGGCCGCGCGACGGCCGAGGTCGGGTCATTGATGGTCTGTTCGGTTATTTGCTGCCGATCTTCAAGAAGAAGACCAGCATCGACGTGAAGGTGGTCGCGCGGGGCACCGGCCAAGCGCTCGATACCGCCTCGCGCAGCGATGCCGGCGTCGTCTTCGTCCATGACAGGGAGGCGGAAGAGAAATCCCTCGCCGGCGGCTTCGGCGTGCGACGCTTCCCTGTCATGTACAACGACTTCATTCTGATTGGACCGCGACGTGATCCCGCCAGTATAAAGGGAGAGAAGGACATCGTCACCGCGTTCAAGACCATCAAGGACAAGCAGGCACCATTTGTCTCGCGCGGCGACCGCTCCGGAACGAACAAAGCCGAACTCGCACTACAAAACGGCAGTCTATTCCACATTGGCCCCATCACCCGCATGGTGACCGACGCGGCCTTGCTGTTGAACATAATCGCCAAGCCCGATGTCCGCGACTGGACGAGCCTTCCCAGCGAAGACCGGGATTGGACCCTCGATCTCGACGTGGGCGTCAAAGGCTGCGTATCGGATACAGTCGGACCTTGGGTTACCTCACCGCCGATCCTGGAATCATTGCAGTCATTGACCGCGCTGTCGCGCGCTTGGCTGAGCTAGGCGCCATTGTCGATGAGGTTGATCCACGCTTTCGCGATCCCCCGTCGATCATCGACACGATCAATGCCGAGCGTGCCATCCGATTGCGCTAGGAGATCGGCGACAAAGGGCTGGAGCAGATAGATCCCGGCATACGGGCGCGCGTCGAAAGATTGGCGCAATATACACTCGAGGATATGGTGGACGCCAATGAGCGCCGGACCGAGCTTGCAATTTTGACGCGGCGTTTCCATCAGAAATACGACCTGTTGGTGACGCCGGTTCAATCCAAACCCGTTCCTAGCCTCGGAACGGCGCCGGAGATGCCTTTCGCTTTTCCGTTCAACATCACACAGCAGCCGGCGGCTTCCGTGCCGGCGATCATCGGTCCGCAATATGGCGATGCCATCGTGCTTCGCGCGTCGCGGACGTTCGAAAAGGCTCAGCCGTTCCTCACGCCGCACTTGGAGTCCCTACGCGAATTATGATGGCTCTGCGTCACTTTTCGTGCCCAAAGAGTCTTTCAAAGCGAAAACGGCATTAAGAACACGTGGCGAAACGCGTCCGCCCCAACTTTTTGCGTTAATAGTGTTATGGTTCCAAAATGGTTCCTGTGACCGTCTCAAAGTTGGGGGCGTTATGCGTCGTGACGTTGCTAGCCCTGCTTTGATCGTACGAGAACAATACATTCTTGTTCGAATGTTCCGTTTATAGCGGCCGTCCGCACTTTGAGCATGAAGTGTGCTCCTCTCGGTGACGAGCGCATTTGTTGTTTGGCCGTCATCCTACGATGCAGAAGCCTATGGACCGCGCTCTCGGTCTCCGCCGTTGACCTTGGCTCGCCGCAACGCCGCGCGGCAGCATAATTGAGAATTGAATTGCCCGGTGACATATGTCTCGAGATCACGCAAAACTCCGGTGAGCTCTTTGATGTAGACTGTGGTCAGCTGGATTTAGCGCTTAGGCGTCTCGAGTTCCTCCAAGATTTCGGTGGTCAAATTCAGAGCCCCCGTGGGCGACCGTGCCATAGCCGCCAGCGGATCCGTTCAATCTTGTTGGCAAGCAGATCGCCGCGCTGAAGGTACTCTTTTGTCCCTCGTGGCCAGCTTCATGCTGTTTGTGTAATTAAGGTCACCGCACGATTTGTACAAATTCGTACGCTTAGACCTCATTGATGAATACCTTAGTTCCATTTGCGCCGTCTTTAAAAATAGGCTCCACGATAGCGGCCATGAGACCGTCCAAACATTTGGATCCTGCCATTTTGGTTACATTCTGAAAATATTGGTCCCTTCCCTTGGCGTATGATTTTTTTACAAATTGTGCGTTCAGGCCTTATTGCTCCGGCTTTTAACATGAGCTGGCGGGAGAACCCGCGCCTCAGCTCGAATATTTGACCGAGCACCCGTAGGGGCGCGTGACCGGATGAGGAACGGGCTTGCCAGTCGCCACGGCTTCAATCGCCTCATGCGCATAGGGTTCGGCCTTTGCGATGTCCTCAATGCGGGTCGACGCAATGCTGTCTGCGCCGCCCATATAGGCGAGCTTGCCGTCCTGCTTGATTACGAAAATATGCGGCGTTGTCTCGGCACCATAAAGATGGCCGATCTTACCTAGTGGATCCAGCAGCACGCGGGCCCGCGCTGCGTCGCGGGTTGCTGTGTCTTCGTTAGCCTGGGCGGCATCGACAAATCCTTGCTCGCCTGGTGCCGAACTCGCTATGGTCAGCCACACAACGCCCAAAGTGGCGGCTTCGCGTTGCAATTTTTGCATTGCGCCGCTCGAATACCATTTTTTGACATAAGGGCAGCCGTTATTGGTCCATTCGAGCACGACCGGCTTTCCGTTCAGATCGCTCAGGTGAAGCGTTTCTCCATTGCTATCCGTGCCGGTAAAATCCGGCGCTGGCTGGCCAATATGCAGCGCTTCCGCGAGGCTCGGCATGACGGCAAGGCTCAACGCAGCGAGAGCCAAGGCCAAACTTATGAAAGGCGGGAGTAATCGGGGCATAGTAATCTCCTTTTTGTTCCTCGAATGCTGGTCTTTGCTCTATCCAACCGCTTTGGGATCCTTCAGCTGCCGGCGCGATCGAGTTCATCAAGGACAATACCGGCTGTCAAAAGCTGAGGCAGGACAATAGGCTCCCGTCTATTGGATGGATAAAACAGATAGAGGGGTACGCCGTCCCGTCCATGCTGATGCAGCAAGGCGGAGATGGCCGGATCCGCTCGCGTCCAATCGCCTTTAAGATAGGCGATATGACGAGTGGCAAATGCTTCTTGAACCGCGTCCGAAGCCAAAGCTATTTGCTCATTGATTTTGCAGGTGACACACCAGGCAGCGGTCAAATTGACGAAAACTGGGCGCCCCTCTTCGCGTAAAGTTGCGAGACTTGCAGGTGAATAAGGTTGCGCATCTCCGGCTGTTGCAACAAGCGAGGGTGGAGTGATGCCAATATCGTTCAGAAAAGCGAAGGCGATAATCACAGCAAGTCCGGCACTCGCCCGCCCAAACGCCCGAACACGCCTCTGCTGGTTTTGTGTCACACCAATCGCCCATGCCGCGAGACCAATCAGCACGAGTCCCATTGCTGCCGCCATCACGCCGTCAGGGCCAGTCTGCTGACTGATGACCCAGACGAGCCAAGCGGTGCTCGCATACATTGGAAATGCAAGCGCTTGTTTTAAGATCGCCATCCAGGCACCTGGCTTCGGCAAAAGATGGACAAGGCCGGGAATGAGGGCGAGCAGCACGTAGGGCGTTGCAAGTCCGAACCCAAGTGCAAGCAAGACCGCGAACGTAGCGGCGGAAGACGTCATGAAGGCAGCCGCGATAGCAGCGCCCATGAAAGGCGCGGTGCAGGGCGTCGCGACGAGCACTGGGAGAAAACCTGTGAAAAAACTGCCTAGTGTACCACCACGATAAGTAAGCCCACTACCCGTACCCAAGAAGCTTCCGCCGATCTCAAAAACGCCCGAAAGATTGAGGCCGATGAGCATAAGCAGGAAAGCCATGGCTGCGACAAAAACCGGTGACTGGAATTGAAAGCCTCAGCTAACAGCGGCACCCATCGCTTTCAGCAAAAGTAAGAGCGTCCCCAGCCCCGCAAAACAGAGAAGGACGCCCGCCTGGCCCTCAAGTCCATCTCGCTCTTTTTTCCATACTCCATTTTATATTGCTCAGCTTGTGGGCAAACTTCGTGCACGGAAAGTGACGCAGACCCGCGCCTTCAATGGGCTTCCGCGGGGGGTGCCATTTGGGGCGCAACTCCGCGCATTATCGGAACCAGAATGGACGCCGCCGCGAAACAGCAAGCGATCAGGAGAAAGGCATCGGCGAAAGTCTGCACTTGCGCCTCGCGCCAAGTGAGCTGCCAGAGCTTTTTTGGCACCGCCGCCCGGCCGCTCACCTCCCCGCCGCCGAGCACAAGGGCATAGCGCTGGTCGGCTATTTGCCTCATGTTTGTCATCGCGGCGTTCCCGGTCTGAAGATGTTCGGCGAGGCGCAAGAAATGCAGATTGGCACGATCGTTTAGGATCGTGCCACATAATGCGATTCCGATCGCGCCACCCAGATTGCGCATCAAATTGAAAAGCCCGGAGCCCAGTTTCAGCCGCTCAGGCGCTAGCCCGCCAAGGGTCAAAGTGACCGTCGGTGCAATCGCGAATTGCTGTGCGAATCCGCGCAGCGCCTGCGGCAGCAAAAGTTCGTGCCAGCCACAATCATGTGACAGCGGTGTATAGAACATCATGCCGAGTCCAAAACAGGCGAGTCCAAACATAAGCAGCCAGCGAAGATCGACAAATTTGGTGCAGAGAGCGTAGACCGGAACGGCGAGAAGCTGAAAAAGGCCGGTTGAGAAAATGGCGAAACTGATGTGGACGGCGTCGAAGCCGCGCACCCTCGCAAGAAACAGCGGCGTCAGATATATTGTCGAAAAAAGCCCGATGCCGGTGACAAACGAAAAGAAGCAACCCAGCGAGAAATTACGGCTCTTCAGCGCACGCAGATCGACAACCGGATTGGTGGATGTGAAGCTCCGCCAAATGAAGCCGAGGCCCGAGACCGCTGATATCATCGCGCAAATGCGAATCGACTTATCGCCGAACCAGTCCCAGCGCGGTCCTTCTTCGAGCACATATTGGAGACAGCCAAGAAAAGCCGCCATCAAGGCGATGCCAAGATAATCGGCGCGTTTCAACAGGGAAAGATCTGGCCTGTCGATCCACACCATCCGCGGCACCGCGATGGCGATAAAGGCGCCAGGAATGAGATTGATGAAAAAGAGCCAGCGCCAGGAGAATTGATAGGTAATCAAGCCGCCAATCGTTGGGCCGAGGGTCGGCGCGAGCGAGGCCAAGGCGCCGATCGCAGCCGCCGCGACGACGACTTTTTGTCCCTGGAAAAAGACGAAAGTCGTGGTGAACACGGCCGGGATCATCGGGGCGCCAAAAAGGCCCTGCAAGGCGCGGAAGACGATCATGCTTTTGATGTCCCATGCCCAGCCGCAGAGCAGGCTTATGAGCGTGAATCCGGCGGCGGAACCGGCAAATAGCCAGCGC
This sequence comes from Methylocapsa sp. D3K7, assembly GCF_029855125.1. Taxonomy (GTDB): domain Bacteria; phylum Pseudomonadota; class Alphaproteobacteria; order Rhizobiales; family Beijerinckiaceae; genus Methylocapsa. The sequence goes on from NZ_CP123229.1 coordinate 2,357,002, forward strand.
GTCGACAGTACCTGCGCGAGAAACCCGGAAAGCGGTATGACGATGATTTCGGCGATCAGATAGCTTGTCTGAACCCAGGCAACCTCGTCCGGGCTCGCCGAAAGGCCGCCGCCAATATCCTGGAGCGAGGCGCTGACGATCTGGACATCGAGAAGGGAGATAAAGAAGCCGACGCACATGACCGCAAAAGCGAAGATCTTGCGCCCGGAAGAAAGCGCCGACGGATCAGTGGACACGGCCAACGGGCTTTCTCATCGCCCAGCCTCTTTCTCAAGCGTCCGCGAGGTTCGCGTGTCTATCTCGGCGGTCACCGAAAGGCCTGGACGTAAACGCCCGAGGACAGACCCCTCGCCATCGAGCCGGATGCGAATCGGAACGCGCTGCGCGATCTTGGTGAAGTTACCGGTCGCGTTTTCTGGCGGCAAGATACTGAACTGCGCGCCAGTTGCCTGCGCCAGGATTTCGACATGCCCGGCAAAGAGGTCTCCGGCAAAACGTCGGCGAAGATCTGCACTCTCTGACTCGGTGAAATGCGAGCGATCTGGCTTTCCTTGAAATTCGCATCCATCCAGAGGCCACGTGCTGGAACCAGCGACAGGATCTGCGCCCCTGCCGTTGCATAGGCACCAGTGCGCCCGCTGCGATTGCCGATGAAACCATCGACCGGCGCCCGCACTTCCGTGTAGCTAAGGTTCAGACGTGCAAGTTCACGCTCGGCCGCAGCCTGCCGCAACCCTGCCTCTACCTGACTTTTTGCGTGTCTATGACATTGATCTGCCGCAGTGCCGCCTGTAGGACGGCGCGCGCCTTTGCCTCGGCGGCAACAGCTTTCTTCGCCTCCGCATCCGCCTTCTCGAAGTTTTGGATGGAGCCAGCTGCGGAGGCCGCGAGTTGACGGTAGCGCACCTGGTCGCTTTGCGCCCGCGCAGTTTCAGCCACACAGGCTCAATGCTCGCACGCGCCTCGGCAATAAGGGCGTCCTGGAGGGAACGCATGGATTCGAGATTGGCAAGCTGCGCCTCCTGCATGCCAACTGCCGCTTCAGCCTTGGCAAGAGCTGTGCGATAATCGCGACTATCGAGCCGGAACAAAAGATCCCCGGCGTGCACCGGCTGATTGTCGGCCACCGCTATGTTTTCGATGAAGCCCGGGACCTTGGCAGCGATCGGGGTGATGTCGGCGCCGACATAGGCGTCATCCGTACTTTCAAGGAACCGCTTGGTATCCCACCATCCGGAGCCGAACCAGGCGGCAATCGCAGTCAGTGCCAAGGCTCCGGTGATACTCAAGCGGCGTAAGGTTCGAGGCGGCCTGGCCTCTGACCTGGAATGCGCACCTTCAGCGCCTGACACAGCCTCCGCTCTCTGGCCGAGAACGGCATCACTCACAGAGAGCTCCTCCTCTGGCCACGTTTATTCGGGCCAACGTTTGGCGCATATCTGCGCCAGATTGCTTCGTCGGCAACTGGCCCAGCGGCCAAAATGCCGGCGATGTCTCACGCGCAAAAGGCTTTTATGAGGGGATCTTCGGATGGACGTTCGATCCATGGGGGCCACCCGGCTACTATCAGATCAAGAACGCTGGCTCCGGCCTTCTCGGCGCACTTCAGGAACGGCGCGACCTCGTTCCTGGCAAGCCTGTGGTGGGTTATGAGGCGAGCTTCGGCGTCGAGGACATCAGCGCGACCATCGCTGCCGTGGAAGCGGCGGGCGGCAAGATCATTATGCAGCCCTATCACATCGAGGGCGTCGGAGAATTGATTTATTTCGAGGACACCGAAGGCAATCTCGTCGGCGCGATGCAGTACGACCCCGGGGTCTTTGATTGACTGCAAGCTGTGACGGCTACGACGTCCGGACGCTGGCGGCCCGCTATCATGCAGGTACGACCCTTGCGGCGCATCATCATGCTTGGGGGCAACTCGTTTTCGCGGCCTCTGGCGTGATGCGCGTGATTGCCGATGGTGCGGCGTGGTTGATACCGCCGACGCGCGCCATCTGGCTACAAGTCGGCGTCCGTCACACCATCGCCATGCAGGGTGAGGTCGCCATGCGGACGCATTATATCAATGTGCCTCGCGCCGCATCGCTACCGTCCTCGCCTTGCGTTCTCGAAGTCGCTCCGCTGCTTCGCGAACTGATCTTCCACATCTTGGGGATCGGAATGCTGGCAACGGATCGTATCGAACATGACCAGCTTGCCGGCTTGCTCATCGACCTCATTATCGCGGCCGGGCACGAAAATCTCATGCTGCCGCTGCCGCGCGATCCTCGCGCCCTCCGAATGGCGGAGCATTGGCAACAGCACCCGGACGACAGGCACGACCTTAGTGAGCTTGCTCAGAAGACCGGGGCGAGCCTTCGCACCTTGCAACGTTTGTTTCCACGCGAAACGGGATTCACGCTTGAGGCTTGGCGACAAAAAGCGCGCTTGATCCACGCGGTTGCGCAACTAGCAGCCGGAACGAGCATGACCAATGCGGCTCTCGATTGCGGCTATCAAAGCGCTGCGGCTTTCGGAGTCGCCTTTTCTCACCAATTCGGCGTGTCCCCGGCGCGCTACATCACACGGCGATAACGACCGACCGAGCTGGTTGACAAGATCGACGAGGTTGAAGAACCGTCCCCTGGCGCGCGTGCGGATGGACGTCGAGGCGACAGCGATGCAGAGATGGGTTTTGCCGGTTCCGGTGCCGCCGATGAAAATCGCATTGGGTTTGGCGTCGAGGAAAGTACAGGTGGCGAGTTCGCGAACTTGCCCTTCATCGACCGGCGTATCAGCGAAGACAAACTTGTCGTGATCTCTAGGAACCTGGAACTTGGCTCCTGCGATGCGATAACTGATCGAGCGCGTCTGATGGTGAGTGAGTTCAGCCCGCAACAGGTAGGCGCACGTGACACCGATAGTGTCCGTACGATCTCCTTGATCGGCCGCTGCTGCTCAAAATAGGCGCGACGTATCTGGGGCCGATCAGGTCCACGCCTATCATCCCCCCAACACCCTTCCCAGCCCATCGGGGCCAAAGGGAAGAATGCCGACACAAGACGTCAGGAGGGGTTCGAATTGGACGCGAAATCACCCCTCACGGGGTCATTCTTGCGTGTGAATTTGTATCCTCGTCGCTGAGCACGCCGCGCGCATCGATGCCGAGGCAAAGGCTGCCAGTGCCGAATTACGTGCGAATTTGCACTCGGCAAAGCGCCACCAAGATCAAGCGAGATGGCGACGGTCAGGGAGGTGAAAACCACTTCCGTGAACGCCGGTGCCCGAAATATTTGCTCTCCAATCTGACCAAATGCGCCTGCTACGGGGGTAGCTATTTGATGATCTCCGCCGATCTCATCGGCTGCGACAATCGGACGAACATTCGCCGGGATCGGCTGGGAGCGCGTGCTCAACGCGCTGCGCTTTCACATGATGGACCCGGTATGGAACCCGAGTTGTTCAAGGAGTTCTGTCACGAGTTCACTCGCGAGGTGAACCGGCTGCGGATCGAGCGCGGAGCGGGTCTCACCGCCATACGAGACGAGCTTCTCCGCATCGGACGAAAACTCGGAAAGTTGCTGGCTCTATTAAGGCTAGTGGTCCGATCGAAGCCATCGTCGAGGATATGAAGCGGCTCGATGCCCGAAAGGTGGAGTTGAAGGGCCAGCTTGCGAATGCGAAAGAGCCGCCGCCTCACCCGCATCCGAACATGGCTGAGATCTACCGCCAGCGGATCGCGGCACTCTATGAGAGCCTGCAGAACGAGGATGGGAAGGCCGAGGCGGCGGAAGCCTTCTGCGCGTTGGTCGATCAGGTGACGCTTGTTCCCGACGAGGCCGAGCTAGCGATCGTGCTGCGCGGCGACCTAGCGGCGATCCTGCGGATCGCCGCAAACAAGAAAAACCCCGACGTCCTTGCGGAAGCCGGGGTTTTAGGTGCCTCGCTTTCGCAAGAATCGGTGGTTGCGGGGACAGGATTTGAACCTGTGACCTTCAGGTTATGAGATAGTCAAGGCCACTTTACTCTGCTCTACGATGTTGCCGTAAATGGCCGCCTATTGTTACATATGTATCTGAATTAACTTGATTTTTATACCCGTCCTAACCAACCTCTTCCTACGACATCAAACGCCATGACTTGCGTCGGGGCGCTTCCACGGCGCTTCCACGGAATAAGAAGGCGCCCCGCTGGGTCTGGGTGGGGATCATGCTGAAGGATGGACAGTGCAGAAACTGAAACTCACAAAACGCACAGTCGAGTCCCTCAAGGCTAATGAGAAGGACTACATAACCTTCGATTCTGAGCTACCGGGGTTCGGCGTGCGCATCATGCCCAGCGGAAAGCGCTTTTTCCTTATTCAATATCGTCGGCATGGAAGAACGCGACGGGTCATGATGGGACAATTCGGCCCGGTGACAGCCGAAAATGCTCGAAGGGAGGCGACCCGTCTCCTCGGGCAGGTACGCGGCGCCGGCGGCGATCCGGCGGCACTACGGGATGCCGAGCGCCTGGCAGCAACGGTCAAGGATCTCGGTCAGCGATTCTTGAAGCAGCATGTCGCGACCCGATGTAAACCCTCGACGCAAGGCGAATATCGCCGTTCGGTCGAGCTGTTCATAGATCCCTTCTTTGGGAATCAGCGGGTCCGTTCGGTGCAGCCAGCCGACGTCGCCGAGTTGGTGGGAGCGATGGCCCATATTCCATATCAATCCAACCGGACGCTCGGCGTTCTTTCTAAAATGATGAATCTCGCCGAGATATGGGGGATGAGGGATCGGCATACCAATCCGTGCGAGCTCATCGAGCGCTACCCAGAGCACAAGCGTGAGCGGTTCCTTTCGGGCAAAGAATTGCAGCGGCTGGGAACCGTCTTGGCCAAGGCCGAAGCCGAGCAAACGGAAAGCCGATATGCCGTGGCGGCGTTTCGGCTACTTCTTCTAACAGGATGTCGCCTGTCCGAGATTCAGAAGCTCGAATGGCGGCATGTCGACACTGAAAGCGGGGAACTGCACCTGCCCGATAGCAAGACGGGCGCCAAGACCGTCCATCTGGGAAAATCTGCTTTCGACGTTCTGCGTGACCTGCCGCGTGTGGCCGAAAACCCGTACGTCATCGTCGGCAAGCGAGAAGCATCGTATTTGACAGATCTTCAACATCCTTGGCGGCGCATGCGCGCAGCGGCAGGTCTTGAAGGGGTGCGCATTCACGATCTGCGGCACACCTTCGCCTCAGGTGGTCTCGCGGTCGGCGAAGGATTATCGATGATCGGTAAGCTTCTCGGCCACACACAGATCCAAACGACTGCCCGCTATGCGCATCTTGCGTCGGATCCCATGAAGGCCGCTGCCAATAAGATCTCCGATCGGCTCGCCTCGGCATTGTCCAGTGCGCTCGAAGATCTCAGCCCGAAAGAACTTGTGTCTGAGCAGCTGGCTGAATCGGCGAGCGCGCAGTTTCGATAAACCTTATCGAGTCTATACGAGTTAGAACGATACATCTTTGGGGGTTTGAGTCGGAGGCGCGCTACACCGCAAGACCCACTATGGAGAGCGCATTGTTTTGCTACTGGAGGGAAGCTGCATAAAATAAAATAAAATAAACTGAATAACTACCGTCTGACGCCGGTAGGTTCGTGCTCTTGAAGATACTGAAGTATGACATCGTCCGTGATGTTGCCGCTGGTGGTGAAGAAATAGCTCCGAGCCCAGAAATGCCGTCCCCAGTAGCACTTCCGCAAGTCCGGAAACTCCATCTGGACCCGATGCGATGACCGTCCCTTGACGCGCCGCACGAAGTCGCTGACGGTAATATGCGGCGGAATTTCCACGAACATATGAACATGTTCTCGCGACAAAACGCCGGATACGATCTGGACGCCCAGTTCTTTGCACCGGATAATCGTTCGTATCCGCTCCCGCAACGCGCCTTCCAGCACCTTGTAGCGACACTTCGTGATCCAGACGATGTGATACCGATGGTGAAAAACCGTGTGACTCCCGCTTGTGTAGCTCATAGGCTGGCTCCTTAAAATGGACGTTTCCCCCTTCGCGGGCGTCCATTTTAAGGAGCCAGCCTATGACCAAAAAAACGGCTAAAGCCTCTTCCCGTCTGAAGACGGGGGTTTAAATCCAAAAAACTGACAATAAAATAGGGTCGGTCGCTTGAGTCGCCCCATTCGGATGGCTTCGGGACCGGTGCCTCTTCATAGCAAATCTCCCAAAGGAATTGGCTGGTGATGAATGGCATCAAACATGGAATGCAGATGCTGGTCTCTAGGATCATGGACACCTCCGCCTCGATGCGTAGATGACCCAGGACTTCGGTCATGATCTCGCGGCCGGTGCAGGCCGACATTGGCTTCTGAATGAAATTTCCGGGCTCATCGACGGATAGGCCGTAGCCCCAGAAGACGCTGACGTCATCGGGCTGTCCAATGAAATGCGGCTGATGCGGGATGACGATCGAAGCAAGCCAGTTGGATTGCGGGAAGGTGATCAGCCCGCCCTCCCCAGCCACGTTGCCAGTGAAGTCCCGGACGATGCGCAGGAAGGTCGGATCATGCAAAGTCGTAGTGAACGACACCCATTTAGACTCGTCGACATGATCGGCGAAGGCCGAGGGACGTCCGAACTCGGGCCGGTCCAGAGCGATTTTTTCCCAGAGCGTCCAGGCGCCGACGTTTTCCTTGCAGTTGAGCACGGGCGCCACGTCCATGGAACCAAGGCTTGACGCTTCGGTCATCGAACCCAGCGTAACCAAAACAAAGTCGTTTGCACCTACCGCGATTTCACCAGACCTTCCATCCAGCTCAAAGTCAATACGCTTCACCGTCTTCTTGCCGTCGTGATCGCTAAGTCCAAGGTCAGTGACGCGGGTGTTAAATTCAAAGCGAACTCCACGCTCGTCGAGCCATCTCTGGAGCGGCCGCACCATCGAATCATATTGGTTGTAGACGGTGCGCATTATTCCCTGCAGGCGGTCGAAGCCAGCCACCATATGAGCGAACCGCACCAGATAGCGTTTGAACTCGACCGCACTATGCCACGGCTGGAAGGCGAATGTTGTGCACCACATAAACCAGAAATCGGTCTCGAAGAATGTGGGATCGAACTGATCAGCTATGCTGGTCCTGCCGAGCATAGCTTCAGGCTCCAACGCTAGACGCTCGATCGTCAAGATGTGCTTTTCGCTGAGGCCAAATTTGGGAGCCGTCTGCCGGTGGCCGTCCTGGACGAGACGCGATTTGGAGGAGGTCTTTAGCGTCTCGTTCCACGCGAAAATCTCCTGCGTGACCGTCTTGCTATTGTCGAGCGTGGGAATGGAGGAGAATAGCTCGAAGGTGCTGAGGTACTTGCTCTCGAGCATACGGCCTCCCCGCAAAACATAGCCCTGTTCGGGAGCGCCGGAACCATCGAGGCTCCCGCCGATCACATCTAGCTCTTCCAAGATCGTGATATTGCACCCCGGAATGTCACCATCGCGAATCATGAATACGGCGGCGGCCAGGGATGCGATTCCAGAACCGACAAGATAGACTTTGACAGTGCTCTGATTAGGCTCTTGTCTGGGCAAAGGCGAAGGATTGGAGGCGTTGTTCGCGCGTGCCATGAAAAACTCCCAAGCTCATCGTCTTGTCGAAAGTGAAACCGCTGGGGCGCTAGGGTCCGGACCCTAGTGCGTCCCGGCGACTGAGTGTTCGGCCTACGGATGAACGCCAGCACTCTTGGCTTGTGCAGCAATCGACGCCTTGTGTGCTTCATCAGAATGAACACATGCCTTAGTGGCGTGCTCTAGACCTGCTTTATCGGTGTTCTTGCCGTGACATTCGGCGGCGCTGCGGTGAGACTTGGCTGCCGCTTCATGACATTCGGCGGCCTTAACATTATGATCTTGGGGCATGGTTTCTCCTCAGTCGCTGGAAGTGGCGACGCATCTCACCCTACGATCCAACGATCCATCGAAGGAAGACTCGGAAACTACTCAGGCCGCCCGGTCTTCTAAAAATCGGCGGTACTCGGAAGCAGGAGGGCGCTCGAGCTCCTGGCAAGATTGTGCGGCGCCTTCAAACCGGCCGACACGGAAATCAGCAATCGACTGATCGGTCTGGTTAGAGCGGTTGCGTCAAAGCCAATTTTGCACGCCGGATCACACTCTGGCATCACAAAAAATCTGCCAGTGGCCGTTCTTTGACGACGCGGCCATCACGGCGTAAGCGCAAATAAGTTACGTGAAAACGCCCCCCGGCCGCAGAGGCCGACCACTCTTTAGCTTTCCGCCATGCGTTGGTATCGTTTTCGGCGTCAAATGTCGGGCCTGGATCAACCTGGTTCTCCCCGGCCCTGGTCCAGTATTGATCAGCGACATAGCGCAACATGGTTTTCTCCGTTGCCATAGCAGGGGAATCGGAGCCGTGCGACCGCTTGTCAATTGCATCAAATTTCAAACTGAGACACTATCCGTGAAAGATTTCTTGCGCCCATTCTCAAACCCCGCAATGCCTGCTGTAGCGGTCACCAGTCCCACCAACCCAACTCATCGCGTTGGTGGGAACCGGCTTATTCAGCTGACGGAGATGTCGTTTTCCACAGAGGTCGTGCCGGGTGCGGCCCAGGCGGTGTAGCCCGCCTCGTCCCGTTCGTACCAGGATTCTACTGTCCCTGTCAGTGTCACTTTCCCACCCCGCGCGGTCACGTTGATTGTCGCAGGGTCGAACCACGACCGGTCCAGTGCGACCATGATATCGTCCCTAATCTTTGACGTATTCGGCTTCGGCTTGATGATGATTTCGTTGGAGACGCCAACGACGCCCCAAAGTCCGCCAACATCATCTGCGGCAGCCTCTTGCTGGTAGTGCCAATCGACTTCGCCGGTGAGGGTGACCCAGCCTTTTTCCACTTTCACCTTGACGGCGTCTTTTGGAACGCTCGAGTCCCATTTCAAACGATTGACCGCCGCAGAAGCAATTTCCTCGTCGCCATGCTTTACGTTGAAGGGTAGCCGAACCTCGAGTTCCTCGACGACCGCCTTGACGTCCTTAACCCGGCGCGTAGCCTTCTCTGCCGCAAACTTCTCCGAATAGCTCTCGACGTGACCCATGAGAGCCACCACGCCATCTTTCGCGGTAACACCGATGTGAGCCTCATTTACACTCGGCTCCCACTTCAGCTCGTCAAGCGCGGCCTGTTTCAGCTGCTTGTCATCAGACATTGTTTTCTCCCGGTTTGATATAGAACTTAGGACGCCGAGAAGGATATCGGCTGGCGACCGTGCGGGGTAGGCTCGGAAACTACTCAACGGGGCCGATGACGATTGGCGCCCGACATGAGCTGCCGCTTCCCGCAGCAGCCGATAAGGGAAGCTTTGGATATTGCGTATATGGATATCAGTGCATGCGGCCTTTGGTGATCGCACCACCGCCTCACGGGCCTTTTGCCGAGCCGACAGTTGATCGGCTCTCGGGCGTCATTTCTCAATTTGTGAGCTGCTTGCGGATTTCCAGCAATTCTTGACGGCGCTCGTCGGTCGTCTGTGGATAGCTCATCCCAAGACCTTGGAGTGTATCAAGGAAGATTTGGGATACGATCAGCCGGGCATTCTCTTTGTCGTCAGCGGGAACGACATACCAAGGCGCGTCCCGAGTGCTTGTCGCGCTGAGGCATTCCTCATACGCCTTTATATAGTGCTTCCAGTATTTCCGCTCCGCGATGTCCGCAAGGCTGAACTTCCAGTTCTTCTCCGGCTCGTCGATACGCGCCAGGAAACGCTTGCGCTGCTCTTCCTTCGAGAGGTGGAGGTAGAATTTCACGATGCGAGTTCCGTTGACATGGAGATGTCTTTCCAAATTCGCGATCGAACGATACCAGTCGTGCCAGATCGCCTTGTCGTCGTCTGGCACGTCCGGGATGGCTTCGCTGTGGAGAATCTCGGGATGTACTCGGACGATCAACACCTCCTCGTAATAGGATCGCTTGATGATGCCGATCCGCCCGCGCTCCGGTAGATCACGAGTGGTGCGCCAGAGAAAATCGTGTTGCAGTTCGGTACGACTCGGATGTTTGAAGCTGAAGATCTGGTAGCCTTGTGGATCGACTTATACACAGGCTCCACTTTGGTCGGCCACTTCCCAAGATCATCTTCGTCGGCTTCCTTCACGCAAAAGTCTTTTGAATTAATTATCATTTCCATCCTTTCGGCGGTGATGGCCGCATGGTTAGGGTCGGTACATTTGAAAGTCTCCTCCTTCTAAACCTGCCGGTCTGCATGGACCCGTCCGAAAGCCTTCTCGGGTCTGCCGCGTCTATAATTCACTGGGTTACTCGGCTGCCGCTTTCGCTGACAATCAGATCATCACCTGGCTTCAGGTCGCCTTTTACAATTTCCGTGAAGGCGCCGTCCTGGAGACCGAGTTGGACTGGAACTGCTGTCGGTCTTCCCTCGCGCAGGATCCAGACCTGCTGCCAGTCGTTCAGCGGCGTCCTGGCGCCGGAGTTGCCATTCGGAGCTGCGCGGCCAGCGGGCGAATAGCGCAGCGCCTGATCCGGCGCGCGAAGAACGGCGTCGTGTCTGTCGAGGACGATCTTGATCGTCGCTGTCATGCCTGGTTCGAGCAACAGTTCCGGATTTGACGCCGTGATGACGACGTCACTGGCTAAGATGTTCTGGATAGTCTGCGGCGATGGGCCAATTTTCGTCACCTCGCCGATAAAAGGACGCTTTGGGACAGACTCGACCGTGAATGAGGCTTTGTCGCCGAGTTTAATTTCGTCAATGTCGTTCTTACTGACATTGGCGTCGACACGAATGACGGTGAGATCCGCTGCGATGAGGAAGAGCGGCGCCGTCTCTGAGCCCGCAAGGACTGTCTCGCCTATTACGGCGTTGCGCGAGACCACTGGCCCATCAATCGGCGAAACGATATTGGTATAGCCGAGGTTAATCTCGCCGGCATGAAGCGCCGCTTCAAGCTCTGCGACCATTGAATCGTCAAGTTTAGTCTGCGTCTGCGCCTGCTCATAGGCCCTGCGCGACTTGTCGAGTGCTTTCAGGGAAATAGCCCGGCGCTTCGATCGAGCCTCATGGTGTTCGAAGGCCGCTTTCGCGTAGGCGAGATCCCTTTTCTCCTTTTCGAGACGATCCTCGGCTGCCGCCAGATCGGCGTTGGCCTGATTCACCACGGTTTCATAGGGGCGCGGGTCGATTTTCGCGCAGATCTGGCCCGTCTTCACTTTCGTGTTGGCGGCGCAATGAAGCGCCTGAATCACGCCGGACACGCGAGCGCTTACCGGCACAGTCGCGATAGGGACGACGACGCCGCTTGCGGTCACGCTGCGGATAATTGAGCCAAGTTCGATCTTCTGGGTCGCGTAGTGAACGGTGGCAGTGCGATGAGTCGCCCAATAGAACCAGCCACCGCCGCCGCCGAAAGTCAGAGCGACGAGGGCGACGGCGGCGGCCGGTATTCGCCAATGGGCAGAGACCCAACCGACAGCCGCCTGATCTGCCATCGCCCCTGGTTGAATCTGTCCGAGTTCGGGCGATCCGGCCGCCACGCGCGGATGTCTCGCTTCGATCCAAGCCCGACCGGCTCGTGTCCTTACTGAACCGGCTTTGACTGGATCGAGAATCTGATAGGCGAGCAATTTCACACGGTCGTTCACGAGGAACCAAGCGACGGCATACCCCCAAACGAACAGTGACCAACCCCAGCCGAGGGGTGTCATAAACAGCCCATAAACCGCGATCAGAGTCGCCAGTACTTGCGTACCGAGCACCGCTACCCAAAGAACCCGAGCGGGACGTATGGACCAGAATGGGCCGCGCGTGCGGGTCAAAAAGATAGTTAGATGTCCAGCCACCGACAGCTTCAGATACATCAGCGTCTGGATGTGTGCGCGGTCGAGCCGGAATACGCGCTCGCCAAGATAAAACAGGCCAAACGCGGACACGACCCCGACGACGCCCAGCACCGTTGCGATCCCCAGCACCAGGCGCATATTCCAGGCCTCTGGCTGATTTTTGTAATGAACGTTGTCATAGGCAATGGACAGGATGGCGCCGTCGTTGAGCAACGCCAGCATCACGATCATCACCGCCGTCAGCGGATAAAAGTTAAAGATCAGAATGGACAGAGTCATGAACAGAAGCACGCGCAGCGTCTCGGCGATGCGGTAGATCGCGTAGCTGTTCATCCGCTGGAAAATCTTCCGGCTCTCCTTGATCGCGTCAATAATGACCGACAGTCCGGGCGTCATCAGCACGATGGCTGCCGCTGCGCGCGCCGCGTCCGTCGCGCCGGAAACGGCAATACCGCAGTCGGCTTTCTTCAGCGCGGGGGCATCATTCACCCCGTCGCCGGTCATGCCGACGATGTGGCCGCCTTGCTGCAGGACATCGACAATGTGGAATTTGTGTTCGGGGAATACCTGGGCAAAGCCATCCGCCTTCTCGATCGATTCCGCCAGCGCCGCCGTCTCGTGACGGTTCGTGTCGCCAAAGCCGCTTGCGTCGAGGATATTCGCGCCCATCCCTAGTTTCTTGGCGGTTTCCCGGGCAATGGCCAGTGCGTCACCGGTAACCATCTTGACGAAAACGCCCATCTGCCGCGCGGTCGCGATGGTCGCCTTGGCATCGCCCCGTGGCGGATCGAACAGAGGTAACACACCGAGAAACTGCCATTTGCCGTCTCCCTCGGCCCGCGCCACGCCCAAGGAACGAAAGCCGCGCGCCGCGAAGTCATTGACAGCTTTCTCGGCAGCGGACTTCACCTGTGCGGCATTGGCCGATAGCTTCAAGATCACCTGCGGCGCGCCCTTGGCGACCTTGAACTCCTTTCCGTCCACGTCTTTCACGGTGGCTTCGGTGCGTTTATGCACGGGATCGAACGGCTGGAAATGTATAACCTCGTAGCCCTTCAAGGCCTGATCATTTTTCAGGCCGCCCAGCACGGCCAAGTCGATGGTGTCTTTATTGTCTGCACGCGACGCGAGAGCGGCATTCAGGATGACTTGATCGGCAGGCATATCGTTGACGCTGAACGGATCGCCCAGCGTCAACTTGTTCTGGGTCAGCGTGCCCGTCTTGTCCGAGCACAGTATGTCCACACCGGCGAGTTCCTCGATGGCCGACAACCGGGTCACAATCGCCTCTTTTTTGGCGAGGAGGCGTGCCCCGACCGCCATGGTCACTGAGAGCACCGTGGGCATCGCTACGGGGATTGCGGCCACGGTCAGCACCAAGGCGAACTGCAGTGTTGTGAGAACGGGGTCGCCGCGGAAGATCGCCACGGCAATAATCACCGCCACCAGAAGCACCGCGAGAATGATCAGATAATTGCCAATCTTCAGCACAGCACGTTGAAAATGACTGACTGTGTGCGCCTCCTGCACTAGTTGCGCTGTCTTGCCGAAGTAGGTGTTCGCACCCGTGGCGTAGACCAGCGCGCCGATTTCACCCTGACGAATGATCGAACCGGAAAACACGGCATCGCTCGACTTGCGCGTGGCAGGCAATGACTCTCCCGTCAGAGCCGACTGATCCACTTCCACCGGATCGCCTTCTAGCAAGCGCGCATCCGCCGGAACGATGTCGCCCAGGTGCAATTGGATGACGTCGCCCGGCACCAAATCACGCGCTGCCGGGTTGATCCACTTCCCATCCCGTTTCACCGTCGCCTTAATCGCCAGCTTTGCCTTCAGAGCAGCGATGGCGTTGCCTGCCTGGTGTTCCTCCCAGAATCCGACGACAGCGTTGGCCAGAAGCAGAAGGAGAATGATGACAAAATCCGGCCAATGCCGGGCTACCGCCGAAAGGAGCACGGCCGCTTCGATTATCCACGGGATAGGACCCCAAAAATAGGTGAGGAATTTCAGAAACGGATTGGTCTTTTTATCTTCAATCTCGTTGGGCCCATATTGGGTCAGGCGCTTCTGCACCTCGGCTTGACTGAGGCCGTCCGCAGACGAACCCAACTCTTTCTCCACGTCTGGCATGGGCAAGGATTTTAGGTCATGGTTTCCATCCAGGTTCGATTCCCGCTTGGATATGGGAGCCTTGGTCTGGTTCGCATTGCGTTCCATGGCAGCTGTCCCGTCTGTTGATGATCTGCCCGATGCCACAACCAAACTTACGTTCTCACCGTTTGTTGCGTCGCGAGCAGCCCGGGCTGTGGAGACTTCGTAGGGCCGTGCTTGCCCAGCGACCTTGCTCTGAATGGTTGCGGCCAGCACAGGACACGACTTCCGGCGGCAAGGGTTTGTTGGTGCGGGGCCTATGGAGCAGCCCGAGGCAGCGTCGTCGTCAAACGGCGCATTGAGACTCCTCTTATGCGATCGCGTGTTGCCCGCCATCCACGGGAATGATCGTGCCGGTGATGCGGCGTGCGCCATCGCTGACCAAGAACGCAGCCAGAGCGCCGACGTCATCGACGTCCACCAACTGGTGCTCGGGAGCAGCGGCGGCCTCCGCCGCCAGCAGTTCATCGAAGCGGTCGATCCCGCTAGCGGCTCGGGTACGGATAGCCCCAGGAGAGATCGCGTTGGCGCGGATCCCTTTTGGTCCTAGTTCGGCGGCCGTGTAGCGCACCGCGCTTTCCAGCGCCGCCTTCACCGGACCCATCAGGTTGTAATGCGCGACCACTCGTTCCGAACCATAGAAAGTCACAGTCAGCAACGAGCCTCCAGCCGTCATCAGCGGCTCGGCCAAATGCACCATGCGTAGGAAGGAATGGCAGGACACGTCCATGGCCAGAGCGAACCCTGCGGCAGTGCAATCCACCACGCGGCCGTGCAGATCGTCTGCGGGTGCGAAAGCGATGGCATGCAACAGAAAGTCCAATTGGCCCCATTCTGTGCGTATCCGCTCGAATACCGCATCCAATTGACCAGGGATGCGCACATCGCAGGGCAGCAGCAATTTGCAGCCCAGGGAGTCGGTGACCGGACGGACATACGGCAGCGCTTTGTCGTTCAGGTAGGTTGCCGCGAGGTTGGCGCCTGCAGCGAAGAACGCGCGCGCACAGCCAGCGGCGATGCTGGCCTCATTGGCAATGCCGACGACGAGCCCGCGCTTGCCGGCCAGGCTGGTTGCAAGGGGAAGATGCATCAAAGATGACTCCTGTCAGTTATGTTCTTGGTCGTTAAGGGTCGTCTGCGTGTGGCGTGCGATCATCACTTCCTCATCCGTCGCGATGACTCGTACTTCGACTGTACTGTTCGGAGTGCTGATATGAGAGGTGCCGGCCGCATTGGCGGCACTGTCTAGGCGAAGGCCAAGCCAGGATAGGCGAGCGCATACGGACGCCCGGATCTCAGGTGAATGCTCGCCGATGCCGGCGGTGAAGACCAGACCGTCCAGCCCACCCAACGCACTGACCAGCGCGCCTGCTTCAATGGCAATGCGATAGGTGAACAGTTCGATCGCGTCGCGCGCGTGCGGATTGTTGCTTGCGAGCAAAACGCGGACGTCGCCGCTGATGCCGGATACGCCGAGCAGACCGGATCGGTGGTAGAGCATGTCTTCGATATCGGCGAAACTGTGCCCCTGGCGGCCAAGATAGAGAATCACGCCGGGATCAAGGCTGCCACAGCGGGTTGCCATGACCAGCCCGTCAAGCGCACTGAAGCCAGTGGTCGTGGCGATACTGACGCCGTCCTTGAGCGCACAGAGGCTGGCGCCGGAGCCGAGATGCGCGGCGATCACACGGCCTCGCGCCAGGGCAGGAGACCGCTGCATCAGACAGCTAGCGATGTATTCGTAAGACAGGCCGTGAAAGCCGTAGCGGCGAACGCCTGCCGCCGACACTGCTCGCGGAAGGGCGAATCGCGCAGCCACCGGCGGCAGTGTGTGGTGGAACGCGGTGTCAAAACAGGCGACCTGCTTGAGCGATGGCCGGGCGGCGGCGATCGCATGCATCGGAGCGAGGTTGTCGGGCATATGCAGTGGATCGAGCGGCGTCAGGGCCTCAAGTGCCGCCAGTAGCGCGGGTGTGACGACTTCGGGGGCGATATGGTCCGCACCGCCGTGAACGACACGGTGGCCGACAGCGGCTAGCCCATCGCGACCAATATGAGTGTCGGCAAATTCCAGCAATGTGTCGAGGGCGACGGCGAACGGAAGCGTGGTACCTGCCGGCCAGTGTCTCTCGGCCAATAGGGAACCGGCGGCGTCACGCGCGAGAAGGTGAGGCGCTGCATCTAAATCCTCGATCTCACCGCGTGCGGTGGCTTCTAAGCTGGTGGTGCCGTCGAATATCGCGAATTTCAGGCTGGACGAACCGGCGTTCAACGTGAGGATTGATCCAGTCACGCTCATCCACGGCCTACCCGAGCCAGCAGCACCCCCAACGCGCAGGACGCCAGGCGGGTGCTCGCGCTGTCGGCGCGGCTGCTCAGGATGATCGGCACACGAGCGCCCAGCACCACGCCGGCTGCCTCCGCCCCGGAGAGAAAGGTGAGCTGCTTGGCCAGCATATTGCCAGCTTCGAGATCGGGAACCACCAGAATGTCCGCCCGGCCGGCAACTTGCGAGACGATGCGCTTCTCTGCAGCGGCCGCCTCATTGATCGCGTTGTCAAAGCCGAGCGGGCCATCCAGCAGGCCTCCGGTGATCTGCCCACGCTCGGCCATCTTGCACAGCGCCGCGGCATCGAGCGTCGAGGGCAGCCGGTCGCTGACGGTCTCCACCGCGGCGAGAATGGCCACGCGGGGTTGCGTAATGCCCATGACATGAGCGAAGTCGATCGCGTTCTGCACGATGCCGACCTTCTCTCTCAGCGTCGGCGCAATGTTGATGGCTACGTCCGTCAGCAGCAAGGGTCGTGGATAGTCCGGGATGTCCATCAGATAGGCATGACTGATATGCCGCGCCGTGCGCAGGCCGGTCTGCGAAGCGACGACCTCATGCATCAGCTCCTGGGTGTGCAGATCGCCCTTCATCAGCAGTGCGACTTCGCCGGAGCGGGCAAGCGCGACCGCTTGGGCCGCAGCGGCGCTGCCGTCATGTGCATCAATCAGGCGGACAGCGGAAATGTCCACCCCTGCCGCCGTGGCGACCTCCTGGATGCGTGCCGCCGGCCCGATCAGGATCGGCACGATCAGCCCCGCCCTTGCCGCGTCGAGGGCGGCCAGCAACGAGGCGGTATCGACCGGATGCACAACCGCCGTCACCACCGGGGCACCGCCAGCGGCGCGGGCCAGGATAGCGGTCGTGCCATCGTGACGGCCAACCCGCACATAGGGCAGCGTGACACGCTTACGTCGAACCTTCACGTTTGGCGCCCGCGTGAAGGCGGTCCCGGTGATTACGGATTCGCCGTGCTGGTTGGCGCACACGCAGTCAAGCGTTACGTCACCTTTTTCCGGCTTCTTCTCGCGCACCGTCACTGTCGCAGTGATGGTGTCGCCAATAGAAACCGGACGGCGGAAGCGCAGATTCTGGCCGAGATAGATCGTCCCCGGACCCGGCAGCTTGGTGCCGAGTACGGCGGAAATCAGCCCCGCCCCCCACATGCCTTGGATGATGATATGGTGGAACATGTCCGTTTCGGCGTAGGCGGGATCGACATGCGCAGGGTTCACGTCGCCTGTGACGGTCGCGAAGAGGTCGATGTCGCGCTGTGTTACGGTGTGCGACGAGCTGGCCGTCTCGCCGAGCGTCAGTTCGTCGAAGGTCCGGTTCTCGATGTAAGCGTCAGCGGCTTTGTCCAACATCGCGGTTATCCTTCGCGTACATAGGTTCCTGGGGCGTCGCAGAGCGGCAGCAAGCCGGGCGCGCCCATCGGCGGAGGATCGACGCGCGGGCCAGAGTGCCGGTCGAGCCATTTGCTCCACTCCAGCCACCAGGACCCGTCCTGAGGAACCGTGTCGCGTTCCCATTCATCCGGACCAAGTGTGCGGGTGCCAGCGCCACGAACGCGGATGCGGAAGTGGCGGTGCGGGTGGCCGGGTTCGCTGACAATGCCTGCGTTGTGGCCACCGGAAGTTAGCACAAAGGTCAACTCACCATCGTTCAGAAGGTGCAGTTTGAACACCGAATGCCAGGGCGCGATGTGGTCGCGCTCAGTGCTCACTACGAACATCGGCAGTCTAATGTCATCCATGGCTAGCGGGCGGCCTGCGACGTGGAAACGACCCTCCGCGAGATCGTTGTGGAGGAACAATCCCCGCAGATACTCGATGTGCATGCGGGCCGGCAGGCGCGTGCCGTCGGCATTCCAGGCCATCAGGTCGAACGGCACCTCGTGCTCGCCAAGCAAGTAGTCGCGGATCGCGTGCGACCAGATGAGGTCGTTGGAACGCAACATCTGGAACGCGCCGCCCATCTGCGCGCTGCTCAGATATCCTTGTGTCTGCATCATCTCATTGAGAAAATCGAGCTGGTCCTCGGTGATAAACAGTTGCAGCTCACCGGCCTCGGTGAAGTCGGTCTGGGCGGCGAACAGCGACAGACTGGCGAGGCGGTCGTCGTTGTCACGTGCCATTGCGGCGGCGGCGATGGTCAACAACGTGCCGCCGAGGCAATAGCCCGTGGCGTGGATCTTCGCATCACCGCAGATCGCCTGCACCGCGTCGATCGCTGCGGTCACGCCTAGCGCGCGGTAATCATCGAGCGATGTGTCGCGCATCTCCTCGCCAGGATTGCGCCAGGAGATCGCGAACACGGTGCGCCCCTGCGCCACCAGCCAGCGGATCAGCGAATTGCCGGGGGAGAGGTCGAGGATATAGTATTTCATGATCCAGGCGGGTACGATCAGAACCGGCTCCACGCCGACTGTTGCGGTCGTCGGCGCATACTGAATCAGCTCGATCAATGCATTGCGGAACACGACCTTGCCTGGCGTGGCGGCAAGGTTGCCCCCAACCGTGAAGCTACTGGTGACCGCGCCGCCGTGTGCCGCTGCTTGGTCGCGCAGCAAGTTACGCATCCCGGCTGCGAGATTGGCTCCGCCAGTGTTGCGGGTGGCCTCGATCACCTCCGGGTTGAGCCAGGGGACGTTGGACGGCGACATCAGATCGAGCCATTGCCGCACGGTGAAGGCGACGATGCGTTGATTATGCGGGTCAACTCCGCCCGGACTGCGCACGACACTGTCCCACCATTCCTCACCGAGCAGCACCGCCTGAGTGAGCAGGTCGTAGGGACGCTGCTGCCACGCGGGATGCGCGAATCGGCGGTCACCCGGCAACGGTGCGATGGCTTTACCTCCTCCCATCGCGGTGTGCGCTAGGCGTTGACATTGCGCCAGTGCCGTGCGCGCCAGCGCCGCTGTCTGGAACGGCGCGTTCATTGCGTGTACGGCCCAATCCGAGAATGCAAGACCGAGAGTGCTGGGCGATCGCCCAGCAGTAAAGCGGCTCTGCGAGGCGTGCAGCATGCGATCGAGATTGGCTTCCGTGCTCAGTTTCGGTGGCGACGGCGCCTCCGGTGGCGGAATATCCCGGGGCGTTATAGGCGCCAGGGACGCCTTCGGCTTATCCAGCATGATGAGATGTCCTTGAGATGGAGTTCTTTCAGAAAGCTGAGACCCTTCGCGGAAGAGCACCAAAAAAGACCCCAGCCAGTGTTTGCTAGCCGGAGTTCTGGACCGAATGTTATAAAGGGGAGATTATGCGACGCACGGGATTAGACGACGCATGGCATCATCCACATTAAACATGAGTGTATGCGGCGTCTGGTCAAAATTGACCACTTTCTCGCATGAGATCCAAGATCAGAAGGAATGATACGCGGCTGCAGTTTCCTCGAAAGCGTCGTCAAAGATTCCGTCACGTTGGCATATTGAAAACGTAACAGATCTCGTGGCACGTCAAACTCACTCCCCAGCGACTAATTCACTCCATGTTCGAATGCCAATACCCTTCAAATGCTTTTGAATAGAAGCGGCGCACTCTAGGCCAGTCTGAACTTGGTGGGATTGATCAGGATTCGATAGAGTATTTGTATTCTGGGGCAGCCTTAAGCTGATCAGCGTTTGCGTTCATTGTGGCATGCCATTTGTTCTCCTTGGCATTTAAGCTGATTGCCGACGGGTGCACGACGACATAGTGCTCGCCCATCCCGAGAAAATCTCCCACGCTGACAATATAGCCCTTTAGGCCGTTTGCGTCTAAGGCGATATCCTTGATCGTGCCGATGTTTTGCTTGTCCTTGTTGTAGACATCCAAGCCGACTACATTCGAGCTAAGTTCGTCATGGGCGGGAACGTAAGCGAACATGCCGCTGGGGGTGGGGTTAGGCTCTCGTATCATGGCGGTGCAGACAAAAACGTCGGATATTCCCGCATGTTTTGCGATTTCCTTGGCAGTGTGAACAGCCGTCAAGAACGAAAGCTGACCCGAGGTGCTCGCAACCGTAATGGTAAGGCCAAGGGGATTTTTTGTTTCCGCGTATGCCTCGCCATATATGACGAGCACGTATTTTTGCCCGGCGGGAATCTCATCTTGTGACGAGATGTATTTTACTTTTGCCTTTTGTGTCTTTCTGAACATTCAGAAACCGCGCGATTTGTCGTTTCCGAGACGATCGTGGCCCATACCAGCCTCTCCCACACTGAGTGTTATCTACTATGTGCCACTAACACGCATTGCTCAGCTATCTGGTTGTTTTCGACAGTCGCGTTTTGCGAATGTGCGGCCTTTTGTATGACATGATGATGATAGTAGTGAATCAGCTGCCAGCATACGTCGTCAGCGCGAGGGCACGGTTCCGTGCTTCGAAATCTCGTTCTTGGCGCATAGCTGGGGTTGATCGAACTTCCGCTTCGGGTTGGATTCTGGACCTTCAGATCAAACGTACCTGAAGCCCAGAAGAGGGCATTGTCTCGGCGATTTTGGCTTGTGGCCCAACTGGCGGTCAAGTAGCCAGGGATGAAGAAAATCAGCTACCAAGGGTACCGCGACGGGTTCTTGGATGAGACGGCTAAACTCGCTCTTTCGTCACCAGAGCAGCCCGATCTTTTCCCCACCGCCCCTCCGCAGCCTTCTTAGCGATCGCGGATCTCTCAGCCTCAGTAAGGGATTTGGCACGCGCTGCTCCTCCCTTTTTCCACATGGCGGACGCGGCGGGGTCAATTCCGCGCTCCTCCGGCGTTGGCTCGCGATCTTCAACCACACCGGTCGCAATATCGACCATGCGCTTTGCCCATTGGTTAAGGTCGCGCGGGCGTTTTGGGGACTTGGTCATTTGTTATTATAAGCCGCCATGCTGCAGCATGTTTAAGCATCACTTCGTTCGCCTCGCTATCGGCTTCGCGTCGAGTCGCGTAAGAATGCGGGGATCGAATATGAATTTGACTACCCTCGCAAACCACCCACCGGAACCGCAATACGTTCAAAGGATCAGCCTCAATCCTCACCGTGAATGGATGAATCTCGCCCATCCTTGCATTATGGGACGATAGAGGCGACACCGCCAGAGCAAAATCATTTGGCCTTATTCAAACTGGCTCACTGCCAAGTACTTGGCAATGGCGTCAAGACCCGTATCGACAGGCCGAAGACATGACCTTCCCCACGATCAAACGCAACGCCACAAAATAACCCTTGATCAGCGGTCCCCATCCAGACATGACAATGCCCTGACCGCAAGTTCATGACTAATTGGCTTCGGCAATAAGACAGGGAGGATATTCATGCGCGTTGCAGTAATCACGGGTGGAATGGGCGGGCTTGGCGATTCGATCAGCGCGAAAATGCACGCGGCCGGCTACCGGGTTGTGGTCACCCATTCGCCGAGCAATACGAAAGCAAAGGACTGGATCTCCGAACACAAGGCCAGCGGTCGCGAATTCAGTGCCTACCCAGTCGACGTAGCGGATTTCGATTCCTGCAAGGAGTGCGTCGCACGGATTGCCGAAGAAGTCGGACCCGTTGATATTCTGGTCAACAACGCGGGTATAACCCGCGACACCACGTTCAAGAAAATGAGTAAGGGCGACTGGGATTTGGTCATACGCACCAATCTCGACTCGGTCTTCAACATGACCAAACAGGTCATGGATGGCATGGTCGACCGCGGCTGGGGGCGTGTCGTCAACGTATCCTCGGTAAATGGCTCAAAGGGGGCATTCGGACAAACCAACTATTCAGCCGCGAAGGCCGGAATGCACGGCTTCACCAAGGCGTTGGCGCTCGAGGTTGCGCGCAAAGAGGTTACCGTCAACACCATCTCGCCTGGGTACATCGGCACCAAGATGGTCATGGCGATCCCGAAGGATGTGCTCGATACGAAGATTCTGCCACAGATCCCGCTTGGACGCCTCGGTAAGCCCGAAGAAATTGCAGGTCTTATCATCTACCTATGCTCGGACGAGGCGGCGTTCGTGACCGGTGCCAATATCGCGATCAACGGCGGTCAACACATGCAGTAGCTGCTATGGCGCCCAGTACCCCGAATGCGTACCTGGAGTGTCTCACTCTGAAATATGAGGCTGTCGACTTCCGTTCGCGGCAATCCTTTATCCCATGCTATGCTAAGCGCAAAGCATGGAGGTAGAATAATGGCTATAGTCCATGAGTTCGTAGAGGATTGGATCGAAATGCGCTCCAAGCTACAGCGGCAGCTTAAGCTGCTTGAGGGTGGAATGGGTAAGGAAATAAATGCCATAGGGAGCACGACAGAAGCGACCAAAATCCGCATTAAGAAATGGATCGATGAGTTAAATGACCTTTTGAAAGAATACGCGCACGCCGACCGGACATAAAGGCGAGAAGCCCGGCCGGGCGGAGGCGAACTTAGTCGAGACCGCACATTCGGCGATACCGCTGGCAATTGCCTTGGCCTTGTTCGCCTAATTCCTCTTTATTGAGGCAAGCTTTCCGCAATTCCCTGCATTCCAGCCGCCAAGCCGAGCGGCCAGTGTGCGCGCCCTCCACTTCGAAGCCTTTCGGTCCAACCTCAACAGCCTGTGAGAATGCTGACGTGGGAAAGGCTAAAAGCAATACAGCAGCTATAGTGACTGCATATGTACACATAAAACAGCCTCCTGGCTTTTTTGAGAAGGAGCAACCGAGGTAAACCTAACTGGTCCCTGGGACGCCTGGCCGCGACCTCGGCGGCATGAAACGACCTCGCGTCCAGATCGCCCTGAACGGCAGAGGTGATGTGCGGGCCTCCACATATGACAACGCCGATCTTCGTCATGGTCTGCACCTTTCCCTGGCTAAACAACGAGGCTCATTGGCAAAGAAAATTGCCGACGAACCATCACTCTGCAGGCGATGCCTTTATAAATTAATGGTCGTTGGGCGATAAAGCTTCGCAGGGCGGGTTGCGGCGGTGAGCTTGGCGAGGGATTTTCTCCAGCGGCTCCGTTCGGCGGCCATCTTGTTTGCGGCTGAGTGTTTTTGGGCTTCAGCGAAAAGCCTGGCGGTTTGCTCCAGCAATTTGATGTGCTCGCGCATGTAGTCGCTTATCGCGGCGATTGCAGCAGCCACTGCCGGCGGTGAGCTGTGGCTATGCACCGCGTTTTCTATCATTTCGTTGGCCGCATGGCTTGGCAGCAGTACCCAGACGTCTAACCCGTAATCACGGTCTGCCAGCTCGTAAAGAGTTTCTTCATCGAAAGAAATCATTTCGCCATCCGCAAATTTACCAAGCGGCGAGTCCTTGCTGAAAATCGCAAATATTGTGTCGTTAAATGCGTCGCCAACCTGCCCATGCTCGAACCATCGTGTCATGAGCGCAATGGCCACCCTTCTGTGGTGAGCCGGCATTTTCTAATGCCTTCCTTCGTAAACTTCTAAGCCGGTCACGGTTTTTCTGACGAAATTGATGAAACTTCGATAGTGACCAGAGTTCGCTTAAAACTACGCCAAATCTAAGAAAAAGACTGTGCAGAATTGCTCACATCAAAAAAGTCTTCAAAGCGCGTCCCCATGCCCGCGCGCTGCGAAATCAGCACACATCGAGCGAATTTTCATCTTCGGGAGGAGGCTATGACAGGGAAGGGTGCAAAGCCTAATACCTAGTCCTGTACCGGTAATCCCCGGACAAAAGAAAGCGCCCGCCGGGGAGGATCGGCGGGCGCTTCTGACCAGCGAGGGGCTTAAAAGAGGCAGGAGCCCCTCGGGGCGCAACTGAATCGTATCCAATTGTCGCGATCACAGAGGAGCTATCCCCAATTCAAGATCAAGTCTGTACAAAATAGCTCACACTTCAAAATAACTTGCTCAAATCTCAATGAAAGCGGCTAAAGCCACGTCTTCACATGCCTCATCCGCTCGCAAAATGTGCACATTTAAGTCTCGATGTGCGGCTCCTCATGCAGAACGAGATTCAACAAGGAACTGTGGACTGCGATGCCGCCGTTGTAGTGAATGAAACCCAGTTTTCTGAATTTGTTCATGAAGAAACTCACGCGAGACCGGGTCGTTCCGATCATTTCCGCAAGAGTCTCCTGGCTGATTTTCGCGATCATCGGTTCCGGTTTGTCGTCCTTGCCAAAGTTCGCCAACAGCAGGAGCAGCCGGGCGAGCCGTTTCTCGCTCGAATTGAACAGCTGATCGACGAGATCCGCTTCGACGCGGAGGGTTCGGCCCAGAAGATGCGCAATGAACATCTCAGAGAATGCTGGTTCCTGATGAAGCACGCGGACGATGGCGGCTTTTTCCAGCCGCACGTGACGGAGTCTGTCATTGCCGTGACCGTCGCTATGCACTGAACCTGGCTGGTTAGACAGCCTTCGCCGAAGAATTCGTTCGTTCCCAGAATTGCGACGACGGCTTCCTTGCCTTGCTTCGAAACGACGGTGAGCTTCACCTTACCTTTCTGGATGTAGAAGACTGAATCCGCGGGATCCCCTTGAGAAAAGACGATCTGATCACTGTGGTAAGCACCAATGCTCCGGCCTTCGCCAACCTTGGCGAGAAATGTTTTCGGACTAAATGACGCTTTGCGTTTGATCGCCATGACGCGGCCGTCTGCCCCGAATCTTTGAACATCGAAGCTTCAATTATCATAAGGCGCGACAGATGGCAGGACCGTCTGCCCGAAGACCATGCCGATCTGTGGGGCTGGTGTCTTGATCAGACGCAGGACACACTTCTCGCCCTGATGGCAATCTGCGCCGCCCATACGGTCGATGCCGTGCAGACGAAACAGGGCGGACAGGATTCCGAAAGCCTCCGTCATGCCGACGATCTCGCCAACGCCCTGAATCTCGACATGGGGCAGTGGTTTACGCCCACCGCTGCGAACTTCTTCGGCAAGGTCAGCAGACAGGCCATGCTGGACGCCATCGCCGAAGCGAAGGGAACGCCCTGCGCCCCCGCATGGGAGAAGCTGAAAAAGCCGGAACTGGCGGCTCTTGCCGAACGCCAGATTGCCGGGACCGGCTGGCTGCCGAAGCCGCTTCGGCTGCCTCCGCAGACAACGACTGTGGCTGCTCTCTCTAAAGCGGCTTGATCGAACCGGCCTCTGACCGGCCGCGCCTTCCCAAACAAATGGGGTGCGGCCGGTCGGACGGCCGCGCATTTTTTTCTGCGCCCCAGGGCAAGCCCTGCCGCCGCGCCCGCCCTGTTTCCGGCCTTGGCAGGCCGGGACGCCGGAGTCAAAGTCACTGTATTCATTTGATATTATGTCTTTATGACGTAATACACTTGCATCTGCGCAGCCCAATTCACGCGTACCAATGCAGCATCATTGACTTGTAGATGTGCATCATTATATACTTGTAAGCGTGTCGCAGAAACCACTTGTAGGGCCTCAAGCCTGGAATGCCGGGGGATCGCTTGCCAACACCAAACGAGAAACTGGCTGAGTCGCTTTCCGCGCTTCAAGAGCTTCAAAAGGGCGGACGACGCGTCTTTCAATCGAAGGAACTCACGCGCGTCCATCGGGAGCGCTTGCTTCGGAACGGCTTTGTCCAGGAAGTCATGAAGGGATGGCTGATCTCGTCAAGCCCCGGCGCCCGTGACGGGGACACGACACCCTGGTACGCCTCGTTCTGGGAATTTTGTGCCCGTTACTGCAATGACCGCTTCGGCGATTCGTGGCACCTTTCACCGGAGCAATCGCTTCTTCTCCATGCCGAGAACACGGTCATTCCCACACAGGCGATCGTCTACAGCCCCAAAGGCACGAACAACATCGTGAAGCTGTTGTTCGGCACGTCCCTTTATGACTTGAAGCAGCCACACATGCCGCCCCCCGCAGACGTGACAGTCCGTGACGGCTTGCGCCTTTTTTCCCCCGCCGCCGCTTTGGTCAAGGTTCCGGAGGCCTTCTTCATCCGATACCCGATCGAATCACAAGTCGCGCTCGCGAGCATGTCCGACGCATCTGAAGTGCTGCGGTGCCTCCTTGATGGAGGGCACTCGGTTGTTGCCGGCAGGCTGGCGGGCGCGTTCCGCCGCATAGGCCGCCCCGAATTCGCCGGCGAGATCATCACGACCATGAAAGCCGCGAGTTACACCGTCCGTGAAGCCGATCCCTTTGACCATCAACAGACGTTTGGATCGCTCTCCGCAACGACAGCCCCCATTGTCGGTCGCCTTCAAACGATGTGGAAGACAATGCGGGAACCCGTCATCAATGCGTTTCCAAAGTCTCCCGGACTGCCGAAGAACAAGGACAAATATCTGCGATTCGTCGATGAAATCTATAGAAGCGACGCCTACCACTCACTATCCATCGAAGGATACCACGTCACGCCCGACCTGATCGAACGAGTGCGTTCAGGCAGCTGGAATCCCGATCGTCATGATGATGATCGCCAGAGCCGCGATGCCTTGGCCGCCCGCGGTTACTGGCAAGCCTTTCAGGCCGTCAAGGCGAGCGTCGCCGGGATTATCGGCGGCGCCAATTCCGGCGCACTTGTCCGCACAGCCCATCGCGACTGGTATCGAGAACTATTCCAGCCCTGCGTCGCGGCCGGTCTGCTGCCCGCTTCGGCGCTTGCCGGTTATCGCAATTATCCGGTCTATCTGCGAACGTCACGCTATGTACCGCCGCGTTGGGAAACCGTGCGCGATGCCATGCCGGCCCTGTTCGATTTGATCGAACAGGAACCCGAGCCCGGCGTTCGCGCCGTCCTTGGACATTGGCTGTTCGGTTACATTCATCCGTACCCCGATGGCAACGGGCGCGTGGCGCGCTTTCTCATGAATGCAATGCTGGCTTCCGGCGGCTACCCGTGGACGGTCATTCGCGTCGAAGATCGTGACGCCTATTTGAGCGCTCTCGATCGAGCCAGCATCGATATGGATATCGGTCCGTTCGCTCACTTCATCGCGGAACGGGTGCAATGGTCCCTGGACCAGGCAGGGCACTCTGCTTGAATGGCATAGACGGCCCCCTTCGCCGTCTGTTCCCTATCTTGCGCCGCGCTGATGCGGTTCCAGAACGAATCCTCCGCTGATATTCAATGCCAGACGCTTCAAGGATTCTGGTTTCAAGAACGATTGCGGCATTCCCCGTTGCTTCCTTATGCCTCTTGCCTCTTGCCGCTCCCCCACCGGGCTCGATCCCCGCACGCCAGCCTTAGAGTGCCAACCTGGCGGAACGCGGCCCTCATGACCGCAAGCCCTTCTTCGGTTCCCCCTGAAGGTCTCCCCCAAACAAGGGCTTGCGTCCGGGCCTATGCGCCCCGCCCACGGAAAGGCACGGCTGGCATGGGGTCAGCCCTGAAATGAAGGAGCAAGACAATGGCTTACGGTAAAAACAACGCGAAGAAAGCGCCGCAACGCGAAACCATTCCCCCGGCATTGATCGCCTGGCACGTTTCAGAACGCGGGGAAAAGAAGTTCTGGAACCGCATCGGCGCAGCCTGGGAGCACGAGGACGGCGAGGGCCTGACCCTGCAGCTCGACCTGCTTCCGGTCTCAGGCGGCCGCATCGTTCTCCGCAAACCGAAGGAGGACGATCAGGCCTGAACCGAGAGGAGCCCGGTTCGCCCCGGCTCCTCTTACTGTGGGTCAGCTCATCCTACTTCATGATAGACGTCTAGGGCAGTGGCCCGCGAGGTGCAGACCAGGTCGGCACCCTCATTTCAAAAATTATTTATGTTTTCGCGATCCAGTCGTCGACTTCCGCCTTCGTCTTATCTTTTCCGTAGCCATACTTCTCCTGAATCTTGCCTTCCAACTGCTCACGCTTTCCGTTGACCTGGGCGAGATCGTCATCCGTCAGCTTGCCCCACTGCTCCTTGAGCTTTCCCGTCAATTGTTTCCAATTCCCTTCGATCATATCCCAACTCATGTGCTCCTCCGTGTTTGCGTTTGGCCTGCGGACTGAACAATTTGAAAGGCGTTTCGTTCCCCCCTTAGTCTGCTTCAAACGGAGATGGAGTTTTGCAGGCTCTGCGGTATTGCCCTTGCTTGTGCGTCTTCAAGGACATGCCCGGCTAACATTGCTCCATCTCCCTTCCGTTCAAACGTACATTCGCGTTAGAGTTAAGCGTTCGTCACTTGTCTTTGACGATCCAGACGCCTTCGACTTTATCGAACGAAACGCCCGGCGCGGACTTGAGCGCGTCCTTCGTCGCATTGATCGTCAGCCATATTTTACTATCTTTTTCAGTCGCCTTGATGGCTTCAAAAGGCACAGCGACTTCCTTGTCGCCTATGCCAAGAAATCCTCCGACCGAGATGATTACAGCTTCGACGTTGCCGCTTCTATCGAGGAGAAGATCTTCAACTTTGCCGACTTTCTTCTCGTTTGGATCATAGATTGCCTTTGTGTGAAGATTAGAAACGAGCAGCGCATCCTTTGGGAGCGTTTGCAGGAAATCGCCGGTGACTGCTGCGTGTTGGGCAGTCGCGATTTGCGATGAAGCCGCTACTGCAAGGAAAGTCAGAGCGCCTGCCAAGAGGGTTTTTTTCACTTCCATTTTCTCCATTGTTGAGGACTGACTTAATCTCTGGCGCGGGAAAGAGTTCCACATGATCAAGGCGTTTAAACAACGTCTTTCGGGCGTGTCGGGCTGGCGCTCGCCGGGCCATATTCGGCTCGCGCCTCACCGAGCCTGAGGTCTCGGCCACAGAGCCTGTCCGCAGACGCCGATGATGGCGTCCGAGACGGTGCCGCTGCTGTCGATCACAAGGTCGCTGACCTTGCCAATCTTGTGTTCGGTAAGTGGTAGCGAAATTGCAGGCATCGCTTGGATACCTTTCCCTGCAGCTGCGCAAAATAGTTTGCCTGCTGAACCTTTTCAGAGGAATGCAGTTGAGCCCGCGAGATGTTTTTTGTGTCTCCATTCAGGTTGGCAAAGTGTGCAGACTTTAGAGGTCCAAGATATGGCAAAAGGAAAAAGTGGCTTGCCAGCAATAGCTCTCAACGCGGTCAAATTGACCGCGTTCGCTCCCATCGTTATTGCTTTGCGCATGGTGAAGATCGGTGCCGGAGGGGCGGCGGGCAAATCAGAGAGCAGGCGAATGGTGGGTGAAAAAATGAAAGCCGCCTCGGACGCAACATTCGATGCTGCAAAGACCGTCCTCACCGGACATCCTGGCAAGGTGCCGGGACGCACGCTCGCTCTCTATCAAAAGCGCGTCGCCGCTAATTTCAAGCGTCTTTTGATCAATAGGTGAACGTGGATCTTCAAAAAGGCAGGTCCGGCGGACTCGCTTGGTCTGATCAACCGCTTTGGTGAAGGGCGTTGATCGACAAATAAAAGAGGGTGTCCGCCACCAGCAGGGGCCGACAAATTGTTAAGGAGAGTCCAATGGCCGTCAAATCGATGAATGATCTGTTTTTGCGTACGCTCAAGGATATCTATTACGCCGAAAAGCAGATCTATAAAAACCTTCCGAAGATGGCAAAGAGCGCGGGATCTAAAGACCTCAAACAAGCCTTCGAAAAGCATCGCGAGGAGACAAAGCAGCAAATTGAGCGGCTCGAGACGATTTTCGAACAATGCGGCGCCGCCGCTCGCGCTATACGCTGCGAGGCAATGGACGGGATACTGGCGGAGGCCAAGGAGGTCATGGAGGAAATTGAAGACGGTCAAGTTCATGACGCGGGCATTCTTGCCGCGGCGCAGACTGTCGAACATTATGAGATTTCGCGCTATGGCACACTCATCGCATGGGCGGATCAACTCGGCATGAAGGATGCGAGCAAGCTCCTCAAGGAGACGTTAGACGAGGAAAAGAAAACCGACCAGCTGCTCAGTCAACTCGCGGTGGCGAATATCAATCAACAAGCGGGGTGAAAATTTGCTTCCAGGTCGCGTCACCCGGCCTGGTGGGAAACGTTCCGCTCCTCCGTTAAAGATGGCGTTGAAACCAGGAAATTTTTTCGATTTCCTCGCTTTCTGGTAAGTTTTGATCGGGGGTGCCCCTGTCGATATCGCTATCTCAGATCAGCATGGTAGCGCCTTCAACGCTTGTTCAATTTGCGCGGGATGAAAGGGCTTCGAAATGAACGCCGATTCCTGCAGTTCATGAGGCAAGTCATCTTTCCGCGAACCGGACACAAAGACATACGGGATGTGTTTATTTTTGAGCATCCGCGCAATTTCGAAGGTCTTGCCGTTCGTCACTTCAATGTCCAGAAACGCAAAGTCCAGGTTTTGTTGGAGCGCCTTCTCTGCAGCAGCCGCAGAGGTTTGGATAACAAACGTCGCCGAGACAATGTTTTCGATCATGAACTGTAGCATCATAGAGATCAGAGGCTCGTCTTCGACGATCAGAATACGCAAATTTTTCATGAAGATTAGCCTCTGGCGCTGCCGCGAGGATGATTTTGATTGCCCTGGCGAACCTGCTTAGAGCAAAAAGGTTTCGTTCTTAAAGTCAGATACCCTCCAGACGCTGCCTTATTCGATCTCTATGTAGTTGAACAATTGCCGTGGAGGCGCTTGTCGGCACGTTAGCCTTCGCAATCCCTGCGGTCATTGGCCTTGCGGTCGGACAGGGAGAAAAGCTATGGCATCGGACCCGTCCGGCCAGGGCAGGCAAAACAGCCTGCTCGCGGCGCTTTCGCCTGAAGACCATGCACTTTTGGCTCCCCACTTCAAGGAAATGGCCTTGAAAATGGGGACGGTCTTGCAAGAGCCGGAAACCCCCATCGAGTTTGTCTATTTTCCTCTTGAGGGGATGGTCTCCCTTTTTGCCGTGATGTCGGATGGGCGAGGTATCGAGATAGCGACGGTTGGCAAGGAAGGCGTGGTCGGCGCCATGTGCGGGTTCGGCATCCGCCTGGGCTTGACGCGGGCCGTTGTGCAGGCGCCAGTGGTGGCCTGCCGCATTTCCTGTCTGCACTTTCACGCAGCCGTTCAGAACAGTGAACCCCTCCGGAATTTAATGGCGAGCTACAATGAAGCTCTCTTGGCACAGGTTCAGCAAACGGCGGCGTGCAATGCTCTCCACTCGATCGAGTGCCGCCTCGCCCGCTGGCTGCTTCAGACGCACGATCGAGTCGAGAGTGACGTGCTGCCTCTGACTCAGGAATTCCTGTCGCAAATGCTCGGGGTCAATCGGACGACCGTAACGTTAGTAGCACGCCAACTCCAAAAGGCGGGTTTGATTCAGAATCGGCGGGGCCGCGTCATTGTGCTTGACCGCCAGGGCCTGGAAGAGGTGGCGTGCGAGTGCTACGCCCTGGTTCGGAACCGCACACGCGCCTTATTGCCATAAGGCTTAGGCATTTATTTCGAGTTATGTCGGATACCCGACGGTCAGGTTTGGTGGTAAATGAGAAAAGCAACTAAAGAAGCGTCTCAAGCGACAAAATTGGACAGCGACCGGGTGCACGAGAATAAATCAAGAATCCCTCTGCACCCGCTGGAAGGACGAGCTTTTCTCCTTGTCGAGGACGATGTATTGATCGCGATGAGCGTTGAATCCTGTCTTCTGGATGCAGGCGCCGCGACCGTTAAAATAGCCGGCTCGACCGCTTTGGCGAAGAGGGTCCTTGACGAAGGCATTCGGTTTGACGCCGCGATCGTCGATCTCTTGTTGAACAACGAAGACGCCTCTCCCTTAATCGAAATTTTATCTGAGCTAGGCATTCCCGTCGTGGTCTCGACGGGTGCGGACATCGATCTCGGACACCCTGCGTTCAGCAGCGCGGTGGTGTTCCTTCAAAAGCCCTACAATGACAGCGACCTCATCGAAGCCCTCGTTGAATGGACTGGTGGCGGCCTTTTGGCGTCGTCTGCGAATTCACGGAATACTTAACAATTTTTCGGGATTTTTGATTGGACCAGCAAGCCAAAGCGTTTCAATATAAACACCATTCCATGACCTAACAATTTGTCTCCAGAATCGGACATCGGCAGCACCGAGGTGGTGCAGGCAGTCCGCCACGGCATGGGAAGCGCACGAGGCACTTGGCGGCAGCGGCGCGAAGGAACGACGCGGTTATCGCAGTCAGTCGTGGCTTGCCGTCTCCAATATAGGCTTCCTTAGTAATCGCTTGAAATTCGCGTTCCCGGCATGACCCGCTATGTTTGATTTTTCAGGCCGCCGCCGCGAGCCTGGACCGGATGTCTTCTTCGCCCCACCCCATCACAACATTATGGTTCCAGACAAAAACCGGCCGCAGAATTGGGGCCAGTATCTTCATCCAGGGTTTCGTGACCTCGACGTTCCAGTCATATCGAACATGCGTTCGCTCACCGTCCGGACGCAAGGTCCAAAGGCCGCGACCGTCGAGCTCGCCTGAGGCTTGTCCTTCGATGATGGACATGGGTTCGATGCGGGTCATCCGCGTGTCAAAGGTCAGCTGATACGGCAAGGCCGTCTTCCAGGTGATCCGGTGGATGGACCCGAGCCCGTTCGCATCCCCCGCCTTCAGCAGTTCGACCTGGCTGACGGCCCGCCACCACAAGGGCCACTCCTCGATCGACGTTAGCAAAGGCCACACGCGCTCGACCGGCGCATCGAGACGCCATTCGGTCATCAAATTGAACTGCTTCGCCGCCATCTCATCGAATCCTGTTTAATTGAGGCATACACGCCGAAGGCCGCGTCCCCTTGACCCAGAAAGCTATGTAACGATGCAGCGACCCTTCGGGCCGCGAACCGGGCGTCGATCCCTCTGACCGGCCAATTCCTTTTCAGGAGGTACGTCTCTTAGACGATCCAGACTACTCATTTTCGGTAATCAGCCTGGGCCGCTTTTCCGCGCTAAAGGATTCCATTTTGCGCGCGATTCAGCGTCTCTGCGCCTGGTTCGGAAGGTGGACACCTCCAATAACCGTGTTTTTGCGGACTGATTCTCGGTTGACACCCGTGCTCACGTGGGCCGCTGGATTGTCGCTGCTCCGCGGGCTGCTTTTGATGGCGTACGGCGCGCCGTTTGGCTGAGCCGGCCTCTCTGGCCTGTTTATGCCGTCACTGGCCGGGACGTCAGCCAGAGCATTCGTTTCATGTTGTAGGCGAGATTGGCGAGGCCTATTTTCATTGTTGCCCGAGTCAGCCCAATGGTGCGGATGACAAGCGCCATCGGCCCCTTCTGCCTGGCGAAGACATGTTCGACGAAGGCCCGAACCTTGGACTTCTTGCCGTTGGCTCTTGCGATGGCTTCCGGCATCGGCTTGCCCTTCGGCTTCTTGCGATGGATCTGACTGCGTAAGCCATTCCTGATCATATGCTCTTCGTTCTTCGCCGAACGGTAAGCGGTATCGGCCCAAACGTCGCTGGCGGTGTTCTGCTTATCGATCAGATTCGGCAACTGCGCCCCGTCATGGCGGGCCGCATCCGTCGTCCTCCATGTGCGGATCAAGCCATGAGCGCGGTCGATGCCGATATGGTTCTTGTAGCCAAAGGCGGGGATCGCGATATCGACCCGCTTTGCGCCGTCCTCGGCAGGCTTGGCCTTCGTAAACTTGACCGCCCAACGCGCATCGCGGTCCTTCTGGCGCAATTTCGCGGGCTTGGTTTTCCAAGCCTCGGGGATGCAGCCTTCCTTGATCGCCTTCTTCTCGGCCTCGGTGTTGCGCTGCCTTGGCGCGGCGACGATCGTGGCGTCGACGATCTGGCCGCCCATGGCGAGGAGTCCTGCTTCGGTCAGTGCCGCGTCAAAACGCTTGAACAGAACCTCGATCGCAGGCTTGCCATCAACGATCGTGCGCGTCAGCGACTCACGGAAGTTCCAGATCGAGTTCGCGTCGGGCACGCGGTCGGCGAGGGTCAGCCCCAGGAACCGCATGAACGATAAGCGGTCCTTGATCAGATATTCCGTCCGCTCATCTGAAAGCGAATGGCTCGCCTGAAGGATCAGGATCTTGAACATCAGGATGTGATCATAGGGCGGCCGCCCGCCCTTCGACCGATCGCTCCTGGGCGCGGCGCGCTCAAGATCAGCTCGAAAGACTTCAAAATCAACGATTTGATTCAGCCGCTCGAGATCGTCGCCCTTCGCCGAAATGTCTTTCAGACGCTCGTCGAGATCAAAAAACCCTGGCTGTCCGACCATCCAACGGATCCTCTCCCGAAACAGGCAAAGTGAATCACAAAATTACGCTAACCGCACCAGTTTTTGGAGGTCTCCAGGTTCCCCAGCCGGGGACCGAGCGCAACTGCGAGGGTTGAGGCAAATGGTCAGGCTAGGTAACCCAGCAAATTGTCGCAGTATATTAATACCATAGCATGAAAATATTGCACTGCTACCCGTTCGCGTATTATGCTTGTAGAGTTCTCAACCTGAATTTGTAGCTGGTTGCTTAGTAGCATTTTGTCAAAACCTTACCATTCCTGCATGACCGAAGCCGGAATGAGGTACATAACGAGGAACTTCTTCTGGTTGCTGACCACGGGTAAATCCTTTCAGTTGGTTGTTCTCCTGAACAGTAAAAGACCGTCCTGCGGGACGGTCTCCTAGAATTGCAAAAGGTGACGGCGATATCTAGTCCAGGATTTCGACGATGCGATTAGTCCGCGGGTCGACAAGGACGGTTTGTCCGTTGATCACAGCGTAACGATAGTCGCGGACCCCGTATTCTTGAGGAACATCGTAATATGTAACCTCTCCGCCGGGCAGAACAGTTCCTACCCCAATGCTGTCTCGGTAGCTATAGGATGTATGATGTTGACGGCCTACATATTCATGAAAGCGTGGGCGCTGATCAAGCCCAAGCAGTCCTTTGACTCCGCCTGTGACACCACCGACGACACCGCCCACAACCCCACCCACCGGACCGGCGACGGCATTTCCTTCAGCCGCGCCTTGTGCCGCACCCCGCGGTACGCCTTGCGCTGATACGGCAAAAGGCGATGACAGCAAGAGGGCGAGCGAACCAGCAGCGACGAATATATTTTTCATACGTTTTTCCCATCTCAAAAGTAACACTGAGGTGAAGACAACCATGGTTGCGACCGTTAGTTCCATGATTATGTGGTTGGCGTCCGATTATGCGGTGGTGGCGTTCTTGCAGATAATGTCACCACCGAAATGAATATATTCACCATCGAACAGCCGACGAAGGCAAAGGGGAATTCCACCTACTGGTCACTAAAGACAGTCAGCAAAACCTTGCCCTTCTCGCCGAGGATGCAGATCAAATTCTTTGCCTTGCTGGATGTTTTCTTTTCAATGGAGGCGTCTCCAAGCACCATCGCTTTGATATCGACACCGCCAATTTGAGCATTCATTTTTATGACGCGGACGCTGTCGAGATCCAGCTCAACGTCTTTTATTGTTGGCGAATGCTCCTTCAACGCGATAAGGCCGCTTGCTCTGCAGGCGTCAATTTCAGGCGCGTCCGCATTTTCCGAGGCTGTCGTCTCAGAATATGCAGCGATGGGAAAAAGTACCGCAGGAATTAAAATAAGGCGTGCTTTGAGTCGCATGTAATGGATCCCCAGTTTGTGATGGGGTAACACTTAAAGTGCAGTTATCGTTCCAATCAGCATCATCCTCTAGGCTCCCTTTTTTTTGCTGGAGCGGGCGAAGAGAACATCTGGATCACCGGGCAATTGTCGTCGTGGTAACTATCCGGGTAAAAGTAGCGCTCTCCATACGCATTCACATAATGGAACTCCACATAGTACGCACATTTCTTTCCGTCCCATTTGCATTCGTATGTGGTCAGGAGATAGGGCGACCCATAGCGCGATGCCAGGGCGCATATCGCCAGCGCGGCAGTCGTCAATTGAACTTTCATGAACAGGTTCCTTTGTCTGATGGCGGGTGAGCAAAGGACAGCGAGGTTGCGGGGCTGCCCTTTGCCAGATGTTCCGGTCGGGTTTCGCTTGTGCGATTTCTGCCGCACCCGATTTACCGCCCGCGCTTGTTCCTGCGGAGCCGCCACCATCCCATGAAGGTTTGTCCGGGGTTGTAGGTCAGGGCAGGAAAATGTGGGACGCCGCCATTTGGCTTTTTGAAGGAAAACTTCCAGCGCCATACCAAGTCACCAATCGCCTCCTTGATCGCGTCGCGGCTGTGCTCGAAGGGGTCGGCTGAGTACCTGTTGCGTTTAAACGTTTTGTCGTAAGGGGTGCGGCCCAGCAGGAACGCTTCGCCCGACTCGGTAAAGACAGTCACATTGTCGCTGCTGTGGCTGATGGCCCTTGAAAGCTCCAGAGGGTCCCGCAGGCTGGCGCCGCCGGTAACCTCCCAGCCATAGCCGTCAGGGCCGCGCATGCGCCGCCAGAGGATTCGCCGGCCCAGCCGTTCCGACAGGTACTTTGCGGTGGTCTGGTCGTTGACCGCGAATACCATCCACTGGCCGGAATTGCCGAGGAACGTTTCCCAGTTCTGGGGATAGAGTTCCTGCAATTGGCCGATATTCTGGATGATCGGCCACAGCTTCACGCCATAGCCCGCCATAAGGCCCGCGGATTTCGCCAGCTGCTGCAGGCGGCCGAGCGCGTAGAATTCATCGAGGAGAAACAGGGTCGCGTATTTCCCCTTCCGACCTTCGGCCGCCGACTGCAGGGCGAGATTGACGAACATGCGCAGGAATCGGGTGTGGACATCGAGAAATTGCGGCGGCAGGACCAGATAGATGGTTGTCATGCCGTTGTTCAGATCGCGCAGGCTGAAATCAGACGCGCCAAGGGTGCGCTGCATGCCCGCGCTATCCAGCCACTTCGTGTGCGCGATGGCAGTCGAGATAACGTCGCCCGCCGCGTTCTTGCCGGCCTGCAATACCCCGGCGGCGCCGGCCTGCGCCAGCCCGCCCAGCTCCGCCATCTCTTCGAGCGGCGGGCCGTCCGGATGAATCAGCAACCCTCGCACGGTGGCGAGGTTGCGTTCGTCGTATCCGACGTTTTTCGAAATCATCACATAGTCGATGATCCCGCTGATGAGCGACTTCGCCGAATTATCGAAATAGGAATCCTTCGACGAGCTCGGGACGACCAGCGCATCGGCGATCAGATCGACGCGCTCGCTGTAATCAGGGGCTGCCGGGTCGAGCTCGGCGAGCGGATTGAACCGGGCTATATATCTAAGTAATTTCGGGTCGCGGATTTCGCCCAGCGGGTCGACGATCCTGACCGTATGGTTGAGGCATTCCACCAGGCCGTCGCCGCCTTGCCCGCGCTTCAGGGCCGTCACGCAGGCATTCTGCCCCTTCGGGTCGATCACCAGCGCCGATCCGGGCCAGGTGAGAAGATTGGGAATGATGACAGACCGCCCCTTGCCGCCGCGACTGGTGGCGATTGTGGTGATATGGCGGTCATCCTCGATGCCGACCAGCCATTTCGGATCGTAAAGCGACGCCCCCAGAAGAATCTGGCCGGGTTGCCACGGATTCGCCCATTCATCCATCAGGCCGGAAAAGCGGGCGGTGCCGCCGAGACCGACATGGCGGCCGCCAATGAACCACCGCAACGGACGCGTTGTCCGGCCGATGATGATTTTCATGGGCCGCATTGCCGCGCAAACGCAGAGGGGCAGGATCACGGTCATCAGCGGTAAAGCGCGGGGAAGCAAAGTGGCGAACGCGCAGGCCGTGAGGAAAACGACGACAAAAAGAACTGCGTTCGCGACGATGCCGACCGTCCTGCGGCCCAGCCTCGAATTCCAGAGCCCGTCGCTTCCGCCCCTGTTCCGCATGGCCTGCAGCAGCCTGGAAAGCCACATCAAAAGGACGACCAGCAGGACGCCCGATATCAGCGGACTGCTTTTATAAACTTCATTCGCGTACTCCCGCGGCGCGAGATGCCAGAGCAGCAACGCAAAAGAGTCCTGGTATTGAAGCCACGCATAAAGAGCGGCGCAGACGGCCGTGAACATAATCATCGCAGGCTCTCCTAGGTTTCGGGTGTGTGATTGGATTTGCTGGACGCTTCTGAAGCGCCGGCGGCAGCGTCTGAAATCGTCATCGGCCCATGTAACGGGCAATGCGGCGGGCCGGGTTCGGCGATCCAGCAAGCCGCGACCCGCACCGTGTACCCGCAGCTGTGATCCGCGCAGGCGGCCTTGAGCATGCGGGTTCCTTGTTTCTTCGGGCGATCCGCCACCGCGCCGCCGCCGAGCGTAACGCGGTCGAAGTTCAGCCTTGCGTGGGGAAACGGCCCCAGCGCGGCCACCACCTCGTTTAAACGCTCTTTGAGCACCGGCCCTGGCAGGGCGTTCCGCATCGGCCCTTCGAGACCGATCTTGAGGGCCGCGTCCCGGAAGGCTTTGCCATGCTTCGCCTCAGGCGGCAGCGCCGCGTGCACGAGCTCATGCGCGAGTACCCCAAGCACCTCCGCCGGATCAGCGAAATCCGCGCGGATGATAATCTCGTGGTGGCCGTCGTCGGAGGCGCAGGCATGCCAGCACTCTCCCGCAACCTTCCCTTTTTTGCCCTGCGATGTGAACGCGACCGAACACCGGACCTTCTCCGGCAAGTGAAGGCCAAGTTTGGCGAAATACGGTCTTAGTTCGTTGATGGCGCCCCGAAGCCAGGCTTCGCGACTGCTGTGGTCGTTGGCCGTGCGAGCTTTCTGCATGTGTCCTTTCCTCCGACAGTCCTGTGTCAGAGGTTGGGTGCACTGCCCCGTTTGACATTAGTCACGGATTGGTCATCGTAACGAACGGCTGCTGCGACAGGCAAGGACGGAGGCAAATTGGCGCTGGCATGAACCGATCGTCCGAGCCCTTATTCGATGAGGAAGCCCGTCAGGTTATTCGCGAAAAACTGCTGCACTATACGAGACCGCGCCATATGGGCGTACATGCGCTTGCCAGGAAAATTGAAAATTCACATTCCACGAAGCCACGAATTCCCATCAGCACGTTACAGAGGTTTCTTCGCGACAGCGCTTGGACAAACGATATGTACGTCGGGTGGCTCAAACGCTTTGCGGAGGACTTGCCGTCTCCCGATCCGATCGCCTCGCTTGGAATCGCAATGGCGGAATTGTTCGGCTCAAAAGACACAGCGCAATACGCAGAAACTTACAATTTAGAAACCTTGGGCCGGATTGTCAGACGTCACTATCGCCTTAAATCCACTCTGGAAATGACACCGAATAAAGGATTTTGTCGGGTCGTTGAGTGGGCCGAATACAAGCGATTTTCGATCTCTGCAGGTGTTCTGGTCTGCAGCGGGGAGACAGTCATTTTAATGCTTCAGGATAATCTGAGCTGTCAGCCTAAACACCTCTTGTTACAGACTAGTTTGGAGTATGGTTGCTGGGAATTGTCCGGGCGTGGAACAATGGTGGAATTCGAACCGGGCGTCGCGACGACGTCTCGCCAATTATCATTGTTTTCAATTTCGGCGAAGATGATAAGGCGCGGACTGGTGCCAGTTGTCGCTACATCTCCGTTGACGCCTACGATTGATAGCTGCCAGCGCTATATGAACTTGGTCGTCGCGAGGAGTTTTAAAAATTTACCTCCGCCCAGTTTTGATGACTCATCCCTTATTCGGCCTGTCGCAATGAGACCCCGGCAATCGGACGACACGCTAAACGCGGAACACGAAGGCCCGGCAGCATTGAACCAGCAATCCATAGCGGATCAGAACGCCTTATTGATTGCCGCAAAAGGCGACGACATAGCGACGGTGCAACGGCTTTATGAAATGGGCGTGGATATCAATATGCCGGATTCTGATACAGGATTGACCGCGCTTCATTTGGCAGTCGCCCGGAATGCGCTTGATGTCGCGAGATTTCTGGTAAGCGTGGGCGCGTTGTTCGTCCCGGACCGGTTTGGCCGTATGCCGACGATAGTCGCAGCTGAGTGCCGGGTGAGCGAAATCATGTGCGATTACATTGTTGAGGCGGAAGCGGCCGCCGAGACCGAGTCTGGGGCAAAGGGTGTTTAAACGGCGCCGGTCTCGAACATAGGGCAGATTTGACACTCCCCCTTAAGCCGGATCTTGTCACGCGTTTTTAATTCGTAAAGCTGCTCTATATCGTTCCTGAATTTGGCATTATCCAGATAAGAATTCGATCTTT
This sequence comes from Methylocapsa sp. D3K7, assembly GCF_029855125.1. GTDB lineage: Bacteria > Pseudomonadota > Alphaproteobacteria > Rhizobiales > Beijerinckiaceae > Methylocapsa. Next base: position 2,397,267 of record NZ_CP123229.1, read on the forward strand.
TCCGCATTGCGCTATTCACAACATTTGATATTATTTTTAGCATTATTTTTTCTACTTATACATTGCTTGTATAAATCTATTGAAAGCGATAGTTGTAAGGCCATATACTGAATAGAGGGGATAGCGAGCAATGTTTTTGTTATACAAAAACGCTCGTCAGGGGGCGCCCCCTGAAACCCCGCTATGAGCGGCCATGTACAATGAATGAACGGACACCACGCTTCCGCCGAGGCGGCAGGCCTCGCAAAACCGACTCCGAAAAACGCAGGTTGCTGATTGCAGCCCGCGTTCGCCCTGATGAGCTTGCAATCATCGAGGGTCGCGCGGCCGAGGCCAATTTTCCTTTGTCCGATTTTCTCCGCGAGCAGGCTTTGACCGGCGTCATTATCGTTCGCCGGTCGCGCAGGCTGAGCCCCATCGACCGGCACGACCTCGCCCGCATCGGCTCGAACCTTAACCAGATCGCGCGTGCCTGCAATACGACCGGGGACACATTTCGCGCGCGTCACATCGAAGCCACCCTTGAGGAGTTGCGGGGCCTGCTCAGGCGCATCGACGCGCCGGGCTAGGCCGCCCCATGAACTGGGCCAAAGGCAGAGCCACCAAGGGTCGCGGGACGTCCTTCAAGGGCGCGCTTGTTTACGTCCTGCACGATAAGAACGCGCAGTCCTCCGAACGTGTTGGCTTCGTGGATTTACACAATCTGGCAACCGACGATCCGCACCGGGTCTGGCGCGAAATGAAGGCATTGTGCGATGCCGCCGATGAGCTGAAACAGCGGTCTGGTATCGAGGCGACGGGGCGCAAGCTGACCAAACCGGTTTACGCTTTTACCCTCAACTGGCACGAGGCCGACAACCCTGATCCGGCGCATATGCGCGAGACCGCTATGGATGCCTTGCACGCGCTCGGCATGGAAAACCTGCAGGCGATCATTGTCGAACATAGAGACAGGCCGCACAAGCATGTCCATGTCATCGTCAACCTGGTCAACCCGGAGACAGGTCAGGCAGCATCCCTCTCGAACGACGCCCACAAACTCGACCGGTGGGCCGACGATTACGAGCAGACACGGGGCGTTATCCGCAGTCCGGCCCGCCGCGCCAAATTCCAGGCTCTCGACAATGGCATCAAGCCGCCGAAGCGGCCAGCAAACGCCAAGACCAGAGAGGAATGGCTGGCCACAAGGAAGCTGAACGGCGAAAAGGCGAAACAACGCGCCGCCGAAATCAGGACAGCCTATGCCGCCTATGTCGCAAGGCTAAAGGCCGCACATGGCGACGCGGCCAAAATTCGCTCTATGGAAGCCGACAAGCTGTGGAATGTCAAAGGAACCGCGAAATCATGAAAAGCCGTCATGCAAAGGAAATTGCCGCGCAACGGACGGCCTGGCGACTCCTGGCCGAAGATCGGCAGAAAATCTGGTCGGATTATCGCCAGACTTTCGGCATTTCGGACTCCGGGCAAAGCCAGACAGAGCAGGAAAGAACCCCTCGCGATCAATTCCAGGATGCGGCATCGGGACGTGACCCGACCCGGCGCAAGCCCGAGAATGAGCAGGAATCCTCAGGCAGATCGAACCGACAAGGCTGGCGCGCAAGACGATCGGCAGCAGAACGGAAAGACGATGGATCATACCGCGAGCGGGATAGAGGCAAAAGCGATGATAGCGGCGGCCGCAGCCGCCAGCGCGATCGTCACGATCCGGATTGATAATGCTTCTGCAAGCCGTCTATATCGAGCTTGATCAATGTTACTTTCAAACCTTCGCGCTCAGTCGCGGGGCGAGGACAGCGCGTTTTACATTTTGCCGCACCTTCACGTTAACGTCGACGCGCTGATCCAGACGGCCGAGAACCGTCATGAGACGGTCTACGGTGAAGCGCCCGAGGTTTGCGTTGCGAATCCGGGAGAAATCGGCGGCGGCAATGCCCGTCAGTTCTCCAGCCTTGCGGACCGTCAGGCCCTTGCGGTCTAAAATTTTAATGATCTGAGCCGCCAGGATGGCGCGCAATTGCTCAAGGTCGGGGTTGGGCATGTCGAAGTCGCGGAAAATATTGCCGCTCCCTCGAACCAGTTCAAAATCGTCGCTCATCGCAGAGCCTCCTTCAATCGTTTGATCCGTTCGCGGATCAGGTCAATTTCGGCCTTTGGCGTACTGATCCCGCTTTTCGATTTCTTCTGGAACGCATGTACAATCCAGATATCGTCCCCCATTTGCAGTGCGTACACGACACGGAAGGCATCCCCTCGATGCTTCAATGCCAGTTCCAGCACACCGGACCCAAAGCCTGTCAGCGGCTTCGCGATGTCAGGGTGTCCGCCTTCGGCAACGATGGTCAGGGCGCGGGCCATATCCTGCCGCGCCCCCAAGGGGAACTCCTCGAAATCCTTTCGGGCCGATTTGATCCATGCAATCGGCCGTGTCTTGCGCGTCATCCCTTATATGTTGTCATATCTGACTACATCAAGTCAATAATATTCCGGCAGCTGAGGCTGATCTGAATTTGGAAAATTATGAATATTGCAGTATAATTAACTGTAGAAACAATAGGCATCAGGACCGCCGAAAGCAGCGTGATCGATAAAGACAGGCATGAAAAAGAAGGCCGAAAGTTCGCTTCTGACCGGTTGCCGGATGGCCCGACCGCCAAGCGGAGCCCTCAATATCTCGACTTTGAAGAGGCCCGCCAGCTTCTTGCCGGGATGAATGTTCATCTCACGCGCCGCCAGATTAAACGCTCATCTGACAAGGACGCTACAGGAAAACGCAAGCTGCCCTGGTTTATCGATCCTATCGAGGGGCGCCTTAAAATCGAAAGAAACGCCCTGCTGAGCGCTTATTTCAATAGACAGGTTGAAGCGGAGCGCAATTGTTATAAATGAATTCCGAAGATATTGCAGTTTATCAAACGTATTTGCTATTAGTATAGTATGTCAGACATAAGAAAAAGAACCGGCGCAAAGGGCACTACATATCAGGTGCGTTACCCAGACAGTAGTCGCAAGTCTGGCTACACCTACGTCAGCTTCGATACGCTAAAAGAAGCGCGCGCGTTCTTAGAAGGCGGCCTGGTACGAAAGAAGAGGGGACATACGCGATCTGAGACGAAGGGCCACCCCGCAAAGAAGCCGCGGACCGAGTGTTGCTGCCAGCCCGTTGCCTTCAATGGCGGCGATCGTTGTCCCCTTTGGCTGCCTGAGGAGGGTGAGAACGGCTTCCTGCTTGGTTCCGCCGCGGGTCAATTCCGAGGGTAAATTAAGCGCCAATCGCCCTAGCGTTTGTAGTTAAACCTTACCAGGGGCGGGCTGCACGCCTCTGGATTCAGGAGTCCATCCTCCCTGTGCAACGCGCAAGGGATTGGTAATTACGGCCCTTTGATCAGGTACAACAGCCGAGCCGCCCCGGATGCTCGCGACCGTCATCACTACATTGATACGGTGCCACTCACGGAACTTACTGGGTCTGAGATGCTTACAATCGGGTAAGCCGAGAAATTCGTGCGCCGGGCCAATGTTGGCGAGCAGCCGGTATCTCGGCGACCTCCACGCTGTTTATGGCAATAGGGATTTCCAAATGAGTTTCAAGCCGACAGTTGATCAGCTTTGCACGATCTCGGACATGACTGTGGGGTGCATGACTCAAGATTTTATCGCTAGCCGCATCGGAGTATCTGATGAGTTCAGTGCCTGGCGACTCAATATGATAACGGTATCCGTGTCTGAGGACACTCCGCCTCCACCGCCGCGTGCACGGCAGGCACCAATGACCGCGGAACGCCTGTTCGAGGCTCACGAGCCGGAAAAAGCTTAACTTGAGATGTCCGCCACGCGGGACATTCAAGCAAGACGCCGAGATCGGGGAGCTGGCCCGCGAGCGCTGACGCACGAAAGGAAATTCACATGGCAATGGCAAAACAGACTTTCGGCACCCCATCTCCTCGACCAATGACCACCATGGACGACGAAGGCAAAGCCGTAGCGCTCCGGCAAGCGTGCTGGGTGTACGACGCCAGGCGCCGGGATATTGAGACGAAATTTGAGACGGAGCTCTCGACGCTGAGAGAACAATATCTCTCGGAAGTGCTGAACATTCACAGCGCGGAGTGATTCACGAAAGAGGCGGACAGTCCACGATATGGACGTTCGTGATTTTCCACTCGACATTCTTCCTTATCTTGGACCAGGATCTCGAAAACCTCGCCTTCGCTGTCGACAGCCTGCCACATGTACATTTGGCTTCCAGCGATCGAGACCACCATTTCATAGAGATGCCAACGAGTGTAAGTTTTAGGCCGGATCTTCCGTAAATTCCTGGCAACGATTGGTCCAAATTTGAGTGCCCACCGACGGATCGACTCATGTGGCGGGCATAGGAGATGGGCTGCATGACCCAACGTAATACCAAAGGTCATAGCGACTGACCGACGTGAGCCCATTCTCGCATCCCGATGGATGTGATTGTTTCAGGCTGGGCTATGAGCTTTCGCCAGGCGGCGCAGGCTGCGTCGATGATGGCATCGTAATTTTCGAAGACGGTGTTTGAGAGCCAGTTCTGACGCAGATACTGCCAGATGTTCTCGACCGGGTTCAGTTCCGGCGCGCGCGAAGGCAGGAAGATCGGCGTGATGTTTTCGGGCACGTTGAGCTGGCTGGTGGTGTGCCATCCGGCCCTGTCGAGCAGCAGGACGGCATGCGCACCCTTGGCGACGTTGTGCGAGATTTCGTCGAGATGGAGCTGCATCATGCCGGTGTCCGCATAAGGCAACGCGAGGGCCGCCCCAACGCCGCGGGCGGGGCAGATCGCGCCAAACAGATAGGCGTTGTCGTAGCGCTGGTCGGCGGGCTGCCTTGGCCTCGTTCCACGCCTGGCCCACTGGCGGACGAGGCCATTCTTCTGGCCGATCCGGGCTTCGTCCTGGAACCAGACTTCGACCGGCGTCGTCTCTGGCAGTTTGTCGAGATGAGCCTTCAGCGCGCGCGGGAAGTTTTTTTGAACGCCTCGACGATCTGTTCGTCCTGGGCTGGATGGCGCGGCCTTGCGCTGATGTGCGAGAAGCCGAGCTTCTTCAAAAGCTTTCCAACGTAGCGCTCGTGGAAGTCGACGCCGAACCTCTCGGCGATGATGCGCCTGAGGTCCACCCGGCGCCAACGCACGACGCCATCCTTCTCACGATCCGGCCCGGCCTCGACGATTGTCGCGAACTCGGCCAACTGCGCGGCTGACAGGCGCGGCGCGGGGCCCTCTGTCCAGTTGTCGATGAGGCCCTCTGGCCCGGTGGCGTTGAAGCGATGGACCCAGTCGCGCAGCGTCTGCCGATCCATCCCGCCGATCTTGGCCGCCGCCCTCCGATCCATCCCGTCCCGCACTGCCGCCAGCGATAACAGCCGGCGACTCTGGTTGACGTTCTTTGAGCGCCGGGCCAACACCCGAAGCTCCTTGGCCAAATAGTCCTCTCGCAATTTCACCGCTGATGGCATGGCGCGAATCCTCCGCGCCAAGGGAATCAGAAAACCGCCGCCAAGGGAATCCACTCAATGAGTCATCCCGCGGGGCCATTAGTATAACACATGCGCTGCCCCGTTGCTCGTTAACGTGTCAATGGCTCTCGACGAATTGCTGGCCAGCAAGGCTTCCGCCTGAGCGCGGGGCATCTCAACCAACCAAAAAAAACATCCCCCATGATTTCGATCACGCCGTTCCTCTGGTTCGACAACAATGTCCCCGAGGCTGTCGCTTTCTATAAATTGGTGTTTCCCAATGCCGAGGTCGAAACCGTCAATGACTTCATGGCGAGTTTCAAGCTCGACGGGCAGGAGTTCAACGCCCTCAATGGCGGCCCAAAATACAAGTTCAACGTGGCGATCTCCTCCTTCATCAGCGTCGAGAGCCAAGAAGAGGTGGACTATTTCTGGAACAGACTGATCGCCGGCGGCGGCTAGGAATCGAAATGCAAATGGCTCAAGGACAAATTCGGCCTATCCTGGCAGGTTGTGCCCACGGCCCTCGGCCGTTACCTGAGCGATCCTGATTGCAAAAAGGCAGATCGCGCCATGCAGGGCGTGATGAAGATGCAAAAGACCATCATAGCCGACCTCGACAAGGCATATGCCGGATGATCCCCAAAAAATCTTCACGGGGGATGCCGACCGGTTTCTCCGGAATTCGGGTGGATAGCAACAATCTCCAAGCCTATCTACGCTGGAGCCGAAACCGTTAGAGTTATGATTTACAAGGATGATCGCTTCACCATTCTCTACAAAAATCCAAAAGCCGATCTCAGCGTCGCTGGCGTGCCCGAATGGGTTAGTCCGAAGGGCTTTATGATCGACCTCTGGCTCGACAATGCAAAAAGGATGTCGGTGCAGCGGGACTAAGACGGCCCTATAGATGTTCCTGTGTCAAAGCCGCCGATGGCAGCCTTGCATTTGATGTCGCGGCGACGCGGATATAGTATCGGTTCGGTCCGAGGGAGTGGCGTCGTGATCAGAATTATTGGCGTGATCTTCCCACGATTTGCGCAGCTCTATTGCTGCTTGTCTTGATTGCCATGCGGAGGATGACTTGATGCGTGTGCTTATCGCCCTGCTCGTGATTGCTTATCTTGTCGGTGTTGGTGTTGAGCTAGCGCCCACGATCAAAGCAAACTGGAGCACCGGCCCCGCATCGCAATTTGTCGAGAGGGTTGCGACGGAACTGCCGAGAGCGTTGTCTTGGCCGGCGACGGCATATCGCACCATTGCAGAGAAGCACAGTGCTCCCGAGAAACCCAGTGCGCCAGAGTAACGTGAACGAAGTCAGACATTCGACCTGACGATGGAGGGCTTCAGCAGTGCATGGTGCAACGCTAATCCTTATCAAACAGAAGCGATCAAACATTTGAACGAAGCGATTGATGAAGGCAAGCAAGGCCACGCCGACGTTGCAACGACCCATGCGGAAGCCGCGTTGAACCATTTGAGACAAGCGATGTAAATTAAAGCGGCGCTCAAGAACGGTCCGGCTTGGCGAGAGTACGATCTGATCGCGCTAACTATCATGGGTCTCATTTGCAGAGAATGGCTGAAATCGGATTGACCACGGTGAAACGCGGCGGAGCGGGCGTCCCCCGGAAGCCCATTCTTGACCCCATGACGCTCCCGACGGCCCGGAAAGTTGGCCATCTACGATTAGAACCAGCGTCCACGGCCGTACCAGCCGCCGCCGCCGAGCAGCAAAATGAGAACTATAATAATGAGAAGTGTGTTGGTATCCATGTACGTCTTCCTTCGCTACGAGTGTTCGGAATGCTGCGCATTTCGCAGCCTGGAACCCGGATTGACAACGTTTAGGCAATCGTCCGGTTCCGAGCTTGCCTACAGGAAGCGCGCGCCAAGCTGCTCGTCTACCCGCATGCGCCACCTTGAATAGAACTTTTTTAATCGGTGAAATCAGCTACAATTCGCGGGCCCAAAGAGTACCACTGAACCGAACTCGGGGCCGTTGTCCGGGAGAGGTCAGTCGGAACGGACGCATCTCGAAGTACGGCAATAAAATGACCCGCAAACACCTCTACGAGGCGGCTACGACGGTGTTGACGAGAACCGTCGCGTTCTCTCACGGTGCTGCATCTCCTGTAGCAATAATTCCTTGTGTTGCAAGAGCTCATGCAACTCGCGCTCCTTGGCACGCTGCTCGGTAATGTCTTCGATGGCCAGAAGAATCGTTGCGTCGTAATCTTCTTGGTAGAAAACGCTGCGCGCATTGAGCAGCATCGTGCGCCGCCCGATGCCGGAAAACTCCTGCTCGACTTCGTGAGCTTCCATCACGGCGTGCCGTGGCGCAATTCTCTCCAACAGCAACCGAAGCCCGGGGATATTCCACTGGCCCTCACCCAGCGAATATAGAGGACGTCCTTGAACATCATGACGATTCATCCTGAACATCAGATAGAAGGAGCGATTTGCGGTGACGACGCGCAAGTCCTTGTCGAGGACGAGGAGGGGCTCGCGAATGGTATCCACGATCGCCTGGGCGAGCGTGCCCCTATGATCGATGTTCGTGAAATGCTGCCCCTTGGGCAACGCCAATATTTCTGCTGCAAAGGGGTGCCCTAACCAGTTTGGCGCTTCCATCTTTACCCTCCGATAGCCCCTCACGCACGCGACGCAGCAAGCGGCCGTCTACCAACGTCTTCCCCAATTCCCCCGCCATCCGCCTCCGCCACGAACGAGCCGAATGATCAACAATAGGACAACCGCTCCGAGAGTGGCATTGATGATCGCCGCAACAATGCCCAAGCCAAGATGGATGCCAAGTTGAGGCAGCAGCCAACTCCCAATGAAAGCGCCTATGATTCCAATGAGGAGATCGCCAAGGAGCCCAAACCCGGTGCCTTGCACGATTTGGCCAGCCAGCCATCCAGCGATGAGGCCGACCATCAATATGATCAGGAGACTTTCATTCGACATATGCATTTTCGTACCCTGCATAGGGAGGAGGGGAACGACCCTTCTTCGCCCATGAAGCTACCCCCATACCAAGGTAAAGACTGTGCAATATTGCTCACATCAACAAGACGGTGACCGCGGCGTTCGTAATGCGCACGCATTTAATACCAAAGGTCATAGCGACTGACCGACGTGAGCCCATTCTCGCATCCCGATGGATGTGATTGTTTCAGGCTGGGCTATGAGCTTTCGCCAGGCGGCGCAGGCTGCGTCGATGATGGCATCGTAATTTTCGAAGACGGTGTTTGAGAGCCAGTTCTGACGCAGATACTGCCAGATGTTCTCGACCGGGTTCAGTTCCGGCGCGCGCGAAGGCAGGAAGATCGGCGTGATGTTTTCGGGCACGTTGAGCTGGCTGGTGGTGTGCCATCCGGCCCTGTCGAGCAGCAGGACGGCATGCGCACCCTTGGCGACGTTGTGCGAGATTTCGTCGAGATGGAGCTGCATCATGCCGGTGTCCGCATAAGGCAACGCGAGGGCCGCCCCAACGCCGCGGGCGGGGCAGATCGCGCCAAACAGATAGGCGTTGTCGTAGCGCTGGTCGGCGGGCTGCCTTGGCCTCGTTCCACGCCTGGCCCACTGGCGGACGAGGCCATTCTTCTGGCCGATCCGGGCTTCGTCCTGGAACCAGACTTCGACCGGCGTCGTCTCTGGCAGTTTGTCGAGATGAGCCTTCAGCGCGCGCGGGAAGTTTTTTTGAACGCCTCGACGATCTGTTCGTCCTGGGCTGGATGGCGCGGCCTTGCGCTGATGTGCGAGAAGCCGAGCTTCTTCAAAAGCTTTCCAACGTAGCGCTCGTGGAAGTCGACGCCGAACCTCTCGGCGATGATGCGCCTGAGGTCCACCCGGCGCCAACGCACGACGCCATCCTTCTCACGATCCGGCCCGGCCTCGACGATTGTCGCGAACTCGGCCAACTGCGCGGCTGACAGGCGCGGCGCGGGGCCCTCTGTCCAGTTGTCGATGAGGCCCTCTGGCCCGGTGGCGTTGAAGCGATGGACCCAGTCGCGCAGCGTCTGCCGATCCATCCCGCCGATCTTGGCCGCCGCCCTCCGATCCATCCCGTCCCGCACTGCCGCCAGCGATAACAGCCGGCGACTCTGGTTGACGTTCTTTGAGCGCCGGGCCAACACCCGAAGCTCCTTGGCCAAATAGTCCTCTCGCAATTTCACCGCTGATGGCATGGCGCGAATCCTCCGCGCCAAGGGAATCAGAAAACCGCCGCCAAGGGAATCCACTCAATGAGTCATCCCGCGGGGCCATTAGTATAAGTCTCGATGTGGGGCTCCTCGTGCAGAACGAGATTCAACAGTGAACTGTGGACTTCGATGCTGCCGTTGTAGTGAATGAAGCCCAGCTTTCGAAATTTGTTCATGAAAAAACTCACGCGGGATCGGGTCGTGCCGATCATCTCTGCAAGCGTCTCCTGGCTGATTTTCGCGATAATCGGCTCCGGCTTTCCTTCCTTGCCAAAGTTCGCGAGCAGCAGAAGCAGCCGGGCAAGCCGTTTCTCACTCGAATTGAACAGCTGATCGACGAGATCCGCCTCGACGCGGAGGGTCCGGCCAAGAAGGTGGGCAATGAACATCTCGGAGAACGCGGGTTCCCGATGGATCACGCGTATGATGGCGGCTTTTTCCAGCCGCACGATGACGGACTCCGTCATCGTCGTGACCGTCGATATGCGCCGAGCCTGGCTGGTAAGACATCCTTCGCCGAAGAAGTCGTTCGTTCCAAGAATCGCGACGACGGCTTCTTTTCCTTGCTCCGAAACGACGGTGATCTTCACCTTGCCTTTCTGGATGTAGAAAACCGAATCCCCAGGGTCTCCCTGTGAAAAGACGATCTGGTCGCTGCGGTACGTACCAACGCTCCGTCCCTCGCCGACCTTGGCGAGAAATGATTTCGGATTGAATGACGGCCGGCGTTTCAGCGCCACGGCATGACCTTCGGTACCACGAATCTCAAAGGAGCGAAGCTTCAATTACCATAAAATTTGTCGAGTCTAAACGGCATGAGCAATATTGATCAGACCGCCGCTCAGTCGTCTGCTACTTGAGTTTTGAGACCGAAAGAAAAGCTGAGCTATGCAGCGCGTTGACGAAGTCGCTTCCGCCTGATTCTGTCTGAAGAACGGAGATTCTCGACGGGCTGCTAAGCTGGAGTCCGATGGCAAGGCCGACCGGGCTGCCGGAAAGATCCAAAATGCTGTCGGCGGCATCAAAGACACGCTCAAGGGGAAGTAACCGCTGCGACGAAGTTCTCGTTGCCCAAAACCCCATGCTTCGCACTGTTGCCAACGTGTGCCGAAAACAGCGCGAACAACTTGCTAAGAACAGAGATTGACGACGAGTCATCGACTACCTGCGAATCCACTTTACTTTTCTTCCCCGACCTACTTATCAACAAGCTCCTTTATAGGAGACATGGTGAACGTCCATGCTAATGACATGGCCTATTGTCTGCTGAAGGCGGCTCGGAGTTTGAGATTCTGATTCATATGCATTTCCTCCGATCGAGAGGACGCTCATTAACGTCGCCGGATGTTATGGTGCAATATGCAATCATTATTCGTGACCAGTACGAGGTCATCGCCGTCTCCCAGCGCTATGCGGATGCGCGGCCATGAGAGCGGATAACCGCGGCGTGTATTGGTCGCCTATGAATCAAGCGTTTGAGGAACAGTTGTCACGAGAGAGAGAGTTCTGATGGCCGTGATACTGATCGTCGAAGATGATGTGTTTACCCGTGAAATAGCGGAGCTCATGATTCAAGACTGGGGGCACCACACACTTTCGGCCAGCGACGTAGATGAGGCGCTGACACTCCTGCGTTCCCCTCAAACCATTGACGCACTTTTTACCGATATTTATCTCAAGACAGCGGTCCTTGGCGGGTGTGAACTTGCAAACCAGGCAATCAAGCTTAGGCCGAAATTGCGTGTGCTTTACACGACAGGAAATTGTATTACCGACAAAATGAAAGCTTTGTTTGCGGAAGGCACCCACTTCCTTCCTAAGCCGTACACTCAGCACCAGCTCCAAGACTCTGTCGAAGACCTGCTCGCAGCTTAATTTTGAAGTGGCGTAATCTATAAGGAACGACGGTTATGTCCGATATTGCCTTAGGAGAAAAAGCCGTGTCCGATATTGCTGCTAGCGATATTGTTGAGACCATACCCAGTGCACTCATCATTCTCGATAGAAACTTAAACATTACATCTGCTAATCGCGCGTTTTACCAGACGTTCCGCACGAGCAGCAGTGAGACCGAGGGATGTCATATTTATGAGCTTGGAAACCGGCAGTGGGACATCCCCGCACTTCGTACCCTGCTTGAGAGCGTGATCCCACATCGTGCATCGGTTGAAGGATTCGAGGTTGAGCATGATTTTCCGACCATTGGTCGCCGCACAATGCTGGTCAACGCCCGGAAGATTTTTCGTCCCGGCAACCATGAGGGTTCTATTCTGCTCGCTATCGAGGATGTCAGCGAGGAGCGCGCGGCCCGGGCGGAGAGCAAACGTAACTGGCAACTTACCCAAAGTATCGTTGATACGATTCGCGATCCCCTGGTTGTCCTCGAACAAGACATGACGATTGTGACGGCGAGCAAGGCGTTTTTCACGATATTCGGGATCACGGAGGAGGAGGCGCGGGGGCTGCGTTTTTCTGAATTAGGTCAGCATCAATGGGACGTACCTGCTCTGCGACATTTGATGGAGAAGGTGCTCCCGGAAAACAAGCCGATCGAAAGCTTCGAAATCGAGGATAATTTTCCGGGTCTCGGTCGCCGTGTCTTCAACTTGAATGCGAGGAAAATTTTTCAAGCGGGGAACCACGTTACTAGGATGCTTCTCGTGTTCGAGGACATCACCGACCGCAAACAGCGAGAGCGCGACGCCCTAAGTTTGACGAACGAAATCTCTCATCGGATCAAGAATAACTTGCAGGTCATCGTTGGCTTAATCGCCTACGAAGCAAGATCGACGGCATTGCCGTGTGTTCAAGGATATAGTGCCATGCAGGCACGCATCGGAGCAATTGCCCAGCTTTACGACCTGATATCTCAATCCAGCCGCGGCGAGACCATCGCAATGGACGCATATCTCAGGGAAATCGCCAAGACCATGTCAGCGAGCCTACTTGGGCACACGTCGGGCATCAAAATAGAGGTCAAGGCCGAAGCATTGGATATCGACCCTGATCGTGCTGTGCCCTTCGGCCTTCTGGTCAATGAGTTGGCGACGAACGCCATTAAGCATGCTTTTCCTGGTGGGACAGGACGGGTCGTGCTGAGCGTGGGACAGGTCGACGATCAAATTGAGCTGACCGTCGCCGACGACGGTGTAGGTATGAAGGATAAGGATTTGGCGAAGATTCCTGAGAAACGTGGTTCCGACTACGTGGCTATCTTTGTGCGTCAGCTTGGCGGCACAATCGCTCCGTCGGAATTGGAAGAAACTGGAACGATCGTTAGAATACGATTTCCCTTCCTTCTGGTCCCACCGGGAGGTAGCGAGCGCATAGCTGCATAGGGGCCTTGTGGCATTGACACGGCAACGACCGAGCCAAGAAGCCAGGCCCGCTGAGGTCTCGATTTAGGACCACAGCTGTCGCATCGCTCCGGGAATATGTGCTGTGGTCCAAATTGTCGGTGCGCAATTTAGTGCGCAGGGTTGGTGCGAAGAACCTGTCGCGCCCCTAATTCCATTAGTAGGGTGGCGAACTGGCTCTTTTGGTAGGTATTGTTACATTGCCCAAGGGATAGACGATTTCCAAGCCGATTTGGCTCGCGACGAGTGCCGTAAGGCATTGAAATATAGACATGCGAGATGAGACCTACATCCCATGCAGATCAATGGTCGCGATGCTTTTCTGTATTTTTGCGTCTTGCGATGCCGTGACAATCCCCACCTCCACGATGCGCTGACACGTTGATGATCGAGTCTATTCTGCTCACCGCCCGCACCTTCGAAGAGCGGCGATTGCTGGCGACTGCGAGCAGCTTTTTCGCCAGAGCGCGGCCGATGCGTACCCGGATTGCCACTCTTCTGAGTCTTGTTGCTTTAGCGATTGGATCGGTTTCGCCCTCGCTGGCGCAGAGTTTGACTGGCCAACGGTTCGTACTTCCGAGAACTCGCGATTGGACGGCGATTTTTCCGCGATGCTGAAGCGAAGAACGCTTCGCATTCTCGTCCCTTACAGCAAGACGCTCTTTTTCGTCGATCGCGGCCATCAGATGGGCGTTGTCGCGGAGTTCGCCCGTGCACTCGAGGACAGGATCAATGTGCGGTACAAATTCCAGACGCCCCGCTTCCATGTCACCTTCCTTCCCTCCTCCCGCGATCGCTTGTTACAAGCTTTGAACGAGGGCAAAGGCGATGCCGTCGCAGCCAATTTGACAATCACTTCCGAGCGTCTTGCCGTCATCGACTTCGTCGATCCATGGCTGAAAAACGTCAAGGAGATTGTCGTCACCGGTCCCACATCGCCTAAGCTTGGCCCGATCGAAGACCTCAGCGGACGCGAGATTCGCGTGCGCCGTTCCAGCAGCTATGCGAGCCATCTCGCTAGGCTCAGCGACACGTTCGTGACCAAGGGCCTGAAGCCGATTCCCATCATGCCGATCGATGAGAATCTCGAGGACGAAGACCTGATCGAGATGGTGAACGCCGGTCTGCTTCCTTATGCCGTCGTCGACGATCACAAGGCCACGATATGGTCCCGAATCTTTCCCAACGCAGTCCCACGGGACGATCTCGTCCTCAGCGAAGGTGGGGACATCGCCTGGGCGATTCGCAAGAACAGCCCGGAGCTGAAGTCCGAGCTCAACGCGTTCATCAACGACCATCGCGACACGACCAGCTTCGGCGCCACGATCCGACGGCGCTATTTTGTGGACAAGCGGATTGTGAAGAATGCCCTCGACGAGAACGAGGCGAGAAAGTTTGTCGCCGTTATCGACCTCTTCCGTCGTTACGGTGCACAGTACAACTTCGATTATCTGATGATCGCCGCTCAGGCCTACCAGGAATCTCAGCTCGACCAGTCGCGGCATGGTGCGGCAGGAGGGGTTGGCCTCATGCAGATCAAGCCCTCGACCGCGGCTGCTAAACCGATCGGGATCACCGGGGTCGACCGTGACCCAGACCGAAATATTCACGCCGGATGCGCCTATCTCCGGTATCTTGCCGATACTTACGTTTCGGATCCCGCGATCGATCCAGTAAACCGGACGTTGATGAGCTTCGCGGCCTACAATGCCGGCCCTCGCAATCTGCAAAAGTTCCGCGCTGTCGCGCAGCAGGCGGGACTCGATCCGAACATCTGGTTCAACAATGTCGAGCTGGGCGCAGCCAAAGTCGCGGGGCTCACGACTGTCCAATACGTCAGCAACATCTACAAATATTACATATCCTACCAGCTCGCCGACGAGCGTCTCGAAGCGGATAGGAAAGCTCGTGAGGACATGGGCGCCGAGAAATGATGACGCGGAGCCACGCAAGTCCGATGGGGTGACTCCGAATTTTACTCTTGCGCAGAATTCAGCGCAGCACGCCGAGGAGCCAAAGGATCAGCAAGATGACGAGAACAGTCCCGAGCACGCCGCCGAGGCCCGTCCCGCCATAGTTGCCATAGGCGTAATACCCGCCTCCGCCGCCGAACAACAACAATAATATAACGATGATAAGGAGCGTGCTCATTTTTTTTCTCCGGCTGGATTGCCTTGTGGCAGTTTGCGCCTATTCGCACTTTCGACGATATTGGCATTGCCAAGCTCTCGGTACTGGGGCTCCCAGGTGCCCGTGGGTGGTAAGTAAACCATTCCCCATAAATTGCTTCTGTGAAAGCTTCCACCATATCGTCGAGTTCTTTTTGCACAACTCGTTCTCATTGATCGACATCAGCTTCTAATCGGCATCGGTTTTGCGCGGCGGCATAGATCTGATATCCAAACTGAGCGCATCGATGCACGCATCGAAAGCGGCGCCCATTGCCTGCCGAAGATCAGCTCGCGCGAAATTAGCACTCCAAATACCAGTCTCGCCAACAGGAAGAGCTTTTAAAAACGCATCCGCCATTTTGTCGATTATCTTCTCCTGAGGCAGATGACGATCAATCATCAGCCAGCATCCTCGTTGTTGAGCACATTGCAAAGATTTTCCGTTGTCCGGACCGGTCCATAGTTCTCACTATTTCCTTGTTCTTAATAGCGTTCAATGGGATCATGCCGCAGATATTATCAGGACTCGTGGCCATCCGCTATCCGCTAGCGGGTTGCGACGCGCGAGGGCATCGTGAAAAGCCTTCTCTGCTAAATCGCTCCGCTAAGCCTCACACCGGCCAGGGGTGCCCATCGATCCTTCCGGACGAGCACTTTCGTTTTTTCCCCGGGAGTTGATAGCGCCGCTCACGCTCGCTACTGGGTCGCAGATCGCAAGCACTAAAAGATGAGAAACGCTGACTTTACGATCACGTCTGAAAATTGCTTACCACCGCACCCCGTTTCTTACTTCGGTGAACTCTCCCCACGCTCCTTTTCCGGGAACTCAGCCCCAGCTCCGCAATCTGTACATCGAACCGAGTCAAATCCTGCTTCTCAGCCTGATCGAGGTGTTGCTCTACCGACTTTTCTATTATGGCGTGGCCAGAGCCCACAGAATCAAAAGTGAGTTATCTCACTCAACGTTCTTGGATCGGCTCTAAGGAGGAAATTCTCGCGGTTTGGAACGGAGAGATATTCAAGGGTAGGAGAGCATGATCAGATTTCTTAAAGCTATTGCACTTGCTGGGGCACTGTCTCTGACCTCAGCTCACGCGGATTCTGCCCTGAGTTTATTAACCGATTTGGCCGGTCATTGGTCTGGTGGTGGCACAGTCACGATGGCCAATGGCTTGAAGGAGCGTCTCCGCTGTCGGGCAACTTATGCGGTGAAATTCCTCGCACTTTCGGTACAACAATCATTGCATTGCGCCAGTAGTAGTTCCACCGTTAATCTCACGAATAACCTGGAAGGCTCTTTGGATGGGTCTCTAGCAGGGTCATGGCAAGAGTCTACCCATAACAAAGCGGGCTCATTGTCGGGTCAGGTAAAGGGTTCTCGTATTAGCATGACGGCGATAGGCCCAGGTGTGTCGGCTCGCATGGCTATCCAAACGCAAGGGCGGACACAGTCAGTATCTATCCGATTCCAAGGTGTTTCCAATCTCACGGCCGTGACGTTGGCTTTGCATAAAGGTTGAGTGATGAAGATCAAGTCGGACGAATTGAGTTTCTCAATTTAATCAGGCTCGGCTCGATCGTCTGAGGAATTGCTGAAGACGTTGGCGAAGAAGTAGCAGGTTCGGGCGAACGTGAAACAATCGCGGATCAATCGGTGGCAACGCTGGTCTGTTTCCTCCTAATATTAGTAGGACAGCTAAAAATACTTCTTCTCGATGGAAATGCTGCTTTTGCCGACGTCGAACTCGATGCCGGTGGTCTTCTGCCGCTCTTGGTAGAACTGATAGCTCAAGACCACGATGGCATCGGCGAGCTCGCCGATAATAAGTTAGAGAACAGTGCGATTCATCTTCCGGCAGCCCTTTTTTCTTTTTGCCCTAGATGCCAGGATCTTGCATTGCGAGCAGATCTTTCATCGACCCGGATGGGTGGCGCATCACCCGCGATCTGCCGGAACGCGGGCGACGAATCAAGGGTAAGTCCAACGTGTCAATGCCCCACTTCACTTGGGAGAACGAGTCCATACTCCCCATGACGGGTCGCCGAAGGTCCGCAGGTGTCGAATTGGCGTGAATCATGCATGATCTCGCCATGGAGCCATCATGCCGTCACTAACCATTCGACACGTCACGACCTATCGCTACCGGCGGCCGGTGGCCTTCGGCGAGCACCGAATGATGCTCCGCCCACGCGACTCTCATGATCAAAGAGTGATCGAGGCGCGTCTCGAGATCACCCCGGAGCCGAAGAGCCTGAGGCTCGTTCAGGACGCGTTCGGTAACCATGTGGGGATCGCGGGGTTTTCGGGTCGTTCAAAAGAGCTGTGCTTCGAGAGCACCGTGCGCCTCGAGCATTCGCCTTTGCACGCCGCCGACCTCGATCTCGAGGACGCCGCAAGGACTTTTCCGGTTGTCTATAGCGCCGACGAGATGCCGGACCTCGCCTACTGCATCGAACGCCATCAACCCGATCCGGGTAACGAGGTTGGCCGCTGGACTCAACAATTCCTGCCCTCCAGTGGGTTGATTGGCCCTTTCGAACTTCTCACCCGGCTCTCACAGGGTATCAATCACGGCTTCCGCTACCGGCGGCGGGAAGCAAAGGGGATTCAGCAGCCGGTGGAGACGCTCCGGCTCGGCCATGGCAGCTGCCGCGATTTCGCCATGCTGTTGATCGAAGCCGCGCGCTCGCTCGGTTTCGCTGCGCGGTTTGCGTCCGGGTACCTCGCCACCCCGCTCGATGATCCGAAGGAGCCGGCGCGTGGCTCAGCTCGCGGGTCGACCCATGCCTGGGCGCAAATTTATTTGCCGGGCAGCGGCTGGATCGATTCCGATTCCACGAGCGGCAGCGTTGGCAAGATTGGCCTTGTCACCGTTGCGGTCGTGCGCGATCCGCAGCACGCGATCCCGCTCCATGGCACCTTCGTCGGGTTCCCGTCGGACCATCTCGGCATGGAGGTACAAGTGAGTGTCACGTCCGATACGACGGGTACGCCTGAGTCGGTCTGGGCGACTCCTCAACGTTCCACGCGGCCCCAAATCTGCCAATCGGTTTGATCAACGCGGGACGCGGACCAAGGTATGTTGATAGAACACAGTGGTACTCGTTAGACCGAGCTTTTGAGCTGGGATCTCGATTTCGACGGACTTGAGTGCGCCGGTCGTGCACTGCCGGTCAGGGCCGATTCTGCCGCCGCGATGGCGGGATCGAATCGTTGTTTTGCGACTACGCGGTGGCTTGGTCTTTTGGCCAATAGGAGACCGCAAATCAAAGGATGTCGGATGAAGATTCGTGTTGGCTACGAACTGATTTACGACTTTCCGCAATCGACACCCGTGATCATGGTTCTGGGGACCCATTTCACCCGGGCGTCCGACGTCATCGAGCCCGACTACCTGACCACGAGCCCTTCCGTGCCGATCTTCCCGTACCGCGACATCTATGGCAATTGGTGCAGCCGCATTGTCGCTCCTCCTGGCCGCATGCGGTTGTCTGCCAATGGGGTCATTCGTGATAGCGGTCTGCCGGACGTGGTTGCCCTATCGGCTTCCCAACATCCGGTGGAGGATTTGCCGGCAGATACACTTATCTTTCTCCTCGGCAGCCGTTACTGCGAGACTCAACGCCTGTCCGACGTAGCCTGGAACCTCTTCGAAAAGTCGCCAGCAGGGTGGGCGCGTGTCCAGGCGATCTGTGATTTTGTCCATCGCCACATTGCCTTCGGCTACGAGCATGCGCGCGCCACGATGACGTCCTGGGAGGTCTTCAAAGAACGTAAGGGGGTCTGTCGCGACTTCGCGCACCTCGCCATTTCGTTCTGCCGCTGCATGAATATTCCGGCGCGCTATTGCACCGGCTACCTCGGGGACATTGGCATGCCACCGCCCTATGGTCCAATGGATTTCGCCGGCTGGTTCGAGGCTTATCTTGGCGGACGGTGGTACACGTTCGACCCGCGAAACAATATGCCGCGAATAGGCCGCGTGCTGATCGCTCAAGGGCGCGATGCGACCGACGTCCCGATCACTCACACCTTCGGCCCCAACACACTGGTCAGTTTCAAGGTCTGGACGGACGAGATCAGCTAGACCTACATATCCTTTAAGGTGGCAATTCGTGCGATTCGCCCACCGACGCTGATGATCCTCGTGCTCCCGGCGTATCAGCGACCGTCAATCATCACGCAGCACACAGGCCCCTGTTGGAGCATTCATTGATCACGCTCAAGATCCATCACAAGACAACCTATCGCTACCGTCAGCCGGTGAACCTCGGGCCGCACCGTTTGATGCTGCGCCCGCGTGAGAGCCGCGATCTTCGCCTGATTTCGAGCGATGTGACGGTGACGCCCGACGCGGTGGTGACCTGGGCGCATGATGTTTTCGGCAATGCGGTCGCGACGGCCAGTTTTCAGACCCTGGCCGACAATCTCGTGATCGACAGTGTCACAGAACTCCAACACA
The DNA here is from genome assembly GCF_029855125.1 of Methylocapsa sp. D3K7. Lineage (GTDB taxonomy): Bacteria > Pseudomonadota > Alphaproteobacteria > Rhizobiales > Beijerinckiaceae > Methylocapsa. Next base: position 2,416,946 of record NZ_CP123229.1, read on the forward strand.
ACGCCACCGCTTGGCCCGTCTTCGACGTCGCCGCTTTCGCCGTTTCCTACCCCTTCCAATATTCCGACGATGATTGGATCGATCTCGGCGCTCTGACGATCCAGCAATACCCGGACCCGGCAGGGCGGTTGCGGGATTGGGCGCGGGCTTTTGTCCGCGGCAATCCGACGGACACGCTTGCCCTGCTGAAGGACCTGAGCTCTGGCATCTCTGGATGGATCCGCTACCAGAGCCGGGAGGATGAGGGTACCCAGTCGCCGATCCACACTCTGGATCGCGGCTGGGGATCCTGCCGGGATTTCGCAGTCCTCTTCGTTGAAGCTGCCCGCAGTCTCGGTTTCGGGGCGAGGATTGCCTCCGGCTATCTCTACAATCCAGATCAGAACCTTGTAGGGTCCAGAGATGCGGGATCAACCCATGCTTGGGCGGAAGTCTATGTGCCGGGCGCGGGATGGATCACCTTCGATCCGACGAACCGCTGCGTCGGCAGCTTCAATCTGATCCCCGTCGCCGTCGCACGCAACATCCGGCAGACAATGCCGGTGGCTGGCAGTTTCGTCGGGATGGCCGGCGTTTGTATCGGGATGTCGGTGGAGGTCCGTGTCACCTCATGACGGGCGCAGCATCGAACGCCCCACCTTCAGTGCCGCGTCGACTTGTCGTGCAACATCACAATGCGGCCATGCAGAGCCACTTGTGCATCTCCCCCAATCCTGCGAAAGTCTTTCCGCTCACCAAACTATATACAATGGGTTCCGTTGGATCTCATGTATATACGTCGCCATGCAAATGTCATAGCCAGAAGGCTTTTAATTGTCCGGAGACGAGGCATTGTCTAAATGACTGACGTTGACTCCAATGAGTTTGAATTTCAGTGCCCAATCTGTGGAAATGACCTCATATTGACGATGGCGCAATTAAAAGTGGACAAGCAAATGGTCTGTCCTGGTTGTAGCATAGGCATAAATATCGACACGGATAGATTGGCCAATGCTGTCGAAGAGATACAAAGGGCTACCGAAAAATCTCCACCTGAGATCACTATTAAAGTTTTCCGCTAGCGCCAATGGACGCCTTGCTCCGGTCTCGTCGCTGACGTTTGCTTCGAGATCATCGGCCATCTTGCTTCTAATCATTCCTCGGCTTTTCAACAAACGGAGCCGATGATAGGCTCCCGGGCATTGCCGCTAAAGTGACGGAGGTCATCGTGCTCACGCTCGTAATTGGAATCCTGATTATCGTCGTCATCGGTGCGATCTTGTTTTGGGTCATCGATAAATTCTGTCCCGATGCGCGGCTAGCGCAGCTACTCAAACTGCTAGTGGTGCTGGTCTGTTTGGGAGCGATCGTGGCCCGATTGCTACCCATCCTTGGATATCCGTCTGTGCTGTAGCGGGCATTGTCGCGTTGGCCAAAGAATGACCGCTTTCGAGACGTCCTGGATCTATGAACAATCTGAGTGGCCCGTTGATTTCGTAACTGACGGTGCGATGCGCTGACTCCATTGACAAGTAAAACTCGCCAACGACAACGCCGATCGACCATACGATGGCGTGCTTGGCGAGCTAAGGAATTCCGTTATGATGCTTGAAGATCACCCGTCCGATCGTTCGGCCCCGCGCGGCAATGACCCGGATCGGAGCACGGCCAAAGTCTATCTCGTCGGTGGCGGGATAGCCTCTCTGGCCGCAGCTGCCTTCATGATCCGTGACGGCGACGTCCCGGGCCACAACATCACTATCCTCGAGGAATTCGACAAGCTTGGTGGAAGCCTAGACGGCTCTGGCTCTTCGCAGAGCGGCTATGTGCTGCGAGGTGGCCGGATGCTCGAAAGCAAATACCTCTGCACCTACGAGCTATTCTCCTCAATTCCTACACTCGACGCGAGCCGAACGGTCACTCAAGAAATCTTTGATTGGAACGAGACAATGAAGACCTCGTCCAAATCACGCCTCGTCCGGGATGGCCGCCGGCAGACGGCGCCTCCTGCATTCGGGCTCAGCGAAAGACACATCCTGACAATTGAGCGTCTTGCGTTGGAACCTGAAGCTATGCTCGGCAAAACCAGCATTGCAGATCAATTCGATCCCGCGTTTTTCAAGACCAATTTCTGGTTTATGTGGTGTACCACGTTTGCCTTCCAGCCCTGGCACAGCGCGGTCGAGTTCAAACGCTATCTGGTGCGATTCTCCCATATGGTGGCAGGCTTTGGTCGCCTGCAAGGAATCATGCGCACCGTCTACAACCAATACGATTCGATGGTACGGCCACTGCAGAAATGGCTCGATGAGCGCGGAGTGCGCTTCGAACTTAACACCCGCGTCACCGATCTTGCGTTGCGGGAACAAGATGGCGAAATGACCGTGACGCAGATCGCGTGCGAGAGGGACGGTAGACCCAGTGAGATCGCTGTCGGCGCGGGTGACTATGTTTTGGTCACGCTGGGCTCGATGACCGAGGCCTCCAGTCTTGGCGCCATGGACACAGCGCCCGTGCTCAACGGCAAGGAGGACGGTGGCGCTTGGACGCTTTGGGAGAAAGTTGCCGCGGGCCGGCCGGAATTCGGACGCCCTTCGGCCTTCGCCGACCATATCGACGAGTCCAAATGGGTGTCGTTCACAACGACCTTGCACGATCCAACCTTCCTCCGCATCGTCCGGGACTTCACCGGCAATGTGCCTGGGGAGGGCGGTTTGATCACTTTCCCGGATTCCAACTGGCTAGCCTCGATCGTCATCCCGCACCAGCCGCATTTCATCGGCCAGCCCGACGACGTCAGCGTGTTCTGGGGCTACGGCCTGGCCGTTGACAACCCTGGGAACTTCATCAAGAGGCCGATGTCTGGCTGCACCGGCCGTGAGATTCTGACGGAAATCCTTGGTCATCTGCATATCGAGGCTGAGGCGCCCAAGATCCTGGAGACCTCGAATTGTATTCCTTGTATGATGCCTTTCATTACCAGCCAGTTCCTCCGGCGTGAGAACGGCGACCGGCCGCTGGTCGTCCCGAAGGGTTCGAAAAATCTGGCCTTCATGGGTCAGTTCTGCGAGCTGCCGGAAGACGTGGTGTTCACCGTCGAATACTCGATCCGATCGGCGCAAACCGCAGTCTATGCGCTGCTCGGCTTGAAGCGGGAACCGCCGGCCGTCTACCAGGGAAAATTCGACCCGCGCGTCCTCTATAAGGCGTTCATGGCTTTGCACGACCTCGGTTCGTGACGGAAGGATCCAGCGCTGGGTTTGACGTAGGTTAATGCGAGACAATGACGGTTGGAGCGTCGAGCCCACCGACTTTCCAACGAACGGCTGTGCCCATCACTAAGGACGATTTCAAATCCCTGCCTCCCTGATCCAGTATGAACCAAACGAGAGTGAAAAAAAGAGGACCAAATTCTTCCTGAAATTCCTCACCAATTGTTTGGGGTCACATCCTGTGGATGATCGAAGCCTTATGATCAACGTCCATGTGTGCAGGCGAGTAATGCGGTCGCGATCGAGGCAAGGTTGGCTTTATATTTTGAAGTATTTGTCATCCATAGGAGACAAAAACAAGCTTGCTCACCTTTTTACTCGGATCGATATCTTATGATTCATCCGCCATTTTCGAATGTTGCTCTCTGGATCGGTATCGCGTTCTGCATCGCGCAGACCGGCATATTTTCGGGACTGAACCTGGCACTTTTTAGCGTCAGCAAATTGCGTCTGGAGATTGAGGCTGCTAGTGGGAATGGGGATGCCGTCAAGATGCTTGCTCTGCGCGCAGATTCCAATTTCACTTTGGCAACAATTCTTTGGGGTAACGTCGCTACCAACGTGCTTCTGACCTTGTTGTCCGAATCGGTCTTGGCGGGCATAGGTGCGTTCGTATTCTCGACTGTTGCCATCACCTTTCTGGGCGAGATAATTCCGCAGGCCTACTTCTCGCGAAATGCGTTACGTATTGCTGCCCGGTTTGCACCCTTCCTTAAGTTCTACCAGGTTATGCTGTTCGCGATCGCAAAACCCACTGCACTGTTCCTCAACTGGTGGCTGGGGCCGGAAAGTATCGCGTTGCTTCGTGAGCGGGATTTCCGGGCGCTCCTGTCGAGGCACGTGGAAGCCGAAGGCACCGAAGTCGGAAGACTGGAAGCGACCGGCGCACAGAACTTTCTCGTCCTTGACGATATCGCCGTGCTGGAGGAGGGGGAGCCTGTTGACCCCCGGAGCATCGTCTCCCTGCCAATCGTGAGCGGATGGCCCGTGTTGCCGGCGTTCGAACGCACGCCGAGCGATTCGTTCCTACAGCAACTTGATGCTTCCGGAAAAAAGTGGGTTATTTTTGTTGACGACGCGGGATTGCCCCGCATGGTTCTGGATGCACACCATTTTCTGCGGGATGTGCTCTTCAACGAAGTCTCGGTTGGGCCGGAGCCCTATTGGCATCGCCCGATCGTCATCACCGGCATGGGCACGCGACTAGGGGACGTTATTGGCCTCATGAAGATGAAGCCAGAACATCCTGAAGATGATGTTATCGACCACGATTTGATCCTGGTGTGGGGAGAGCAAAAGCGCATCATCACCGGCGCCGACCTTTTGGGACGGCTCTTGCGTGGAATCACCACAAGGGAAGTCAGGCAGAATTGAAGGGCGATGACGCAGAACAATACAGCCACTGCACATTCGATGCCGGAGAGTAGCTCAAACCGGCTTGGGAAATGTGTATTCTTGGACCAAGAAGGGCTGGACCAGTTATTTGGCGCCGGCATCGAAGCGAGCAGGGCCAATGTCCGAAATCCGACATAATTGATTTGGCTCAAAGTGACTTGGCTGTCATGGTGACAAACTGGCTTTCTTGACAAGTAAAACTCGCCAAATGTGTTGTGAATGGATTCGTTCGAGCAGAGCGGGTGACGTGCGTCCATCTACTTGACGCGTAGAGTCTAACTCGGGAGATAATGCTATGTCGCTTGGAACTATCCTCCTCATCGTATTGGTAATCGCGTTGCTCGGGGGCTTTAGCGGGCTTGGGGGCGGGCCTTTCTACGGGACCGGCTATTACGGCGGCGGCGGACTCGGCCTGATACTCATTGTCGTGCTGATTTTGGTTTTGCTCGGCAGGCTTTGAACTGCCAGGGCAGTGTGCCCTGTGTAGCTCTCCTCGAAATCGGCTCTAAATGCGCTCCTGTTCATTGTCGAGGCTTCATGCACCGGGCAACGGCGGCGTCGATCGCATCGACGATGATGCGGCTGACGCGATCGGTGATGAATTCCGTGACCGATGTGCGCCGAAGCAAAGACAGCTCTCTCGTACCGTCGGAGCCTGAAATCGGACAATTTTTCTCCTTAATATCTCCCAGCACATGTCAATTGCACTCCGCGATAACATTTTCATCAAAATCTTTTTCAACGGACATCATTTTCGGCGCAACCCGAACCCAGATCGTCGCGTTGACTAGATGCAGAGCGGGAGTACGCGCTGCCGCAATTCTTCAGGAGACCAATCATGAGCAGCACTACCGACAAGATCAAAGGCATGGCCAACGAGGCTGCGGGCGCGATCAAGCAGGGAGCCGGAAAGGCTGTAGGCAACCCCAACCTTGAGGTTAAGGGCGCTTTGCAGAAAGGCAAGGGCGAAGCGCAGGAGGCCGTAGGCAAGGTCAAGGATGCCGTCAAAAAAGTCATCGACAAGGCCTGAGCTTAGCTTAGCTTAGCTTAGCTTAGTCTGAGCATAAAAAAGCGACCTGGTCGGGCTCTTTTTGCTGACCCGGACGTATCGTATCCAGCATAAACTTGGTGATGGTGTCCCTGGTGAACGGGTGTCGTGTTCAGAGTTTTTTGAACATCGAAGGGCGTAGAATTTGGCTCGTCGACCTGCTGAGGCATTGTCAGAATGGGCGCCTCATTTTTTGCCCCATCCCAATGCGGATCAATGCTTCTATATTTTTGCGTCGTGCTTGCACCGTTCGATCATACTCAAAATCATTGCCGAATACGTCACTCGAAATCCGCATCTTTATCCCGAAAGGATATTGATCTCAGTGGAGAAAATCCCAGGCGCCTTGGCCCTTTTTGCGATGTGATAAAACTCTGCGGCCTGGCTTCTCGATGGAACCTTCGATTATGCCTTGTATTGTTCCATCGGCTCTTGCCCTTAACAGAGTGGTCGTGATTCTGATGACGTTGATTTGGTATATTCGCGACGTTTGAGCACAGCTTTGGCGACAACAGGAATGGCGATGAAAAGGTAATAATAACATACTTTCAGTTCGTTGGCTTGAAACGAGCCTCTTCGACGTTATCGTCGTACGGGTTCTGGCGAGCCGGGAGAGGCGCTATGGTTGATAGGTTTAACCCCGAATTTGATTCTCGAGCCGAAAACACCGTGGCGGATATGGTGACCGTCGAACTTCAATCTGGAACCGAAGTGGCCGAAGAGGCTCAAGTTCCTGCTGTTTCCTGGGCTGCAATCGTAGCGGGCGGCGTTGCTTCCGCTGCCTTGACACTTGTGCTCCTGGCGTTCGGCGCGGGTATCGGTTTGTCCGCCGTCTCCCCCTGGGCAAATTCAGGGATTTCCTCCACCACATTCAATTTTGGGGCCGGCGTATACCTTTGCATCATCGCAGTGATGGCGTCTAGCATCGGCGGTTATCTCGCGGGGCGTTTGCGCACCAAATGGGTCGGCGTTCATACCCACGAAGTCTATTTTCGTGACACGGCGCATGGCTTTCTCGCCTGGGCATTTGCCACGGTCCTCAGCGTGGCGGTGCTAGCTTCCGCGGCGGCGAATATTGTTAGCGCCGCGGCGGTTGGCTTTACCCCAGCGATTGGATCCGCCGGAAGTCAATCGGCTGGGCCCATGGCCGGCTTCGTGGATCTGTTGTTGCGCGCAAATCCCCCTATAACGCGGAGCGACGCAGGTGACGTCATGACCGCGCGCGGTGAGTTTGATCGCCTCTTCACCTCCCATCTCAGCACGGGGGAGGAGTTTTCCCCGGCAGACCGAACTTATTTGGCGCAGGTAGTCGCCGCGCTCACGGGAGTGAATCAGGCGGAGGCCGAAACACGTGTGTCCCAGGTGATTGCGCAGGCCAAGAACGCCGTCGACAGCGCGCGCAAGGCCGGTGCGCGATTTGCTCTCTGGTTGACCGCCTCGCTATTGCTCGGGGCTTTCTCCGCGAGCCTTGCTGCCACAGAAGGAGGGGGCCTTCGCGACGGGACTTGGAAGTATTAGGTCGCGGCATTGTTGGAACCATCAAGCTGACTTGAAAGGAAGCATTATGGGCCGTTCAATTCTTCTTTGGCTACTAGGCGTGCCGATACCGATCATTATCCTGCTGGCTCTTATGCACCGGTAGAGGATGCCGCTTCACGACTATACGAGGATTTAACGCCCTCACTCTGTGGCGGCATCCATTGCGCTAAACCGACGCTCTTGAAACGATGCATCTCATGATTGTCGTCGCGTCGGTTGATGCGAATTCCTGGCTCGATTGTTCGGCGTTGCCAATGCTCGTCCCAAGCGGCAATCTCCGCTTCGAAATCGGGTATTGCGAGGATGTCAGTTAAATGACCCGGACAATAGGCCCGACGTGCTCGACGGAGGGCCGCGTGACGGAAGCCTAATGCTGACAGCATGAGTTCTAGATTTCTTTACTCCCGTCGGAAATGAGTCAGATCCAGCTTGTGGATAGCTGAGTTGGCTGTCGCGTCGCCCAGAGGATTTTGGTCGTGGACACGGCGAATGATGATCGGGCAGCCTGCGGAGGGGGATCGCAAGTCATCCGTGAGACGACGTGCGTTCTTAGAAGCAGCGGCATATAAATTAGGAGGGTCAGGGCCGCGAGGGTCGAGATTCGCTTCTTGGCGCACCGTGGTCGTTCATACGCATGCGCATTGCCGTCGCAGCTTGGAACAGATACCGGATGACAGACAATCCCTGGCGCTTTTATGTTGTATCTGGATCGGCATTCGAAGGAACGACAGCCAATGAAAGCCGCTCGTGAACGTAAAGAAGTGAGAGCGCCCAATCGCGATGGCGCCAAGGACGCCGCAAATGGCGAACTTGGCCCTGAAGAAATCTGGAAGGAGCCGGTTAAGCGTCTGCTGATCCGACTTGCGACAACCTCTGCGGGCCTTGATAACGCAGAGGCGAAATTGCGGTTGACGACCTTTGGACCCAACGACGCGGCAACCGTCAAGCGTTCGCCGCTCTGGCTGCAGTTTTTCACCCGCTTCCGCAACCCGCTGGTCATCATCCTGCTCGTTGCGAGCGGGTTATCCGCGGCAACCGGCGACGTCGCAAGCTTCCTCATCGTCGTGTCGATTGTCACGATCAGCATAACTCTTGATTTTGTCCAGGAAGTGCGTGCTCAGAATGCGGTTGAGGCTCTGCGCCGGACGGTGGCGGTGCAGGCAACGGTGCGGCGGCGCAACGGCGCTAGCCTGTCTGTCCCGATCGACCAACTGGTCCCAGGCGACATAGTCGAGCTGATTGCTGGCGATCTCGTTCCTGCGGACTCGCGGCTGCTCGAAAGCCGCGATCTTTTCATCAACCAGGCTCTCCTCACGGGCGAGCCCTACCCGGCCGAGAAGCAAGCAAGCGATGAAGCCCTGGGTACAGAGAACCCTGCCGGAGCGTCGAACGCCGTCTTTGCCGGAACCTCCGTGATCAGCGGCACCGCAACGATTGTAATCTGCCGAACCGGCGGCAAGACGGCGCTTGGCCATCTCGCGACGAGCCTTGCGGAAAAGCCGCCGGCCACTGCATTTGCGGTCGGCATCCGCCATTTTGGCATGCTGATCATGCGCCTTACAGTGTTGATGGTGCTATTCGTCTTGGTGGTGAACATCTCTTTTCATCGGCCAGCGCTGGAGTCACTGATGTTCGCATTGGCCCTCGCTGTCGGTCTAACACCTGAGCTGCTGCCGATGATCGTGACAATCACACTTGCGCGTTCGGCGATGGAGCTGTCCAAGCGAAAGGTAATCGTAAAGCGCCTCTCTGCAATCCACGATCTCGGCGCCATGAACATATTGTGCACCGACAAGACCGGCACGCTGACTGAAGCCGCGATCAAACTCGTCCGCACGATCGACGGGCGCGGCGCCGAGAGTGAGGCCGCCTACGCCTATGCCTATATCAACAGCCAGTTCGAGAGCGGCATGAAAAGCCCGCTCGATGAGGCGATCCTTACCGCCCATCCGTTCGACATGACGGGCTGGCAGAAGATCGACGAAGTACCGTTCGATTTCGAGCGCCGGCGGGTCTCAGTCCTGGTTGAGCACGACGCCAAGCGCCGTCTCATTGTGAAGGGCGCCCCGGAGGACCTACTGCGGCTTTCGGGGCGATACGAGGGCGCGGATGGAGTAGAGCAGCCGCTTGATCCCGAGACGCGCCACATCTTCGAGGCTACCCTTGACGCGCTCGGCGCGCAGGGATTCCGCGCGCTCGGTATAGCAAGCCGCGGTGTCGATGGGAGCCATGATACCGCTGCGATCACCGATGAGAGCAACCTTGTGTTCTCCGGTTTTGCTGTTTTCCTCGATCCTCCAAAGGCAAGCGCCGGCGCTACGATCCAGGCAATGGCGGCTGCGGGTGTCTCCGTGAAGGTGCTGACAGGGGACAATGAGATTGTGACCCGACATGTCTTTACCGAGATCGGCGTCCCTGTCACGGGAGTGCTCACCGGTGACGCGTTGACGCATCTCTCGGAAGAGGCGCTGCTCGGTCAGTTGCCACGGGTCAACTTGTTTTGCCGAATCAACCCACAGCAGAAGCTTCGGATCCTGCTGGCGCTGAAGCGGCTCGGCCATGTCGTCGGCTTCTTGGGCGACGGCATCAACGATGCACCGGCGTTGCATGCCGCGGACGTTGGGATCTCGGTCGACGGCGCCGCCGATGTTGCGCGTGCGGCCGCCGATTTGATCCTGCTCGAGCATGATCTTTCGGTCGTGCGCGAGGCAGTAGTCGGCGGACGCAAGACGGTCCAGAACGTGTCCAAATACGTCTTGATGGGATCGAGTTCCAATTTTGGCAACATGTTCAGCATGGCGGGAGCTGCACTGTTTTTGCCGTTCCTGCCGATGCTGCCGATCCAGATTTTGCTGAACAACCTGCTCTACGACGTGTCGGAGATCGCGATTCCGTTCGATCAAGTTGATGAGGAAGCCATTGCCTCGCCTGTGAAATGGGACGTTAAGTTTATCGAGCATTTCATGCTGGTCTTCGGGCCGGTCAGCTCCGTCTTCGATTTTCTTACCTTTTACGCTCTCTTGCATGTGTTTGGCGCCGGCGAGGCGCTTTTTCATACCGGCTGGTTCATGGAGTCGATGACGACCCAGGTGCTGGTGGTCTTCGCCATCCGAACGCGGCGGTGGTTCTTCCGGAGCAGGCCGAACGGGTTCCTCGTCTCTATGGCGGTTGCGGTTGTCGCCGTAGCGATCGGTCTTCCACTACTCCCGATCGGCGGATGGTTTGGGTTCGTAGCGCCGCCGCCGCTCTTCTTCGTCTTCCTCATCGGCGCGACGATCGCGTATCTAGCGCTCGTCGAAATAACCAAGCGCATTTTCTACCACTTCACCGCCACACGCTCCCCGCGGGCCCCCATGGACATTGTGCCCGGATAGTTTCTTGGTGGGCCAGACGCTTAGGGAATCTCTGCAAAAGCGGGATTCCGACTGGCTTGCATTGCTGCTAAGGTTTCGTGGGCGAGACGAGGCGGGCTGGTGTGATGAAGCAGCTGACATTTTCGGCGACGGGTTTTGAGCGTTACGGTAAGACGACGCGGCGAGCGGCGTTTTTATCCGAGATGGAGCGGGTCGTGCCGTGGGCCGACATGTGCGGGCTGATCGCGCCGTTTTATCCGAAGCCCGGCAACGGGCTTCCGCCTTATGGCCTTGAGCGGATGCTGCGGATTTATTTTTTGCAGCAATGGTTCAACCTTTCCGACCCCGGCGTCGAGGAAGCGCTCTACGACTCGGCGGCGATGCGTGATTTCGCAGGGATCGATCTTGGCCGCGAGGCGGCGCCTGATGAGACCACGATCTGCCGGTTCCGGCATTTGCTCGAGGCGCACGACCTTGGCCGCCGTCTGTTCGAGGAAGCGCATCGGCATCTTGAGGCGAACGGGCTGAAGGTCTCGACCGGCACGATTGTCGACGCCACGATCATCCATGCGCCATCCTCGACCAAGAACGCCAGCAAGACGCGCGATCCCGAGATGCATCAGACCCGCAAGGGCAACCAATGGTATTTCGGCATGAAGGCGCATATCGGCGTCGATAGCAAAACGAAGATCATCCATTCGGCCGCGGCGACGGCGGCGAACGTCGCCGACTGCCGTCTTCTGCCCGATCTTCTACACAGTGAGGAGACCCGCGTGTGGGGCGATCAGGCCTATCGCGGCCAGCGCAACGTGATCGTCGAGCATGCGCCGCGCGCGCAAGACTTCACCAATCGCCGTTACAGGCAGAAGGGCGTTGTTAATGAGAACGACCGGGCAAAGAACCGGACAAAGTCGAAAGTCAGGGCCAAGGTCGAGCATGCATTCTTCGTGATCAAGCAGATTTTTGGTTTTGCCAGAGTTCGCTATCGCGGGCTGGACAAAAACGCGCATCGATTGTTTGTGACCTGCGCGCTCGCCAATCTCTACATGGCCCGGCGCCATTTGCTGCGGGCGCGCCTGACATAGCGCATCCAACCCGCAGGCCAACGCCTGCGCCCGCCGGGCGATCACCAAAACAGCATGAATCCCTGTCAATCATCCATCAACAACGCCGTCACCGAAGAAAGTCGCCGTTCGATCAAATCAGCCGCTTACGCAGAGCTTCCTTAGAGGGGCACGCGTGTGAGCGTTTGCTATTGATATGCCTTGTTCCATAACTTTTGCGCGGTCCATAACTTCAGACAACCGTGCCGAAAATCTTCCCGATGCCAGCAGTTAAGGCCATCGCGAATGCGCCCCAGAATGTCACTCGGGCGGTGGCGCGCAGAACATTTGCGCCGCCGGCTCTCGCTCCAATCGCGCCCAGAAGAGCGAGAAAGCCCAACGACGCAGCTGACACAATGGGAACAAAGTTTCCCGTAGGGGATACGACAACCATGAGCAAGGGCATGGCAGCGCCTAATGAAAACATCGTGGCGGATGTCAGTGCGGCTTGCACAGGACGCGCGGTGGTGATTTCCGAAATCCCAAGCTCGTCGCGTGCGTGGGCAGTCAAGGCATCCTTCCTCATCAGTTGCTGGGCAACCTGCCGCGCAAGGGACTGATCCACGCCACGCTTGAGGTAGATTTCGGAAAGTTCGTCTAGCTCAAACTCAGGATTATCGCGAAGTTCCTTGCGCTCCCGATCGCGATCCGCCCGTTCCGTGTCGGATTGCGAGCTGACGGATACATATTCGCCAGCGGCCATCGACATGGCGCCCGCCACCAGTCCGGCGACGCCGGCGATCAAGATATCGTGCCGCGTCGCGGCTGAAGCGGCAACTCCGACAATCAAGCTTGCGGTCGAGACAATCCCATCGTTGGCTCCGAGTACCGCTGCTCTCAACCACCCAATGCGGACCACGAGATGGTTCTCTGTGTGCAGGCGAAGACGGCTCATGTTTTCCTCTGATCACGCCTTCCGGCTCGTTGCGACCACCGCAATGTTAAAGATCGTCCCGAACAAGTGAACTCCCGATGCAAGATCGAGGCACCGATCGTCCTCATCCGATTCGACGGACGCTGACGCGGTACTCAAGTATCGATCCCGTCTTAAGCCACCAGGTATCGTTTGAGGCCTCCCGCAGCAGAGCGCGTCCAGGTACACCAGATTGGCGTCGATGACGACTCCCGGCATTGTGACGATCCTGGTAGTTCACCTTTCCTGTGGTGACTGAAACATTGAGCTCGTCGGCTCCCGTCTGAACCAACTGGGTGGTCGCGGCGCAGCGTTGGCAGCCAGGAGCAAAAATGTTGGCATCGCTGAGCACCGCATCTACAGCATCACGTGCGAGGCAAGCGCACCAACGATACTTGAGCTGCCTGATCCACAGATCCGATTTTGCGCTTCGTCTGCTCCTTGGCGTGGCCGCAACGCGTCTGAAGCAGGCCGAGCAGTTTGCTGCGTTTGCCGTTGGCGAGTTCAACATTGTCATCAGTCAGCTTGCCCTAATGCGACCTATCCTTGCCAATGGACAGCTTCCAATTTGCTTCGATTCATCCCAGTTCATGAATTATTCCTGCTAGCTTCCATTAAAGCGAGCCGCAATTAACGCCGAGCGTACCGGTTCGGCCCCGCTGTTGACGACTGGATGCCGCCAGCCTGGCGCAGATGCCGCGAATTGACGCTTCTTTCCCTTGTCAGATCAAAGCCGACCCATGAGTAGCAATACGACGAGGATGATCAGGATGACGCCGATGACACCGATGCCACCGTGGCCGTAGCCGTAACCGTAGCCGCCGAAGCGGCCACTGAAGCCACCAAGCAAGAAGATGACGAGGATGATGACAAGTACGAGGCCGAGCGACATGATTTCTCTCCCATCGCAGCACTATTGGAACATTGAGTTTCTTCGCACTCCGACTGTGAACCCCTTGATCAGCATTTTCTGGATGGCGCGCTATTGAGGGCGCCATCCGGGAATTACGAAACTACTTCTTCTCAATGGAAATACCGCTTTTGCCGACGTCGATCTCGATGCCAGTGGTTTTCTGCCGCTCCTGGTAGAACTGATAGCCCAAGACCACAGTGGCAACGGCGAGCGCGCCGATGATTAGGTAGAGAACGTTGCGATTCATCGCCGGAGCTATGGCCGAAAGTTGGTGACAGCGTAATGAGGTGAGGCGGCGTATCGTGGGGTGTTCGAAGCTCCACTTTCCATTAAAGGAAGATACGCCGTGACCCAGAATAATATCGTTAAATTCGCCGAGCCAGGTGCATTTGAGGATCCACTTACTGAAGTTTTGCGCTGCGGGGCGCGGAAGCTTTTGGCCGATGCCATCGAGGCCGAGGTTTCCGATTTCCTTGACCGGCATTCCCGCTTTTTGACTGAGGAAGGTCAGCAAAGGCTGGTTCGCCATGGGCATTTGCCCGAGCGCGAGATCATGACCGGTATCGGTCCGGTCGGCGTGCGCGCGCCCCGGGTTCGCGATCGTGTCGGCCAGGGCGAGGCGCGCATCCGCTTTTCGTCGGCGATTCTGCCGCCCTATGCGCGCCGATCGAAGAGCCTCGAGGTGTTGATCCCGATCCTCTACCTGAAGGGCATATCCACGGGCGATTTCGAGGAGGCGCTGGCCGCGTTGCTTGGCAAGGATGCCGGCGGCCTTTCGGCATCAACCGTCGCAAGGCTTAAGGACGCTTGGGTCGACGAGCACGTGCGCTGGTCGAAGCGTGACCTTACTGCCAAGCGCTATGTCTACTTTTGGGTTGACGGGATCTACGTTCAAGCTCGGCTAGAAGATGACGCTCAGTGCCTATTGGTCATTGTCGGTGCGACGCCGGAAGGCAAAAAGGAATTCGTCGCTCTCGTCGCCTTCGACGCGTTCGTCGAAATCTACGCCATCAAATATGAGAAGGCGGTCGAATGCCTGACCAAAGATCGCGAAACTTTGCTCGCCTTCTACGACTTCCCAGCAGAGCACTGGAAGCATCTGCGCACGTCGAACCCCATCGAGAGCACATTCGCGACCGTGCGCCACCGAACGATACGCTCCAAGGGGTGCCTATCGAACAAAACAGCTATCGCCATGGTCTTCAAGCTTGCTCAAGCGGCGGAGAAACATTGGCGTCGCCTCGATGGAAAAAGTCAATTGCCAAAGGTCGTTCTCGGAGTAAAGTTCACTGACGGAATCGAGGTTGCAAAAGAACAAGTTCAAACTGCCGCCTGACCTCGCTCGTCACCAAAATTCAATCATAGCTCCATTTGTAACATCGACGAGGTAATGGACGTTGCGCCTTCCTGCGACTCACTGGGTGCTATCCCTGGTTGGTTCGCTTCGTCAGCCCAAGCGATCCTATCGCTGGTACACAACAGAGCGCATGTGATAGCTGCAATGCGTATAGAGTCGGGAGATTTTTTCGGCTTGCCGAATAGTCGTAATCCCAATTTCCGCGCAACAAGTGGCTGATCCTGCATGGACACGGCTGCAAGACTTAAGACATCGTTGATGAGTCCGGACCGACAGATCCCCGGGGTGCGAACCATGTCCGATACTGGCGTTCTGCGCCAGCAAACGAAACCGTACGCGCGTCCATTCGGAGCGGCTTCGCCAAAAGATTGATCAGCAGACTTTAGCGGGTTTTTCAAATTGCAAAGAGCGCTTGTATCAACGACTTTTTCTCTTTCCACGCTCTTTAAGCCTGAGCTAGCTTGCTGCATTAGAGATGATGCACCCGTTCAAATTTAAAATATTTAGACCATCGACTTTGTCAACAATATGATTTGGCAGCTTAGACTAAACCTTCGACCTGGGATTGGGCGCTTATGTTTTCGAGGGCCACGCGGAGTGCCGCTCGATCATGTCCGTTTCCTTCTCCGCCTCGCCGAGCTCGAACTCATAGATCGCGAAAGACGGATGGTCGAGCGGCGCATCCGCGCCGCGCATTTTTCGGCGGTGAAGAGTTTCGACACGTTCGACTTCGCCGCGATTGCCTCGCTCAACAAGCCGCTCGTTCTCGAACTGGCCCGTTGCGAATATCTCGTCGCCCGCGAGAACATCATTGCTCTCGGCAACAGCGGGACCGGCAAGACACATGCGTGCCTGGCGCTTGGCCTCATGGCTTGTAAGCGCGGCTTTTCGGTCGCCTTCTTCACCGCGGCCAGCCTCGTCCATCAATTGATGGAGGCGCGCGACCAGCGACGGTTGCTCAAGCTCCAAGCTCAGCTCGCCTCCGTCAAGCTCCTCATTATCGATGAACTCGGCTACGTGCGGCTCTCGCAGACCGGCGCGGAGCTGCTCTTCGAGATCTTCAGCCAGCGTCATGAATGCGGCTCGACCATCGTCACGTCGAACCTGCCGTTCGAGGAGTGGACCAGCGTCTTCGGCAGCCAGCGTCTAACCGGCGCGCTGCTCGATCGGCTGACGCATCACGTCCATATCCTGGAGCTGAATGGCGAGAGCTACCGACTCAGGCAATCGCAGGCGAGGCGGCGGCGCGATCCGCGACCTTCCAACGAGATCGCCGAAGCCGTCGATCCAGAAACCGGCGAAATCACACCCGCTTCCTGAAAGCCGCGTCCGCCCCGGCTGCGAAACCCCGGCCATCTCCGCCGGGGCGGACACGGCGCGTCGAGCTCTACGCCCAGCCGCCAAATGGCCTGGTTTTGCTCCGCCCCGATGGCAGACTTTTACTCCGCCGTTGACAGCTCTCTTTGAGATAGGCGCGGTTGACGAGGCGCTCGAGCACGCGCGGCGCGCGCAGCCATTGGGGCGAAGAGGCGGGCGCCTCCGACGATGAGCTCGCCAAGATCAATGCATTGGTGACGCGAAGCCGAGGCTTCCTATGATTTGGATGTTGGATCCGCCTGTGTTTGGGGGAGTTCGAGGCGTTCACCGACCGCGTCATCGACTTGGCGCACAGGAAACGCGTCGCACACAAATTGAGCGTCCAATTGCGGAGAGCCCTTTGCGATATTGTCGAGTCCCGTTTCTCCCAAGACATCGTCAGATCGCCACAATCATCGAAGGTCGGTCTCGGTCAAGGCGTGCCCTCGCAACCCGCTTCTGCCAGGAATCGGGCAAGATTTGATCAGGCCCTCGTTGAACAAGCAACGATTTTGACGCCGGTGGGGCGACCGGTCGATCGTCGGCGACTGTGGTCGGTTTTGGATATGGAGCGTTTATGCTGATGGAGACTCATGAATTATATAGATATTTCAATCATATACGTGTTCGCATTTTTGTTCTGATCGGCGCGCCACTTGCCAACAAAACTGGGCACTCCGGCCGGACCTGCCCCACCGCCCATGACAAGACGTTCGAGAACCGTCCGGCGGCTGACGATTCGGATTTCCGCATCGTCAACCTCCACCTGATCGACCATGGAACGAATATAGGCGCGCCGGAATGGCGTCTCGCCGGTCAGCGCATTGGCGCGCATTGTAGAGCATTCTTGCGAGATGCTGCGGAGGGCCGCACACGCAAATTGCCTCCCGCAAGACGGGATAACGAGATAGCGGGAGGGGGCTGATGAGCATCCTGACAGAGCTGCCGCGCTACGAAGCAAGTCTCGATGCTTGATGTAAAGGGCGCCACTTCGTCGAGATGTCAGACGTCAATCCATTACCGCCCGATCATGGATCGGTCATTGTCTAGAGCCTTTGGTATGATTCTTAAAGTTGGACGGCATCAAGCGCCTGAAGGATGTCGTCCTTCAAATCTGAAAGTGTTTCCAGCCCAATAGAAAAGCGGATGAGTCCATCGCTGATGCCATGCTTCCGCCGCTCTTCTTCCGTGTAAGTGGAATGAGTCATACTGGCGGGATGCTGGACAAGCGTCTCGGCGTCGCCAAGACTTACGGCTCGGGTCACCAGGGAAAGTCGGTTCATGAAGGCCATCCCCTCTTTCTTGCCGCCTCGCAATTCGCAAGCGACCAAACCACCGAACGCCGCCATCTGGCGTCGTGCAAGTTGGTGGAATGGCGAGTGCGCTAGCCCGGGATAGGAAACCCGGGTGACCGCGCGATGCTGCTCCAGCAGCTCGGCGATGGCCAGCGCCGACGAGCAATGACGTTCCATACGCAGTTCTAGCGTCTTCAGGCCGCGCAAAAGGAGGAACGCGGTCAGCGGAGCAATGGTGGCACCCGTGAGGTAGCGCAACCCCTGGCGCCGGATCGTTTCGACGATGCTTCTTGGTCCCGCGACGACGCCAGCGATAAGGTCGCCATGCCCCCCAATGAACTTGGTCGCTGAATGCACAACGAGGTCGGCGCCCAGGAGGATGGGCTGCTGCAATGCGGGCGTGGCGAAGGTATTGTCGACGATAACCAGGGCTCCGGCCTGGTGCGCGATCCGACCGACGGCGGCAACGTCAATGATCCTGAGATTCGGATTCGCCGGAGACTCGAAAAAGACGAGCTTTGGCGCGCCGAGGCTTACGGCCGCTTCGACCGCATCGAGATCTGTGAAGTCCGCCACCACCACCTTCACTCCAAAGCGGGTCAAGCCACGCACAAAAAGGACAAAACTGTTGCCGTAGAGGGTGTGATCGATAACCACCTGGTCTCCCGCCTGCAGCAGCGTCCATAAGGTCGAGCTGATGGCCGCCATGCCGGAGGCCACGGCGAGACCGGCCTCGGCACTCTCCAGACTGGCGAAACGCTCCTCAAAGAGGGCCTGTGTAGGATTGCGTGTTCGCCCGTACACATAGCCTTCCCGTTCACCCCGAAAAATCTCCTCACCAGCCTCCGCTGTCTCGAAGGCATAAGTGGAGGTCATGAAGACGGGCGGCGTCAACGCGCCCGACTCATCGGCGGGCCTGTAGCCAACGTGGATGGCCCTGGTGGCAAACCCTTCCTTGGCCTGGTTTGAGGTATCCCTACCCATTTTTCTGGAGCCTCCGCTTTGTTGTGTCTGCCACCCATTTGCGCCTATAGAAACGCCGGAAATTGACGAGTCGATCGAATCGCGTCGCCTAACTATGCGGGCACCACGCTCACTCATTGCCGTATTTTGCCCAGTGAGCGCCGAATATCTCATCCGCCACTAGTCGGCGCGGCGTCATCGGGCGGGAGACCCAGGTTAGATTGAAGAAATGGCGGACATTGACGTTCTCGGTCGTGATATTCCCGCCCCAGGATCCGCAGGATAGCGAAAGAGTGTAGGGAAGCCCATTGCGAACGCTGCCTGCCCCTTCGTTCATGCTCTGGTTGACCATTACGCGCGCCGTTTTGGTGCCAAGGGCCAATGCCAGGACATGATCGTTGCGACTGCTGTGGATACCGCACGTGTGACCGGCGCCTTGGTACTGTGTGATTTGGTTGACCAGGTCGACCGCGCCGTCAATACCCCCGCTGTATCGGTAGAGTGCAAGCACCACCGACAGCTTTTCTCCCGAAAACGGATGGACCTCGCCGACGCCCTCCTCCTCGACCACGAGGAAAGTGCGGTCCGGAGCGATCTCGATTCCAGCCAATTCGGCAATCCGGGCAGCGGGCTTAGCGACAACCTCGATCAACGGAATGTGCCCATCCTTCGGCCACATAACGGCTTGCAGGTGGGCTTTTTCGGCCGGAGTGCAAACATGACCGCCGCGCTCGATGAGCTTACCCTTCAGTGTTTCGTAGATGGAGGAGTGGGCGGCGACGGAATTGTCGGCGAGGCAGCTCGTCGCGTAATCGAAGGTCTTCGCGTTGGCGATCATTTGCGCGGCGTCGTCGAGGTCGGCGCTCTCATCGACGACATGCACGGCATTGCCGACTCCAACGCCATAGGCCGGCGTCCCGGAGCTGTACGCCGCTTTCACCATGCCGGCGCCGCCCGTCGCAACAATCAAGTCGCTCATGCGCATCAGCAGTTCGGTCTTTGCAATCGACGGACGTTCGATGACCTGGATGAGGTCGGCTGGCGCTCCGACCTGCAGACATCCCTTGCGCATGACCTCGACAACCGCCGCGGACGTCTTCCTGGTCCGCGGATGGGGCGCGATGATGATCGCATTGCGCGCCTTTAGCGCCCCTAGCGCCTTAACCGGTGGCGTGGCGTCCGGCCCCGTGGTGGGAATGAGAGCGGCAATGACGCCGACCGGCTTGGCGATCTTGACCAAGCCACGCGCCGGGTCTTCCTCGACGATGCCACAGGTCTTGATCGAAGCCATGTCGGCCAGGGTTCCCATCACGCGATTGGCGAACTTGGCGATCTTGTCTTGAACATTACCAAAGCCTCCCTCTTCGACTGCAAGTTTGGCCAGCGCCTCGCGCGACTTGTAGACCTGCCACCCCACCGCCGTGACCAGGGCGTCCGCCTGTTCCTGGGCATAGTTTCCTATTGCGGCCTGCGCATCGCGCGCCCGCCCCACCATCGCTTCTATTTCGCAGCGCGCCTCGTCTTCGGCGGCAACAACAGCGGGAGCCTTCGTGAGCGTCTGCATGGTCTCGCCCTCCTTCTTGCTCAAGCGAGCGCCACAGAATCGGCGACGCGCATGCGCACGTCGACGATAGTGAATTCATCGCTATCCGCGATGATGGGATTGAGGTCCAGTTCGCCGAGCCAGGTGGCGGCGCAGAACCATTGCGACAGGTCGGCGATCAATCGGGAGAATCGAAAGAGATCGATTGGCGGGCGGCCTCGATATCCGGCAAATAGCTTACGGCCTTTCAGCTCATCCAGCATGGTCCGCGCTTCCTCGGCTTCGATCGGCGCCAAGCGCAGGGCCACGTCATCCAAGATTTCCGTCCACACACCGCCGAGGCCGGCCATTACGATCGGCCCAAAGAGCGGATCACGCCGAGCCCCGAGGATCAGTTCGGCACCAGGTCCCGCCTGCCGCTGCAAAAGAGCCGGGCCGGCGCCTAGCCGGCGAGAGAAATCCTCGAATGCCTCGGCGACGGCGGCGCCATCGGTGAGGCCCAGGCGCACGGCGCCTGCGTCGCTTTTATGCGTCAACTTGGGGCGCTCGGCCTTGAGGACGACCGGAAATTGCAACTTGGCTGCCGCCGCGGCTGCAGCGGCAGGGTCAGTAACTACGATCCAGCGCGCCACGGGGAAGCCCGCCTGCTGCAGCAGAGAAAGTGCGGCGGCCGAGTTCAACCAGCCCGCGTCGTCGACAGCCGCAGGCTGCGGAATTGGCTCGCCTGCAGACAGGCGCGCCAGTGGTCGGATCGGTCGCGAGACAGTGGCGGCAAGAGCAGCAGCTGTCGCCCCAGGCCAAGCGTGGCAGGGCACCCCGGCCGCTTGCAGCTTATTGCGATTGGCGTCAGCCGATCGCTGCGCCACCCAGCAGACGTGGATCGGCTTGATTGAGCCTCGCTGACGCGCTCGTTCACTCGCCGCAATGACGGCGTCGCAGACCTCAGGCATTAGCGCCGAGCGCTGCAACAGGATGGGAACAACTGCGTCCACTTCGCTGGACGTCATTAGTGCTTCAACCGTAAATTCGTACATTGCGGCGAAGCGCTGCCAGTCGGTCGTGACGTCGATAGGATTGACGGCCGAACCTTGCGGCGGCAGTTGGCTTGCGATCGTCGCTTGCAGCCCCGGTGATAGAGCTGGAACGGCGAGACCTTTCGACTCGAGCAGATCGGTCAGCTCCACGCCTGCGCCGCCGGAATTGGTGACGATGCCGATATTGCGGCCGCGCAGTGGCGGCTGGCGATCGAGGGAAGCGGCCACGTCGAGAAGCGCCAGGCCATCTTCGACGAGATGAACGCCTGCCTGACGGAGCGCCGCGAAAATGATCGCCTCGTCGCCGGAGAGCGCGGCCGTGTGGCTGGCTGCTGCCCTTTGGGCGTCGGGATGACACCCTGTCTTCAACACCACCACGGGCTTTCTCATCACTACCGCCGCCGCTGCCTCGAACAGCCGGCGGCCATCGGAGATCGATTCTAGCAGCATGGCGACGACCTTCGTCTCCGGATCCCGCCCCATAAATTCGAGTAGCTCGACTTCATTGAGGTCAATCTTATTGCCAAGGGCAGCAATCTTGGCGAAGCCAATGCCGTCATCCACCGAGCGCGAATACGCCGCCATTCCATAGGCTCCACTCTGAGTGAGCAGGGAAATGCCCCCGCGTCCGGGCAAGCCGATGGATAGGGAACCGTTGAGGCCGGACGCGGTGTTGATGACGCCAAAACAGTTCGGGCCGAGAATCCGCACTCCATGTGCAGCCGCTATGCTGGCCACCTTGCGCTGCAGCTCGACGCCGCGTGGCCCAGTCTCGGCGAAGCCGCCGCTGATAACGATAACGACAGGAACCCCTGCGGCGCCGCAGTCGGCAATTACGTCCGGCACAGCCGTCGGCGGCGTGATGACGATCGCCAAATCGACCGGCTCGGGAACAGCTCCGAGACTGGGATAGGCTGGACAACCCAGGATCTCGCTGGCCGACGGATGGATCGCAACGACCTCGCCGGCGAAGCCCGCCTCAACTGCCGTCAGATTACGCAGGAACAAGGCTCCAGCTTTGCCTTGAGAGGCCGAAGCTCCGACGACCGCCACTCGGCGCGGGGTGAACAGAGCGTCTTGCCAATCAGTCACGACATTCCCTCCACGGCAGCGGTGAACAGGCTCGGTGCGCCACCGGTATGCAGAAAGAGAACGTCATCCGCACCGGCATAGCGGCCTTGCGATAGTAGCGCGCTGTAGCCGGCCATGGCTTTGCCAGTATAGGTGGGATCGAGGAATACGCCTTCGGCGCGCGCTGTTGCGGCAATCGCGTTTTGCCCTTGTGGCGACGGTACGCCGTACCCCACTCCGAGGAAGCCATCATGGACGCAGAGTTCGACGCTACTGAGCTGCGCAGGACAATCGAGCACGGCGGCTGCTTCGGCCGCTAAATTCCGGGCTCGCGCCAAAGCCTCAACTGCCGGCCGGCTAACGGTGATCGCTTCCAGCCGCCAAACTGCGCCGAACAACGCGGTGCCTAATAGCCACCCTGCCAGCGTTCCGGCCCCTCCCACGGCCATAACTACTGCTCGCGGCATGATGCCGAGAACCGCGCACTGTTCGAGGGTCTCGCGTACCGCCAGTACGTGGGCCAGGACACCGAGGGCGCAAGCGCCTCCGCGAGGAACGCTAAAAGGTCGACCGCCCCGCGCGACAACCTTGGCTGCGGAGGCCTCGATTCCGCGATCCACAGAAGCGCGGTCCGCATCGCCGGTAAAGACAATCTCCGCCCCGAGCACTCGGGTCAACCAATGGTTTCCTTCGGCCCTCAACGGCGGTTCCCCCCAGTAAATGGCGACACAACGTAATCCGGTCATGGCAGCCACTCCAGCGCTAGCCCGTACGTGGTTCGAGAGGGGACCGGCACCGGTAACCAAAGTGTCGGCGCCTTGGCGCAGCGCTTCGGCGATGATGAGATCCAAGGAACGAACCTTATTGCCGCCGAATGCAAACGGGAGGAGATCATCCCGCTTGAACCACAGTTGTGGGCCGCCAAGCGCAGCCGAAAGGCGGCAGGCGGGGGCGAGCGGCGTCGGTTCCGTCACGAGCGACAGACGCGGCAGCGCATCGAGGTCGGCGGTCCAGGAGGTCACGGCGGGCTCCCATTTAGGACCCGGTCTACCAGCTCTTGACACTGCCCGGTGTGGGCCTCAATGGAAAACAGTCGGCCGATTTCCTTCTCCGTCAGGTGAACACGGATGTCCGGATCCTCCGCAGCGATGACGGCGAAGGACTTGTCTTCGCTCCGCGCCGAGGCGGCCAGCCGTTGAACCACACGATGCGCTGTCTGCTTACCGATGTGGCGGGCGAGGGCGAGCACGAGGGCTTCCGAAAAGAGATGCCCTCCAGAAGCTTCCACATTGGCGCGCATGCGGTCGGCTCGCACCTCTAGCCCGGCGAGTAGGGACGCGAGCAAGGCATGGGCCTTGCTTGCCGCCATGGTTAGCTCCGGCACGGCATGCCATTCCGCCTTCCACGACCTGCCATCGCGCTCGTGGTCGTGAACCAAGCCTTCGGTAAGAAGCCCGGCATTGGCCCGCACCACTCGGGCCAGGGTTCCGAGATGCTCGGCCATCTCCGGGTTGCGTTTGTGCGGCATTGTGATGCTGCCCACCCCGCCGGCTAGGGATGGTTCGCGGAGTTCGGCGATCTCGTCGCGCTGCAGGTTGTAAATTTCATGGCCAATCCGATCGGCGGTGCCGGTGGAAAGCACGAGCAGATGCGCCCATTCGGCTAGGATATCGCGGCTCGCCGTCCATGACATGTCCGGCTCACGCAGGCCGAGACGCCCGAAAAATTGCTTTTGCACCGCCAGCGCCTGGGTACCCATGGCCGAAAGACTACCGACGCCGCCGCAAAGCTGGCCGATGTCCATCCGCTTTGTGGCCTCGTCGAAACGTTGCCGGTGACGTCGCAGCTCGGCGAGCCACCCTGCAGCCTTGAAGCCGAAGGTGATCGGCAAGCCTTGCTGGCCGTGGGTTCGCCCGGCCATGGCCGTGTCGCGGTGGCGGCGGCAAAGTTCAGCCGTCGTCACCATCGCGCGCTCGAGGTCGGCGACAAGCAGGCCGCGCGCTTCGCGCAGCGTAAGTATGAGCCATGTATCGGTAAGATCCTGGACAGTGGCCCCGAAGTAGAACCATTCGCCACCGGACGAGGAGCATCGGCGCCCGACGGCCGCGATAAGGCCGGCCATCGAATGGCAGGTTGCTTGGTATCCTTCCCGGCACTCCCCCAGAAAGCCAGCGTCGACCACGATCGATCGGCATGTCGCCTGAATGTCTCGGGCCGCCTCCGCTGGAATGAGCTCATGCTCAGCCTGGATTTCCGCCAACAGGTCCAGCAGATCGAGCCATCGCCGAGTTCGCGGCACATCGGCGAATAGCGCCCGCATCTCCTGCGTAGCCCACGCATCGCCATAGATGGCCGAGCCGAATGACCATTCCGTCATTTGGCGTCTCCCACGAACGTCTCCGCCTCGGTGTGGAGGCGGCGGAGGGCAATTTCCCGGCGTGCGCGCGCGGCCTCGAAGTCGTGGCGGCGCTCACCAACCGCCTCAGTCAGTACGGAAGCCATCGCCGTCACCTCTTCCGGTGCAGCTCCGCCAACATCGGTCCTCACTGCGACGCAGGCCGCCGGATCGAGCGCCGCTGCGACCAATCCATCAGAGACGCCATCGGTTGGCAGGCCAGCGGCCCGCAAGGCGTTGCCGACGTCGCTCACGGTCGCCTCGGCTAAACTACGGCCATTCTCTTCCAGCGTTCCGACGAGACGGCCAACAACTCCATGGGCGGAGCGATAATCGATTCCGGTTGCCCCCATCAGGCGCTCGGCGAGATCGGAAGCGCATGTCGACCGATCGTCCAAGGCGGCAAGGGCACGGGCCTCGTTTATGCTCAGCCCATCCACGCATTCGGCGACCAGGGACGCAACCTCGCCAGCGGAGCGCACCGCGTCCGGCACCGCCTCATAGGCGAAAAAGCGATTGTCCATCTGGCCCGAAGGTGTCCGGGCAGCAGCGGCGATTCCAGCCTGCGCGCCAATCAGTCGATTTGCCACAGCCCTGACGAAGGCCAGTGCGAATGGATTGCGCTTTTGCGGCATGATTTTACTAGCCCGAGCGTGGCGGTCGGCCAGCCTGACGAACCCGAATTCGGCCGAGGAGAAGATCATCAGATCCTCCACCAAGCGATCCAAATTAACCGCCGCCATCACGGCAACGGCAGATGCTTCAAGGGCAATGTCGGCCTGCCACATGGCATCGCGGGCGTGTCGAACCGGCTCGCGAAAACCTAGCCGGTCGGCCAGCTTGCGCCGATCCTGCATCGTTACCGAGCCGTTGGAACTGCCGATGCCAGCCGGGCACTCGTCGACCCGGTCGTAAAGGGCGCGGACCCGATCGAGGTCGCGCAGCATCGGCCAAGCAAAGGACTGAATGTAATGGCCAAATGTGGTCGGTTGGGCCGCCTGTAGATAGGTATAGTCGGGCATCAAAGCGTCTCGGTGCCGCAAGGAGACTGCATTGAGGGCCTCGGCCGCCTTGGCCAGGGCCTCGCCGAGGCCAAGTAGTTCGTCGCAGAGAGTCAGATGATAGGCCGTTGTCAGCGCCTCGCGCCGGGCCCGTGCGACGCCCAGCCAGCCGACCGCCTCGGTGCGTTCGGCGAGCCATGCCTCCCGATTCGTGTACAGGTCGCCGTAACCGCCGGTCGGCGAGAAGGAGGATGGCGCCTTGTCGAGCGCAAGAAGAGCTGCGATCAAGGCGCGGGCGCTATCGCGAGGGATGATGCCTCGCTCGGCAAGGGTCATCGTATGTGCGAGATCGACCCACCCGATCGACCGGGTCAGGCCTTGTTGCGCTTGCAGCTCGCGACTGAACGCAATGTCGGTGAGGCACCTCGATGGCGCTTCCATCAACCGTTCCCCGACCTCCAGAACGGCGGCGCCGGGGATTTCGCGGAAGGGGATGGTCGGCCTCATTTTTCTCTCCGGGCGGGTCCGATCGGGACCGCATTCTCAACCCGCGCCGGATCCCAGCGGCCGGAACCGATGGATTGATTGGCGACCGTCGAAAACGTTTCGAAACGCAAGCCGCAGCGCAGGGCCTCCAGAGCAAGGCATTCTTGCGGTCGGATATTGCCCAGGCTAACATTGGCGCCGAAGCGGCAAACCAAATAGGCCTGCTGGGTGCCGAGGGGAGCCTCCCAAATCAGGCGAGGCGCGGAATCGCCGACCAATCCGATGATCTCGTCAAGGAAACTGGTGCGGATTTCGCCCTTCTGGTCGTAAATGCCGATGCCTTGGCCGCACTCCCTGCCTTCGATGATCACCCAGGAGGCGCCCCAGGTCAGATCCTTCAAGACCTGCTCGGCCAGTTCCTCAGCCGTCGGCTGCCGCTTAGGATCTTTGCGGCCAACCTCGGTGATGGCGACAAGCCCCGCGTCGCGCGCGCAGTCTATGACCCGCCGGCGACGGTCTCCGGGCAGGTCGATCGTCCCCTCGGAAATCTCGATCGCCCCGAACCCCAGCTCCTTCGCGTGTCGCATGAAGACGCGGCAATGCTGCTGAACGATGGCCGCTTCGAGCAAGGTGCCGCCGGGATAAGTCAAGACGTCGCGCTCACGGAGTAGTGCCAGCTTCTCCTCAAGAATCGCCAGCGGCATCAAGGCTGAGGTGCCGAAACCGAACTTCCAATGGTCGATATGCTCGCCCGCCAGCGCCAAGATGTCCCGCAAGGCGGTGGCACCGAGGCCGGTGTCAATGATCATCGTGACACCGGTCGTCCGCGGCCGGCGGATCCTGCGGTTTACGATCACGTCGAGGGACCATACGCCCTGCCAGGGCGATCTAAACCCAGTCGATGTCACGCGACAGCTCCCTCAAGGCCTGTTCAATCATCGACAGGTTTGCTCCCCACGGGACCACCATGATCTCGCCCTCACGTTCGATGTCGAATTCCCAAAGACAGCATTTCAGGATGGTCGGCTCGCGCCGGCGGCCGGCAATAATGCGCGGGCACATTTCTACTCGCCGCGGCTCATCGCCATAGAAGTGGCGGTGGAACTGCAGGCTACGTTCGCAGCCGATCAGGGTCCAGTCGCGGCGTTTGGCGGGCCGCTCGTCGAGGTAGTAAACCGGGGCGCCGAGGTCGTCGAGGCCCCCTGATCTGCAGGGGACCAGGAAGGCCGGCACCGAGATGTCCCGCACAAGATCTTTTAGTTCTATACGCTCAAGGACCGGGATGATCGGAGGTAGATCGGCGTAACTGAGAACGTGGCAAACGAGGTCGAAGAGCTTCGGAGGCTCGGGAGGAGCTACTTCGACGACTTTAAGAACGAAGGGACTCGGATGATGGATGAAGTTGACGTGGTCGTATTTCCCTTCGCAGATCAGCGTCCGGTCTTTGCCGATGCCGTGGCGCCTCGCCAGTGCGGCTAGGGCCGACCGGTTTGCACAGTCGGTTTGGGGCTCGCGCACGTAAGCGCAGGAATCCGGTAGAGCCAAGACCTCCACATGCACGATCGGCGCGAAAAGAGGCTCCCGGTCGGTGGCATCGACGGCGATTATCGCGTGTCTTCCGTCCGGCGCGCAAAGCACGATAAACTCGGTGCGGCGGTACGTCTCCCGGCCGAGGAAGAAGCTCGCAATGCCATGCTCCGTCATTGGGCCGTCATAGCCCTGGACGCTGACCCCGCGGTATGGCAGCGGAACGACGTTGAGCTTGTCCTTGAACAGTGGGCGGACAGGCTTGGCGGTGGAGTGGAGCGGGCCGGCTGATGCGGGCATAAGACTTTCCTCCCAAGCCCCTAGGCGATTGCATATCCGCGCCGCATATCCTCGGCGCGGATCTCCTTCTCGTGGACCTTGAGCGGATCGAGCCGCCGGATGAGTTCGACCACGGAGCGCTCCGGCGCTGGAATCGTCTCGACCTGGGCGGCGAGCCCGGGCGTGAAGCCCGTGTTCTCTAGAACCTCGTCTATTGAGGTGTCGGGGTACACCGCAATTAGACGAGCCTTCCCGTCGGCATCGAAGTCAAACAAGCCGAGTTCGGTCACAAGCCATTGGGGGCCGTTGCCGCGATGGCCGAGCTCCTTTGCCGGCCGTCCGTCTCGAGTGCGATGGCCGAGATTGGTGATGAAATCGCAGTCCTCTACCAGACGGAATCGGCGCTGGCCCTTGGCGTCCTCCGGGGAACGATGGGCCGTGGTCCAAAGGGTGACGTAGGCGGCGTCGCAGGACAGATTACAGCCACCACCGCCGCCGGGCAATTTGAGCGTGATATTCGGATAGCCCAGCGCAGTAACGTTGCAGTTGCCCCATCTGTCGATCTGTAGGCCGGAGAGAAACATCCGTCCCATGCGCCCTGCCGCTGCGAGGTCGAACAGCTCACCAATAGCGAGCGATGATGATGCACCGCGGTCCATCACCCAGTCATTAGTCGTTGGGGCTAGGAAGGGCGGTTCGGGGTTGACGCCATAGGTGGCACCGGCCACCAAGACCATGCGGGGCGCATGGGTCCGCTTAGCCACATGCATGGCGAGCTGGATCAGCGGCGATCCGAATCCGTGGAAGACCAGCGTTCCATCCTCTATCGTGCGGGCGAGCGTTGCAATCATCATCTCGCCCAGGGTGCAGCTTGTCGTCATGCCACCGCCTCATCCAGGTAGAGCCGTTTCCAGGCTTCGGGACCGTCGCACCAGGAGGAAAGACGGGCGCGGGTCTTTTCGCCGCCGATCCGCGCCAGATAATCGGCGTGGTCTGGCACGCCGTGGACGAAAACAGAGAGATACTCGACCGAGAAGGTGCCGGCGCCTTTGCGGGCGGCCTCGTAGTACAGGGCGGTATGGCGCCGGTCGTAGGCATAGAGGGGATAGCAGGCGGTGGGATGCGCGCCAAACGGGACCTCGCTCACAGCAGTCACATAGAAATACGGGATGGTGACACCGCCAAGTTCGCTTAGCCGCTCGGTCGGGACGATCTCTTCGACGGTCGCCAGCACAGCGCGGGACGCCTTCGCGAACAGAATGTCGGCAACCGGCGGTCCCTGGATCAGTAGGTTGCCCTGAGCGTCCCCATACTGGGCGTGAACGAGGGCAACGTCGGGCTCGATTGCCGGCACCAGAAGCAGCTCTTCGCCGGTAAAGGGGCAAACCATTTGCCTATACTCCGGGTGAAGCGAGAGAAAGCTGGTGCCTCGGACCGACCGCACGGGCATGAAAGGTAAGCCTTGGATCGCGGCTCGCAACTGCTGCACCAGAGTGTAGCAGCAGCTGTCATCAACGCTGACGGTTCCGGATTCCAGCGCGCGCCGGTAATTCGGCGCCATGCCAAAATCCTGCTCGAAACCGACATAGCTCTCGGAAGACCGCGAAATGGCGCCGCCGCCGCTCAGCAGGTCGATATCAATGCCATGCGCCGAGCCCACTACGGTGAGACCCTTGACGCCATGGCGCAGCATGGCCCGCAACAAGGCCATGGGCTCACGCGAGGACAGGCCGCCGCCGACCGCGACAAGGGCGCCATCGGCGACCCGTGCTGCGAGATCCTCAAGCGTCGTCCGCTTGTCGTGGTCGGTATATACGGGGCGTGGGGTCCGAGCCATCTTGCCGCCTTCTGTCAAATCGCCGCCATGCCGCTATCGACCGCCATGACAAAAACAGCACCGGTGATCCTTGCTGCTCTCCTATCCTCCCATCGCTTCGACATTCTCAGACCTCCCTCGGAAAATCACGATTACCCACCGCAACGGGCGGCAATTCATTAAGTTGCCGAATGGCGACGAGACCCGGGGCTCAGACCGGCCGAAAAAAGAAGATAGTACGCCCTACCGGGAGGGGTTGCGAATCAGATCCGCCGCCTTCTCGGCTATCATGATCGTTGGCGCGTTCGTGTTGCCGCCCACGATCGTCGGCATGATCGACGCGTCCACGACCCGCAATCCTTCAGTTCCGCGCACTTTCAGACGGGGATCAACGACCGCCATCTCGTCATTGCCCATCTTGCATGTGCCAGCCGGGTGCCAAGTGGTGGAGGCGGTGCGCCTAATGAAGGACTCGATATCCGTGTCGCTTCTCACATTCACTCCCGGCGCTATCTCCTCGCCACGGATGTCATCGAATGGCCTGGCGTACAGAATTCTGAGGTTCCAACGCACACCTGAAACGGCGCATCTCATGTCGTCGGATACGCTCAAGTAGTTGAAGTTGATCATCGGCCGATCAAGGGGATCGGACGAAGCGAGTGTGATCTCGCCGCGGCTAAGCGGCCGATTGATATAGGAGGTGAAGGTTATACCATGCCGGTTTGGCGGCCCGGCTTCGGGGTAATCAGGAGAGAGAGTCATCAGGAAGAATAGTTGCAGTGCGGGATTCGCCTCTTTTGGTTCGCTTTTGACAAAAGCTCCTGCCTCCAGGAAGTTCGAGCCGAGCGCGCCGCCTCGATGCGCTTCGTACTTCTGAAGTTCGGCCGCCTTCATTTCATCGGGAAGCGGGGCGAAGGTGAGCGGTTGCATGATCTCGCAACGCACTCTCGTGTGAAGGTGATCCTGCAGATTCTTTCCCACACCCGGGAGATCCAGGCGAACATCGATCCCCTGCCGCTTGAGTTCGCCCTTTGGTCCGATTCCGGAAAGCATCAGTAACTGCGGTGAACGCAAAGCGCCTGCGGAAACGATGACCTCACAGGCCGCGCGCGCGCGCTCGAAGGCTCCGAAGTGGAGATATTCGACTCCCACTGCGCGCGCTCCGGTGAAAATCAGCTTGGTCGCCTGGGCGTGGGTCAGGATGGTCAGGTTCGGACGCGAGCGCGCGGGGTGAAGATATGCATCAGCAGCGCTGCAGCGGGCGCGGTTGGCGAGCGTGGCCTGCAAAGGACCGCAGCCTTCCTGAAACTCTCCATTGAAGTCTGGGTTGAACGGGATGCCCACCTCCTGCGCGGCGGCGAGATAGCGTTCGACGAGAGGGTTCGAAGGCGAATGGCTTTCGACCCTAAGGGGACCGTCCGCGCCGTGATAGCGGTCGGAAAGGGTCTTATTGCCCTCGGCTTTCACGAAATAAGGCAAGACGTCGTCGTAGCTCCAGCCCTCATTTCCGCAGCGACGCCATTCGTCGTAGTCACCGCGATTTCCGCGGATGTAGATCATGTAATTGATGGAGCTCGATCCGCCGAGCACCCGGCCTTGAGGGACAAAGATTCGGCGCCCATTCAAATGCGCCTGGGGAAGAGTTCTGTAAGCCCAGTCATAGGGGCTGTCCTGGAGACGTCCATAGAATGCCGGTATCCGGATCGAGGGTTCGTCATCCTCGCCGCCGGCTTCGAGCAACAATACCCGGCAGGCAGGATCCCCCGTCAATCGGCTTGCCAAGACGCACCCCGCTGATCCGCCACCGACAATGATGTAGTCGAACATGACTCCTTCCATCATGGGCCGATCCCGGGGCCGGAGTCAGTGGTCATCATCCTCTTGCCTTCCACTCGCTTCGACATTCTTGAACCTCCGACGGAAGACCAAACGTGCTTGTGTCGATCAGATCGCTAGGTAGCCGCCGTCAATGGGGATGGCGGCGCCGTTGCAGTACCTGGCCTCGTCGCTGGCGAAAAAGGCCGCCGCGCTGACGACATCTGATACAGTGCCAATGGTCCTTTGGGGAATGCGGGCCAGCACCTCCTCCCGCAATGCGGGCTGGGCGAGCCGCCAATGAGTCATCGGCGTGTCGATCATTCCCGGGCACAAGGCAACGGACCGGATGCCCTGGTGGCCGTAGTCGACGGCAATGGCCCGGGTGACCTGAATGACCGCGGCCTTGGTGATTGAGTAGGCGGCCCTGGCCGGGAACGCTACCAGCCCGGCCACCGAGGCAATGTTCACGATGACGCCGCGGCGCCGTTCCAGCATGGCCGGCAGCACTGCGGCGGTGAGCCGGATGACGGCTCGCAGATTCACATCGATAACGCGATCGACCACGTCGGGCGGGGTTTCGTGCAGGGTTGTCGCTTGCGGGCCACCGGTCGTGCCGGCGTTGTTGACGAGGACCTCCGGGTGGCCGAAGTGCGCAGTAGACTCAGCCAACGCCCTTTCCAGCTGCGCATCATCTGTGACGTCGGCGACAGCAGGCAAAAGATTCGGACTGGCAAGCTGATCGGCCAGCGACGCGAGCCCTCCCCTGTCCATGTCGAGGGCGATCACGCGGTCTCCCAGGCTGACGAAGTGCGAGGCCAGCCCAGCTCCAATTCCCGACGCCGCTCCGGTCACCATCACCACCCGACTCATAGGCTTCGCAACTCCCGATGGCCGGCCCGCAGTCGCGACAGCTGGATGAAGTGCGTCGGGTTAAGAAAAAGCTCGTCCATCTCGGCCAACTCATCGATGGTCAAGCCCTTTTTGACCAAGACGTTGAGGTACTGGAAGGCGTCCTTGGCGCCGTAGCCGACATGGTGGGCCCCAAGCACCCGCCGGGTCTCGCCATCGAGGACCAGTTTCTGGAAGCCTGACATGTGGGGACGCGCCATGGCGTAGAGCATCGTCCGGTCGCTCGCTGGCAGGCCGATGTCCAGGCCATTGGGGTTATCGGGAGGCATCTTCAGGATGACGACGCTCCGATAGCGCGCACGCGCCTCCTCCTCGCCAAGGCCAAGCCAGCTCACCTCGTAGTGAGTGTGCAGAAAGTCCGGCCAGTCGGACGGCCGATAGCTGACTTTCTCGCCCATTATGGCGCGCGCGGCATAAGCACCGCTCTTGCGCGCCTTGAACATCTCCATGGGCGCGCCAATGAGATCGCCTACCGCATAAACATCGGGGATGGACGTCCGCAGCTGCTCGTCGACGACCACGGCGCCGCTGTCGTCGATGGCGACGCCGAGCGCCTCGACCGCCAGCCGCGACCGCGGCCGTTCGCCAAGCGCCTGAAACACGAAGTCCGTCGCGATTTCGAGCTCACCCGAGGGGGTATCGGCGACAACCCGGGCGACTCGGCCCTCAGCATCCCCGAGGATGGCGGACACCGTCGCGCCTTCGAGAATCTCTATTCCTTGCTCTCGCATCCGGTCGATGGCGTAGGTGCGGGTTTCGCCATCGCTAATCAACTTAAGAAGGCGATCGCGGACCAGCATGATCACGCGACGACCAGTGGCATTGAAAAAACAACCATATTCAACTGCTGTCTTGCTGCCCCCGACGACCACTATGGACTCGCCCGGCTCGCGGTCGAGCGTCTCGACCAGAGTCGCGTAATCGTGGATGCCATGGAGATCGCGGCCGAGCGTATTGAGGCGAATCGGCTCGGAGCCAAGGGCCAGGACCAGGGTGCGCGCCCGAAAAATCTCGCCGGCCGCCTCGATGGTGTGAGCGTCGAGGATTCGGGCCGATGCGTTCAGCACGAACTCGATGTCGAGTTGCTCCTTGCTCTGGTAGTTCATGACGGCATGCGGCCCAGTTCGGCCACGCCGGAACAGGTCGACCACCTCCTTGATCGAGGTCGTTCGTCCCGTCATGTCCGGAAACCAGAGGGTTCCAGAGAACGTGCGGGCTAGCATCAATTCCGCCGCACAATCTGAGAAGAGGTGGTGGGGGACGCAAGCATTGTGTGGGCAGGAGCCCCCGAGAAAAGGCCAGCGATCGATGATAAGCTGACGGCCGCCTAATGCGCGTAGATAGGCCGATCCGAATCGCCCCGCAGCTCCGCCGCCGATAAAGATGGCGTCGAATTCCCGCCGGTCGTCGTCCCGGATATTCCTAATGGGCCCGACGACGTTTGGCCTCTCGAGCGCCTCCTCGATCTTCCTCGCCCACTGCTCGATTGTCAGGAAGGACGGATCAGACCCTTTCGTGGCGAACTGATCCATCATTCGTCTCGCCTCATCGGGGCGTCGAAATCGCCCTTGTTCTTACAAATGTCCTCTTGGTCAGCCGCCGCAACAGTGACAACCGGCACCATGCCCGCTCTCCCAAGGATGGGGCTCTGGACGCTTTTCTGGATCTGGCCGCGCGCGGCGGCCGCCGCATCCCGAGCACGTCCATTCGGTGGGCATGCGAGCCCCCTTCAGTACGAGGCTCTTCGCTACACGCTCGCAGTCGGGACAGACGATTGTGTAAACTGGCATTTCAACTCCCCTGGTGGCAGGTGTGGCGGGGACCCTCCGGCACCCCCGCCACACGGTTAAGTCACTCGGCAGCTACGGCGTGCTGCAGCTTGTCGCGGACGAGGTTGGTCCCCTCGACCAGGGCATGGATCTTGTCCTGAGCGATGTATCTCTGCAACAGGATCAGGCCACAATCGGTGGTAACGCCCAATCGATCGGCCGGAATGACTTTTAGCAGTGCATTGATTCGGTCTGCCACTTGAGTGGCCGTTTCGGTGATCGTGCTCTTCACATCGATTACCCCGGCCCAGAAGTCGATATTGTCGGGCAGCGGAAATTCCTTGAAGGCGTCGAGACCCGACATATCGTCGACGCGTCTGCCGCAGTTCTCCAGGTTGAGGACGTTGATGCGCGCTTCGTAAGCTTTCGGCACGATCGCACGTGTCGCCGCCGGCGCGTTCGCTTTTTCCTTACGTTTCGTCAAGTCATAGATTTCGCCGGGCTTCCCGGTATCGTCCGCAAAGTAAGCCGGAGTTCCGCCCCAATTACCCCAGCAGACATGGACGACAATGCGCGCGTGCTTGACGCCCTCGACAGCAGTGTTGAATGCCTCAATGGCCCAGTCCTCGTAAAAATAGGGCCAGGTGAATTCATCCAGCTGGATGAAATCGATGCCCATTGCATCGACCTCCAGAATGTCCTCGTTCATGGCCTTCGCAATAGCCAGCGCACGGTCGCGGGAACTCTTGTAGTAGAGATCGTTTGTGCATTGCGCGAGGACTTGGACGCCGGTGTATTGGACTTTGGTAGGCTTGCTCGTCGCCCGCTTGAGGGCCCGCGCCTGCTCGACCATCATGGCGCCGCGCCGCTTGATCTCCTGCTCGACGGTGCCGGAATGCAGCCGGCTATAGATCGGGAAACCGAGATGTCCGCCTCGAAGGTTGTAGCCCATGCAGCGAAAATAGTGGTAGACCGCGTTGTCGGCGTAATTGTCGCCATGGACACGGCCATCCGAGATGATGTCGAGACCCGCGTTCTCCTGGTCGACGGCGATGGCCCCAATCGCATCCTCGAGCGCTTCGCGACTCATGGAATCCGGCGGCTCTCGGTCGCCATGGAAATGGCGCGCCCACCCTGCGTCCCACCACCTCGGGTTCGGGTAGTTGCCGACCATACTCGTCGGAATTAGGACGTCCTGCCCACGTATTTTCATGCTGCTCCTCCCTCTTGCTTTTTGCGCGCGGACGGCGACATTTTATGGAGCGATTTTTGTATAGGACTCTGCGCTTATTTTTGAATTGTCAAGTCAGCCCTCTAAATCAACCCCGTGTGCTTCGAGTCTCGCGTTGCGTAGCGAGGCGCGCCTCGAAGCACGCGCCAGCCCAACACCAAACCAGGGCTTCGCAGCCCTTTTCTCTTAACCTAACTGGTACACTATCTCGCCGCGATCCAGCACATTTTGTCTCCACCGTTGATACGCGGACGCGCGCGATATCGCCATCGTGGTCTTCCGGGGAAAGCGCCATCTGGCTGGGATCGAGGCGCTTCGCAAGTTGGATGTTTCCGACTTGCGCATTAAATACCGAAGTCGGCAACAGCCGACTTCGGAGCGGCGCCCGAATTGCGCCCGCTGGAGCTTTTTGATGATGAGCTGAAGGCGTTCGATCTCGCTGTCGCGGCTCTCGACAACGGTCGCCATGTCGCGCACCAAATGGTGCAGAAGAGTCATATCGACAGGCAGATTGTCGAGATCGATTCGCATGTCTAATTCTACCTCGGAAGGCGATTCAGACCCAGAAGATTTCCCTTATGTTGCTTAGGTTTTCGCTCATTATCAGCCGGCGATCGCGTGTCTCCACACCCGCTCCGGAACACGCCAATCGATGCCTTCAATCAACACGGAAAGCTGCGCCGGAGACAAGGTGATCGTGCCGCCCGGCTCAATCATGCGCGGCCACACGAACCCGCCCTGATCGAGCCGCTTGGTGAACAGACACAGCCCGTTCCCATCCCAGAACAAGATCTTGACGACCTGCGCCTTCTTGCCCCGGAAGGCGAAGAGGTGGCCGCAGAAAGGGGCCTTCTTCAGCATATCCTGAACGAGCATCGCCAACCCGTCCATACCCTTCCTCATGTCGGTGTAGCCCAGCGCCAAATGCACTTTCACGCCGGCTGGAACGATCATCATCGTACCGCCTCCTGCTCGAGAACGTGGCGCCGAACCGCATCCGGATCGCTGCCGACCGGCGCGAAGACACGACGCCCGTCATCGAGTTCGACCACCGTCATACCGTCGGGCGGCGGTATTAGATCGTGCAGCATAAGCGGCGTCGAAGATGAACTGGTTTGTCCATCGGCCAGCTTCACGGCCGCAAGTTTCGCACGCTTCTTCTCGCAAAAGCCAAACTGGATGCGCCAACGGAATACCATGCTGGTTGCGATGTCATATTGACGGCAGATTGCCGCCATGCTCGTGCCGGGCTGCTCCGTTTCAAGCACGATGGAGAGCTTTTCCTCGTCCGTGAAATTGCGCCGGTTCGAGCGCCGATCACGCGGCGGATCACTCTTGGCCACGTCTGTCAACACCGTTTCAGTCGGACGATCCTTAGCGGCGCTGCTAACATCTTTGCTTATTTTCGCGCGGACGCTCGGACGAAGACGCGCCCGCCAATCGATCCGCAGCGGATCCGCATCCAGCCGGGCGCGCCACGTGCGCAGGGTATAGACCGAGATGTGGTGCGCGGCGGCATAGTCTTTGGCGCTGACGCCACTCCAGTTCATCGCCTCGACGTGCATCGCCCAGAACGCCTCGACGGCCTTGTTTTGTTTGTTTCTGGACACCGGCTCGCACGTCCGTTTACGCCGCTCGCGCGCCTTGTTGCGCAACGATTCCAGCGTGTCCAGCACCTTCAGCCAATGGACGAACGTGCACTCGTTCAGCTTATGGCGCCGGCAATATTCAGCGCGACTAACGCCGCTCCCGCGCCAAGTCTCAACGTGCACCGGCCAATACGAGCGCCGCACTTTGTTCTCGAAGTGTTTCGAAGCCACCGGAGATCCTCCCATTCACGAAGGAACCCGAAATGGACCGCCAACGCACCCCCAAATCGATGTGCGAGAACCGGACGCTTACGTGGGGAGAGGTTATGGCAAGATTAAAGCAAACTTTCGTTTGCCTGTAAGGTCTTGTCTGCACATTATTTTTTTGCTTCGTTTGCTTTGGTGCAATGTTAGCCGCCCCGCATTGCCTTTCTTTTTCAACGACATGGCACGAGGTGCGCGGGTTTTGGCTTGCGTGGGGCCGGAGCTGGCGCAATCTCTCGCGTATGAGCCACGACAACGCCTCCGACTTCCAACCGCGCCCCGGCCGCATTCGCGATCGCGGGACCCGTGCGGGGCAGCGCTCGACATCATTTGTGAACCAGGTCCTGAAGGCGGCAGCAAAAGCAAACGGCGGCCCGCTGACGGCCGCGCAAATGCGGGGGGACGGGGGACGAGGGAGTGGTGGAAACCGGCCCCGGAAAGGGAGATGTTGCCGTATCGGCCGAGGCCAAGCGGCAGCCGATCGTTTGAAGCGTTCCACCGAGCAACGTGGCCCCGGCGAGCGGCTGCGCCGCGTGGTGGTGAAAGCGCGGATTGTCAGGCTGAAACGGACGAGCAAGGGCGCCGCCGCCCATCTCCGTTACCTGCAGCGCGATGGAACGACCCGGGAAGGAGAACGCGGAAGGCTGTATGGGCTGCAGACCGATGCGGCGGACGGAAGTGAGTTTGTGGAGCGCGGGCGGGAGGACCGCCACCAATTCCGCTTCATCGTCGCGCCCGAGGACAGCGATCGGCTTACGGATCTTCGCGGCTTCACCCGCGACGTCATGGGCCAGATGGAGCAAGATCTTGGAACGGAGCTCGATTGGGTCGCCGTCGACCATTTCAACACCGGCCATCCGCACAGCCATGTCGTCATCCGGGGTAAGGACGAGACGGGCAAGGATCTCATTATCGCCCAGGACTACATCACCGATGGCGTGCGGCTGCGCGCCCAGGAGCGGGCGACCCTGGAATTGGGACCGGAGTCCGACCTCGAATTGCGACACAAACTCACGGCC
This sequence comes from Methylocapsa sp. D3K7, assembly GCF_029855125.1. Taxonomy (GTDB): domain Bacteria; phylum Pseudomonadota; class Alphaproteobacteria; order Rhizobiales; family Beijerinckiaceae; genus Methylocapsa. The sequence continues at coordinate 2,455,183 of NZ_CP123229.1, forward strand.
GAGATAACCGCCGAGCGCTTCACCCGGATCGACCGGGCAATGATCGCGGAAGCACAGGAAAGCGTGCTTGATCTGCGGCCCGAAGCCGGTCAGCTTCGCGCCGATTTTGATCACACGCTCCGCATCGGCCGTTTACAGACCCTGCGGCGTTACGGCCTCGCGACAGAGATCGAGCCGGGTGCGTGGGCCTTGTCGGAAAAGTTAGAGCCGACTTTGCGGGATCTGGGCGAGCGTGGTGATATCGTCAAGGCGATCAATCGCGCGCTCACTGCCCGCGGCGAAGAGCGGGCGCTCGGCAGCTATGTCCTGCACGGCGAGCAGGCCTCCTCGTCGATAGTTGGCCGGGTGATCGGCAAGGGGCTAACCGACGAGCTCGGCGAGCGCCTCGGCCTCATTGTCGACGGCGTCGATGGCCGCGTCCATCATGTCGCGGTGGGAGAGGCGGCGGCAGTCGAAGAGGCGAAGATCGGAACGATTGTCGAGATTACTCCGGCGCCAAAAGTCCCGCGTCCCGCGGATCGTAATATCGCCGAGCTTGCGCGAGACACCGGCGACTATCATCCGAGCACACATCGCGTTATGGCCGAGGCCGCCGACCTCCGCGTTCCAGGCGGCGATTACGAGTCCTACGTCCAAAGCCACGTCCGCCGGCTGGAGGCCCTGCGCCGGGCGGGGATCGTCGAACTGATCGACGCCGATCATTGGCGGATTCCCGGTGATTTTGAGAAGCGCGCCGCCGATTACGACGCCCCGCGCCGGGGACGGACGTCCATCAGGCTTCTTTCCAATCTTGACCTCGAGTCTCAGATCGGCGCGGACGGCGCCACCTGGCTTGACCGGGAGCTGATGTCCACCCATCGCTTGCCGATCGTTCAAGGAGATTTTGGCGCGGAAGTTCGCCAGGCTATGGAAAGGCGCACGGAGACCCTCGTCGCGAAAGGTCACGCCTGGCGCACGCCGGAGGGCGGCCTCCGCGCGCCAAGGGATCTCATCGCCCGCCTGGAGCGGCAGGAGATCGCGCGTGCAGGAAAGGCCCTGGAGGGCCAGACCCGCTTGCCATTCCACGTCGCAAGCGAGGGCGAGCGCGTCACCGGCGTCTTCACGGGGACGACCCAACTCAACTCAGGCAAATACGCCCTCATCGAGAATGCTCATGAGTTCACCCTGGTCCCATGGCGGCCCATCATGGATGAGCGGCTGGGCCGGCAGATCAGCGGCATCGTCCGGGAGTCGGGAATATCGTGGGACTTTGAGCGAAAACGCACGCTCGGACTCGGAATGTGAGCTCGGAACGCGCGTCGCGCTGACGATAAGCGGGACAAGGTACTGATAGCCTCGTTTGGATAGAGCACGAGCTTTGTCCGCGACGCCGGCGTTCTTGTGGTGCGCCCAAAGCAACGGACGGTCATTCGGACGGCGTTGGACCTCGGTAGCCCTGGCGTGCTGCAGCGTAGAATTGGGCCATTCATGCCACACAGCGCACGTGGCACATTTTGGCATGACTTTCAATTACATGCTCAAGCGCCAACCAAAAATTGCCCCCATAGGCGCTGCGGTTGTTCCACGCACACTTAGCGCTAATCAGGTGTGCTCTCATCCTTCCAGACCAGCTGGTTTGCTCACGGCAGAGCCAGCAGCGCCTGTCGCCATGCGTCAACCGGTTCCGTTAATAGCCGATTGGGCTCAGTCTCAGCGGTGACCATCATTCGCCGCGAGCACCGGGCCCATTTCACAATCGTGCCAAACGCAATGTTCCTCGACAAGCGTCTGTCGATCGAGGCCAAGGGTGTTCTCGGCTTTCTCCTGTCGCGCCCTCATAACTGGCAGGTTCGGCTTGATCATGTCGGGCGCACCCTCAGGATTGGCAAGAAAAAGCTGCAACGCATTTTCCGGGAGTTGATCAGCGCCGGCTACGTAACACGCGAGCAACGGCGGATTTTGGATGACCAGCGCTTCGGCGAGATGGATTACGTGGTCCGGGATGTCCCGGAACCCTTAAGCCGCCTTGTGGATAACTCCCCAATCCCGCGGGGCCAAAACGGAACCGCGGCTCCGCGGGTCCAAAAGGGACCTGCGTATAAAGAAGCACCGCAGGTCCGAAAGGGCGCCGCCTATAAAGAACTATTAAATAAAAACGGATCCTATGGCTCTCCGTGCCTGTGGCACGCTGAGGGAGGGCCACATTTTCCAGCCGCGCGGCAACAGCTCTCGAGGGCGCTGGATGACGCGCATTATGATGCCGAGATTGTCGCGCTGTTCGATGACGTCGCCGAGGGTTGGGAGCTCCTCAGCGTAATTCCGAGTGAAACACTCACTCA